>NZ_JBQUYR010000045.1:0-504 GCF_056314265.1 Pseudacidovorax sp. DMC4 | reverse complement strand
AAGTCGACGACCACCTCCTGCCCGATGCGCGGGAGGTGCACGCCGCCCAGCTGGTTGCCCGCCCACGGGCTGGAGACACGTACCCAGCAGCTGCTGTGCGGGTTCTCCTGGCCTTGCCGGTCCCAGGGGAACTGCACCTTGATGCGGCCGAGTTCGTCGGTCCACAGCTCCTGGCCCTCGGGGCCGACCACCCGTGCTGTATGGGGACCATGGGTGTGCGGCTTGAGCCTGGTGAGCGCCGGGCGCAGCGGCTCGGTGATGGGGTGCGCTAGCAGGTCCACCTGCACCCGCCAGCGTTGCTGCGACTGGGGTTGAGTCACCGCGTTTAGCGCCGCCTGGCTGTCCTGCCCCACGTCCTCGATGAGGAAGTCGGTTTCCAGGATCAGGTATTCCGCATTGGCCGCTTCCCTTGGATGCCCCTGCAGCGCGAAGCTGAAGCCCGGCACCATGCCGCGCAGGTTGCCGCTGGCCCGCGCACGCGCCCCCGAGGTGCGCAGCTGCTGC
>NZ_JBQUYR010000044.1:0-605 GCF_056314265.1 Pseudacidovorax sp. DMC4 | reverse complement strand
CGCGACCTGGCCGAGGCCATGCAGAAGGCCCTGGGCGCCACCATCGTGGTGGACAACACCGCCGGCGCCGGCAGCACCATCGGCAACGCCAAGGTGGCGCGCGCCAAGAACGACGGCCTGACCCTGCTGGTCACCCACGTCGGCATGGCCACCACGCCGGTGCTCTACCGCAAGCTCAGCTACAACTGGGAAACCGACTTCGAATACCTGGGCATGATCAACGACGTGCCCATGACGCTGATCGGCAAGCCGCAGCTCGAAGCCAACAACTTCAAGGAGCTGCAGGCCTGGATCGCCAGCAACAAGGGCAAGGTCAACCTCGGCAATGCCGGCATCGGCTCGGCCTCGCACCTGTGCGGCCTGCTGTTCCAGAGTGCGCTGAAGGCCGAGATGACGACCGTGCCCTACAAGGGCACCGCGCCGGCCATCGCCGACCTGATGGGCGGGCAGATCGACCTGCTGTGCGACCAGACCACGAACACCACCGGCCAGATCGAGGCCAAGAAGGTGAAGGCCTATGGCGTGACCACGCTCAAGCGGGTGAACACCCCGGCGCTGAAGGACATCCCGACGCTGGACGAGCAGGGCCTGAAGAACTTCCAGGT
>NZ_JBQUYR010000043.1:0-608 GCF_056314265.1 Pseudacidovorax sp. DMC4 | reverse complement strand
AAGGCATGCAGATACTCGGCGTCGAGCTTCCAGCCGGGCGGGTGATAGGCCACTTGCCGATAGGCCTCGCTCGGGTTCGGCCTGAAGGCACCCAGATGGTCGGAGAGCACCAGCCGGTGGGCGCCCGCGTCGTGCTCGAAGTGATAGCTGATGCCCCACTCCTGGCACAGCCGCTCGAAGAAGGCGAAGTCGCTTTCGTTGAACTGGGTCTGGTAGTCGCGGATGGGGAAGGACTCGGCCAGACGCTTGTCGACGGGGAAGGGGTAGTTCGCCAGCAGGGCATCGAGGATGTCGACGACGGTGGCGTTCTGGAAGATGCGGCAGTCCGAATTCAGCGTGGCCAGGTGCAGCCAGGGGCGCAGCACGAGGCGGTAGCGCAGGTGGCGGCCATGCTCGCCCAGCAACTCTGCTTCGGTGATGAGGGCGTTGATCTGGCGGATGCCGGCGCCGAGGTGATCCACCGCATCGCCGACACCGCCCGGCACGAAGGTGCCGGCACCATCGAGGTCGATCTCGCAATGGATCTCGCGGCCGATCAGTGCGTCCAGGTCAATGTCGGCACAGGCATCGGCCAGGGCGCCGGGGTCCAGCGCATCGGGGGTCTGCAG
>NZ_JBQUYR010000042.1:0-632 GCF_056314265.1 Pseudacidovorax sp. DMC4 | reverse complement strand
GCCGACGGCAGCGCCTGCGACGTGGTGCACAACCACATCCCGCTGGACCCGGGCCTGGTCAACGGCCTGCTGCTGCGCAAGGCGGCCAGCAAACAGCAGGTGGACTTCGGCGACTTCCTGGACTATGCGCTCACGGTCACCAACAAGACCGGCTTCCCCATCAAGGGCATCGCCTTCAGCGACACCCTGCCGGCGGGCTTTGCGTACGTGCCGGGCAGCAGCAAGTTCAACGGCAACGCCATCGCCAACCCGAGCGGCGGCGCGGGCCCGGCGCTGGTCTGGCAGATCCCCGATGCGCAACTCGCGGCCGACCAGAGCGTGATGGTGCGCTACCGGGTGCGCGTGGGCGTGGGCGCGCGCATCTCGGGCAACGCCACCAACCGTGCGCAGGCCAGCGCCAAGGGCTACACCTCCAACACGGCGGAGAACACCGTGCGGGTCAACGGCGGGGTGTTCTCCGACGAAGCCTTTGCCTTTGGCAAGGTGTACATGGACTGCCGCGCCGACCGCCAGCAGGACGGCGAGGACGAGCCCGGCGTGCCCGGCGTGCGCCTGTGGCTGGAGGATGGCACCAACGTGATCACCGACGGCGAGGGCCGCTGGAGCCTGTACGGCCTCAAGCCCCTGACGCA
>NZ_JBQUYR010000041.1:0-647 GCF_056314265.1 Pseudacidovorax sp. DMC4 | reverse complement strand
TTGTGCACCACGTCGCAGGCGCTGCCGTCGGCATTGAAGCCGGAGGCCAGGCTGGTGTACCAGGTGGTGGCCTCGCCCTCCTTGGGCGACTGGGGGTTGGGCGTGACAGCGCCGCAGCTGGCAAAGGTGCCGCCCTGTGCGGGGATGCGCTGCGAGGGGTAGAGGTAGCCGCTGCCGGCCGGCGGGGTGACCGAGACGGTGTAGCTGCACTTGCCCGAGACCGGCGGCGCGAGCCAGTAGAACTGCCAGTTGCCGTCGGCGCCGGTGGTCATGGACAGGGTGCCGTCGGCGTTGAAGGTGTAGACGCCCGAGTTGCCGCCGAGCACCTGGTCGGCGGTGATGGCCCCGGGGGTACCACCGTCGCAGGACTGGCGCTTGACGGTGACCACCGCCCCCGCGATGGGGCTGCGGCTGACGGCGTCGTAGACGGTGCCCTGCGGGTCCACCAGCAGGCCCACGGCCGAGGCGGAGCTGGCGCCGGCCACCAGCGCGGGGTCGAAGTTGATGGTGTTGGCCGACAGCGCCGCCGCCCAGGCCTTGTTGGTGTAGGTCACCCGCCCACCGGTGCGATTCGTCTTGAGGGTCACGCGCACGGTGAAGCCCAGCTGCTCGCTCTGGCCGGCGCCCAGCGCCCGGCTGCCGTCGGT
>NZ_JBQUYR010000040.1:0-706 GCF_056314265.1 Pseudacidovorax sp. DMC4 | reverse complement strand
GTGTTCTGTGCCACATGCGGCGTCACCCCCATGTCCAGGCACTCCTTGACGAACTCCCTGGCGTCGTAGCCCTTGTCCGCCCCCACGGTGATGTTCAGCGTGTGCTCATCGGCCGCCTCCACTGCCGCCTGGAGCATGGTCTTGGCCGCCTCGCGTTCGGCATGCCCATCGGCGCGGGTGACCATCGCGTTGGCGATCAGCCCGTGGCGGTTGTCCGCCAGCGTGTGGCCCATGAAGCGCAGTTCGCTGCCCGTCTTGCCCTTGCGGTACAGCCGGGCATCCGCATCGGTGCTGGACTGGTGCGTGGCGTTGCTGCGCCGCTGGCCCCGAAAGTCGTCCGAGTCGCTGCCCGAGTCCGAGTCATCGCCTGCGTCGCCAGCATCGGATTTGCGCACGAAGCTCTTGTGACCGGCCCAGGCCTGGATCAGCGTGCCATCGACGCTAAAGTGCTCGCCTGACAGCAGCCCCTTGTCATGGGCGTCCTGCACGATTTGGCTGAACAGTTCGATCACCGCGTCATGCTCGATCAATCGGTCCCGGTTCTTGCTGAACACGGTGGGCACCCACACGGCATCGTCCATGGACAGGCCGATGAACCAGCGAAACAGCAGGTTGTATTGCACCTGTTCCATCAACTGGCGCTCCGAGCGCACGCTGTACAGCACCTGGATGAGCATGGCGCGCAGCAGTTTCTCCGGCGCGATGC
>NZ_JBQUYR010000039.1:0-778 GCF_056314265.1 Pseudacidovorax sp. DMC4 | reverse complement strand
GGCGCACCGCGGTCGCTGTGATGAATGCAGCCCGCAGGTGGTCGTCGCAACTGGACTGCTGCGGCCAGCGCCGCCAGTGCCAAGCTCGTGTCGATCTCGCGCGAGATCGCGTAGCCCACCACCTTTCGACTGCACGCGTCCAGGATCGCCGCCAGAAAGCAGAACTGCTCACCGATGCGGATGTAGGTCATGTCGGCCACCCAGACCATGTCAGGCCTGGGCGGCACGACATTGCCGTACAGGTTGGGCGAGACGGCATTGGCGTGCTGGCTGTCGGTCGTGCGCACGAAGCGGCGCTTTGGCTGCACGCCCAGTCCATGCGTGCGCATCAAGCGCGCCACCCGCTTGTGGTTGACGCAGTGGCCGCGCCGCCTGAGCTCATGCGTGATGCGTCGATAGCCATAGCTGGGCCACGCCTCACGCACTTGCCCAATCAGCTCGACAAGGCTCTCATCGCTGAGCGCATCAGCGTTGGCGCTGGCGCGGTAGTAGTAGGTGCTGCGCGGCAGCTCGATCACTTGGCATCCCCGTCGTACGGAGCAGCCGGCGGGCCGCTGATGATCGAGCAGTTGGCGTTGTCGCTCACGAGGCGCAGGCGTGGAGTTTTTTTCAGCAGGTCCACCTCCATGGTGAGCTGGCCGATCTTGCGCTCGAGCGCCGCAATCTTGGCTTCGTACTCGGCCACCATGATGGGATCGGGCGCCTGCCCTTCCAAGCGTCCGTCGTCGAAGCGTGTCAGCCATGTCTGGATCAGCGCCGCCGAGAGCTTGTACTTGCG
>NZ_JBQUYR010000038.1:0-990 GCF_056314265.1 Pseudacidovorax sp. DMC4 | reverse complement strand
CTGCTGTTGCTGCTGTTGCTGCTGTTGCTGCTGTTGCTGC
Organism: Pseudacidovorax sp. DMC4; assembly: GCF_056314265.1. Taxonomy (NCBI): domain Bacteria; kingdom Pseudomonadati; phylum Pseudomonadota; class Betaproteobacteria; order Burkholderiales; family Comamonadaceae; genus Pseudacidovorax; species Pseudacidovorax sp. DMC4. The sequence continues at coordinate 950 of NZ_JBQUYR010000038.1, read as the reverse complement.
GGTTGTTGCGGTTGCTGCGGTGGCGTCTGCCCCGGCTCCTGGATCCGGGGCGGCGCCTCGATGGGCTTGCCCGGCGCGTTGCTCGTGAGGCTGGCTGCCCCCACCGGGCTGCCCGGCGATCCCTCGCCACTGCGCGCAAACCCGAGCCCCGTCTCATCGAACTTGAAGCGCAACCTGAAGTACGCGCCCTTACTCGTGTACTCGCCCGCCGTCAGATCCCGGTCGGACAGCCCGATGGCGTTGTAGCCAACGGACAGCCACAGGTCCCTCATCACCTGGTAGCCCAGCTCCAGCCCGAGCGATTTCTGCAGCGCCCCGCCCGAGCCGTGGAGCAGCCCGCCCTGCACGCTCAGGTCCCACTTGGCATTGAGGTCGCGCGTCCAGCGGCCATACAGCAACTGCGCCGTGTAGCTGCTCTTCAAGCTTCCGTCGTCGTAGCTGGAGCGCTTCATCGCGAAACGCCCGCTCAGCGTGTTGTCCGCATCCGGGCTGAAGCTCGCATGCACCGAGGCGATGTCGCTCTTGTAGCTGCCGGGCAGGCTCGCGTCAGAGCCAAAGGCGTTGCCGCTGATGCTGCCGGCCGTGGCCGTGTCCCCGCGGATGGTCTCGCTGCGGTGCTCGTAGCGCGCCACGGCGTTGAAGCGGTCGTCGTTCTTCGGGCGGTAGGCCGCGCCGAGCTGCTGGCGCGACTGGATGCGCTCGTTGCCCTGCTGGTCGCCCACGCCCTTGCTGCTGCTGTAGATGCTGCGCGCGAGCAGCGTCCACTCGTCGTTCAGGCGGTAGCCCGCGCCCATGCTGCTGAGCACGGTGTCCGCGTCCGAGCCGGTGCGCTTCTCCAGGATGCCGCTCGCGCGCAAAGCCCCGTTGGTGTACTCCACGCCGCTGGTCACGGCTGTGGAGCTGCCCAGGCCCGAGGCCAGGCTGGTGCTGGAGACGGTGCCCAGGGCGCG
>NZ_JBQUYR010000037.1:0-1032 GCF_056314265.1 Pseudacidovorax sp. DMC4 | reverse complement strand
GAGCACCCGCCCGGCCGCGTCGTACTGGCGCTGGTCCACCACTTCGTTGTCTCGACTGCTGACCGTCAGCCGCCCCAATGCGTCCCAGGCATAGCGCTCGGTCACCTCCTGGTTGCCCTGCACGCTCCAGCCGAGTTCGCCACCCGGCACGATCTTCGTGCCCACGTAGGTGTCGCTCAACCGGTTGCCGCCCGCGTCGTAGCTGTAGCGGTGGCCACTGCCGCCCAGGGTGCCGCCGCCCGCATCCAGCGCATCGGCCACCGTCTGGCGGTTCATGGCGTCGTACTGGTTGTAGCTGTCGCTGACCTGGTCGGCACCGGCGGCCGGATCGTTCACGCGGGTGCGCACGTGGGTGCGGTTGCCCACGGCGTCGTAGTCCACGTTGATCGTGATGCGCCCGTCGCCCACCCAGCGCATGCGCCCGAGGGCGTCGTAGGCAATGCGGTTGTCCTGGTAGGTGATGCCGCCCTGGACGGTGGTCTCTCTCAGGTGCCGTCCACCCAGGTCGTACTGGTAGCGCGTGGTCTGGCCCAGGGCGATGTCGTTGATCTGCACCAGCTGGCCAGCCGCGTCGTAGCTGTAGACCCGGTTCTGGCCCCGGCTGCTGCTTTGCGCCACGAGCTGGCCGGCGTGGTCGTAGGCGTAGCTGTGGCTGGCCCGGCCGATGTCGATGTAGCCCGACAGGCGGCCCCAGCCGTCATAGCCCCAGGCCGAGACGGCGCCGTTGCCGTCGGCCTGCAGCACCTTGCGGTTGAGCGCGTCGTAGCCGGCGAGGGTGCTCTGGCCTTCGGGCTTGGTGGTGCGGATGAGGTTGCCGCGCAGGTCGTAGGCGTAGCGGGTGGTCTCGCCGGCGCCGTTGGTGCTCGACAGCAGCCGTCCGGCCTGGTCCCAGCGCTGGGTCTCGGTGAGGTTGGCCTGGCCGGCATAGGCCGGCGACAGGCCGTTGCTGCCCTGCCAGCTGTAGACATCGGCCAGGGCGTGGGTGGTCTTGATCAGGCGGCCGAGCTTGTCGTGGGTGTACCAGGTGGGTGC
>NZ_JBQUYR010000036.1:0-1173 GCF_056314265.1 Pseudacidovorax sp. DMC4 | reverse complement strand
TTACTCGATGATCTTGGCCACGACGCCGGCGCCGACGGTACGGCCGCCTTCGCGGATGGCGAAGCGCAGACCTTCTTCCATGGCGATCGGGGCGATCAGCTTCACCGTGATCGACACGTTGTCGCCAGGCATCACCATTTCCTTGTCCTTCGGCAGCTCGATCGCGCCGGTCACGTCCGTCGTGCGGAAGTAGAACTGCGGGCGATAGTTGTTGAAGAACGGCGTATGACGGCCACCTTCGTCCTTGGACAGCACGTACACCTCGGCGGTGAAGTGCGTGTGCGGCTTGATCGAGCCGGGCTTGCACAGCACTTGGCCGCGCTCGACTTCTTCACGCTTCGTGCCGCGCAGCAGAATGCCGACGTTGTCGCCAGCCTGGCCCTGGTCCAGCAGCTTGCGGAACATTTCCACGCCGGTGCAGGTGGTCTTGATCGTGGGCTTGATACCGACGATTTCGATTTCCTCGCCGACCTTGATCACACCGCGCTCGACACGGCCAGTCACCACGGTGCCGCGACCCGAGATCGAGAACACGTCTTCCACAGGCATCAGGAAGGTGCCGTCCACAGCGCGCTCGGGCGTCGGGATGTAGGTGTCCAGGGCGTCGGCCAGCTTCATGATGGCTTCTTCGCCCAGCTTGCCCTTGTCGCCTTCCAGGGCCAGCTTGGCGCTGCCGTGGATGATCGGGGTGTCGTCGCCGGGGAAGTCGTACTTGTCCAGCAGTTCGCGCACTTCCATCTCGACGAGCTCGAGCAGCTCGGCGTCGTCGACCATGTCGCACTTGTTCAGGAAGACGATGATGTAGGGCACGCCCACCTGGCGGGCCAGCAGGATGTGCTCGCGGGTCTGGGGCATCGGGCCGTCAGCGGCCGAGCACACCAGGATGGCGCCGTCCATCTGGGCGGCACCGGTGATCATGTTCTTGACGTAGTCGGCGTGGCCGGGGCAGTCAACGTGCGCGTAGTGGCGGTTGGCCGTCTCGTACTCGACGTGGGCGGTGTTGATCGTGATGCCACGCGCCTTTTCTTCGGGCGCCGCGTCGATTTCGTCGTACTTCTTGGCTTCGCCGCCGAACTTGGCCGACAGCACCGTGGCGATGGCCGCCGTCAGGGTCGTCTTGCCATGGTCCACGTGACCGATGGTGCCCACGTTCACGTGCGGCTTGGTGCGTTC
>NZ_JBQUYR010000035.1:0-2039 GCF_056314265.1 Pseudacidovorax sp. DMC4 | reverse complement strand
TGGCTGGAGGATGGCACCAACGTGATCACCGACGGCGAGGGCCGCTGGAGCCTGTACGGCCTCAAGCCCCTGACGCACGTGCTGCGCCTGGACGAGACCACGCTGCCGGTGGGCGCGCGGGTGGCCATCCAGGACAACCGCAACGCCGGCACCGCCAACAGCCGCTTCGTGGACCTCAAGAAGGGCGAATTCCACAAGGCCAACTTCCCGCTGCACGGCTGCGACAACGAGGCCACCCAGAAGGACGTGCAGGCGCGCCGCCAGGCCGCCGCCAAGAACCTCGACTCGGAACTCGCGGGCGCCCTGCGCAACCGGCTGGACCCCAAGGGCCAGGTGGTGACCGCCAGCGACACGCGCGGCATGCCGGCGGCCGGGCAGATCAACGGCAGCGGCGGCGGCGCGAACGCCTCGCTCACGGCCACCACGGGCCCGCTGATCGCGCTGCCCGGGGCGCCGCAGCGCGCGGCCGGCGTGGGCGCGGCCGGTGCCGGCAGCGGCAACTTCCTGGACGGCACCGGCACCGTGGGCGGCACCGGCACGCTGGCGGCCGCGCAGCAGGTCAAGTCGCTGCCGGCCACGGGCCAGGTGCCCAGCGCCGGCGTCGGCAGCCAGGCCGCCGGCCAGCCCGGCAGCGTCACCGCGGGCCTGGTGCCCCAGCCGGTGGCCCCGAGCAGCGTCGAGCTGGAGAAACTCCTGCCCGAGCTGGACAACAAGCCCGGCTTCGTGGAGCTGCGCGATGGCGACACCCTGCCCGGGCAGTCCCTCAATGTGCGCGTGAAGGGCCCGGCGGGCGCGGTGCTGCAGCTGTCGGTCAACGGCGAGCTGGTGGACGGCCGGCGCGTGGGCAAGAAGGCCACGCTGCCCAAGACCGAGACCAGCGCCTGGGAGTACATCGGCGTGGGCTTCAAGCCCGGCGCGAACCGCCTGCGCCTGCAGGTGATGGACGAGATGGGCAACGCCCGCGGCGAGCCGGTGGAGATCGGCGTCACGGCCCCCGACAAGCTGGGCATCGTGCGCATCGTGGTGCCCACCGACGCCCGCGCCGACGCGCGCACCCCGGTGCCCGTGCAGATCGTGCTCACCGATGCGGCCGGCGTGCCCGTCACCGCCCGCACGGCCATCACGCTGGAGAGCGACGCCGGGCGCTGGCAGGAGGAGGACCTCAACGACAAGGAGCCCGGCCTGCAGGCCTTCATCGAAGGCGGGCGTGCCACCTATCACCTGATCCCGCCGGGCACCCCGGGCGACGTGCGCGTGCGCGCCACCGTCAACGCCCTGGTGCAGGAGGCGCGCCTGGCCCTGCTGCCGGACCTGCGCCCCATGATTGCCGTGGGCATCGTGGAGGGCACGCTCGACCTGACCCAGCGCGGCAAGCTGGGCATCGACCAACTGCCCGCGGGCGCGGCCTTCGAGCAGGAGCTCAGCGCGCTGGGCAACAACGGCGACACCACGAACACCCGCGCGGGCGGCCGCGCCGCGTTCTTCCTGAAGGGCGCCATCAAGGGCGAGTACCTGCTCACCGCCTCGCTGGACACCGCCAAATCCAGCCGCGATCGCCTGTTCCGCGACATCCGCCCGGACGAGTTCTACCCCGTCTATGGCGACGCCTCCGAGCGCGGCTACGACGCGCAGAGCTCGCAGAAGCTCTATGTGCGCATCGACAAGAACCGCTCGTACCTGCTGTACGGCGACTTCCAGACCGCCAGCAGCACCGAGGTCAGAAAACTCAGCCAGACCAGCCGCACCCTCACCGGCATGAAGGGCGTGTACGAGGAGGGCGGCATGCGCGTGACCGCCTACGGCGCGCGCACCTCGCAGACCCAGCAGATCGAGGAATTCGCGGGCAAGGGCATCTCCGGGCCGTACTACCTGGCGGGCAACCTGGGCGATCTGGTGGAGAACAGCGAAACGGTGGAGATCGTCTCGCGCGACCGCAACCAGGCCAACGTGATCCTGAAGGCCACCACGCTCACGCGCTTCGTGGACTACACGCTGGAGCCGAGCACGCGCCGGCTGATGTTCGTGAGCCCGGTCTCGGC
>NZ_JBQUYR010000034.1:0-2280 GCF_056314265.1 Pseudacidovorax sp. DMC4 | reverse complement strand
ATCGGGCGCAGCGGGTGGTCGGCAGGCACGAAGTCCTCCAGCTTGCGCAGGGTGAACAGGCTCTCGGTGAAGGTGTCGGGACCGCGCATCAGAGCTTCTATGGAATCAGGCAAACAACAGCACCAGCGTTCAACGATTGCTCGATACCGGGCGATGACGATCAAGGCAGTATTTCAGCAGCCTGCTAGGACATACCAGAACTTTGTCAGCGTGATTACATTGTTCCGCGCATGCCGCGCTTAGGCTGGTGCAGCTCGCATAGGCAAGCCTAGTCAACTACTTCGAGGCATATCATGGAACTCAAACGGACAGATTGCATAGTCATTGGCGCGTTGGCATCGATGCTCGCTGGCTGTGGGGGCGGCGGATCAGGCACCGACGGTGTAGTCGCTGCGCAATTGCTCGCGATTCAAGCCGCCGCGCAGCAGTCAGCTTCCGCGCAGCAAACATCTCCGCAGAAGCTGTGCGATTCAATCGCCACAGCGAAAATCGATGCAAGCAAAATCTCGCTTCCGACACGCGGTGCAGTGATTCAAAGTGCTAAATTGATTGGAGCCGCGGGCGCAACTCCTGAGTATTGTGATGTCAACGGCACGGTTACCTCGGTCGATCAAAATGCAGAGCCCATCACCTTCCGCATTGCGTTGCCTTCCACCTGGAACAAGAAAACGATGCAACTAGGGGGCGGTGGGTGGAATGGATTTCTGGCAGATGTCGCAGGTGCTTCTTCATTGAATAGCGGGCAAAGTTCAACGATTGCTCGATACCGGGCGATGACGATCAAGGCAGTATTTCAGCAGCCTGCTAAGTCGTGGCGCAGCCGTTCGATGAGTAAATTGCCGTTGCAATCTAGACTTCTTGGATGAGATCCGCAAGCGAAGTTCAGCTGAGTATCGAACGCCGATCAATATGCTAACTTCTATGTTGAATTAATATCCACCTAGGTGTTGCAACTGTCTCCGGGTTATACATGAGTCCCATTAAAAACCTCTGGGTGAGGTGGGCTCTTCTCATCCAAGACTATATTGATTAGATCAGGGCGGCCAATCTGGCAGTACATCAGTGTATCTGCCATAGGCATCTCCTGGTCGATTTTTTGTTGAACGGCGCTCACATCAAGACTAGCAGAATCAGCGACGCTGCTGAGAAAGCGGGTGTACCAGCTTGGATTCAAGAACGTGATATCGGTATTGGCCTTATATAGAATTTCGGTTGCCTGCTCGGTTGAAATGACGGACTGCTCTGACAGAAATCTTGTTAGGTCCGTACAATAGCTCATTTGAAAAAAACTCGAAACTAATTTTCGCCAGCTTATCGCGTTGTAGCCCATTGATTCCAAAGCCGGCAAAAAGCTATCGATCCGGAAAATCAGACGTGCGACTACAACGGCGGACGCTATGGAGTCGATTGCTAGAAAGGCTCCGAGAACAGCTAATGCTCCAGACCGGACGAATCCATTGGAGACCGAAGCGTGCGAGCCGGTAACTGGGGAGGTCAAACACGCGCTCAAGAGAACGATTGGGGGCACTTTGGCGCGATGCGCTAATTGCCAGGAGTCCAGACGTTCGGTGCCGATGTCAAGCCAACCAGCACCTTTATTGCCTTCGTGTGAGCCGTGGCAGTCGAAAACTACGATTGCGCCGTCAAAAGAATTGAGTGCGGAGACGACCTCTTTAACTGTCGAGGCATCCACGAATCGGACGCTCACGCCGTTTTCCAAGGGAAACGCCCTGACGGCAGTTTCCAGATGGTGTTTGAGCGGATCACTATCCTTAAAGGATCGGATCACAAGAATATTTTTCAACACCGAAGATGAAAAATATACGGGGGTTCCGGCTACGGCGAGTTGCAAAAATAGATCCCCAGGTGTAGTTGGAATTCTGGAGACCTCGTTTCTGATCATTAAGGGCAGTCCGTCGATGCGTAACCACTCCAGTGGAGCATCCGAGCAAATTGTGCACTCTTCTGCCCGCTCGGCCAACAGTTTATATATTCCTTCGGGAACTTCCTTTGTCAGGCGGCCAGATAGGGCCATGAATCTCTGACCTAATAGTTTTCTTTCAAATTCACCACCGACAGCCAAAGATTCTATTTCTTTTAGCTCAGCGTGATGAAAGTTTACGGCATTCGGAAGGCGTACTGCTGGAATCGATGCCGATGTCGTGAGTTGCTGAATCCCGGCGACTGTTGCGCGCAGCTCTAACAGGCTGCTGAAATACTCATCCGCTTGCGGCGTCCGACCCTCTGTCGAATGAGACGGCAGAGGGTCGCTTTTCGCAT
>NZ_JBQUYR010000033.1:0-4537 GCF_056314265.1 Pseudacidovorax sp. DMC4 | reverse complement strand
AGATCCGCTGGCGCCTGGACGAGCTCGCGCCGGGGGCCGAGGCCGTGGTGAGTGCGCGCGCGAAGGTGGAGATGGCCCCCGCGCCGAGCGCTGCGGCGGCGCGCAGTGGCACCAGCACGGCGGCAGCGGCGGCCCCGGCGGCGGCCAAGCCGTAGAGCGGAGCGCGGCCGCTGGAGCGGGCCGCTTGAGCAGCGCTCGAGAGACGAGCGCTTGAAACCTTGAGAACGGGAGTGCGCGCGCTGGCGCGTGTGGGCATGCGGTGCCGTGGGGCGTGCGCATGTGCAGGCGCGGCGTGGCGTGTGGCGTGTGGCGTGTGCCTGTTTCTCAGACCGAGTGTGGGTTGCAGCGAGTTCCTGAGCCGAGAGGCGGGGGGGAGGCGCGGCGGCCGCACTGCCCTGCTGTGCGGGAGGCGGCGCATGAAGCCGTGTCGCAAGGCAGATTTTTAGTGAAGTCCTTTTGTGAACGTCGGCATTCCTTAGAGAGGAGAAAACACGTGAAAAACCATTACCCCCATACGCGAGGCGGCGGCGCGCTGCTCGCGACGTGGGCGGGCACAGCAGCCGTGGCGGCGGTCTTCCTGGGTGGAAGTCCGTTGGCCATGGCGGCGGCGCCTGCCGCGGGATCCAAGATAGGCAACGTCGCTTCGGCGAGCTACTACGACACGGACAACAAGCAGCAAAGCTCCAGCTCCAACTCGGTGGAGACCACGGTGCTGCAGGTGGGCTCGTTCTCGCTGGACAGCAAGATCACCACAGCCACGCCGCTGGACGTGATCAACACCAAGGCGGGCTCGGCCGGTGCCACGATCTATGCGTCGCACGTGCTGACCAACACGGGCAACGGGCAGGACGCGTTCACGATCAAGGTGGATGCGTCGGGCACGCCGAAGTTCAAGACCATCGCGGTCTATGCGGACACCAACGGCGATGGTCTGCCCGATGGGGACCCGCTGTGTACGGACAGCACCAGTTCGGGCTCGATCGGATGCGCCGTGTCCACGCCTACGTCGGTGGCGGGCAACGTCAGCGGTGCGAACAACAAGTACAACTTCGTGGTGGCCTACACGCTGCCGGCGACGGCCACGGGCACGGGTGCGTACGACATCGGCAAGGTGACGGTGGCGCCGGTGGCCTCGAGCGTGACGGCCTATGGCTATGCGGCGACCAACCAGAGCGTGCAGGTGCAGGACAGCGTGAACCTGACCACCTCGGCGGCCTTCTCGGTCAGCAAGAGCATCGGCGCGCCGAATGCGGGCATCTACCCGCCCGGGGCGCTGACGGGGACATGGCCGAGTGCGATCGGCAACAACCCGAGCTCGGGCAGCAAGAGCGTGGCGGGCGCGAGCTGCGCGACCACGTGGTCGACGGGCCTGGCCTCTACGGCCTCGTGCACGTACATCACGTACACCATCTCGTACACGAACAACGGTGCGGCCAGTGGCCGGTTCAACCTGCAGGACGTGATCGGCACCGGCGAAACGGCGGGCTTGACGTACGTGACGGGTTCGGCCAAGTGGAGCGGCAATGCAAACACCTCTGCGGCGCTGAGCGAGAGCAGCAACTCCGGGTTCACGGGTGCGGACTTCAACGTTGCCACCACCGGCAGCGTCAGCACGCTGACCTTCGTGGACGGCGCGGTGGCTGCGGGCGGCAGCGGCAGCCTGAGCTTCGTGGTGCTGGTCAACAGCAGCGCGACCAAGGGCGGCGACACCACCAGCAACGCGGTGAAGTTCAATCCGTTGGATGCCACGGGCGCCAATGCGGCTTCTCCGGTGTTGGGCAGCAGCCCCTCGACGTCGAACAAGTCGGTCTTCCTGGTGGCGGGCTCCTATGGTGTTGCGGTGGGTGCGGCCTCCTCGGCGACCTCCAGCGACGCGAAGGACGCGACGGCGGGCACGCCCAATGCCACGAGCACGGACTCGCAGTCCAATGCCAAGGCGACGGCGGGTTCGTCCACGAGCTTCACGCACAAGGTCTACAACCTGGGTGATGACGACATCGTGAACGTGACGGTGGCCTCCAGCACCTTCCCCACGGGCACGACGTTCCGCTTCTACAAGGCGGACGGCACGACGGAGCTGTCGGACCACAACAACGACGGCATCCCGGATACCGACACGATCAAGGGCGGCGACGTTGCCACGATCGTGGTGAAGGCGTTCATTCCTGCCACGACGGCGCCCAATGCGGCGGCCAACTACACGTTGACGCTGCTGGGCACGTCGGTGACCGACGCCACCAAGAAGGACGCGGCCAAGGACACCCTGGTGGCCGTGGTGGGTGCGGCGGTGGACCTGACCAACAGCAAGACGGGCGTGAGCAACAGCGGCGCCAATGCGGACGTGGGCCAGGGCCCGAGTGCGCAGCCGACGTTGATCAATGCCAGCGTGCCGGCGGGTTCGTGGACCACTCTGGACCTGTGGATCACCAACAACGACACCCAGAACAACACCTACACCCTGGTGTCCAGCGGCAACTCCAGCCTCTCGGGCAGCCTGCCAGTGGGCTGGACGGTGAAGTACGTCACGGGTGCGGTCGCCAAGACCGCGTGCGCGGCGGCGAGCGGCATCGACCCCAGCGCGATCTCGGTCAACGCTGGCCAGCAGCAAGAGCTGACGGCCTGTATCTCGATTCCTGCCACGCAGGCGCTGACGAACCAGGCGGTGTACTTCCGGGTGCGTGCGACGGGCCCGGGCTCGGACGGCACCGTGCCGGTGGACACGCTGTATGACCAGATCAACGTGATCGCTGCGGCGCTGACGTACTCGGCCACCATCGATCCGGCGGGCGGCGGCAGCCAGGTGGTTCCGGCCGGCTCGGTGACCTATGCCAAGACCATCTCGGCCGGCGGCACGGGCATCTGCCAGGCGGGCCAGGTCACGGTCGAGCTGGGCACGGGCAACGCCGATGCGGCGGCGGGCTGGTCGTATGCGATGTACGCCAACACCACCGGCACGCTCAACCCTGCCACGGATCTGGTGACCGCGGCCACGGTTCCCGGTCCCAAGCCGGGCCAGCCGGTGTACGTGTGGCTGAAGGTGTTCGCACCGGGCAACGCGGCGGTCAACACCTATGACGACGCCACGGTGACGGTGACCTTCCCCGAAAGCACGGCCGGTGCGGGCGACAGCTGCGGCACGGTGGTGGGCACGGCCCGCTCCACGGTGGTGCTCTCGCAGATCGTCGTGAGCAAGCTTCAGGCGCTGAACGCCACGTGCGATGCCACCGGTCTGACCACGGCGTTGGCAAATCTGACCGCCGGCTCGATCACGGCCAAGCCGGGTCAATGCGTGGTGTACCAGGTGACGGCGAGCAACAACAGCACGTCCACGGTGACCAACCTGTCGGTGAGCGACACGGTGCCGACCTACACGACGTGGACGGCCTCGGTGCAGCCGGCGACGGGGTGCACGTCCACCAACATCGTGCCGACGCTGGGCAACAGCGGTGCTGCGACCTACGACTCGGCCAGCAAGAAGGTCAGCTGCGACAGCGGCGCGAACAGCAACACGGTCTCGCCCACGGCCACGGCCACGCTGACCTTCCAGGTCCAGCTGGACCAGTAAGCCTTCCGAGGCGCTGAGGCTGCGAGTGCCGTGAGCGTCCTGCCCCCCCCGCTGCGGGGGTGGGGAGCCAAGGCGGTGCTCGCACCCCCGAAGGCAAAGCCTGCCTGCCCTGCTGTGGGCACGGCTTTGCCCTTTTCTGCGCGCTTTGGTGCGCGGGTGCCAGAGCGCGCAGAAAAGACCCGAGAGAGAGATCACCGAGAGAGAAGACGAGCGACAGCGACGAAGGAGTGGGCGGGCGCCCAAACAAGGAGCCTGCCGCCCCGCTGCCGATCCAGCCCACAACAACGCACAAGCCAGCCCAGCCGTGACCGCCATCCAACTGCACCCGATCCCGATCCTGCTGCGACGCCCTAGCCGGCGGCTCGGCGCCTGGCTGCCGATGCTGCTGCTGCCGGCGATGCTTGTACTGCTGCTGCTGGGCCTGTGCGGCGCGGCCGGGGCCAGGCCCGCGCCGGGCGGCACCGTGATCCGGGTGGTGGCCACGGCCACCTACACGCCGGCGGGCTACACGCAGACCGAGACCGTCTCCTCCAATGGTGTTGCGCTCACGGTGCAGTCGGTGGAGTCGCTCACGCTCACGCAGGACCAGACGCTCACGCGACCGCCGGGCATGCCGGTGGCCGTGAGCCACCTGCTGACCAACACGGGCAACGTGCGCACGGGCTACAAGCTGGGCTGGGCCAATGGCGGGGCGGGCTGCCCGAGCAGCGCGGCCCTGAGCCTGGCCTCGCTGCAGCTGGTGCGCGATGCCAACAGCAACGGCGTGGCGGACGCGGGCGAGCTGCCCCTGAAGCTGAACACGCCGGGTGCCCTGACGCTCGATCCGGGCGAGACGGCCACGCTGCTGGCCGTGGGCACCATGCCCACGGCGGCCTCGGGCGCGGTGTGCGCCACCCTCACGGCCACCTCGGGCGTGCAGGCGGCCACGGCGAGCAACCGGGACGTGATCGAGATCGGCAACGTGGCGGTGCT
>NZ_JBQUYR010000032.1:0-5736 GCF_056314265.1 Pseudacidovorax sp. DMC4 | reverse complement strand
CAGCTGTAGACATCGGCCAGGGCGTGGGTGGTCTTGATCAGGCGGCCGAGCTTGTCGTGGGTGTACCAGGTGGGTGCGCCCAGGGCGTCGATGCGGCGCACTTCGTCGCCGAAGGCGTCGTAGGCATGCTGCACGACGCCGCCGTCGGCATGCAGCTCGCGCACCAGCTGGCCGGCGGCGTCCCACTCCTGGCCGTTGGTGTGGCCGTTGGCGTCGGTGACGGCCGAGACGCTGGAGCAGGTGGGCATCCTCACCGGCACGGACAGGCCGCCGGCGACCGCCATCGTGGACAGGGGCTACAAGGGCATAAAGCTCGAAGGTGTCCGCATCCTGATGTCAGGCCAGAAGCGCGGGATCACCCGGACGCTGCAGGCCATGATCAAACGGCGCAGCGCCATTGAGCCGACCATCGGGCACATGAAGATGGACGGTCGCTTCGCTCGCAACCCGCTCAAGGGCGCGCTGGGCGACGCGCTGCACGCGGTGATGTGCGGCGCCGGGCACAACCTGCGCCTGATCCTGGCCGCGTTGCGGCTTTATTGCGCCCGCATCGGGCTGTCCGTGCAGGCGGTTGTCGCCGCGTTGATCGCTCATTCGCGCAACAACCGCGCTGCCTGCGGCTGAGAACGGAATTGTTCAGGGCGGACTCCGTACCATTCAGGATCCGTTGCCACTCGTCCTGAGCCTGTACGACATGAGCTTTGCTCAACGCATCATTGCCCTGCGCCGCGAACGCGGCCTGACCCAGCAAGGGTTCGCCGACGCTACCGGCATCCATGTCCAGCAGATCAAGCGCTATGAGGCAGACACCTCCCAGCCTTCGGCCGATGCGCTCAAGAAGATCGCCAAGTGCTTTGGGGTGACCACCGACTGGCTGCTGTTCGACGAAGCCGAGCGCGGACCCGATAACGACCTGCGTTTGCAGTTCGAGGCCATGCGGCAACTCTCCAACGAAGAGAAGGCCGTCGCCCGCGAAGTGCTCGAAGGACTCATCCTCAAGCACGCTGCCAGGCAGTGGGGTGGCGGCGCAGGAGGTGCCCAAGGTAAAGGCAAGGAGAGCGGCAAATGACCGCCGCCAAGAAGACAGCGGCCACTGTCGATGTGGCCGTGGCCTTGCCACGCATTGAGAGCCGCATCGTTGTCGTGCGTGGCCACAAGGTGCTGATTGACGCCGACCTGGCCGACCTCTACGGCGTGCCCACCAAGGCATTCAACCAGGCCATCAAACGCAACGCCGAGCGCTTCCCCGGTGACTTCATGTTTCAGCTCACCGCCGCCGAGAAGGTCGAGGTGGTCACAAACTGTGACCACCTCCAGAAGCTGAAGTTTTCCGAGGCACTGCCATATGCCTTCACGGAGTACGGCGCCATCCAAGCGGCCAACGTGCTGAACTCGCCGCGTGCCGTGGAGATGGGCCTGTATGTCTTGCGCGCCTTCGTGCGGCTAAAGGATGCAGCCACCTCGCATGCCGAACTGGCCAGGCGCCTGGCCGACCTCGAAGACAAGACCGAAGCGCTGGCCATCAATCACGATGTTTTTAGCCGCAACACCAAGGCCCAGCTCAAGCAGGTCTTCGATGCCCTGCGTGAACTCATGACACCGCCTGATCCTCCCAAGCGGCCCATCGGGTTTGTGCCCCCACAGGAGAAGTAAAGGATGGCAAAGCTAGAAATCTACGTCAGCACAGACATTGAATCTGACGGCCCCATTCCGGGGCCTTATTCAATGCTGAGCTTTGGGTCAGCCGCCTACCTTGCGGACAAGACTTTGGTGGGAACGTTCTCTGCAAATCTCAAAAAACTTCCTGGCGCCACCGGGCACCCTGACACCATGGCATGGTGGGAGAATAATCCAACTGCATGGGAGGCATGCCGTAAGGATTGCTTGCCGCCAGAGAAGGCAATGGCCGATTACGTTGCTTGGTTAAAAAAATTGCCGGGCAAGCCAGTCTTCGTGGCATACCCGGCAGGTTTCGACTTCATGTTTGTCTATTGGTATCTGATTCGCTTCACTGGCGAGAGCCCATTTTCACACTCAGCCTTGGACATGAAGACCTTGGCCATGGCTTTGCTCAAGACAGATTACCGCGAAGCAACCAAACGGAATATGCCAAAAGAATGGTTCGACCCATTGCCTCATAACCATATCGCGCTTGATGATGCAATTGAACAGGGGGCTTTGTTTTGCAACATGCTTTCGCAGTCCTCCAAAAGCTAGTCAACTATGCGCATGTCCTTCTTGCCAAAGCTCTCAATCCGCGCAATATCCACCCCTAAAGGTGGCAGTAAATTTTTAACCAGCGCAGCCATTTGCTCTATCACCTCATCGCCCCCCTCTGTTTCAAAAGAGAGCCAGTAGGGCAGATCGTCAAATCCCACTTCATCTGACAACGCTGCCGTCAACTGCCCTCCATTGACTTGCCCAATAAAATATTTGTCATCCAAATAATTACTGCTAACACGTTCGGCGCCGTCCATTACGCCTAGCGCCTCAAAGACTCGCTGAACAAATTCAGCAAGATCTGTCGACTGCGCATCCGCGCACAAGAAATTGACTATTTTCATACGCATCACTTAAATAGAATTGCCGCCTCGTTAGGGACGGTTCCAGGCACAAATGCGCCGGGAGTGACATCACGGCCCAATGTGTTCGACCAAGTCCTAGACCAATCCTGGAGCGCAGGATAGTCGGGAAGGATTTTCTTCGGTATCACAAAGCCAGGAATGTTTTTCGACGTGCGATAGTTCTCAGTCAGCTTTGCACTTTCAACGAAGAAATCAATATCGCTTTGAGGGCCAAAGGTCGTGCCCTTTCTTGGGCTATGCCCCAAAACTGAACTGCCTCGCACTCCCACAACGGCATCATCAATGCCGCTATTTCGGAGCGCGCCTTGGAGCTCCTGGGCCGCTTGAAAAAACTGCGTTTCAGATTCAAATCCGAGTGGCACGGTGCGGGTTGAGCCGTTAATTGCGACTCCTCTTCCACTGATTGCAACAGAGGCTCGCCCCGCACTAGTGGCGGCCGCGAGTCCGCCCGCCTTCGCCAGCATAGCCTCCTGCGGTATCAGCGCCGTCATGCCTGCCTGGCCCATCGCCTCCATCACGTGCAAGGGCGCTTTCCAAGCCTCGCCGTTCTGGATCGCCTCTCGCGCCCGTCGCATGCTCTGCGCCCCGGTCAGGCTATCAACCAGCGATCGCGTGCCAAGGCCCAGACCGTACGCCGCCGATGCGGCAGGCTGGCTGCTTTGGGAGCCGTGCTCCAGCACGGTCCAGCTTTGCTGACTCCAGCCCATGCTCAGTGCATCCCAAGCGGATACGGGTGGTGGGTAGTTGGCACGGCTGCCCTGGGGCATCCCGCTGACCACTGCGCGTGCCGCAGATTCGGCAGCGTTGCCTCCTGCCGATGATGCATACGCCATTGAGGACTGCGCATTGGCGAACGGCTGATCGCCCATCCCCGCCGCTATCGCGTCTGCCGAGAAGAATGGCTCAGTCGGCTGGTAGCCGGGACCTGTGATGGTTTGAAAGGCACCAACATCCCCCGCACCGCTCGCGTACTGGAGTGAACTCGACAGTTCTCCGGTGCCGGCAACTCTGCCTGCCGCACCGCTTGCGCCACCCATCCCGTTGAGCTTGTTGAGGTAAGTCTGCGCCGCCGCGATGTCGCTGTCCAAGCTGGTTGGGCTCACACTCAATCGGTCCGACGCGGCTGCCTGTCCACTCCACATGAGCCTGTCGCCGGCGGCGGGGCCGCCCGATGGGTCGACCATCGGCAAGTTGACGGTGAACGGCGCATCCGAAACCACGCGGTTTTGAATCGGATCACGTGCCCAGTTGTCCGCAACCAGCATGCGTGGTTGATTCCCGTACGTTTCAGCTCTGTCCCCTATCAGCCAGCGTGCATCCGCATCGCTCATCGTGGACTGCCACATGCTCGGGCTTCTCGACGCCACTGCCCCCAGCGACTGCTCCCAGAACTGATCGCGCAGCCTCTCTTCCTGCGAGACGTAAGTGCCTTCGCTGCTGTGGGCCGCTGCAAGACTGTCCCCGATCACATTGCCGAACGCGTCGGCCGCGATATTCGAGGCGCTGAGCTTGCCACCCCTTGCCGCATTGCCCACGATGCTGCCGCCCAGGCCCGACACCAGGCTTCTGCCCAGGTCGAAGTCCGTGATGGCACCAGCCGGCGCGGTCAGCCCAGCCACTTGACCCGGGGCGTAGCCCATCGCATCGTTCAAGCCCTGCGCGACGCCGCCGCTCAGCGCACTGGCTGCCACCCCCTTCCAGTCGAAGCTCTTCTGCAGCCCTGTGGCCACCGCGATGCCTTGGGTCACCGTGCTGCGCACTGCACCGCCCAGCGCCCCTCGCACGAATGCATTGCCCGAGCTGGGCATGAGGCCAGCCGCGCCCAGCCCGGCCGTGACGCCAGCACCCACGGCGCCCAGGGCCACGCCCTTCCAGTTGATGCTGTCCTGAGCACCGATGGCCACGCCGACCGTCTGGCTGGCCAATGAGCCAACTGCGCCGCCAACCACGGCTGCGGCTGCGCCCAGGGCGCCATAGCCTCCTCCCACAGCAGTTACGCCCGTTGCCAGCGTGCCCCCGATGGTCGCCGAAGCTGTTGCAGTGCCCGCTGTGCCCACCGCTCCCCACGCACCCGCCGCCGCCCCCGCGGTGTAGATGGTCACCACGATCGCCACCACGACCATGATGATCTGCCCGACACCTCCGCATCCACCCCCATCACCCTGGGGCATCGCCGTCATCGTGGGGCTGGTGTCCCCAATGATCCGGCTCGGGTCGTAGGGCCTGAACGTGCCGCTGTTGTTCGCGTTGCTCACGGCCTGCGGAATGCGCAGCACCTGCCCGAGCTTGAGGTCGGCGTTGCCGCCGAGCCCATTGGCGTCCGCGATCCGGTACCACAGGCTCTCGTCGCCGTAGACGCTGCGGGCGATGCCCTGCAGGGTGTCGCCCCGGGCCACCGACCAGGTGCTCGGTGCGGTGTTGGTGTTCGCACTGCTCAAGGGCTGCGTCCCCAGCCGGATGTCCGTCTTCTGGGTAAAGGGCGTGTACCCCGGTACCGGAAACGTCCAGCCCTCGTAGCGCTCGTCGGGCACCCAGCCGTAGCGGCCCAGCACCTCGCCGTTGACCACCACCTGGCGCTGGCCCTGCTGCGGATTGGCGCTGTCCCCGTAGAAGCCGAACAGCGCCGTGCCATTGGCGTCATTCACGAAGCTGTGGTCGCGCGTGTTGAAGCCACCTGTGTTGCCCGTATGGCTCAGGTGGCCGTTGACGTCATAGTCCTGGTAGAGATCGCCAGAAGCGCTCGCGCTCTGTGTGCTGTTCTTGACCTGCTGGTAGCCTTCCGCCCGCACATAGCTCAGGCTGGTGGTACTGCTGCCGAAGCTCTGGGCCGAGAAGTCCGCCGTGGCGGCCGTGTAGCCCCTGAGGTTGCCCTCGCCGTCGTAGTCGGTGTAGCTGACGTCGCTCTTGACGTTGTGCGGCATGCCGTTGACGGAGCTGTATTCGCTGGTGCTCTGGTACGCCAGTTCTCCATTGGCACCGTAGGTGTTGGTGCGGTACTGCAGGCTGCTGCCGGTGGCCGCCCGGTAGTTCAGGGCGTAGCCGCTGTCCGCAAACGCCCGCTCGCTGCCGCTCCTGAGCACCCGCCCGGCCGCGTCGTACTGGCGCTGGTCCACCACTTCGTTGTCTCGACTGCTGACCGTCAGCCGCCCCA
>NZ_JBQUYR010000031.1:0-5796 GCF_056314265.1 Pseudacidovorax sp. DMC4 | reverse complement strand
TTGCTGAGGGGCTTTTTGAGGGCTGTAAGAGCCTGACGATGACCTACTTTCACACGGGAGTCCGCACTATCATCGGCGCTGAGTCGTTTCACTGTCCTGTTCGGGATGGGAAGGAGTGGTACCAACTCGCTATGGTCATCAGGCATAAAGGGTTGTCGTGTTGATTTTTGGATCAGCACAACGAATTCATAGAGTCTGTCAGCTTTTGTTTGATTGCGCCTGGCATAACACCTTGATGGGCTTCTGCATTTGGCAGAGCACTGAATCAAAGTTATAGGGTCAAGCCGCACGAGCAATTAGTATCGGTTAGCTTAACGCATTACTGCGCTTCCACACCCGACCTATCAACGTCCTGGTCTAGAACGACTCTTCAGGGGGCTCAAGGCCCCGGCAGATCTCATCTTGAAACGAGTTTCCCGCTTAGATGCTTTCAGCGGTTATCTCTTCCACACTTAGCTACTCGGCAATGCCACTGGCGTGACAACCGATACACCAGAGGTGTGTCCACTCCGGTCCTCTCGTACTAGGAGCAGGCTTCCTCAAATCTGCAGCGCCCACGGAAGATAGGGACCAAACTGTCTCACGACGTTTTAAACCCAGCTCACGTACCTCTTTAAATGGCGAACAGCCATACCCTTGGGACCGGCTACAGCCCCAGGATGAGATGAGCCGACATCGAGGTGCCAAACACCGCCGTCGATATGAACTCTTGGGCGGTATCAGCCTGTTATCCCCAGAGTACCTTTTATCCGTTGAGCGATGGCCCTTCCATACAGAACCACCGGATCACTATGTCCTGCTTTCGCATCTGCTCGACTTGTCAGTCTCGCAGTTAAGCACGCTTATGCCATTGCACTATCGTCACGATGTCCGACCGTAACTAGCGTACCTTCGAACTCCTCCGTTACGCTTTGGGAGGAGACCGCCCCAGTCAAACTGCCTACCATGCACTGTCCCCAACCCGGATAACGGGTCTAGGTTAGAACCTCAAACACACCAGGGTGGTATTTCAACGTCGGCTCCATGTGATCTAGCGACCACACTTCAAAGCCTCCCACCTATCCTACACAGATCTGTTCAAAGTCCAATACAAAGCTACAGTAAAGGTTCATGGGGTCTTTCCGTCTTTCCGCGGGGAGATTGCATCATCACAAACATTTCAACTTCGCTGAGTCTCAGGAGGAGACAGTGTGGCCATCGTTACGCCATTCGTGCAGGTCGGAACTTACCCGACAAGGAATTTCGCTACCTTAGGACCGTTATAGTTACGGCCGCCGTTTACTGGGACTTCAATCAAGAGCTTGCACCCCATCATTTAATCTTCCAGCACCGGGCAGGCGTCACACCCTATACGTCCACTTTCGTGTTTGCAGAGTGCTGTGTTTTTAATAAACAGTCGCAGCCACCGATTCTTTGCAACCCTTTCATGCTCCGTTGTTCACTTCACACTACTAGGGCACACCTTCTCCCGAAGTTACGGTGTCAATTTGCCGAGTTCCTTCTCCTGAGTTCTCTCAAGCGCCTTAGAATACTCATCTCGCGCACCAGTGTCGGTTTGCGGTACGGTCGTGTGCAGCTGAAGCTTAGTGGCTTTTCCTGGAACCTCGTTCATTCACTTCGCGAGCAAGCTCGCTCGATCGACAGCCTCGGTATATGTACGCCGGATTTGCCTGACGCACGCCTACTTCTGCCTAAACCGGGACATCCAACACCCGGATGAACTATTAAGATCCGTCCCCACATCGCACTGCACATCGGTACAGGAATATTGACCTGTTTCCCATCAGCTACGCATCTCTGCCTCGCCTTAGGGGCCGACTCACTCTACGCCGATGAACGTTGCGTAGAAAACCTTGCGCTTACGGCGAGCGGGCTTTTCACCCGCTTTAACGCTACTCATGTCAGCATTCGCACTTCTGATACCTCCAGCAGCCTTTACAAGCCACCTTCACAGGCTTACAGAACGCTCTCCTACCACTCACACTTGCGTGTGAATCCGCAGCTTCGGTAACTGGCTTAGCCCCGTTACATCTTCCGCGCAGGACGACTCGATCAGTGAGCTATTACGCTTTCTTTAAATGATGGCTGCTTCTAAGCCAACATCCTGACTGTTTTAGCCTTCCCACTTCGTTTCCCACTTAGCCAATTTTAGGGACCTTAGCTGGCGGTCTGGGTTGTTTCCCTCTTGAGTCCGGACGTTAGCACCCGGTGCTCTGTCTCCCAAGCTCTACTCTTCGGTATTCGGAGTTTGCCTTGGTTTGGTAAGTCGCCATGACCCCCTAGCCAAAACAGTGCTCTACCCCCGAAGGTAATACTTGAGGCACTACCTAAATAGTTTTCGGAGAGAACCAGCTATTTCCAAGTTTGTTTAGCCTTTCACCCCTATCCACAGCTCATCCGCTAGTTTTGCAACACTAGTCGGTTCGGACCTCCAGTACCTGTTACGGCACCTTCATCCTGGCCATGGATAGATCACTTGGTTTCGGGTCTACACCCAGCGACTGAACGCCCTATTCGGACTCGATTTCTCTACGGCTTCCCTATTCGGTTAACCTTGCCACTGAATGTAAGTCGCTGACCCATTATACAAAAGGTACGCAGTCACCCTTGCGGGCTCCTACTTTTTGTAAGCATGCGGTTTCAGGATCTATTTCACTCCCCTCCCGGGGTTCTTTTCGCCTTTCCCTCACGGTACTAGTTCACTATCGGTCGATGATGAGTATTTAGCCTTGGAGGATGGTCCCCCCATGTTCAGACAGGATTACACGTGTCCCGCCCTACTTGTCGCTAGCTCAGTACCACACAGGTCTTTTCGCATACGGGACTATCACCCACTATGGTCGGCCTTTCCATGCCGCTTTGCTAAGTCCTGTGATATCACTAGCAGGCTCCTCCGATTTCGCTCGCCACTACTTTCGGAATCTCGGTTGATGTCTTTTCCTCGAGCTACTGAGATGTTTCAGTTCACCCGGTTCGCCTCGTATCCCTATGTATTCAGAATACGATACCTTTCGGTGGGTTTCCCCATTCGGAAATCTCCGGATCAAAGCTAATTTGCCAGCTCCCCGAAGCTTATCGCAGGCTATCACGTCCTTCGTCGCCTATCATCGCCAAGGCATCCACCACATGCTCTTATTCACTTGACCCTATAACTTTGACCTCTCTCACGAGAGTTCTCAGTCCATCAAGGAATTGTCAGGTCTCTCACCTGACGCGTTATGCCGTCTTCAATTTGCTTTTTTACAGCAAGCTGAAGTTCATTTGACGCAATCAAAAAATGTCGCCAGAGGCACGGTCCGCACTAAACCTTTACGAATGTGCAGTTTCCTCTGACAACGCTGATTCGACTCTATGAATTTTTAAAGAACAGCCGATTGATCCGGTCTATACCGGACCAACAACAAAGAAGCCTTTTGCAAAGCCTCTTTGGTGTTGGTTTGATCTTCTTGTCTTCTTGTCTTCTTGTTTTTCGCTTGCCTGCTGGCTTGTTGGTGGAGGATGACGGGATCGAACCGACGACCCCCTGCTTGCAAAGCAGGTGCTCTCCCAGCTGAGCTAATCCCCCGATTCTCATCCATGCGTACCTCGCGCATCCGCGCCCTACGCACTTCTTGCCTCGGAAGATTGGTGGGTCTAGTTGGGCTCGAACCAACGACCCCCGCCTTATCAAGACGGTGCTCTAACCAGCTGAGCTACAGACCCCTGGTCAACATCGCCTCACAGCGACGCCAACTCGACTCTTCCAACAACCGATAAGTGTGGGCGTTTGACTCGGAAACCTCAGTTTCCAGAAAGGAGGTGATCCAGCCGCACCTTCCGATACGGCTACCTTGTTACGACTTCACCCCAGTCACGAACCCTGCCGTGGTAAGCGCCCTCCTTACGGTTAGGCTACCTACTTCTGGCAGAACCCGCTCCCATGGTGTGACGGGCGGTGTGTACAAGACCCGGGAACGTATTCACCGTGACATGCTGATCCACGATTACTAGCGATTCCGACTTCACGCAGTCGAGTTGCAGACTGCGATCCGGACTACGACTGGCTTTATGGGATTAGCTCCCCCTCGCGGGTTGGCAACCCTTTGTACCAGCCATTGTATGACGTGTGTAGCCCCACCTATAAGGGCCATGAGGACTTGACGTCATCCCCACCTTCCTCCGGTTTGTCACCGGCAGTCCCATTAGAGTGCCCTTTCGTAGCAACTAATGGCAAGGGTTGCGCTCGTTGCGGGACTTAACCCAACATCTCACGACACGAGCTGACGACAGCCATGCAGCACCTGTGTTACGGCTCTCTTTCGAGCACTCCTCTATCTCTAAAGGATTCCGTACATGTCAAAGGTGGGTAAGGTTTTTCGCGTTGCATCGAATTAAACCACATCATCCACCGCTTGTGCGGGTCCCCGTCAATTCCTTTGAGTTTCAACCTTGCGGCCGTACTCCCCAGGCGGTCAACTTCACGCGTTAGCTTCGTTACTGAGAAAACTAATTCCCAACAACCAGTTGACATCGTTTAGGGCGTGGACTACCAGGGTATCTAATCCTGTTTGCTCCCCACGCTTTCGTGCATGAGCGTCAGTGCAGGCCCAGGGGATTGCCTTCGCCATCGGTGTTCCTCCGCATATCTACGCATTTCACTGCTACACGCGGAATTCCATCCCCCTCTGCCGCACTCCAGCGATGCAGTCACAAAGGCAGTTCCCAGGTTGAGCCCGGGGATTTCACCTCTGTCTTACATCACCGCCTGCGCACGCTTTACGCCCAGTAATTCCGATTAACGCTCGCACCCTACGTATTACCGCGGCTGCTGGCACGTAGTTAGCCGGTGCTTATTCTTACGGTACCGTCATCAGTTCCCTGTATTAAAAGAAACCTTTTCGTTCCGTACAAAAGCAGTTTACAACCCGAAGGCCTTCATCCTGCACGCGGCATGGCTGGATCAGGCTTGCGCCCATTGTCCAAAATTCCCCACTGCTGCCTCCCGTAGGAGTCTGGGCCGTGTCTCAGTCCCAGTGTGGCTGGTCGTCCTCTCAGACCAGCTACAGATCGTCGGCTTGGTAGGCCTTTACCCCACCAACTACCTAATCTGCCATCGGCCGCTCCGTCCGCGCGAGGTCTTGCGATCCCCCGCTTTCATCCGTAGATCGTATGCGGTATTAGCACAGCTTTCGCTGCGTTATCCCCCACGATCGGGCACGTTCCGATGTATTACTCACCCGTTCGCCACTCGTCAGCACCTTGCGGCCTGTTACCGTTCGACTTGCATGTGTAAGGCATGCCGCCAGCGTTCAATCTGAGCCAGGATCAAACTCTACAGTTCGATCTTTGAATACTCATAAAACGGAATCGAAGTGAACTTCACTTCTTCTCTATTCCATGAGCGTTTGAATGAGCCTAAGCTCAAGTTCCGAAGAACTCGGTCTCCTCATCAAACGCCCACGCTTATCGGCTGTATGTTTTTAACGTTCACCAGAAAGCAGCACATCAGCACCTCTTTCTGTCGTCTTCGCTGCGATCAGCGAAGCCCTCGATTATGACAGCTTTTATAAAGACCTGTCAAACTTTCGGGTCTTTCGTCCTGCAGGCCACCGAAGCAACCCACTCGACCAACCACCCGCAACACCTAGCAACTACTAACTTCACCGCTTTGCGTCGAGCCCTCGATTATGACACGCTTTTTTCTAAAAGCGCAACTTCTTTTTTTACTCAGAAGCCGCCGCCACTCTCTCAAACCCCTCACCAGCCAAACTCAGCAACCAAAGGCTACGTATCAGTCAGCGAGCCCGCCAGTATACG
>NZ_JBQUYR010000030.1:0-6422 GCF_056314265.1 Pseudacidovorax sp. DMC4 | reverse complement strand
CGGGCGAACTTCGGGCAGAAGCCGCTGGCCACCAGCAGCATGCGCATGATCCTGATGCGGCTGATGAAGAAGCTCGATCGTTCGGGCGCGCCGTGTCCGATCCTGTCGGTGCACGGCTGGGGCTACCGGCTGAGGGTGGGCGACGAGCCGGCGGGCGGGCGTGGGCAGATGGTGCAGGGGGGCCGGATGGCTGCTGCTGCCGGCGTTGCTGGCATGCCCATGGCGGCAGCCCTCACGCCGTCCCCGGGCTCCATTGCACTGACGCCGGCCTCGTCCTTTGGCGAGCCGATGACCCCGTCCACCCCATCTTCAATCCCGCCGTCCTTTGCGGACGCCTTTGCTGTCCCTGCCAGCGCCGCTGCTGCTGCAGGTGCTGCCGCTGCCTCGCGTACGCCGGTGCAGCCGATCTCCCCGAAGTCTGTTCTTGCGGCCCGACGCGGCGCCTCGCCTGTGCGTGCGGATGCGGCCGACCGGGCTTCCGGAGCGCTTGGCGGATGACGCGCCGATGCGTGCCTGTGCCTGTGCGCCGCGTGCTGCGGCCGCCCCTGACTTCGAGCGGCGCCCCTGCGAGGGCGCCGGCGTGTTCGACCCTGTCCTGTAGCAGCCCTGAAGACCTGAAAGAGGTGAAGACCATGAAACACCGCCTGATGAATCCCTTGATGAACGTGCGCCTGATCGCGCCGGCCTTGCTGAGCGTGGTGCTGGCCGTGCCGGCATTTGCGCAGCTTGCGCCGTCCGCGTCCGCCTCTGCCCCCGCGAAGGTCGAGCAGAAGGCCGAGCAGAAGCCCATCACGGTGGAGCTGACGCAGAAGAAGGTGGTCAAGGACGAGCGGGGCCGCGAGAAGCTGGAGGAGGTCGACGGGGTGCGCCCTGGGGACGTGCTCGAGTACCGGGCGGTCTACAGGAACGTCAGCAAGCAGGCCCTCAAGGGCGTGGCGGCGAACCTGCCGCTGCCCGAGGGCCTGGAGTACGTGGCGCGCACGGCGCAGCCGGGCAAGGGCGTGCAGTTCGCGCTCAAGGCCGATGGGGCCTATGAGGCGGAGCCGCTGATGCGCAAGGGTGCGGACGGGCGCATGCAGCCGGTGCCCTTGAACGAATACCGGCAGATCCGCTGGCGCCTGGACGAGCTCGCGCCGGGGGCCGAGGCCGTGGTGAGTGCGCGCGCGAAGGTGGAGATGGCCGCGCCGTCGCAGGAGATCTCGCCCGTGTCTGCGGCGGCTGCCGCGGGCGCTGCGGCCAAGCGCTGAACGAGCGCGCGGCCGTGTTGCGCGCGAGGAGGGCGCGCGCGGCTGCGCACACCCCGTGTGGGTTGTCAGGGGGGCTTCGGCTGGATGCGGCCGAGGAGTTCTGAGGACCGGCACCGTCCTGCCCGGAGATGCGGCTGAGGGCCGTATCGCGAGGCAGTTTTTATCCCTTTTGTGAACGTCGGCATTCCTTTGAGAGGAGAAAACACGTGAAAACCCATCACCCACAGACCCGCGGCGGCGCCAAGCCGTATGCGGCGTGGGCTGGCGCAGCTGCATTGGCGGCAGTCTTCCTGAGTGGAAGTTCTGTTGCGCATGCGGCGACGCCGCCCGCGGGATTGAAGATCGGCAACCAGGCAACGGCCACGTACAAGGGCCCCAACGGCGACGACCAGTTCTCGCAATCAAACGAGGTATTGACGACCGTGCTGCAGGTCGGTGCGTTCACGCTGGACAGCAAGTCGGTGGCTGCGGGCGGGGTCGTCAACACCAAGACGGGCTCGACGGCTGCGACGATCTATGCGCCGCACGTGCTGGTCAACACCGGTAACGGGACGGATTCGTTCCTGATCACGGCGGCGCCGACGTCGGCGAACAAGTTCGAGAAGATCGAGGTCTTCCTGGACAACGACTTCGACGGAAAGGCGGACAACCCGACGCCGCTGTGCACCACTGCTCCGTCATCGCCGCCCACGTCCTGCAGCGTCCCTGCGCAGGCGGTCAGCGCGGGCGGCAAGCTGGGCTTCGTGGTGGCCTACACCATCCCGGCGTCGGCGGTCACGAGCGCGCCGGTGCTCTTTGACTCGGGTCTGGTGACGGCGGTGCCGCAAAGCAGCGGCCTGTACACGGCGTCGAACCAGACGGTGACGGTGCAGGATGATGTGACGCTGACCAATGTGGCGGCGTTCAACGTGCGCACGTCCATCGCGGCGCCGACGGTGGCTGCACCGGGTGGTGGCGCCTGGCCGCTGCCGACCGCCAAGACCGAAGGCCAGCGCTCCTCGGGTGCGTCCTGTGCCACCGCCTGGCCGGTCAGCAACAGCGCAACCTGCACGTACACCACCTACACCATCACGTACAGCAACACGGGTGGCCAGGTGGGCACCTTCAACCTGCAGGACGTCATCGGAACCGGCAGGACCGCTGGTTTCACCTACGTGACGGGTTCCGCGGTGTGGAGTAGCAGCAATTCTGGCGTGGCGCTGGATGAGACGGGCAATGGCGCCAACGGTGCCAATGTCGACTTCAAGTACGACGCCGCCAGCAAGACGCTGACTTTCCTGGACAAGGTTCTGCCGGTGAGCAACGAGCGCACCCTGAGCTTCGTCGTGCTGGTCAACAGCAGCGCGACGCTGGGTACGGGCACCACCGCCAACGTGGTGACGTACAGCAAGGACGATGCGCCCACGGCCGTGATCGGCGCGCCGGCGGGCCTGAATGCCACGTCCAACGAGAGCGCGTTCAATGTCCTGGGCACCTACGGGGTGGCCCTGGGCAGTGCGGGCGCGACTTCTGCCAACGCGAAGGACGTCACGGCGGGCGCGGGCGACGGCACGGCCGACACCCAGACCATTGCCAAGGCACCGGCGGGCTCCACGATCGTGTTCAAGCACGAGATCTACAACCTGGGCAACGGGGAGGACACCTTCACCATCGACATTCCGGCGATCGGTGCGGCGGGCAACAGCTTCCCGGCCGGCACGGTGCTGCGTGCGTACGGACCGGACGGCACCTCGGTGCTGGTGGACAGCAACAACGACGGCAAGATCGACACCGGCCCGATTGCTGCGGGCGCGACCAAGACCATCGTGATCAAGGCCACGTTGTCGCCGACGGCCACGCCGACCGTGGGTGCCAACTACACCCTGACCGTCACCGCCACCTCGGCCGCCGACGCCACCAAGTTCGACGCGAGCAAGGACGTGCTGACCACCGTGACCGGCCCGGCCGTGGACCTGACCAACAGCCAGACCGGCGTGAGCAACAGCGGCGCGAATGCGGACGTGGGCGTTGGCCCGAGCACGCAGCCGACCGTGACCAAGAGCGGCGTCAACGCTGGCTCGTGGACCTCGTTCGACCTGTGGATCACCAACAACGGCGGTGTGGCCGACACCTACACGCTGCAGGCGGGTGGCTCCTCGACGCTGCCGAGCAACCTGCCCAGCGGCTGGGTCGTGAAGTTCATGGCGGGTCCCATCACGGCCGGCTCCGAGGCCACGGCCTGCCCGGCGGGCACTGCCATCACGTCGTCGCCGTCGGTCAACGCCAACGGTGGCACGACTCAGGTGACCGCGTGCGTGTTCGTGCCGGCCACCCAGGCGCCGGCCACGCAGGGTGTGTACTTCCAGGTGCGTGCCGTTGGGGGTGAAGCCGGCGTCTTCGCGGTGGATACGCTGTACGACCAGGTGACGACCGTCAGTGCTGCGACGACCTACACGGCCGAAGTGGTGCGCGCCATCGAGGGCCAGATCAGCCCGGGCGGCTCGCTCGTGCTGAGCCACTCGATCACGGCCACGGGCACCGGCGCCTGCGGCGTGGGCACGGTGAGCGTGTCGTTCACGGACAGCAGCTGGACCTCCACGCTGTACCTGGACAGTGACAACGACGGCCAGCTGAGCTCTGCCGACCAGCCGCTGACGGGCAACGCGCTGCCGACGCTGGCTGCGGGCCAGTCGGTCAACCTGCTGGTCAAGGTGTTCGCGCCCAGCGGTGCCACGGTGGGCGCGTCCAACAACGTCACGGTGAATGTGGACTTTGCCGCGAACGCGCCCAACGTCTGCAAGACCGCCCTCGGTGCGGTGCCCAGCGTGGTCGACAAGGTCACGGTCACCACCACGCAGGTGCAGCTGCTCAAGACGCAGATCCTGGACGCCACCTGCAGCGGCACGCCGGTGCCCACCAAGAGCGAGCCCATCAGCGCCAAGCCTGGCGAGTGCGTGGTGTATCGCGTGGTGGCCACCAACCAGGGTGTGGCTTCGGTGAGCAACATCAAGCTGTCCGATGGGCTGCCGGCCTTCACCGCGTTGGGGCCGAACCTGCCGGCGACCAAGTGCGAGTCCACCGGCGTCACCCCGGCGCTGACCAACGCGGACTGGAGCAGCGACACCACCGGCGTGAGCTGCGGTGGTTCGGCGAACACGGTCAACCCGGGTGGCACCGCCACGATGACCTTCCAGGTCAAGCTCAACAGCCAGTAAGCCTTCCGAGGCCCTGAGGCTGCGGGTGCCGCGTCTCCTTAGTGGGGCCGCGGTGTCCCGCACCCCGAAGGCAAAGCCTGCCTGCCCTGCTGTGGGCACGGCTTTGCCCTTTTCTGCGCGCTTTGCCGCGCCCGCGTCAGAGCGCGCAGAAAAGACCCGAGAGAGATCCCGAGAAGAGAAGAACAACAGCCATTCGAGAGGGAGCTTGCGCCGTGGTGCGCGGGCATTCGCTCTCGCGAGCCTGTCCACAACAACGCACAAGCAGCCCAGCCGTGACCGCCATCCAATCGCTCCTGCACCCGAATCCGCCCCTGCTGCGACGCGCCTGCCGGTGGCTTGCCACGCTGATGCTGCCGCTGCTTGTGCTGCTGCTGTGCCTGCCGGGTGGCGCATGGTCCGCAGTGGCCCCGGGCGGCACCGTGCTGCGCGTGGTGGCCACGGCCACCTACATCCCGGCGGGCTACACGCAGACCGAGACCATCTCCTCCAACGGCGTGATGCTCACGGTGCAGGTGGTGGACTCGCTCACACTCACGCAGGACCAGACGCTCGTGCGCCCCTCGGGCATGCCGCTGACGCTCAGCCACCTGTTGACCAACACCGGCAACGTGCGCTCGAGCTACAGGCTGGGCTGGGCCAATGGCGGGGCGGGCTGCCCGAGCAGCGCGGCCCTGAGCCTGGGCGCGATGCGGCTAGTGCGCGATATCAACAGCAACGGCGCGGCCGACAGCGCCGAGGCGGTGCTGGCCCTGAACACGCCGGGTGCCCTGACGCTCGATCCGGGCGAGACGGCCACGTTGCTGGCGATGGGCACCATGCCCACGGCGGCCTCAGGGGCGGTGTGTGCCACGCTCACGGCCACCTCGGGCGTGCAGGCGGCCACGGCGAGCAACCGGGACGTGATCGAGATCGGCAACGTGGCGGTGCTCAGCCTCACCAAGTCGGCCAGCTACAGCGCGCCGCTGCAGCCGGGCGTCTCGCGCATCGACTACACCGTCAACGGCACCAACGTGGGCAACCAGGCGGCGCAGGGCGCGAGCACCGCCATGCCCGGCAACACGCCCATCGTGGTCAACGGCAGCCCGGTCAACGTCCTGCTGCTGCGCGACGTGATCCCCCCCGGCACGTACTACGTGCCCGGCTCGCTGCAGACCTCGATGCCGGGGGCGCTGCGGCTGTTCCGTCTGCCGGTGGACGCGCCCTTCAACTACCGCACGGGCGCTGCCGACGACGCCTCGGCGGTCGAAGTGGCGGTGGCGCTGCCCGCGCCGGCCAGCGTGGCGGCCAATGCCTCCTTGCAGATGCGCCTGTCGGTCATGGTCGCGGCCAACGCCAGCGCGGGCAATCTGCTCAACACCGCGCAGGCGTTCTACAACGACGGCACGCAGGCCACCTCCAGCGCCTCCAACACCGTGCCCGTGTCGCTGAACCCGGCGCGCATCGGCGTGGCCGAGTGGGCCAGCCTGCCGCGGGCCAACGCCGACGGCACCGCCGACGTCACCGTCTCGGTGCGCGTCAAGAACTACGGCGCGTCCTGGCTGTACGACGCGCAGCTGATCAACGTGCTCGAAGGCGCGGGCGCCACGCAGTTCGGCACCTACAGCAGCGCCGCCAGTCCGGCGGCGGGCCAGTACACCCTCGTGCCCGGCTCCCTCAAGACCCTCCAGGCGGCCGGCAGCGTGGGTGGGCAGGTGGCCGCCGTCAACAGCGCCTTCGACGGCACCGCGGCCCATTCCTCGCTGCTCGCGCCGGGCGCCGTGCTGCCCATCGGGGGCGACCTCACGCTGCAGTTCGTGGTGCGCTTCAACACCGCGGGCCGGGCCGCCACGCTCGCCAACAGCACCCGCGCGCAGGCCGCCACGGTGGCGGGCAACACCGCCAGCATCACCGACGACTCCGTCAACGGCACCGACCCCGACCCCGACGGCGACGGCAACCCGGGCAACAACACCTCGCCCACGCCCATCGGCACGCAACCGCC
>NZ_JBQUYR010000029.1:0-6452 GCF_056314265.1 Pseudacidovorax sp. DMC4 | reverse complement strand
TGTCCCTACATCCCGGCTCCTCGCCCTTTCTTACGGTTTGGTTGATGGAAACCAAACCATACAAGCCTGTCGAAGCCCCGCCCCCAGGGTTGCATGGCGTCGGGAAGTGCCAGGTTTTCACGCCGCGCGCCACCTCGCCCTTCGACAGGCTCAGGACGAACGGATTTTTGGGGCAGGGTGGCGGAACCCGGCCGTTCAGGCACATGGTCGAGGCAGAGGATGCCGGTGTGCGTGCGGAGGTGCCATTCGCGGCGCCGTGCAGTGCGCAAGGCGCGTCGGTGGAGAGCGGGTGAGGCAAGCCGGTCAGCGCGAGCGTGCACCGGGAGCGCGCATGCCGGCGTCCTCTGCCGGGTTACTCACCCTATCGCCAATGCACCGGAGCCCTACCGCCAGTGCACCGGCGCCCCATCCCCACTGCATGGAGGCCCCACCGCCAGTGCGCCGAGACGCGTAGCCAGTGCACCAGGCCCTCGCCGCCCATCGACCCAAGTACCCACCGCTGGTCGACGCAGGAGATACGGCGGACTTCTCCCCCCAGCTCAGCCAGGCGCCCTCAGTGGAAATCGCGGCTGCGGTTCTCGCGGGCCAGCCGCCCCAGCAGCGGCGTGAGGTCGCGCAGGCCCTCGGCGACCAGGTGGCAGACCTTGCCGCCCGTGTCCTGGTCGCGCTGCCAGGTGCCGCGCACGGCCAGCAACTGCGACTTGAGCAGCGGCTCGCGCCATTGCTCGGCCACGCGGGCCCAGACCACCACGTTGACCGCGCCCGTCTCGTCCTCCAGCGTGACGAAGACGGTGCCCTTGGCCGTGCCCGGCCGCTGGCGCACGGTGACGATGCCGCAGGCGCGCACCGGCATGCCGCTGGGCATGGCGCGCAGTTCCTCGGCGCTCGACAGGCGCCAGCCCGCCAGCCGGGGCCGCAGCAGCGCCAGCGGATGGCGCCGCAGGCTGAAACCCAGGCTGGCGTAGTCGCCGACGATCTCCTCGCCCTCCTGTGCCGCCGGCAGGGCGAGCGGCGCCTCGTGGATCGGCGCATCGCGCAGCAGGGCCGCGGCGCGGTGCGAGGCCGTGGCCTCCCACACCTGCTGGCGGCGGTGGCCGGCCAGGGCCTGCAGGGCGTCGGCGCCGGCCAGCAGGGCCATCTCGGCCGGGCCGAGGCCGGCGCGGCGGGCCAGATCGCCCGTGCCGGTGAAGGGCGAGCGCGCCCGGGACTCGACCAGGCGCGTCATCGCCGCCGGGCTCAGGCCCTTGATGTGGCGCAGGCCCAGTCGCACGGCCGGCTGGCCCGGCAGCGCCTGGGCCGCGGATTCGGCCCAGGCGGGCGCGGGGGGCGGACCGGCCCCGTCGGCCGGCTCCAGGGTGCAGAAGGCGTCGCTGCGGGTCACGTCCACCGGCCGCACCTGCACGCCATGGCGCACCGCGTCCTGGATCAGCTGAGAGGGCGTGTAGAAGCCCATGGGCTGCGCATTGAGGATGGCCGCCAGGAAGCAGGCCGGCTCGTAGCACTTGAGCCAGCTGCTGACGGTGACCAGCTTGGCGAAGCTGGCGGCGTGGCTTTCCGGGAAGCCGTATTCGCCGAAGCCCTGGATCTGCTGGAAGATGGCCTTGGCGAAGTCCTCGTCGTAGCCGTTGGCCACCATGCCCTTGACCAGTGGGTCGTAGAAGCGCTCCATGTGCCCCGTGCGCCGCCAGGCCGCCATGGCACGGCGCAGGCGATCGGCCTCGCCGGCGCTGAAGTCGGCGGCGATCATGGCGATCTGCATCACCTGCTCCTGGAAGATGGGCACGCCCAGCGTGCGCTGCAGCGCCGGCTCCAGCTGCGGATAGCGCAACTCGATCTTCTCGCCGCGTTCCACCTTTGCGCGGTTCTTCAGATAGGGATGCACCATGCCGCCCTGGATCGGCCCCGGCCGCACGATGGCCACCTCGATCACCAGGTCGTAGTAGTTGCGCGGGCGCAGGCGCGGCAGCATGGACATCTGCGCCCGGCTCTCGATCTGGAACACGCCCACGGTGTCGGCGCGGCCGATCATGTCGTAGACGCGCGGATCGTCGGTGGGCAGCTGGTGCATCTGGTGCGCCGTGCCGCGCCAGCCGTTGACCATGTCCAGCGCGCGTCGGATGCAGCTGAGCATGCCCAGGGCCAGCACGTCCACCTTGAACATGCCGATCTCGTCCAGGTCGTCCTTGTCCCACTGGATGATGGAGCGTGCCTCCATGCTGGCCTTCTCGACCGGCACCAGCCGGGTGAGCGGCCCCTGCGTGAGCACGAAGCCGCCCACGTGCTGGCTGAGGTGGCGCGGAAAGCCGCGCAGCTCGTTGGCCAGGCCGATCCACAGCCGCAGGCGGAACGGGTCCTCGCGCACGCCGGCCCGGGACATGGCGGCCTCCAGCCGCTCGTCGAGCATGGGGTCGTCGAACCAGTAGTGGTCCTTGGCGAAGGCATCGACCAAGCCTTCGTCGATGCCCAGCGCCTTGCCGGCGTCGCGCAGCGAACTGCGCGAGCGGTAGCTGATGACCACGGCGGCGATAGCAGCGCGCTCGCGACCGTAGGTTTCGTAGATGTACTGGATGACCTCCTCGCGCCGGTCGTGCTCGAAGTCGACGTCGATGTCCGGCGGCTCGGCGCGCTCGCGGCTGATGAAGCGCTCGAACAGCAGGTTGCCGTCGTCGGGGTTCACGGCGGTGATGCCCAGGCAGTAGCAGACGGCCGAGTTGGCGGAGGAGCCGCGGCCCTGGCAGAGGATGCCCTGGCGCCGGGCGAAGGCGACGATGTCTTCCACCGTGAGGAAGAACATCTCGTACTTCAGGTCGAGGATGAGGTCGAGTTCCTTCTCGATCTGCGCGCTGACCTTGGCGGGCACGCCCTCGGGATAACGCGTCTGCGCGCCCTCCCAGGTCTTGCGGATCAGCGTCTGCGCCGGCGTCTCGCCCGATCCGATGACTTCCTGTGGGTAGACGTACTGCTCTTTCAGTTCCTTGAGCTGGAAGCGGCAGCGAGCCGCGATCACGAGCGTGCGCGCCAGCAGCCCGGCCGGATACAGCCGCGCCAGCCGCGTGCGCGCCCGCAGGTGGCGCTCGGCGTTGGGCTGCAGCGCGAAGCCGCAGTCGGCCACCGGCCGGCCCTCGCGCACGGCGGTGAGCACGTCCTGCAGCGGCTTGCGCGAGCGCAGGTGCATGTGCACGTCGCCCGCCGCCACCAGCGGCAGGCCGGTGGCCTCGCCGGCGCGGCGCAGCACCTGCAGCCACAGGGCGTCGTCGGCCTCGTGGAACAGCTCCACTGCCAGCCACAGCGGCCCGGGCTCTCCATCACTGCGCGGCGGGAACAGCGCCGCCACCGTGGCCAGGTCAGCCTGCAGCGCCGCCTCGTCGATGGGCTCGCCGCTGCGACGCCGCGGCACGCAGAGGATTTCGCAATGCACCAGCGCCGCGGCATCGGCCAGCTCGGCGCGGTAGTCGCCCTTGGCGACGTCCTCGCGCATGCGGGCGGCGCTGATGTACTGGCACAGGTGGCCCCAGCCTTCGAGGTCGTGGGCCAGCACGACGAGGCGAAAACGGCCGAAGTCGAATTCGCTGCCGAAGATCAGCTTCGGCTCGGGATGCGGCGGCAGCGGCAGGCCGTCCTCCTCGCGCTCTTCGCGCCACATGCGCAGGCCGCTGACGGCGCGCACCACGCCGGCCACCGAGCATTCGTCGGTGATGGCGATCGCCGCGTAGCCCAGTTGCCAGGCGCGCACCGCCAACTCCCACGGATGGGAGGCGCCGCGCTGGAAGCTGAAGTTGCTCAAGGCATGCAGCTCGGCATAGGCCGGCAGCATCTGCCCCGCGGCAGACGGCACGTCCGGCCCCTGGGCACGCGCGGCCTGCCGTTGCTGGCGCCGTGCCTCCTCGTCCTTGAGCGAGAGTTCAGGCATAGATGCCCTGCAGGTACCAGCGCACCGGCGCCTCGGTGCCGGCGAGCGTCGCCCGCTCGCGGTAGATCCAGAACAGCGCGCCGGCCACGTCCTGGGCGATGTAGTAGTCGCGGGCGGCGGGCCGGCCGGCTTCCCACCAGGCCGTCTCCAGCCGCTGCGGACCGGCCAGACGCCGCAGCGGAGCGCCCCCATGACAGGGCTCGCCGTCCTGCACGGGCAGCAGGCGCGGCTCGCGCAGCAGCCAGGCGGGCAGCAGGCCGGTGCCGATGTCGGGCAGGACGGAACCCGGCTCGCCCAAGACCTGTTCGCCAGCAGGCCGGGCGCCGCCCAGGTTCGAGGCCGGATGCCGGGCGTTGGTGTGCTGCCCCGGGCGGCCTGTGCCTGGTCTGGTCTTGTCCGGAACGGCGGCCTTCGGACCCGCCGCCGGCCGCCAACGCTGGCGGCCTTCGGGCCGATGGTCCTGCACGGGCTGCGCCGCCAGCACCTGCGGCGCGCCCAGCCGGGCGCTGAGCTTTTCGAGCAGCTGGTGCAGGGGCTCGCCCTCGCGCCCCT
Organism: Pseudacidovorax sp. DMC4; assembly: GCF_056314265.1. Taxonomy (NCBI): domain Bacteria; kingdom Pseudomonadati; phylum Pseudomonadota; class Betaproteobacteria; order Burkholderiales; family Comamonadaceae; genus Pseudacidovorax; species Pseudacidovorax sp. DMC4. Next base: position 1,990 of record NZ_JBQUYR010000029.1, on the reverse strand, counting down.
CCTCCGCCCAGGCGCCGGCATGACCGCCGGGCAGCGACGGTGGCAGCAGGCTGCGGGTGCGGCCCTGCCAGTCGGCCGTCTCCAGCGAACGCAGCCGCAGCCAGCCGGTGGGCGCGATCAGCTGGGTGAGCGCCAGCCGCTCCGCCAGCAGCCGCCGCAGGTGGGCCATGTCCTGCGTGGGCTCGGCCGTGCGCACCTGCAGCTGCTGCGAGCGGGGCAGTTCGGCGCCATCGAGCCGCCTGAGGTCGAGCGTCCAGGACAGCTCGATGGCCAGCACGCCGCGTTGGCGTGCCTGCAGCCACAGGCGCAGGGCGCTCAGCAGGCGCTGGGCTGCCCACAGCAGCTCGGGCGCGGACTGGGCCAGCATCGGCAACTCGAGCCGCTGCTCGAAGCTGTCGGGCACCTGCAGCCAGGGCAGGCCGTCGGGACGCAGGCCCCAGGCCAGGTCGAGCGCCTCGCGCAGCGGCGCGCCGAAACGCCGCACCAGCGGCCCGCGCGGCAGGGCCGCGACGTCGCCCCAGGTGCGGCAGCCCAGGCGGGCGAGCACCTGCAGGTGGGGAGCGGCGGCCCCCAGGGTGTCGAGCGGCAGGTCGTCGGGCAGCCGGGTCGGCTGGGGCTGCCGGGCGATGTACAGCCGCATCCGGGCCAGCGCCTCCAGGCTGGTGGCACCCGTGACCTGCCGCACCTTCAGGCCTGGCGGCACGCTGGCACCGATCTGCCGCATCAGGGCGCGCCGGCCGCCCCACAGCCGCTCGCAGGCCGACACCTCCAGCATCAGTGCCTCGTCCAGCCAGGCGACATGGGGCGTGAACTGCAGGGCCCACCAGCCGAGCGATTCGGGCGTGGGACAGGCCACGTCCGGCTGCGGCGGGGCGGCATCCGGCGCCGTCCCGCCCGAGGCGGCGGGCTCAGGCAGCCACTGAAGCGCGAGCCAGTGCATGGGCAGGGTCCTGGCGCAGGGCGCGGCGCAGATCCAGGCGCACCACGGTGGCCCCGCCCTCGCCCATGGGCTGGGTGCGGGTCGATGCGGGCACGACGGGTCGAGCCGACCGCGTGGCATCGAGCAGGCCACCAAGGCGCGTCCCGCGGCCAGGCATCGGCAGGGGGTGCGCCAGCGGCGGCCCACGGCGCTTGAGCAGGTGCACGTCGAGCTGCCCGTCGGGCCGGGGCTGCAGACGCAGGCGAAGGCGCGCGGGCGATGCCGACGGCGCGACCGCATCGGGCCGGCAGACGAAGAGCAGCGCGCCATGCCGGGCAGCGGCGAGCTGCAGCCGGCGCAGCTCGCCCAGCCGCGCCTGTGGCAGCCAGGCCAGCACGGCGGCCACCTCGGCGCAGCGCAGTGCCTGCTCGCAGGCCCACAGCCGGGCGGGGGCGGCGTCGGCCCGCACCCACAGCAGGGACTCCAGAGGCAGGCCACCGGCCGCCAGCGCGGGGCCGAAAGGCTCGTGCGGCGGGCCGATCAGCACCACCGGCTGGGCGCGCTCGGCCACGGCCCGCGCCAGTGACGGCAACAGCACAGGCCACAGCGGCGCCTCGGCGTCGGGCTGCAGCAGCTCGGTCATCGCCCCGAGCGGCCAGCCGCCGCCGGGCAACTCGGCATCCAGGCCAGGATGTCCGCTCGGGTAGGTCGCTGCGCCGGCCTCACCCAGCTCGTCGCCGCGCCACACCCCTTCGGGAGCGTAGGAGAGATCGACAAGGACGGTGGATCTGCGCATGGCGAAAGGAGAGGCGGCCAACAAATACTGTATGAATATCCATACTTTAACGCTTTGTCAGGATTGGCGGAAACGGCCGTGGCGCACGCTCGGCCTTTCGGCGACGAGACGCCGGCTCCTGCCAAACGCGCACAAATCCACATCAACGCCCATCGTGTGAGGCGCAAACGGCCTGTCGATCGCTGCACCGGTCGACAGGCCGCTAACCTCCCGCCCCAGCCGAGCCGCCTCATCCCCAGAAGGCCGCCGGCGCGAGACCAGGGAGGTTTCATGTC
>NZ_JBQUYR010000028.1:0-13106 GCF_056314265.1 Pseudacidovorax sp. DMC4 | reverse complement strand
CGCTGTTCAAGCAACACGCGATGTTCGATGCCCGCCTGGCGGCCACTGTCGCTTGACGAGAACCATAGAACCTCAGGGCGAACGGAGTGAGGACCAGGGCGGCCGAACCCAGCCGTTCGGGCGCAGCGTCGAGGTGGAGGATGACGGTGTGCGTGCGGAGGTGCCATTCGCGGCGCCGTGCAGTGCGGCAAGCACGTCGGTGGAAAGCGAGCACCCGCCGTGTGCACCAAGCCGGTCGGCGCGAGCGTGCACCGGGAGCACGCATGCCGGCGCCCTCCGCCGGTTAGCACCCCCTGCCGGTGGTCATCCGATGAAGTTGGCACTTGGCAGGACAAGCAACAAGAGTCGTGGGCCAGCCAATGAGCAAGTCACCCTGGCCCAACCACCGAACACACGCAATCCCGGCTCACCATCCAACACGAAGCGCCCAGCAGAGGCCCCCGACAAGAACAACGAACTCAAGCCAGCCGCGCACCCCGCGACATGCGACGCCCATCCGCCACGGCCGCCGCGAACAGCGCCAGCCCGGCCAGCGCCAGCAGCGCGCCCACCCAGCCCGTGGAGGTCCATCCAAGCCCCGCGTCGATGGCCACGCCGCCCAGCCAGGCGCCCAGCGCGTTGGCCATGTTGAAGGCCGAATGGTTCAGCGCCGCGGCGAGGGTCTGGGCGTCGCCGGCCACGTCCATCAGCCGGATCTGCAGCGCCGGGCCGATGGCCACCAGCGTGCCGACCAGCAGGATGTTGATCGATGCCGCCACCGGATGGTGGGCCGTGACCGAGAAGGCCGCCAGCACCACCGCCGCATAGGCCAGGATGCCGCCGATGGTCGGCATCAGCGCCCGGTCGGCCAGGCGCGCGCCGACCAAGTTGCCCGCCACCATGCCGACACCGAACAGCGCCAGCACCAGCGGCACGCGGCCCACCGACAGGCCGGCCACCTCGGTCAGCGTGGGCTTGACGTAGCTGAACACGCAGAACATGCCGCCGAAGCCGATGGCCGCGATGCCCAGGGTGAACCACACCTGGCGCCGGCGCAGCGCGCCCAGCTCGCGCATGGGGCTGGCACCGTGCGCCGCCGCCATGTCGGGCACCCACAGGCGGATCAACAGCACCGCCGCGGCGGCGATCAGGCCCACGAAGACGAAGGCGGCGCGCCAGCCGAAGTGCTGGCCCAGCCAGGCGGCGATGGGCACGCCCACCAGGGTGGCGCCGGTCAGCCCCAGCATCACCAGCCCGACCGCCCGCGCCCGCTGCCCGGGCGGTGCCAGCGCCGCCGCCACCAGCGCCGCGACGCCGAAATAGGTGCCGTGCGGCAGGCCGGTCAACAGGCGCAGGCCCAGCAGCGACAGGTAGTCCGGTGCGAGGGCGCTGGCGATGTTGCCGATGGCATAGAAGGCCATCAGCGCCATCAGCAGCACGCGACGGCGCCAGCCCGCGGCCAGCGCCGCCAGCACCGGCGCGCCCACCACCACGCCCAGCGCATAGGCGCTGATCGCGTGGCCGGCCTGCGGAATGCTGGTGCCGATGTCGCGCGCCACCTCGGGCAGCAGGCCCATGATCACGAACTCGCCCGTGCCGATGGAGAAACCGCCCAGACCCAGGGCGAGCACGGCGCGCAGCAGCGTGCGTTCGGATTGGGCGTCGGCGAGGGAAGCGGCGGAAGTCATGGGCAAAGCGCGGGACAGAACAGGGCGCAGGACGCCTGCCGGCATTGCCGATCGGCAAGTGGAACCGGCAGTCGGCCAAGGATGAGGGAAAACCCGGGAATCGCCGACCCTAACAGCGTCGGCGGGCACGGCGGCGACAGGGGGGCGAATCCGGGTCGGCAGGCGGGGTCTTCCCGTGCGGCGGTTGCGGACGGCCACGGAGCACCGTCTGGGGCCGCACGGCGCCCCATGCCGTCACGCGCGGCGCGTCGTACGCCCGTGGAGCGGCAGTGGCCCCGAGCGGCATCAGCCCGCCACCGTGTGCACGCCCGGCGAGCCGTGCTCGACCACGAAGCGCGCCAGCCGGCTCACGCCGGAATCGACGCGCCGGATGTCGTCCACCGCGCGGAACTCCACGCGCGCCTCGGCCGGCGCCAGCGTGGCCAGCGCATAGCCGCGCACGTCGCCACGGCCCCAGCGCAGCTGCGGGTTGTTGGCCTGCAGCGCCGCCACCGTCGCCATCGACGGGCCCTGCGAGCTGATGGAGCCGCCCACGAACTCGGTGGCCAGCGGCGCGGCATCGCCGGGGCGCTGCAGGTCGGCGGCCCAGAAGCAGTGCACGTCACCGCTGAGCACCAGCGCGTTGCGCTCGGCGCGCGCCGCCAGCGCGCCGTACAGGCGCTCGCGGTTGGCGGCGCAGCCGTCCCAGCCGTCGACCCAGTAGCCGCGCTCCTCGCCACGGCTGCGCGGGGCGGTGGCCATCAGCGTCTGCTGCGCGATCAGCGTCCAGCGGCCCTGGGCGCGCGCCAGGCCCTGGTAGAGCCAGGCCTCCTGCTCGGCGCCCAGGTAGCTTCGGCTGGCGGCGCTGCGCTCGTCGCAGTCGACGAAGCCCTTGTTGCCGGTCACCGGCACGCAGGGATGGGCCGAGCGGTACTGGCGGCCGTCGAGCACGAAGAGTTCGGCCATGCCGCCCATCTGCCAGCGGCCGTGGATGCGGGCCTGCACGCCCTGCGGGCGCATCCAGGCCGGCACCGGCATGTGCTCGTACCAGGCCTGGTAGGCGGCCGCGCGCAGGGCCATGAACTGCGCCGGATCGGGCGTCTGCGGCGAGCGGTCGTTGGCATAGTCGTTCTGCACCTCGTGGTCGTCCCAGGTGACGAACCAGGGGAAGGCCGCATGCGCCGCCTGCAGGTCGGCGTCGCCCTTGTACAGGGCGTAGCGGTTGCGGTAGCCGGCCAGGTCCTGCGGCAGGCCGGCTTCGTGGCGGCGCACGTGGTGGCGGCCCCAGGAGGACTCGTAGATGTAGTCGCCCAGATGCACCACCGCATCCAGGTCATGCGTGGCCATGTCGCGGTAGGCGCTGTAGAAGCCCTGCTCGTACTGCTGACAGGAGCCGAAGGCCAGCCGCAGCGGCTGCGCGTCCTGCAGCGCCCGCGCGGTGCGGGTACGGCCGACGGGGCTGCGCATGCCCTGCGCCGTGAAGCGGTACCAGTAGTCGCGGCCGGGGGCCAGGCCCGCGACCTCGACGTGCACCGAGTGCGCCAGGTCGGCCACCGCGATGGCCCGTCCGCGGGCGACGATGCGGACGAAGCGGTCGTCCTCGGCCAGCTCCCAGTCCACCGGCACCGGCGCCTCGTCCATGCCGCCGCCCGCCAGCGGCTCGGGGGCGAGCCGGGTCCACAGCACCACGCCCTCGGCCGTGGGGCAGCCGGAGGCCACGCCCAGCGTGAAGAGCGGCCGGCTGTCGCCGCCTTGGGCATGCAATCGGAGGAAGGGGGCGGCAAGCGCCGCGCCCGCCGCGCCTTGCAGCAGGCGACGGCGGGAGAGCTGCGACAGGAGTCGGACGGAAGACGGCATGGCCCGATCATGCTCGCTGCGCCTTGCCGCCAGCTGTCCTTGCCGGCGCACCCCTGGCAGGGGCCGCCGCCCCGGGCAAGGCGCGGAACGATGGAGGCCCCACCCCCGCGGGATGCTGCGCTCAGTGTCCGGACGCGCCCGATGCGCCGAGCCCGGTCTCCGACCGCACCTGCTGCGCAGGGAAGGCCGCGCGTTCGGCCGCGGCCTGGCGGCTTCGGTCGAGCAGGCTGAACAGCCAGATGCCCGCGAAGCCGATGGCCATGGAGAACAGCGCCGGCGAGGTGTAGGGGAACAGCGCCGAGCCCTTGGGATAGCCCAGCGTCGCCTCCCACACCGAGGGCGAGACGATGGTCAGCCCCACCGAGGCCGCCAGGCCCAGCGTGCCGCCGATCACCGCGCCGCGCGTGGTGCAGTCCTTCCACAGCACGCTCATGAACAGCACCGGGAAGTTGGCCGAGGCTGCGATGGCGAAGGCCAGCGACACCATGAAGGCGATGTTCTGCTTCTCGAAGGCGATGCCCAGCAGCACCGCGATCACGCCCAGCGCCACGGTGGTGATGCGCGAGACGCGCAACTCGTCGCGCGGCTCGGCACGGCCCTGCTTGATCAGCGTGGCATAGAGATCGTGCGACACCGCCGAGGCGCCCGACAGCGTCAGCCCCGCCACCACCGCCAGGATGGTCGCGAAGGCCACCGCCGAGATGAAGCCGAAGAACACGTTGCCGCCCACCGCCTTGGCCACCAGCACGGCCGCCATGTTGGTCGCCCCGGCACCGCCGTGGATCACCCCCGTGGCCACGTTGGCGAACTCCGGGTTGGTCAGCACCAGCGTGATGGCGCCGAAGCCGATGATGAAGATCAGCAGGTAGAAGTAGCCGATCCACACCGTGGCCCAGCCCACCGACTTGCGGGCCTCCTTGGCGTCGGGCACGGTGAAGAAGCGCATCAGGATGTGCGGCAGCCCGGCCGTGCCGAACATCAGCGCCATGCCGAAGCTGATGGCCGAGATCGGGTCCTTGACGAAGCCGCCCGGCCCCATGATGGCCAGCCCGATGCTGCGTGCCTCTTCAGGCGACTTGCCGGCATTGGCCGCGATCTGCGTGCGCACCTCGACCGACTTGGCGAACAGCGCCTCGGGGCTGAAGTGGAAAGCCGCCAGCACCATCACCGCCATGAAGGTCACGCCGGCCAGCAGCATCACGGCCTTGATGATCTGCACCCAGGTGGTGGCCGTCATGCCGCCGAAGAGCACGTAGACCATCATCAGCGCGCCCACGATCACCACCGCCACCCAGTAGTCCAGGCCGAACAGCAGCTTGATGAGCTGGCCCGCGCCCACCATCTGGGCGATCAGGTAGAAGGCCACCACCACCAGCGTGCCGCTGGCCGCGAAGGCGCGGATGGGGCCGGGCCGGAAGCGGTAGCCGGCCACGTCGGCGAAGGTGAACTTGCCCAGGTTGCGCAGCCGCTCGGCCATCAGGAAGGTGAGCACCGGCCAGCCCACGAGGAAGCCGATGGAGTAGATCAGTCCGTCGTAGCCGGTGGCCATGACGGCGGCGGAGATGCCCAGAAAGGAGGCCGCCGACATGTAGTCGCCCGCGATGGCCAGGCCGTTCTGGAAGCCGGTGATGCCACCGCCCGCGGTGTAGAAGTCGGCCGCCGAGCGCGTGCGCTTGGCGGCCCACTTGGTGATGTAGAGCGTGCCCGCCACGAACACCATGAACATGCCGATGGCGATCCAGTTGGTGGGCTGCTTGGCCACCTGGCCGACGTCGCCGCCTGCGGCGTGGGCCAGGCCGGCCAGCATGAGTAGCGCGGCCGGCGCCAGGCGGGCCGCCGTGGAACGGAAGGAGAGACGCGTCATTGGCCGGCCTCCTTCAGGATCTCGGCCGTGAGCCGGTCGAACTCGCCATTGGCGCGGCGGATGTAGGCCAGCGTGATGACGATGGTGAAGACGATCACGCCCAGGCCGATGGGAATGCCCAGCGTGGTCACGCCCTGGCCGATGGGCCGCGCGAGGAAGGGCTTGTCGAAGGCGATCAGCGCGACATAGCCGTAGTAGACGAGCAGCATGATCGCGGTGAGCCAGCCGCCCAGGCGGTTGCGGCGCCGCCGCAGCTCAAGGTATTTGGGATGGGAGCGGATGCGCTCCGCGACCGGGTCTTTCATGGGGTTGTCTCCTGGCATCTGGAATGAGCCTGTGCTGCATTCTTCGATGCCGGTCCCGGCGCGCGGACCCGGCGCAATCATTCGTCACATTGAAAGCCAAGTCGCGAAACGAGGCTTGCGTGGAACTGACGACGAGGCTCAGTCCCACTCCACGTTGGCCGCGAACAGGTAGCCCGCGCCGTAGACCGTCTTGATGACCTGCGGCGCCTCGGTGTCGGCCTCGATCTTCTTGCGCAGGCGCGAGATGCGCACGTCGATGCTGCGGTCGGTGGGCAGCAGGTCGCGGGTGCCCAGCAGCTGCTCGCGCGTCAGGATCTGGTGCGGCCGTTCCATGAAGCTGCGCAGCACCTGCGCCTCGGCCGTGCCCAGCAGGTGCTCGGTGCCGTCCGGCGCAGTGAGCACGTGTGAGGCCCAGTCGATGCACCAGCCGTTGAAGCGCGCCCGGCGACGCTGGGTGGCCGCAGCAGCGCCCGCCTGGCCGCGGCGGCGCAGGATGCTGCGCACCCGCGCCACCAGCTCGCGCGCCTCGAAGGGCTTGGTCACGTAGTCGTCGCCACCCAGCTCCAGGCCCATCACGCGGTCGGCGGGGTGGCCGCGGCCGGTGAGGATCAACACGCCGGCGCTGCTGGCCGCCGAGATGCGTCGCATCAGGTCCAGCCCGTCCATGTCGGGCAGGCCGAGGTCGATGATGCACAGGTCGGGCTTTTCCACCTGCAGCCGGCGCAGTGCCGCCGCCCCGCTGGCGAAGACTTCGCAGGCGAAGCCGAAGTCCTGCAGCGTGGCGCGCACGATGCGCGCGACCTCGGGCTCGTCCTCGATCACATAGATCAGGTCGGACGCGCCGCCCTCGTCGTGGGCACCGGGGCTGCGCGCACCCGGTGCTGGGGGTATGCCGTGGCGTGGCGTATTCATGGTCGTCGTCTCCCTTCCTCGATGGCCCGCGCGAGTTGCTCGGCGGTGAATGGCTTGGTGATCACGGGCACGCCCGCCGGACGGGCGATGGCCTCGGGCGCGTGGCCACTCATCAGCACCACGGACGGTGCCGGCGCGCCGTCCGACGCCGGCAAGGCGCAGGCGGCGGTGGCCACGGCGACGCCGTCGACCGGGCCGTGCATCTGCACGTCCGACAGCACCAGCGCCAGGCCGGGCATGTGGGCCAGCAGCTGCAGCGCCTCGGCGCCGCTCTCGGCCTCCAACACCGAGTAGCCCAGCTCCAGCAGGCTGCGTCGGATCACGCGGCGCACCTGCGCGTCGTCGTCGGCCAGCAGCGCCAGGCCCTGCGAGGCCGGCGCTGCGGCCTGGCCCGGGGGCAGTTCGTCGGCTGCGGTCGGGGGTGCCTCCGCCGCGGGCAGCCACAGCGTGACGGTGGTGCCCTGCCCCGGCGCGCTGCGCAGGTCGATGGCACCGCCCGACTGGCGGATGAAGCCGTAGACGACGGCCATGCCGAGGCCCGTGCCGCTGCCCGGCGGCTTGGTGGTGAAGAAGGGCTCGAACACGCGGGCGAGCGTGTCGGCGTCCATGCCGCAGCCATCGTCCTGCACCTCGATGCACACGCAGTCGCCGGCCGACATCTGCAGCGGCGCCGCCCGGGCGGCGTCGAGCCGGGCAGCGCGCGCCCGCAGCACGATGCGGCCCAGCGGCCCGGTGGCGTCGCGCGCGTTCAGGATCAGGTTGACCAGCGCCTGCTCGAGCAGCGTAGCGTCGATCCAAGTCCACAGCGCCGAAGGGCCGGCGTCCACCTCCAGCGCCAGCGTGTCGGGCAGCGCGCGGCGCACGAGGCGCGCCACCGTCTCGATGAGCGCGCCCACATGCACCGAGGCCGCCTGCAGCGGCTGCCGGCGCGCGAAGCTCAGCAGCGCCCGCACCAGCTCGGCGCCACGGCGCGCAGCGTCCAGCGCGGGCTGGGCGAACTCGCGCGTGGTCTCGTCGGCGGCGCCGCGGCGCAGCAGCGCATCGAGGTTGCCGATCACCACCGTGAGGATGTTGTTGAAGTCGTGCGCCAGGCCGCCGGTGAGGTGGCCGAGCGATTCCAGCTTCTGCGCCCGCGCCACCAGCTCCTGGGCGCGGCGCTGCTCGGTGATGTCGAAGGTGAGCTCGAAGCAGCCCGCCACGCGGCCGTCAGCGGCGCGCTCGGGCGCGAGCGAGGTGCGCACCGTGCGGATCTGGCCGTCCTGCGTGCACAGGTCGTAGGCAAAGCTCTGTGGTTCGCCCGCCAGTGCGCGCATGACATGCGGGCGCACATGCGCATAGACCGCCTCGCCCAGGAAGCGCCGCGCACTCACGCCCTCGGGCCGAGCGGTGTCGACCCCGAACCAGTCCGCGTAGCCGCGGTTGAGGTAGCGGTAGACGCGCCCGGCGTCGAAGTACGCCACCAGCGCCGGGATGGAGTCCATCACCAGCCGCACGCGCTGCTCGCTGCGTTGCAGTTCTGTGGTTCGCGCGGTGACGCGGCTTTCCAGCTCGGCGTTCTGGCGACGGATGGTGGCCTCCGCGCGGTGGCGCTCGGTGACGTCGGAATACAGGGTGACGAAGCCAAGGCCCGGCACGGGCTGGCCGCGGATGCGCAGCACGCGGCCATCGGGTCGGACCCGCTCGACGTCGTGCGGCTCGAAGCGCCGCGCCAGCGCCATGCGCGCCTCCACCAGCTGTTCGGGGTCGCCCGGGCCGTAGTCGCCGCGGCGGGCGTTGAATTCCATGAAGTCGCGGAACGGGGCACCCAGCCACACCAACGCGGGCGGAAAGTCCAGCAGCCGCAGGTAGGCCTTGTTCCAGGCCACCAGGCGCAGCTCGGCATCGAAGATGGAGATGCCGTCGTCCAGCATGTCCAGGCCGGTCTGCAGCGTGACGTAGCGCTGCAGGGGCGCCGGGCCGCCGCCGTCTTCGGCTGCAGCAGGGCTGCAAACATTCGTCATATTCGGCGGCGTCTCCTGCAATCTTCGGGGTTCATCCTTGCGGCGGCGGAGTCTGCTGCATGTGGCTGACCCCAAGCCAACAAATGACCGCCGTCGAACGATGGCACGACTGCGCAGGAGACAAGCTTGACGCACATCAATCCCTACGACCTGGGCCTGGACCGCAATGCGGCCAATTTCGTGGCGCTGACGCCGCTGTCCTTCCTGGCGCGGGCGGCGCATGTGTTTCCGCAGCGCACCGCGCTCATCTATGGCGAGCTGCGGCAGAGCTGGGCCACCACCTACGAGCGCTGCCGGCGCCTGGCCAGCGCCCTGGCCCAGCGCGGCGTGGGCCCTGGCGACACGGTGGCCTGCATGCTGCCCAACGTGCCGGCCATGTACGAGGCCCACTTCGGCGTGCCCATGACGGGCGCCGTGCTCAACACGCTCAACACCCGGCTCGACGCGCAGGCCATCGCCTTCATGCTCCAGCATGGCGAGGCCAAGGTGCTGCTCGTGGACCGCGAGTACGCCGGCGTGGTGGCGCAGGCGCTGAGCGCCCTGGGCGCGCACCGGCCGCTGGTGATCGAGGTGGAGGACGAGACGGCACCGCCCGGCGCCCGGCTGGGCGAGATCGGCTACGAGGCCCTGCTCGCCTTCGGCGACCCCGCCTTCGACTGGCAGCCGCCTTCCGACGAATGGAACGCCATCGCCCTCAACTACACGAGCGGCACCACCGGCAATCCCAAGGGCGTGGTCACCCACCACCGCGGCGCCTACCTCAACGCCGCCAGCAACGCCCTGGCCTGGAACCTGCCTCAGGGCGCGGTCTACCTGTGGACCCTGCCGATGTTTCACTGCAACGGCTGGTGCTTTCCATGGACCACGGCGCTGATGGCCTGCACCAGCGTGTGCCTGCGGCGCGTCGATCCCGCGGTGATCTACGGGCTGATCCGCGAGCACCGCATCACGCACCTGTGCGGCGCGCCCATCGTCTACAGCCTGCTCATTGCCGCGCCCGCCGCGCTGCGCGCGGGCATCGACCATCCGGTACAGGGCCTGGTGGCCGGGGCAGCGCCACCGGCCGCCGTGATTGAGGGCTGCGAGGCCGCGGGCATCGCCATCACCCATGTCTACGGCCTGACCGAGGTCTACGGCCCGTCCGCCGTGTGCGCGCAGAAGCCCGAGTGGGCGCAGCTGCCGCCGGTCGAGCGTGCGCGGCTCAACGGCCGCCAGGGCGTGCCCTATCCGCTGCAGGAGGCGGTGACGGTGCTCGACCCCGCCACGCTGCAGCCCGTGCCGGCCGACGGCGAGACGGTGGGCGAGATCTTCTTCCGCGGCAATGCGGTGATGAAGGGCTACCTCAAGAACCCGCGCGCCACCGAGGAAGCCTTTGCCGGCGGCTGGTTCCACACCGGCGACCTGGGCGTGCTGCATCCCGACGGCTACGTGAAGATCACCGACCGCAGCAAGGACGTGATCATCTCGGGCGGCGAGAACATCTCGTCCATCGAGGTGGAGGACGCGCTGCACCACCACCCCGCCGTGCTCACCGCCGCCGTGGTGGCCATGCCCGATGCCAAGTGGGGCGAGGTGCCCTGCGCCTTCGTCGAGCTCAAGCCAGGCGCCACGGTGGACGAGGCCACGCTGCTGGACTTCTGCCGGCCGCTGCTGGCGCGCTTCAAGATGCCCAAGCGGATCGTCTTCGGCGAGCTGCCCAAGACCTCCACCGGCAAGACCCAGAAGTTCGTGCTGCGCGAGCGGGTGCACTCCGCCAGCGCCATCGAATGACCCCCTTTTCCTCCATGGAGACGACCATGAGCGACACCGCCGCCCTCTATCCCCCGCCCCTCGTCCTGGCCGCGAAGGCCCATGTCTCCGGCCGCGCCGCCTACGACCGCCTGGTGGCCGAGGCCGAGGCCGACCCCGAGGGTTACTGGGGCCGCCTGGCCCGCGAGTATGTGGGCTGGAAGACGCCCTTCACCCGCGTGCTGGATGACAGCCGGGCGCCCTTCTTCGAATGGTTCAACGACGGCACCCTCAACGCCAGCTGGAACTGCCTGGAGCGCAACATCGAGCGCGGCCTGGGCGCCAAGACGGCACTGATCTTCGAGGCCGACGACGGTGCCGTCACGCACGTCAGCTACCGCCAGCTGCTGGTGCGGGTCAACCGCATCGCCAACGGGCTGCGCGCCCTGGGGGTCAAGAAGGGCGACCGCGTCGTCATCTATATGGCCATGTCCATCGACGGCGTGGCGGCCATGCAGGCCTGCGCGCGCATCGGCGCCATCCACTCGGTGGTGTTCGGCGGCTTTTCGGCCCATGCCCTGCGCGACCGCATCGCCGACACCGGCGCCTGCGTGGTCATCACGGCCGACCAGCAGGTGCGCGGCGGCAAGCAGCTGCCGCTCAAGGCCATCGTGGACGAGGCGCTGGCCCAGGGCGGCTGCGCCAGCGTGCGGCATGTGGTGGTGGCCCGGCGCACCGGTGCGGCCGTGCCCTTCCAGGCGCCGCGCGACCTGTGGCTGGACGAGCTGGTCGACGGCCAGAGCGAGCATTGCGAGCCCGAATGGGTGGAGGCGGAGCATCCGCTCTTCCTGCTCTACACCTCGGGCTCCACCGGCACGCCCAAGGGCGTGCAGCACGCCACCGGCGGCTACCTGCTGCATTCGGCCCTGACCTGCCACTGGACCTTCGACATGAAGGCCGACGACATCTTCTGGTGCACCGCCGACATCGGCTGGGTGACGGGCCACACCTACATCGCCTACGGGCCGCTGATGCTGGGCGCGACGCAGATCGTGTTCGAGGGCGTGCCGACGTACCCCGATGCGGGCCGCTTCTGGAAGATGATCGAGGCGCACCGCGCGACGATCTTCTACACGGCGCCGACGGCCATCCGCTCGCTCATCAAGGCGGCCGAGGCCAACGAGGCGGTGCACCCGGCCCGCTACGATCTGTCGAGCCTGCGCATCCTGGGTTCGGTGGGCGAGCCGATCAACCCGGCCGCCTGGACCTGGTACCACCAGCATGTCGGCGGCGGGCGCTGCCCCATCGTCGACACCTTCTGGCAGACGGAGACGGGCGGGCACATGATCACGCCGCTGCCGGGCGCGACGGACCTGGTGCCGGGCTCGTGCACCCTGCCCTTCCCGGGCATCGCGGCGGCGGTGGTGGACGAGACGGGCAACGATCTGCCCTGGGGGCAGGGCGGCATCCTGGTGGTCAAGCGGCCCTGGCCGTCGATGATCCGCACGATCTGGGGCAATCCGGAGCGCTTCCGCAAGGGCTACTTTCCGGAAGAATTCCAGGGCCGCTACTACCTGGCGGGCGATGGTGCGATCCGCGATGCGACGACGGGCTACTTCACGATCACGGGCCGCATCGACGATGTGCTGAACGTGTCGGGCCACCGCATGGGCACGATGGAGATCGAGTCGGCCCTGGTGGCCAAGACCGACCTGGTGGCCGAGGCCGCGGTGGTGGGCCGTCCGGACGACACCACGGGCGAGGCGATCTGTGCCTTCGTGGTGCTCAAGCGGCCGCGCCCGACGGGCGAGGAGGCGAAGGCACTGGCGAACGAGTTGCGCAACTGGGTGGCCAAGGAGATCGGGCCGATCGCCAAGCCCAAGGACATCCGCTTCGGCGACAACCTGCCGAAGACGCGCAGCGGCAAGATCATGCGCCGGCTGTTGCGCAGCATCGCCAAGGGTGAGGCGATCACGCAGGACACCTCGACGCTGGAGAACCCGGCGATCCTGGAGCAGTTGGCGCAGGCGAACTGAGGGGGGCTGGTCGGGCGGGTCGTTCCGGTCATTCCGGTCATTCCGGTCATTCCGGTCTTTCCGGTCGCATCGGTGCATCGGTGCATCGGTCGCACCAGTCGCACCAGTCGCACCAATCGCACCAATCGCACCAATCGCACCAATCGTCGGAACGGTAACCCGGCAGAGGACGTCGGCATGCGCGCTCCCGGTGCACGCTCGCGCCGACCGGCTTGCCTCACCACACGGGTGCTCGCTCTCCACCGACGCGCCTGCCGCACTGCACGGCGCCGCGAATGGCACCTCCGCACGCACACCGCCATCCTCCGCCTCGACGCTGCGCGCGAGTCCTCCCCTTTTCAGGTCGCGGGGCCGTGAAGCCCTTGAGCCCTTGAGCCCTTGAGCCCTTGAGGCATTGAGGCATTGAGGCATTGAGGCATTGAGGCATTGAGTCTTTGAGTCATGGAGTCATGGAGCCACGGAGTCGTGGAGTCATCGGGTCACGCGGCAATGCGGCAATGCGAGCCAGTCGACCCCAGACCGTTCGGGCTGAGGTTCTATGGTTCTCGTCAAGTGTTGGCAGCGGCCAAGCGGGGGGCGAACATCACCTGTCGCTTGAACAGCGAGAAGGCCACGCGCATGAGCTTTCGGGCCAGCACCACCAGAGCCGCAGTCGTGCTCAGCCCCTTGCTGCGCTGCGCTTGGTAGAAGCTCTTCCACGTCTTCGTGCGCGCCGCCGACATCGCCGCGGCGTACAGCAGGCGCCGACTCTCGGGCCA
>NZ_JBQUYR010000027.1:0-18106 GCF_056314265.1 Pseudacidovorax sp. DMC4 | reverse complement strand
AAGTTCTCATACTAAGCATTGAAGCGACAATGGGGTCGCGCTGAATTTTCATCTCCAAGAAGTCGTCTGAGAATTTGTCGCTAGCAAAGCCGCTATAATTTGGATTTTTGAAAATTCCGTTTTTTATGAAGTCTTTTATTTCTCTATCCTTAATCTCTCGGAAAACCGTGTTCCATGCGTAGCTTTTAAAGTCATAGAGATAGGAGAAAATGCTAGAGCTGTAAATTATGAAATTCCTGCCCTCTCCCGGCTGGCAAAAAATTTCCAGTATATCGTTCGCAGACTTCGCAATTGCATCAACATAGGGCTGCGGATGCCCCGATACAAGCTTCTTAAATCCTTTAAATTTATAGCCGAGGCTGACTAATACTGCTTCGTTGGCTTTCGTTACGCCGGCTATTCGGCTAGGGAATGGCAGTTGTTTCAGCTGCTTCTTTCTTAGCTTCTTTTGCAAAACTCCAAGATGGCGACTATTCGAAGAGAGGCCTAACACTTCGCGTAACTTCTGGCGTATATGGTAGTCAAGAATATAATTGGCCGGTTGAAGAGTTCGCGCATCCACGATGCCGTCCGCTGATAACGGCGAGATTATTATCGGCTTGATCTTGAGCCCATTCGAAGCGCTTCGCACAGCTTCTATTTCAGTCGGAAGACATAGTATTACGACGATGTCATCACTGATATTTTTTAAAACATCCTCTAAATACAAGATGCCTAATATGCTTGCGTCGCGATATATAGGATTTCTTCTTGACTTTATCAGTCTGTCTAGATTAGAGAATATTTCAAATGGATGGTGCGGAGCGAGACATAAGATATCAAGCAGAAGCAGAAATTCCGGGTTGACTATTTTGCTAAAATATCCCTGGAATGGAGTAATATCCGACTTTTCGTCTGTCTCTGGCTCTGGGGTACAAACGAAATACCGTATTTTCCCAATCATTTTTCAAGGTCCTACCGCGAATTGGCCGATCGCAATGGTCAACTGTAGAAGAACTAGTGGTACATGACTATCGGTAGTCCCTGCTATGTACCGAGAGCTGCCCCATCAAGGCCGTAAAGTCCTCGAAGCCCTCCGCAATTAGGCTCCGCGCCTCCCCTCGACACTGCCACCTCCCCCTCACCAGCAGCATGCCTCCATTTGCAAGGATTTGCCGGTACTTCTCCTTCACCTTGGGCCAGCAGATCACCTGCACCGGCCCGGTCTCGTCTTCCAGCGACAAGAAGAGCACTCCCTTCGCCGTCTCCGGCTGCTGCCGGAGCGTCACCAGACCGCAGGTTCGCACCCGTGCCCCATCAGCAACGCGCAGCAACTGCGCAGCCGTTAGGGCGCCCGTGTGGTGCAACTGCTGCCGTAGCAGCGCAAGCGGATGGGAGCGGAGCGTCAAGCCGGTCGCCCGGTAGTCCCACACTACTGCTTCACCCTCGGCTGCCTCTAGCAGCTCGGGCGCCGCCTCCTCTTCGCGTTCCTCACTGGCCTCGGCGAGCAGCGCACCGGGCACGCGCGCGACCGCGGCGTCCCACACCTGTTGCCGACGGTGCCCGCTCAGGCTGGCCAGCGCATCGGCGGCCGCGAGTTTGTCCAAATCGCCCCGGTCAAGCCCGGCTCGGCGGGCCAGGTCCTGCACGCTGGTGAACAGGGCCTGAGCCCGGGCGTGCTCGATGCGCTCGCCTGCGGCCTTGGACAGACCGTGCACCAGGCGCAGGCCGAGCCGCACGGCCGGTCGCGGGCGCGAGCCGTCAGGTCGTCGCGCACCGGGTCGCTGCATCGTGCAGTCCCAGTCGCTGAAGCTCACGTCCACGGCCAGCACCGGCACGGCGTGCCGCTGTGCGTCCTGCACCAGCTGCGATGGCGTATAGAACCCCATGGGCTGGCTGTTCAGCAGCGCGGCCAGGAACTCCGCGGGGAAATGGCATTTGAGCCAGCAGCTCGCGTAGACCAGCAGCGCGAAGCTCGCCGCGTGGCTCTCGGGGAAGCCGTACTCGCTGAAGCCCTTGATCTGTTCGAAGATCGACTCGGCGAACTCGCGCGTGTAGCCGCGACTCGTCATGCCGTCCACGATCTTGCCGTAGTACTGCTGCAGGCCGCCCTTGCGCCGCCAGGCGGCCATGGCCCGGCGCAGCTGGTCGGCCTCGCCGGGCGTGAAGCCGGCAGCGAGCACGGCGATCTGCATCACCTGTTCCTGAAAGACCGGCACGCCCATCGTGCGGCCCAGCGCCTCTCGCAAGGCCTCGCTGGGGTAGGTCACGGGCTCACGGCCTTCACGCCGGGCCAGCAGCGGATGCACCATGCCGCCCTGGATCGGGCCCGGGCGCACGATGGCCACCTCGATCACTAGGTCGTAGAAGGTTCGCGGCCGCATGCGCGGCAGCATGCTCATCTGCGCCCGGCTCTCGATCTGGAAGACGCCCACGGTGTCCGCTTTGCAGATCATGTCGTAGGTCGCTTCGTCCTCCGCGGGAATGTCCTGCAGCGACACCACGCGGCCCAGCCGCGCGCTCACGAAATCGAGCGTGCGGCGGATCGCAGACAGCATGCCGAGCGCGAGCACGTCGACCTTCAGCAGCCCGAGTGCATCCAGGTCGTCCTTGTCCCACTGGATGACGGTTCGGTCCTCCATCGCCGCGTTCTCGATCGGCACGATGCTGGAGAGCGGCCCCTTCGTCAGGACGAACCCGCCCGGGTGCTGGCTCAGGTGCCGCGGCATGTCGAGCAGCTGGCCGGCGAGCGTCACTAGCTGCCGCATGGCCAGCCCATCTGGCTGGACGCCGGTGTCGGCCAGAACTTCCACCAGGCGGTCCTGCAGCGCCTCGGCGGCGCCGGGCAGCTGCGCGTGCGCCGCGCGCAGCACGCCACCGAGGCCCGCTGCAAGCCGGTCCTGCAGCGCTGCCGAAAAGCCCAGAGCCTTCGCCACGTCGCGCACCGCTGACTTCGTGCGGTAGCGCGTCTGCACGCCTGTGAGCCCTGCACGGTCCCGGCCGTACTTCTGGTACAGGTACTGCATGACCTCTTCCCGGCGCTGGTGCTCGAAGTCCACATCGATGTCGGGCGGCTCGTTGCGCTCCTTCGAGATGAAGCGCTCGAAGAGCACGCTCATGCGGCCAGGATCGACCTCCGTCACGCCAAGGCAGTAGCAGACCACCGAATTGGCAGCCGAGCCGCGGCCCTGGCACAGGATGTTGCGCGACCGCGCGAAGGCAACGAGGTCCGCGACGGTCAGGAAGTAATGGGCGTACTGAAGCTCTGCGATCAGCTTCAGCTCGTGCTCGATCAGATCCTGCAACCGGGCCTCGATGCCGGCTGGCCAGCGCCGGCCGGCGCCCTCGTACGTCAGCCGCCGCAGGTGCGTGTCCGGCGTCTCGCCGGCGGGCACGACCTCGGCAGGGTACTTGTACCGCAGCTCCGCCAGGTCGAAGGTGCACCGGCGTGCGATGACCAGGCTCTCGGCCAGCAGGTCGGGGGGGTACAAAAGAGACAGCCGCAGTCGTGTGCGCATGTGCTGCTCCGCATTCGGCGGCAGCGCAGCGCCGCAGGCTGTTAGCGGCCGTCCGATCCGAACGGCCGTGAGCACGTCGCGCAGCGCGGCGCGGCTGCGCCGGTGTTTGCGCACGTCACCGACCGCCACAAGCCGCACGCTGGGCCCAGCTGCCCTGGCCGCCGCGCGCAGCCGCTGCAGCCAGGCTGCATCGCCCGCCTGCGCAAGGAGGCACGCGCCCAGCCATGCCGGCCCGCGCACGGTGCGCTCAAGCCATGTGGCCAAGCCTGTCAGGCTGGCCTCATCCCATGCAGCAGCAGCCAGATGCACGCTCGTCTCCGGCGTGCCGTACTGGTCACGGTGATGGCCAGGCAGTGGGCCGTCGGGCAACGCGATCAATGCGCAGCCGGCAAGACGATCCGCTGCGAGCGTACTGTCGAGATCCTCGAAATCGAGGCGGTAGCTGCCCTTGCCGCTGGACCGCCGCAAGCTCGTGATGAACTGGCAGAGCCGTGCGTAGCCGACAGCGTCTTGAGCGAGCACGATCAGCCGCCACGGCAACCTTGAGCGGTCATCGGCCGCTGCCGGCTGTAGCGCAGCTCCCGCCTCAGCAGCTGCGCGGTCAGTGAGCGACGGCGCCGCCGGCTCGGAGGACTCGGCTCCGGCAGGGAAGCTCGTGCGGAACTGCGCGCCCACGATCACCTTCAGTCCTTCCTCGCGAGCAGCTTCCCAGGCCTGCACCACGCCGGCGACGCTGCAGTCGTCGACGACGGCGATGGCGTCGTAACCGAGCTCCTT
This sequence comes from Pseudacidovorax sp. DMC4, assembly GCF_056314265.1. NCBI lineage: Bacteria > Pseudomonadati > Pseudomonadota > Betaproteobacteria > Burkholderiales > Comamonadaceae > Pseudacidovorax > Pseudacidovorax sp. DMC4. The sequence continues at coordinate 13,832 of NZ_JBQUYR010000027.1, read as the reverse complement.
CGCTCGGCCAACCAGCTCGGCGGGGCGGCTGGCCGCGCGCAGGTAGCTGAAGCCGCTCATCGCGGCCAGTTCTGCATAGCCGGGCCCCCCGGGGCGCCCTCCAGGCGGGGGCGTTGGCGACGCCGGCGAGGCCTCGGAGCCGATCATGCGAACACCCCGTGCAGGTACCACGCGACGCGCTCGCCCGCGAGCCGCGCGCTGAAGATCCACACCAGGCCCGCGGCCGCGTTGCTCGCGACCCAGTAATCGCGCTGAGCGTGTTCGTGGTGCTCCCCGCTGTCGTCAGCAGTGCGGTGCCACCAGCCGGCCTCGATCCGGTGAGGCCCGGCCAGTAGCGTGAGCGGCCCTTGGTAGTGCGGCTGGCCGGCACGCGCGGCCAGCGGGAGCGGCTCGGCAAGCAGCCAGGTCGGCTGTGGGCCAACTGCCTGGGCGTCCATCTGGACGTCTCCGCGCACCGCCACGGGCCGCGGGAGGCCCGCCGCGGACCACGGGAGCCAGGCAGTCTGGTGCTCTGGCCGATGGTCTTCAGTGCACCGCGGCACGCGGACGTGCTCCGCACCCAGGCGCACGCTGATGCGCTCAAGCGCTTGCACAAGCGTCCCGCCACGTGCGCCGTCGTCTGGCAGCAGGCTCTTGCTCAAGCTCGCAGCCGGGCTCAGCCAGGCTGGATCGACGCCCAGAGTCAGTTCGCATGCGGGAGCCTCCAGCTGCTCGCGGGCCAGGTGTTCGCTCAGCAGGCGGCTCAGATGCTCCAGATCTCGGCTGGGCTCCGCAGTGCGCACCGTGATCTCACCGCCGGCCGACGCGGTGCGGGCGCGCATCGCGTCATGCAACCACCCGAGGGTGAAGCCCGATGTGACGGCCTGTCGTGCTTGCAGGAAGCCACTCAGCTGCAGCAGCAGGCGCCGCGCGCCGAAGAGCAGCGCCGGAGCGAGATCCACGCGACTCGGAAGCTCAAGTCGTGCATGGAAGCGTTCCGGCAGCTGCTCCCACGCGAATGCACATGGCCTCTGCGCATAGGCTTCATCGAGCGCATGCAGCAGCTCGATGCCGAAGCGGCGACTGACGCCGCCCCGGGGCAGGCGGCGCAGCGCTCCCAGCGTGCTGCAGCCCGCGCGCAGAAGCGTGCCTTCCGCGCGCTGTGCCGCGGTCAGTGTGCGCAGCGGCAGCGGGTCCAGCTGCTCGGCGAGGCGGGCGGCCAACACTTCGCCAGGAGTGGTCTCTCCGGGCAGGTCGGCGATCTCCAGCCGCTGACCCGCACGGGCGACGGCCAGGGCGGCAAGCCCCGTGGCTGCCGGCGCCGACACTGCCAGGCAGAGCGCTTGGGCGCCGGCCTGCAGCTGCTCGGCGAGATGCAGCAAGCCCCCGAAAAGCCGCAGGCTTGCGCCCACCTCAAGCAGCACCGCCTGGTCCACAACGGCAACGCGCGGACTGAAGCCCAAGGCCCAGAGCGCGGCACCGTGCAGATCTGCCTCATCAGTGCTGGACGAAGGATCTTGCGACCGAAGCGGCAGCAGGGCAAGCCAGATGGGCGCCGGCATCTTCGTCTTTCGCGGGGCGGACCGGCACGCCGGCCGGCACCGGATGGGTGAACACGTGCTGCAGCCCCGGCGGCGTGCAGGAAAGCTCGATCTGATCTTCAGACGGCGGACCGCGCCGCTTCAACACGCGCAGCGTGAGTGCCTGCGCAGAGCGGCGCGAGGGCGAGACGGCCACGCGCAGCGGGGCCGCCGAAGCCTGCGTGGCCGCATCCAGCGGCCGCACGAGGAAAAGCAGGCCTTCGGCTTGGCTGGCAAGGACCTGCAGCCGGCGGATCTGCGCGGCGCGCACCTGCGGGAGCCAGGCTATGACCGCCGCGGTGCCGTTTGCGCGAAGCAGCTGTTCGCACGCCCACAGCCTCTGCGCAGGGGCCGCAGCGTCGATCCAGATCAGGCCGCCCGGGTCGATGCCCATTTGGCGAATGCCTGGCGCATGCGGCTCCCGCGGCGGACCGACGACAGCCACGGGCCGTGCGCCGTCGACGCTGCCGCGTAGCGCTGGCGACAGTAGCCGCCATTCCGCAACCGCGGGGTGGGTACTGAGGATTTCGACCGCGCACCCAGTCGGCCAGCCGGCCCCCGGCAGCAGCGTGTCGAGGCTCGCCCACCCGGTGGCCACCGTGCCGCCGGCGGCGGTTGGCAGATCCGACGCCCACCAGATTCCGGTTTCCGTGGGATTCGCCTCGGGCGTCCAGCACGGTACCCCCTGGGCGGTGCCCAGGGCGGACGACGGAAGCGTGGAGGGGGCGGCAGGCATACTGTAAATTTAACCAGTATTCACAGTATCGGGTAGCCGGGCAAGGTTCGCAAGTTCCGGCGATTGCCCAGTACGCACGGATCTCCTGTCTATCGCTCGGACTGGATCGCCTCTGCTGGTATGCCCATGACATGCTCATCGCTTTCGATTCGAACCGCCCAAGCCATGCTCCCCGAACTTAGCAAGCCTGACTACTACTACCGCGTCGACTCACTCACAGGCCTGCGCTCCGTCAGTCGCGACGCGGTATTCCGTCCAGCACGCTGGCAACACGAGGGCAAGCCGTGCCCGCATGTCGCGCTGATCGAAGCAGCACAGGACATTCCAGATGCAGAGGCGATCTATCGGCTCTCCTTCTGGCAGCGAGAAGCCGACGCGCGCATCGATCTTGCAGAAAAGGGCTGGCTGGGACCTCACGGGATGATGCGCGTGCGCCGAGAGGCCGTAGCCACGGCACTTTCCGGCTGGAACTTCCACGAAGACGACTGGCTCCCTGGACGGGCGGATCTGATCTGGACCCGTACGCAAAGAGCAGGTGACCCGTTCTTCGATGGAGGGGTGTCGTTGGAGGATTTCGAGCTGCTGGAGGACGATCGATGGGTCCCCTGGCCGTTCGCCAGGATCGCCCAGCCAGACAGCAGCCGTTTGGCTGGGGCGGGATGGCTGCCGCTCGCACTGCGCGCCCGGTATGGCCCCGTGATCGCCTATTGGCGCACGGCCACCCTCGCGCGAAGCGGCGACGAGCCCCAGAGATGGATTCTGCTCACGCTGGAGGAGGGTTCTGGACGCAGCCTGGGCAGTGAGACCGATGCGGTGCAGCAGGCCCTCCACCTGCTGCTCTCCGGCCCCCTGTACATGGCCGAGGGTAGCATCGCAGGGCTACTGACGGTCCACACAACGATGGACCGCCTCTGGACGGAGCAGTACGCTGTTGCGATTGCTACCGGCCCAAAGCCCTCTCTTTGGAGGCGGCTGATGTCTGGTGGAGGGCAGCCCTCGCGAGTCTGGTGCGCGCAGCGCGAAAACCTGATTTCAGTCGCGGAGGAACGCGCGCTCATCAAGACCTCCGGCCTGCGCTTCGCACGACCCGAAGTGCCAGCGCGAATCTGCGGCATCGCGGGATGACAAACATCCAGTTGGGGGGCGCGCCGGGTGGGAGCAGCATCGCGCTTGCCCGGTCGCAACGTCGGTGCCCTGGGCCTCAGCGTCGCACTGCTTGGTAGGCATCCAGGAGCGCTAAGAGCCGCTGCTTGCCACGCGGGGTCCTGGCCATCTCCAGAGGAGAAACGCCTCCAAATACTCAGCCGTTGCTCCGACCGATGGCACAGGTGCCTCGGTCATCGAAGTACAGCGTCCATGCGCTTTCGCCTTCGTCATCGACCTCCTGCTCGAAATGCTTGCACTCAAAACAGATGGCCCGGTTGGAGACCTTGAGATTCTCGTGCGTACGGAATCTTTCGCAGCGGCTTCCCTCGCCGTGCGTAAAGACCGGCCCGGGGCACGGCTGCCCGGCGCCGTCATCCCCAGCTTCGGCCGACGATGCCATTTCAGCCTTCGTCGGTATGCGCTGCGGCGACCGCACCAGGCATCGCCGCCAGAAGGGCTCCGCATTGATCCCTAAGGCGTTGCATAGAGCCCGCCGCTGCGGTAACTGCATCGTGCAGGTCGATCGCGCGGCCACGCAAGCCAGAGCTACCGAAAAGCTCAGCGAGCCGGCCCTGCGGTGTGCCCTCTTTGCAGTTGAGCGTCCAAAACAAGCGGGGCTCTTCTGCACTGCCTTCGAAACTGGTTCCCGAGGACACTTCCAACTCTTGGCCGTCTACCGAGCCAACCCAGTGGGTCCTGCCATGCGTTTCGCAAACGTACAACCGCGTGGCGCCGATGTTCTGTTGCACGAACTCGTACTCCGCGGCCAGGCCCAGTGCCTCCTGCAGCGTCCCAGTCGTCCCCGAGCTACGCGCATATATGGTGCCATCGCCCGTGTCGGGCAGCTTCCAAGTCACGCTCCACACGAAGCCCTTGCCTTCATGGTGAGGCCTGACCTCGCGGTCCAGATAGCCACCTGGTACGGAGCGATCGATCTTCTCCAGCGCCGTGTGGGTACCGTAGCCATACTTGGCCGACCAGGAGATGCCTCCAACATCGTAGGGATCGCCGAGTTGCAGCGCTGGCCCGCCGGCGTCGAGAACCCAAGCCAGTTCAGGGCAGGGTTGCGGCTTGAGCTGCGCGATGTCCATGGCCAACCCGGCCTCCTGCCGCAAGTGCCGATAGTCTTCCGCTTCCTTGCGTCCCAGCAGGCCCTCCGCAACGAGCAGGTCGTACTGGGGAACGACGTGTGGGCTGAACCAGAAGTCGCTGCTACACATGCAGTGCCGGAGATCGGCCAGCTCCTCCTCGTTGGGTATCTCGGTGTCTTTGGCAAAGGCCCATGCCACAGCGGGTATCGCGGTACCCGCAAGCCTGAACCACGCAGCACGCTGATCCTCCGTTAGACCATTCCACCATGCGATCCCGTTTGCTTCATCGGTCGTGATATCACGAGGCGAATCAGCGTAAGCGACGTGTGGGTCCGAACCAATCATGTCAGACCCCCCTGTCGATGATGTGCGAAGCAACGCACCGGGCCGTGGCCTCGTAGTGCGCACGCCGTCCATTCAGTTCGGCATCGCTGCGGCGCAGCGCACGCTGCATCAGGCCAAGCCTGTACGAGCTCGCTTCCCAGTCCCTGTCGGGCAACGTCTCGCAATGCTCGAACTGCAGCCAGGGCCGCCGCCCGGCCGCGCCGTCGCTCGCCACCATCATGGCTCTGTCGATGGCATCGTCCGAGGACACGGCCGTAACCCGCAACGTGATCTGCGCACCTACCTCTGGATCGGAGAAGACGACGCGCCAGTCGACTGCGTCCAAGAATTCGATAACGGTGTTCATGGCTCTTCTCCTTTCAGCATGCCAACAGAACCAGCTCGCTGCCTTTCGGCGCCGCGCTCAAACTCGTGGATATGTCTTCGCCGAGGAAGAGGTGGCGCACAGCGTCGAGGGCCTCAGTCGCACTGGTGGCCACGACGCGACCAATGACTGCCGGCTCCGCGTGCGGCCGAACCCCAGCCGGCCATCGCAGGCGGAGTTCCCACAACCGCCTTGCAGGAAGGTGCTCGAAAGCCTCGACGGAATGAGAGCAACGCGGTGCAAGCGCGTGGGCGTCGGCATGCGCGAAGGTTTCCGCGTCATCCGCGCTGGCGGCCTGGTAGACCGAAGTCCACGAGGCACCTGTTTCGGCACAAAGCACCCGCACGCGCCACGATTCCTCTGCGCCGCACAGCAAGCGGCGCATCAAAGGGCTGAGGTGGGTAAGAAGAAGGGGAGAGATGGGCCCGAAAGGACCACTGAAACGCTGGTCGATACCGCTCATGGATTCCTCCTGTTCTGGAGCGGATGGTGAAAGCCTCCCAGCATCACCATCCAAAAATCTACATAAGCGCGACGCCGGTTGCACGTAGTGTCATTTTCCTGGTCGTCACTTGTCAAGCCAATGGGGAGTGCGATCAACAGGAGGGATGATGAATTGTTGGCATATCGGAAATCTCTGGAAAGCCTCGGCATCCGGGGTTATCCGCAGATCACAGATGGTGCGAAGAAGCCGTGGCCAGGGGAGCAGAAGCTCCACCTGGCTAGGCTGTGGCCGTACTATCGGCCTGATTTCGCTGCTGACCTGCGCTGCGTGCCGGCGCCGGGCCCGGGCAGCTCCAGCACGTTGCTCGCATGCACCGGGGCGTGTGGGCGGGCAGCACGCTGAGTGCAGGCACGAGCGGCCCAGCACATGCCCGCCCTGCAGAGGCTCGCACTCCGCCGAAGGATCGAGCAAAGTTGGAGCACGAGGCTGCGCACGAATCGGCCCTGCTCTTTCGCGCGGGCGTAGCGCATCTGGCTGCGCTTGATGGACTCAAGCGCGACCAGGTAGGCACCTGGATAGCTCTGCTGCAGGTCCTGCTCGTGGATGAAGTCCCGAAGCAGTCGGGCGACCACGGGGTCACTCGCTCGACGCAGCACATCGCGTAGATGGTTCGCGTCGATGGCAGTGGCGGTCGGCGACGAAGCGGGTTTGGCGCTCGGAACGAAAGTCATGGCGATCTCCGTAAAAGGAGGGACCGCCCATTCCCTGTGGGACGGCGTGTCCCACTAGGGTTGATGATGAAGATGTCCTGGCCAAGCCTTGGGGGCTCGGTGCGCAGCTTGCAAGGACTGAGCTGCGGCGTGTTGCCCTGAGGGGCTGGCACAGCGTGAGGCTACCAAAAACGCGCTCGGCGGGGAACTCAGGGGCCCGGGCGAGCGCTTCAGGGAGCGGCCACCGGAGACGCGCCCCTGCATGCTGCGTAGGAGTTCTGCGGCCGGCGACATCCGGGGCGGCCTTTGATCTCACAATCGGTGCATGTGCAACCGGTACATCGCACCCACCGCCGCCGACCTGGAACGTTCTTTCCGTATCGAACGTGGCAATCCCGTGCAATGGAAGCAGCATGTTTACCCAAGAGCCCAAGCGCCGTTCATACGACGCGACCGCCACGACGCGAGCTACGCCCGTGAGCTGGTGGTCGGGCAGTGGGGGCTACTGCCGTGGTTCGCGAAAACCGCAAAGCTGCCGTATTCGACGAACAACGCCCGCTCAGAAGAGCTGTCAGCGAAGCCCACCTACCGAGACCCGTGGAAGCGCGGACAGCGCTGCATCATTCCCGCCATCAGCTTCGACGAGCCCAACTGGGAGTCGGGTAAAAACGTATGGTGGAGCTTCAGGCGGGCCGACGGCGAGCCATGGGGGCTTGCTGGGCTGTGGAGCACCTGGACCGACAAGACCTCCGGCGAGGTGCACGAGAGCTTCACGATGCTCACCATCAATGCTGACGACCACCCGCTCATGAGCAGGATGCACAAGCCTGATCCGAAGCTGCCGCTCGACAGACAGGACAAGCGCAGCGTGATCCCGCTGGAGCACGGCGACTGGGATCAGTGGCTGGCCGGAACGCAGGAGGAGGCACGATCGCTGTTGCGCTCGGCGCCCGTCGATATCTTCATTGCCCACCCATCCGAGGAGCCCAGTTCATGATCGAGTTGGAGGTGATCTACGAAGGCGCCTCGCCGGCGCAGCTGGAGGAGGCCCTGCGTGCGGCCGCGGCGGTTTTCGCCAAGGCAGACGTCGATCCTTACGATGCATATGCCGGTTTGGCCTTGCTCGAAGATTGGGATGACCGCGGCTTCCCCGAAGACAACGGCCTTTCTGAGCGTGAGTCGCGTGCCGTGGATGTCTTCTCGGAGGCCCAGGTTGTCGCTTGCGAAGTACTCGGCTGCCCAGATGGCAGGCCTGCGATGCTCGGCTTCCGCGAGGTTTGAGCAGGCGTGGCTACGGCAGTTCGTCGCGGATCTGCGATCTAGCAGAGAGAGCGGCAGTTTTCTTAACGAAACGGCGCATGCGGGACCGGAGCAGCCGTTGGTGGCGAACCTGAGATGTCGACGGCTGGCAAATTTCGATTCGGCCGTAAGCGGTCATCCGGCCAGCTTCCGACATCCGCTTTGCAGCGATGGCGGTCGTTCGACGGTGCGGGCCGCGGTTCGCGGTGTCGGTGCCGATGCGGTCATTCGGCCACCTGACCTGTTGAAGCGCGGACGAGGGCAAGAGGTTATCAAGCAGACGCTAGTCATTCTGCGTATGACTAATGCTTCTGACGGCCTATACGCTGGCCTCACCAACCTCTTACTGCCCCACGACGATGACTGGAACGAATATGAACTCGCCGGGGCCTGCTCGTGCGCCGCACATTCGCGCACCTCATAGTTTCCAGCTCTATGGCGCTCAACCCGCCGTTTAGCCCGGGCACGCATCACCCGGCGCGTTGGAAAAGCAACGGCGCGGCTCCAGAATTCGCCTTATTGCGCACGGCACAGGTTGAGTAACATCCCGCGACGGCTAGGTGCAGGCTGCAGAGAATCGAGCGGCGTCGCGGCGAAGCGACCGGGGTGTTCACGGGGCACCACAGGCGATGCAGGGCCCGCCCCAGACCGACATGGAGGCGGTGGAGTGCTCAAAGGCATCAAGAAGATCAAGGGGCTGGGAGTTTTCGGCGACTACTCCCAGCCGGCCGGCACAGACGAGTTCCGGATAAAAAATATCGTCTACGGCTGGAATTACTCGGGCAAGACGACCCTGTCGCGGGTCTTCGGGCATCTTGAGCGAGGCGAGTTTTCGCCCGAGCTTGGGGGCTACTCGTTCGCGGTGGAGAGCGACGGGGGACAAGTGACGGAGGCGAGCGCGAAGACGAGCGGCCTGGTGGTGCGGGTCTTCAACTCTGATTTCATCCACGAGAACTTGAACTTCGCGGGATCGACTGCTCGCCCCATTTTGCTTCTCGGCTCCGAATCCGAAGAGGCCCAGAAGAAGATCGGCGAGCTCCAAGAGCTTCGCAAACGCGTCAATCAGGCGATCGCCAAACACGAAAAGAAGCGCGACGACGCGGACCGCGCGACGGCCGAGATGAAGAAGAAGGCCGCCGCGGCGATCAAGGAAACCCTGCAGCTCACCGAGATCTACACCGCTACACAGCTCGATCGCGACCTCAGCACCGTGGGCATCGGCCTAGATTGCAAACTCACCCCCGAGCAGCTCGAATCAGACACCAAGCTCGCTCACACCTCCGACGAACTCGCCCTCCCCGCTTTGCCAAAGATCAACGCGGGCAGCTCCCTACCGGCCTTGTGGAAGGAAGCGGCGCAGCTGCTCGCCCAGAAGCCGGAGATGGCCAACGCGATCGAGTACCTGACCCAGAACGCAGCGATCGCGCGGTGGGTCGAATCTGGGCTGCCGCTTCACGAGCACAAAGAGAACTGCGAGTTCTGCGGCAATCCGCTCAGCGCCGCGCGAGTCAAAGATCTCCGGGACCACTTCTCCAAGGATCAAGCCGAATTCAAGGGCAAGCTCGAGTCCCTTCTGCGGCGCGCGTGGGACAAGCGGCTGAACTTCTCGCCTCCCAGCGCCCTAGCGCTCAACGCCCAATTCCGGGACCGCTACACGGCCGCGGCAGACGCGGCCAAGCTAGCGGCCGAAGCTCACGACAATCACGTGGCGCGCCTGGAGCAGGAGGTGAGGGAGAAGATCGGAGCCCCCTTCGCTGAGCGCTCCCTTGAAGAGTTCGATCAAGAAGCGGTGAACGCATGGATCAAAGCGGGCGAGGCTCTCGACGAGATCATCGGCCAGAACAACGAGCTCGCGCAGCACTTCAAGGCGGAGAAGCGAGGGGCGATCAAGCGCGCGCGGCTCCACTATGTGCACGCTTTCGAGGAGAAAGCGGAGCTCGACCGACGCGCCGTCGCTCGCAAGTTGTTCGAGAAACACATCGGCCAGCTGCAAAAGATCGGCCGGGACATCGACCGTCTGCGCCATGAGCTCGAAGCGACGATCAGTCAATCCCAAAAGGGGCGCGAGGAGATCAACCAGCGCATCGAGACCCTTTTGGGGTCCGACAGCATTCAGATCAGGGTGGTAAAAATCGGAGGCGAGGAGCGGTTCCAGCTCTTGCGCCGGGATGGAAGCGTGGCCAAGCATTTGAGCGAAGGCGAGAAGACCGCCGTGGCTTTCTCGTTCTTCCTCACCAAGCTCAAGGAGCTCAAGGACTTCGGCAAGGCGATCGTCTATATCGACGACCCGATCTCAAGCCTGGACAGCAACCACATCTTCCAAGTGGCGGCGACGATCCGCGACGTCTTCTTCGAGCAGGAAGGCGGAGCGGGAGGCCAGTGGAAGACCAAGTGTCGGCAGGTGTTCTTCTCGACGCACAATTTCGAGTTCTTCGGGCTCCTGCGGGAACTGCCGGTAAACGCGAAGAACACATCGAACTACCTGATTAAGCGGATCTCGCCCACGGCCTCAACTTTCGGAAACATGCCGGCCTCGATGGCCAAGTATTCGTCCGAATACCACTTCCTGTTCTCAGTGCTCGAAGAGTTCCGCCAGGCCCCGGACAAGACGGATTACAAGGTGCTGATGCACATCCCTAACGCGGTGCGCCGCTTCGTCGAGCTCTACACCTATTCAAAATATCCCGACGGTATCAACGGCAGCGTCGATCAGCGGGCGGAAAAGTTATTCGGGGTGGAGAAGGCCAAGCGGATCTTGAAGGTGCTGCACTACTTCTCTCATGCGAACAACATCGAGCGCATCGCCTCCAACACCGACTTGGTCTGCGACATCGAGGCTGCAGTGGACGATCTCATTACTCTGATTACGGCGGGCGATCCTCTGCACATGGAAGCGTTAAAAGCGGCTTTGTAACGGCATATGCCTTGCTGCCTACCTCCAACCAGTGGATGTCTGCTCTCGGCCATAAGCGGCCGATCGCCCTGCGCTCGAAAGTTTGGTCGCGGCGAGCGCCCGAAGGTCAGGTTTGCGGCGACGACTCTGGGCCTCTCATCGGCCCGTCCCGGCCAGGAGCCGACATTCGCTGAAGCGGTGCAATCGCCATAGCAGACCTTCTGCCCTAAGACCCGCGCAACTGTCGACAGACGCCACACGCCACTGAGGCCAAGTCAGGGTGGCAACAGAGCCCGGCGGGCGGCTGCAACGAGTTGCTTGGTCAAACCATCAAGAAGCGCTGAGGCGGCACGGGCATGCTGCCAGTGCAGGGGGACGTCCAGTGGCGTTTTTGGCACTAGCTCGACGAGCGACCCGTCTTTCAAGTGCGGCGCAATCAACGCCTGCGGGTGGAGGCCCCACCCCATGCCGGCTAAGGTCGCGGTCACGAACGCCTGGGTAGACGGAAGGATATGCCGGGGGAGCTCCACGTGCCTATGGCACAGGCGCTGTGCCCACTGGGCCTGCAGCTCATCCTTTGCGTTGAACAAGAGGCTGGGGGCGCAGGCCAGACTACCCGCTCCGACGCCGTCAGCGAAATGACGAGCCATGAATTCCGGACTGGCAGCGGGCAAATAGCGCATCGAGCCCAATGGTCGACTGTTGCATCCGGCGGGGGCACGGCTACTGCCGGTGACGGCGCCCAACACTGCGCCGCTGCGCAGCCATTCGGCGGTATGGTCTTGGTCATCCACCGCAATCTCCATGAAAACGGGCGCTGCTGCGGCGAACTCGGCGACGGCCGGAGCAAACCATGTTGCGAGACTGTCGGCGTTGACCGCGACGGGTAGAGGCACCCGTGCGATCCCCTCGGGTGCCAGCGCTGGAACCGCTCCTTCGAGGTCTTGCTCCAGCAGGCGAACCTGGTCGACATGCTGGCATAGGCGGCGACCGGTTTCCGTAGCGCGGCACGGCTGGTCACGCACCACCAGCGCGCAACCGATGCGCTCCTCCAACAGCCGAACGCGCTGTGAAATGGCCGAGGGCGTCACGTTCAGCGCGCGGGCCGCGCGCTCGAAGCTTCCTTCTCGTACGACTGCGGAAAGTGCGGAGAGCGCCGAATAGTCCAACATGGTCGTAAGTATCCCTAAATTAGGCGTAGTAAAGATAGTTTGTCTTCATAGAGACGCCCAGGCAAGCTTCGCTCATGCAGAATTTTTCAGACTCCGCTTCGCTCGCGTTTCCGGTCTTCATCCAGGGTCTGGCCCTGAGTCTGGGGCTCATCGTTGCAATAGGCGCTCAGAACGCCTTCGTGCTACGCCAGGGACTGCGCCGCGAGCATGTGGGAACCGTTGTGTTGTTTTGCGCGGTGGCAGACGGGGCGCTGATTTCAGCGGGTGTCCTGGGCATGGCGCAGGCCTTGGGTGGGCGTCCAGGGCTGGCACGTGCGCTGGCACTGGCTGGCGCCGTTTTCTTAGCGGTGTATGGGGTCCAGGCGTTGCGCCGAGCAGGCGTGCCCCAGCAATTGCGGGCAGCGGAAGGGAATGCGGTCCTCGGCAGGGGGGCGGCCGTGGCGCAGGCGGCGGCCTTCACGCTGTTCAATCCGCATGTCTACCTGGACACCGTGCTACTGGTGGGCAGCATTGGGGCGCAGCAGCCCGGCGCGCTGCGGGGGTGGTTTGTCGCCGGGGCGAGCACGGCCAGCATGCTTTGGTTTGGACTTCTTGGCTATGGCGCGCGCTGGCTCGCACCCTGGTTTGCTCGCCCGCGAGCCTGGCAGGTGCTCGACGGTCTGGTTGGCCTGACCATGATGATGTTGGCTGCGCTTTTGGTAGGTCGCGTTGTCACAGGCTTCTGACCTCGGAATTCAACTTTTTTCTGTGGCATGACATGTACGTTTCAATACACCACCGGCTGACGAATCAGGAGGCCATCTTCTCGCTCATGGAGTCCCATCCCCTTGGAGCGTGGGTCTGCCAAGTCGGCGTTGCCCTTGACGCTAACCATGTTCCATTCTTGCTGGACAGAAGCAGAGGGCCGCTAGGCGTCCTGATTGGCCACATCTCTCGAGCTAACCGCATCTGGCGCGAGCTAGATGCCCACACCTCGTCGTTGGTGATGTTCCAGGGGCCGCAGGCGTACGTCACGCCCGGGTGGTATCCGAGCAAGGTGGAGCACGGGATGGTCGTTCCCACCTGGAACTATGCCGTCGTCCATGCGCACGGCGTTGCGCGCGCTATTCATGAGCGCGAGTGGCTACTGGATATGTTGAACAGGCTCACTGATGTTCAGGAGGCCAGGCAGGAGGCGCCGTGGCGCGTTGACGACGCTCCCGCTTCGTACATCGACAAGTTGCTGGGCGCCATCGTCGGAATCGAGATCCCGATTGACAGGCTTGAGGGAAAACTGAAGGCGAGCCAAGACGAGGCCTTGCCGGATAGGCGCGGCACAGTTGCGGCCTTGCAAAACAGCTCGCGTGGAGAAGAACGAGTGATGGCACATCTGGTCAAGAAGGCCATGGACGCAGACCCATCCGAGGGGCGTTGAGCGCCTCCGACGCGGACCCCGCGAAAGACACTCCGCGGGGGCCTCGAAAGGCTGCTTCCGATAAAGTGCTACTTCCGCTTCGGGCCCAAAGCAGACCTTTAGTCTTGTCCAGAGCGGACCGCAAATCCAACGCTCAACGGATGCGTGGGACTCCAGGCAACCTGTCATCGTGAGCTTCGCCACCAATTAGGCATCCGAAGGTCTCGCGAAGAGTATTTGCCATCGCAACTACCCGAGGCGGGTCGGGGCAGTATGGAGCCTCGTTCTCCAGCAGGTTTGCGCAGCCGTTAAGCGATGCGAGGAGAGACCGTGGAAGCATTTCGCTTCCCTTGAACAGCCTAGCTAGTTCACGGCCCATCACATGGGCCGCATTGAAGGCCTTCAAACGGATCTCCTTTGCCTCCTGCACCCCATTACACACGTCCGATAGATAACTGAACATCTCAGTGGCGACGTGCTCCCGCTCGCTGACGCCGGCCTTTGGCGCTTCAAAAGCAGCAAAGGCCCCCACAAAGACCCTGGGCTCGGCGATGGTGATCAAATCCTGTTGTGAAGGCAGGTTAGCCGCGAACTCTGCCCAGGACCGCTCAACATACGGAGCCCAGTATTCGATATTGAAGCTGGTGACAGGACCACGCAACTCGAGAGTCTCGTAGCC
>NZ_JBQUYR010000026.1:0-23832 GCF_056314265.1 Pseudacidovorax sp. DMC4 | reverse complement strand
CAGTGGCCTCGGGCGTGGGCAAAGCCAGGGCCGCTCGCGTCGGCTGGGTGGCTCTCTGAATTTTGCAGGGCCGACCATCTCCTCCAGTTCGCGAAATTTCGTGTCCTCGACGGCCCCTGGGGAAGTTCTACGGGATTGCATTCATCCAGGTACCCACCCCCCCCTTCGGGGGCGAAGAGGTCGCCTTGCCGACCCCCCACCCCCTGCGCCTGACCACCCCCGCCCGGGCCAGGCCGTGCGCATGCACGTGCGCCACTGCGAGGTTCAGGCATGGCTGCGCCCCTCTGCCCCTGGGGAGCACCTGCGAGCCACTGCGCCTTTTGCCAGTCTCCGCAGTGGGGCAAGGGCGGGGGGCCGCTGATTTAGCCCGTTCCTGTTACATGTTTGGAGAACGTGCGAGACCGCACTGCCGCAGCCGTGTTCGGGCTGTGTCCATCTCGACGGTTGCGGTCTTCGGCTGGTCAGGGCCGGGCGGCGGCAGCAACCGCGCCGCATCGGACACCTCCGGCCCGAGCATCTTGCAGAGCACCCCACTGCTTTGGTTCCATATCATGAATATCTCCGAAAACACTGGTGAAATATACAGTGTTAATGGCTAGACTGCGCTCATGGAACACCACGACGACGAACTCTGGATTGCGGCTTGCGCCCACCGTCTCCAGCAGCACTGGCGCTCTGTCGATCCCCTCGAACTGGAGGCGACTGCGCGCGAACTGGCACACGACGCGGATCTGCGTCAGCTCGCGCCGGCCGCGGCCGCGGCACGCTGGCTCGCCCCGGTGGAATCGGCTCGTGGGAGCTGATCAGGCCGTGATCCTGGCCTGCGGCGCGGCCGCGGCCTGGCTGTCGCAGGATCGTCGTCCCAGCTGGGCGCGATGGGCATGCCTCTTCGGGCTGGTCAGCCAGCCCTTCTTCCTCGCGTCTACCTGGAGCGCAGGCCAGTGGGGCATGTTCGCGCTGGCCATGCTGTACACCGCTGCCTGGGCGAAAGGGGCGTGGTCCTATTGGCTCGCGCCTGCCATGACTTCCAAAGAGAAGACATATTGACTTGGCGTTTGGGATCGTACGGGAGTGTTCTAAAGAATACGAGAGTCAGCAAATCAGCCGAATGGACGAGTGCAGATATAGCGTTTCCATCTATTTTTTTGCTAAAGCTTTGCAGTAACAATAAATCTCTTTTATAGGAAAGTATGACTTATGGATCCAAGGACATTTTCCGATCTTCAAAACCGCGTGAGTGAGGTACATGGCGAATGGGATAACTTAAAACTCACTAAAGAAAATTGGACAAGATGGCTAAACGGCTATTTCATGACTTGGTCAAATAAGTCCATCGTCCCCCAAGTTTCCGAGGGTGAAATTTCTTTGTCTTTGATGGGGACTAAGCTGCGTGGTATACCTCGCATCGTGAGGACCGATCAGCCGGATATCGATTGGCTTTGGGAATACAACTTCCAATTCTGTGACGAGAACGCGAACCGGGAAGGTGAGAAGCCCTCAGAGCCCCCCAAGGTTGTGATGCAGTTCTATCTTGCACCCTCCACAGAGCCGCTGGTTCGGCAGAGCGGCGGCGACCCGATGCTTTTCAGGGACAGCGCGTGCACTGAACTTATTTGCAAAGGCGTGAGCGACGACACGCCGCGCTACATTGCGGGCACCATGGCGAGGATAATGCTGGAGCAAAAAGAAAAATTTGCTCCTGCGCCGTTGAATCGTTAGTTTTGACCGCCTGTTTGCCCGCCGCTGTCGTAAATCAACGGAAAACATCAAATGGCGGGCAACGGATGATTTTCTATTGAGGGATCGCCGGTTGCGCAACTTTACGATTTGCCTTGGCGTCTCGTACTAGTCGAGAAGGCAACGCCAAGGCGAACGTAGATGTTCGTAATGACAGTTCTCTTGGGAGCCAAACGAAGCACTTGGTGGTCGTCACCAAGCTGCTCAGAAAGCCCGCCCAGTGCGGGCTTTCTGCTTTGGAGCGGCGGGCGAGGATTGTACGGTCGCCCTCGTCGATCAGATCGCCCGCGTTGCCGTCTGCTCAGGCCAGCACCTGCAGCGCCAGTCCTGCCGCCGCGCTTGCCGCCAGAACCGGCATCACGCCCCACTTCAACCGGATCAGCGCAAAGGCGGCGAGCACCATCAGCACCGCAGCCCCGGTATCGAAGCCATGTCCCTCGGGCCACAGCACATGGCCGGCAAAGAACAGGGCCAACTGCGCGATCACGCCCACGACCGCAGCCGTGATCGCCGCCATGGGCGCGGCCAGCCCCAGGCGGTCGCGGGTCGATTCCACCAGCGGGCCACCTGCCAGGATGAACAGGAACGACGGCAGGAAGGTGAAGAAGCTCACGGCCACCGCTGCCACTGCGCCGCCCAGGAAAGGCAGGTCCGGGCCCAGTGCCAGCTGGTTCCAGCCCCCCACGAAGCCCACGAACGCCACCACCATGATCAACGGGCCGGGCGTGGTCTCTCCCAGCGCCAACCCGTCGATCATCTGCGGGCCCGAGAGCCAGTGGTAGTGCTCGACGGCCGCCTGGTACACATAGGGCAGGACGGCGTAAGCGCCGCCGAAGGTCATGAAGGCCGCCTTGGTGAAGAACCAGCCCATGCGCGCCAGGGTGCCCTGCACTCCGCCAATGGCGATGGCGGCGGCCATGCCCGCACTCCAGAGGGCGACGCACACCGCCACGACGCGGACCATCCGGCCGCGCGAGAAGCGTGCGTGCGCCGGGGGCGGGCTGTGGTCGTCGATCCAGGCGGCGGGACCCGGCACATCGCCGGACGCCGCAGCCGCATGGGCCCCCCGGCCTCGAAAAGTCCCGGGCCAGCGCCGGCCGCCCCAATGCCCGGCCAGTGCCGCGAGCGTCAGCACGAGTACGAAGGGCAGGTGCAGCACGGCCATCGCGATGAAGGCCGCCGCGGCGATGCCCATCAGCGGGCGGCTGTGCAGCGCACGGCCCGCCAGGCGCCAGCCCGCCTGCAGCACGATGGCGGTGACCGCCGGCTTGATGCCGTGGAACATCGCGGTGACGAGCGGCTGCTGCCCGAAGGCCATGTACACCCATGACAGTCCGATCAGCAGCACCAGCGAAGGCAGCACGAACAGCAGGCCTGCCGCGATCCCGCCCCAGGTGCGATGCATCAGCCAGCCCAGGTAGGTGGCCAGCTGCTGTGCCTCGGGGCCGGGGAGCAGCATGCAGTAGTTGAGGGCATGCAGAAAGCGGCGCTCGCTGATCCAGTGCCGGCGCTCCACCAATTCGGCATGCATGATGGCGATCTGACCGGCCGGCCCCCCGAAGCTGATGAAGCCCAGCTTGAGCCAGAAGAGCAGGGCGCGGCCGAAGCTGATCGGCGAAGGCTTGGAGGGTGTGTTGGGGGAGGGGAGCATGGGCCGCACAGGGAGCGCTTCCACATCATCCCATTGCGCGATGACGGCGGACTGAACCGCCAGATCGGCGAGCCGCGCGTGGCCGCCGACCCGTCTGCGCGGCCTTGGCCGACGGGCATGTCGGAGTTGCTAACACTGGGTTAACTCCCATCGCTGCGCAGGGACGATCACGGTATCGTCACAGTCAGGAAGCACGGCGAGCGTCCGACGGCGGCCGCCAGGGCTTCCCTCACAACGAATGGAGACGCGCCATGTTGATGGTCATTGCAGGATTCATGTTGGGCGTGGTGTGCGGCACCGTTCTGGTCGGCTTCATGGTCGGCCGCAGCCGCTACGCCGAAGAAGACGCCGTGCGCTATCCGACCTACTGAGGTCGTCTGCCGCCGCAGGGGCTGGCGTTGGGCGCCGGTCCCTTGCCCGCGCGCTGCCGCGCCAGTGACGCGGCGGCGCCCCTGCAGGCTGCGGTGGCAGTCTCAGCGCCGGCTCTTGGCGCCGAAGATGCCGCCGAGCACGCCGCGCAGGATTTCCTTGCCCACATTGGTGCCCACCGTGCGCACCGCCGACTTGGCCAGCGTCTGCACCAGACCGTCCTTGCGCCCGCCTCGCGGCCCGGTCGTCCCGAAGAGCAGATCGTCCAGGAAGCTTCCCTCGGCCTGGCCTGCATTGCCTCCGCCTGCCCCCGTGCCCGCAGCGCTGCCGGGGCCGGTCCCGTCGGGCCGGGCCGTCGCCGGCGCGTCCGGTGCCGACGCGGCGCGGCCCTTGAGCTTCTCGTAGGCCGATTCGCGGTCCACCGCCTGCTCGTAAACGCCGGCCACCAGCGAGCCGCTCATGAGCGTGCGGCGCTGCTCCGGCGACACCGGCCCGATCTGGCCCGCGGGCGGCAGCACGAACACCCGCTCGGTGATGCCGGGCCGGCCCTTTTCATCCAGCAGGCTGACCAAGGCCTCGCCGACGGCCAGTTCGGTGATGGCCTGGCCGATGTCCAGGCCCGGCTTGGGGCGCATGGTGCTGGCGGCGGACTGCACGGCCTTCTGGTCGCGCGGCGTGAAGGCGCGCAGCGCGTGCTGGACCCGGTTGCCGAGCTGGGCCAGCACCGAGTCCGGGATGTCCAGCGGGTTCTGCGTCACGAAGTACACGCCCACGCCCTTGGAGCGCACCAGCCGCACCACCAGTTCGATGCGCTCGACTAGCGCCTTGGGCGCGTCCTTGAACAGCAGGTGGGCCTCGTCGAAGAAGAAGGCCAGCTTGGGCTTGTCCAGGTCGCCCACCTCGGGCAACTGCTCGAACAGCTCCGACAGCATCCACAGCAGGAAGGTGGCGTACAGGCGCGGCGCATTCATCAGCTTGTCGGCCGCGAGGATGTTGACCACGCCGCGGCCGTCCACCGTCTGCATGAAGTCCTGGATGTCCAGCATCGGCTCGCCGAAGAAGCGGTCGCCGCCCTGCGATTCGATGGCCAGCAGCCCGCGCTGGATGGCCCCCACACTGGCGGCGCTGATGTTGCCGTAGCTGGTGGTGTACTGCTTGGCGTTCTCGCCCACATGGGCCAGCATGGCCCGCAGGTCCTTCAGGTCGAGCAGCAGCAGGCCGCTGTCGTCGGCGATCTTGAACACCAGGTTGAGCACGCCGGCCTGGGTCTCGTTGAGGTCCAGCATTCGGCCCAGCAGCAGCGGCCCCATGTCGGAGATGGTGGCCCGTACCGGATGTCCCTGCTCGCCGAAGACGTCCCACAGCGCCACGGGGCAGGCCTGCGGCGTGGGCAGCTCGATGCCGCGCTCCTTGAGCGTGGCAGCCATCCGCTCGCCGATGCGGCCGGGCTGGCTGATGCCGCTCAGGTCGCCCTTCACGTCGGCCATGAAGACGGGCACGCCGATGCCCGACAGGCGCTCGGCCAGGGTCTGCAGCGTGACGGTCTTGCCGGTGCCCGTGGCCCCGGTGATCAGGCCATGGCGATTGGCCAGGGCGGGCAGCAGGAAGCATTGGATGGCGCCGTGGCGCGCCAGCAGCAGAGGATCGGCCATAAGACTCCCGGATCAGGGCGAAAAACCGCGGCAGTCTACCGAAGGGGAGGGCTGCGCCAGGGTGTCGCGGCCGCGCCGGCCGTGGCCATGGCCATCGGGGCGACTCCTATAATTTTTCTCTTTTGCCGTACGGGCTGTGGCCGACGGTTCATCTCTACACATCCGGGAGCCCCTCTTGTCCTCGACCACCTCTTTTGACCGCACTCCGCTCGAGAACGAGCTGGCCGAACTGCTGGTGAGCGCCCTCAATCTCGAAGTGGCCCCCGAGTCCATCGACCCCGAGGCGCCCCTGTACGGCGACGGCCTGGGCCTGGACTCCATCGACATCCTTGAAGTGGCGCTGGAGATCTCGCGTCGCTACGGCTTCCAGCTGCGCTCGGACGACGAGCGCAACCAGCAGATCTTTGCCTCGCTGCGCGCGCTGGCGGCCCACGTCGCCGCCAACAAGGCCGGGTAAGGGGCATGCCCGCCTGGCGCATTGCGCTGATGCTGCTGGTGGGCGTGGCCTATGCCGGCGCCTCGCACTGGATGATGGTCTACCACGCGGCCGAGCCCTGGGCCGTGGTCGTGCTGCTGGTGCCGCTGTGGCTCACCGGCATGGGTCTGGCGGGGCAGCACCTGGGGCGTGCCGGCCTGGTCCTGGTGGGCGTGCTGGGCCTGGCCGGGCTGGCCCTGGTCATGAGCGGCCATGCCGGCGATCCCAATCCGCTCTATGTGCTGCAGCACGTGGGCATCAACGCGCTGCTGGCCGGCTGGTTCGGCGGCACGCTGCGCGCGGGGCAGCTTTCGCTGATCGGGCAGTTCGCGCAGCGCATCCATATGCTCACGCCCGACATGCGGCACTACACGGCGCGCGTGACGGCCGTATGGACCGTGTACTTCTGCGCGGTCTGCGTGCTGTCGCTGGCTGTCTACCTGCTGCGGCCGTTCGAGGACTGGTCACTGTTCTCCAACGTGGTCACGCCCATCGGCGTCGGTGCGCTGTTCGTCGGCGAATACCTGCTGCGCTACCGCCTGCATCCCGAGTTCGAGCGCGTGCGGCTGATCGATGCCGTTCGCGCCTTCTACGCGCCTGCCAAGCAATGAGCGTGTCCCACCTGCTCGGCCCGCGCGACCTGCGCGCGCCGCTGGCCTGGCGCCATGGCCGGCCAATCAGTGCGCTGGCCTGGCTGGCCGATGTCGAGGCCGTTGCTGCGAAGCTTCCGGCCGAAGGCCCGGCCGTCAACCTGTGTGGCGACCGCTACCGCTTTTCCGTCGGGCTGGCGGCGGCGCTGCTGCGGGGCCATGCCAGCCTCCTGCCGCCCGATGCGCGCCAGGACACCCTGGCACGCGTCTGCGCCGAGCATCCTGCGGCCTTCGCGCTGGTCGATCCCGGCGAGCCCCACGGCGCCGGCCTCGCGCAGCGCGTCGAGGTCGACGCCGATGGGGCGCGCACGCCGCTCGCCGCCATGCCCGACTGGGCGGCCATCGCGCTCGACCGCCACGCGGCCAGCCTGCTCACCTCGGGCTCCACCGGCGTGCCGCAGCCGCATGCCAAGACCTGGGGCACGCTGGTGGGCGACGTGGCCGCCGCCGTGCCGCGGCTGTGCCAGTTGCTCGATCTGCCCGCGCTGGACGGCCTCACGCTGGTGGCCACCGTGCCGGTGCAGCACAGCTACGGCCTCGAATCCTCGGCGCTGCTGGCCATGCTGGGCGGGCCGGCCTTCGAGGCCGGGCGCCCGTTCTATCCGGCCGACATCGTGCAGGCGCTGGAATCGGTGCCACGACCGCGCGCGCTGGTCACCACGCCCTTCCACCTCAAGACGCTGTTGCAGTCCGGGCTGGACGTGCCGCCGGTGGACATGGTGCTGTCCGCCACCGCGCCGCTGTCGCCGCAACTGGCGGCCCAGGCCGAGCGCGCCACGGGCGGCGTGATGGTCGAGATCTACGGCAGCACCGAGACCGGCCAGGTCGCCACCCGTTGCCCGGTGCGCAGCGAGGTGTGGGAGGTGATGGGCGACATCCGCGTGCAGGCCGAGACCGGCCCGGATGGTGCCGAGCGCTTCGTCTTCTCGGGTGACTTCATTCCCGCGCCCACGCCCATGGCCGACCTGCTGGAGCTGCTGGGCGATGGCCGCTTCCGCCTGCTGGGCCGGGCCAACGACCTCGTGCACGTGGCGGGCCGGCGGACGTCGCTGGGCCACCTCGACTTCCATCTCAACAGCATTCCTGGCGTCGAGGACGGCGCCTTCTGGCTGCCGGACGACGTGGCCGACGGCGTGGTGCGGCCGGTGGCCTTCGTGGTGGCCCCCTCGGTGGATGCCGCGACGGTCATCGCCGGCCTGCGCGAGCGCGTCGAACCGGTGTTCGTGCCCCGCCGCGTGGTGCATGTGCAGGCGCTGCCGCGCGTGGGCACCGGCAAGTTGACGCGTCGGGAGCTGCGCGAATTCGCGCTCGCCCAATTGGCGGCGGACGGCAGCCCGGTCCGGCTGTCGCACCGCGTGCCCGAGGACCATCCCGCCTTTGCCGGCCATTTCCCCCGCCAGCCGCTGCTGCCGGGCGCCTTGTTGCTCGCCGAACTGCTGGAGGCGATGCGCGGCGTGCCCTCGCTGCGCGCGCGCCTGGGCGATGCGCCGATGCTGGCGGCGGCCAAGTTCCTGGCGCCGGTGCGGCCGGGCGCCGACCTGGTCTTCGACCTGCAGCCCGAGACGGGCGCCGCCGCGGGCGTGCGCTTCGAGGTGCGCATGGGCGACACCGTGGCTGCCAGCGGCCGTTGGCTGCCGGGCGAGGGCGCCCGCACCGCAGGCGAAGCCGGAGGTCGCCCGTGAGCGCCCTCGGCGACGACCTGCGTCCCGGCACCGACTGGGCCCGCGCGCCCGAGCGCAGCAACATCCTGGCGCTGCGCTTCATCTGCTGGATGGCGCTGCGCTGCGGCCGGCCGCTCACGCGGCTGGTCCTGCATCCGATCACGCTGTACTTCCTGCTCTTCGCGCCCACGCCGCGTCGCCATGTGCGGCGCTACCTGGCGCGGGCCATCGGGCCGAAGGCGGGCTGGCGCGACGGCTACCGGCTGCTGCACAACTTCGCGTCGACGGTGCTCGACCGGGTGTACTTCCTGCGCGGGCGCATGGCGCTCTTCGACGTGCAGGTGCAGGGCGGCGAGGCCGTGGAGGCCGATGTGCGCGCGGGTCGCGGCGCCTTCCTGGTCGGTGCGCACATCGGCAGTTTCGAGGCCCTGTCGGCCTGTCGGCAGCAGGCAGAGGCGCCGGTCGACCTGCGGCTGGCCATGCTGATGTACCCGGACAACGCGCGGCGCATCAACGCCGTGCTGGGCGCCATCAGCCTGCCCGAGTACCGGCCGCACATCATCGCCCTGGGCCGGCCCGCCGCCATGCTGGAGCTGCGCGACTGGCTGGACAGCGGCCGCATGGCCGGCATGCTCGGCGATCGCACCCTGGCCGTGGGCGAGGACGACGGCGGCCAGCGCGGCAACCGGGTGCAGATCGACTTCCTGGGCCAGCCGGCTTGGTTCAACGACGGGCCCTTCCGCCTCGCCGCGCTGCTGCGCCGGCCGGCCGTGTTCATGGCGGGCCTGTACCTGGGCGGCAACCGCTACCGCGTGGTGTTCGAGCCGCTGGCCGATTTCTCGGCACCGGCGGCGGAAAGTGGCACCACCGAGCCCGGCGCACCAGCGCCGCGCCGCGCCCGCGGACTCGATCCCGCCGAGCGGGAACGCCGCATCCGCGATGCCCTCGAAGCCTATGTGCGGCGCCTGGAAGACCTGTGCCGCGCCCATCCCCACAACTGGTTCAATTTCCATGACTTCTGGCTCGAAGATTCGCCGCGTGCGTGAGGCCCTGGCCGGCGTGCGCCGCCTGCGTGCCGTCCTGCTGCTGGCCCTGGCCGGCCTGCTTGCGGCACCTGCCTGGGCGTTCGATCTCAACGAGCTGATGGCCCTGCTGGCCCAGCGCCGCAGCGGCGAGGCCCGCTTCACCGAGCAGCGCTATGTGCGCGGCCTGGACGGCCCGCTCGACTCGGCCGGCGTGCTCAGCTTCACCGCACCCGACAAGCTGGTGCGCCGCACGCTCACGCCGCGGCCGGAGTCGATGGAGGTGCAGGGCAACGTGCTCATCCTCTCGCGCGGCGGCCGCACCCGCACCCTGAGCCTGGACGCCATGCCCGAGCTGCAGGGCATGATGGAAGCGATGCGCGGCACCCTGAGCGGCAACGCGCCGGCGCTGCTGCGCTACTTCAAGGCCGATGTGAAGGGCGATGCCAAGGCCTGGACGCTCGACCTGGTGCCCACGCTGCCCGCGCTGGCCGCCCAGGTGCGCAGCCTGCGCCTGTCGGGCATCGGCAGCGACGTGCGCGGCATCGAGATGGAATTCATCGGCGGCGACCGCTCGGTGATGAACATCGTGCCCGGGCCCGCCGGTTCATGAGCCGCCGCCCTCCTGCCGCGCCGGCCCACGATGCCGGCCTCTCGCCCGCGCGCCGTCTGGCCGTGGTGCTCGTCTGGCTGCTGGTGCTGGCGGCCGGCGTGGGCATCATCGCGCGCTCCAAGTTCGACGCCGACCTTTCGGCCTTCCTGCCTGCCCATCCGGACGCGCGCCAGCGCATGCTCATCGAGCAGATCCAGACGGGCGTCGCTTCGCGCACGCTGTTCATCGGCATCGAGGGCGGACGCGACGAGGCGCAGCGCGCGGCCGTCTCGCGCGAACTGGGCCAGCGCCTGCGCAAGAGCGGCCTGTTCGACCAGGTGCAGAACGGCGACCAGAGCGAATGGCGCGATGCCGGCACCTGGGTCTTCGACCGGCGCTACCAGCTCTCGCCCGCGGTCACGCCCGAGCACTTTACGGTGGAAGGGCTGCGCAACGCCATCCTCGACACGCTCTCGCTGCTGGGCACGCCGGGCGGCAATGCGTTCAAGCCGCTGCTGGAGCGCGACCCCACGGGCGAATCCGCCCGCATGGCCGAGACGCTGATTCCGGCCACCGCGCCGCGCAGCGTCGACGGCGTGTGGGCGGCGCGCGAGGCGCCGCGCGCGCTGCTGCTGGCCAGCACCCGCGCCGCCGGCGGCGACCTGGACGCCCAGGCGCAGGCCATCGCCACCATCCAGGCCGACTTCGCCCAGGCCGCCGCCGAGGTGGGCGCCACCGACACGCGCCTGCTGATGAGCGGCACGGCCGTGTTCTCGGTGCAGAGCCGCGACAGCATCAAGCGCGAGGCCGTCCACCTGGCGGTGGTGGGTGCCATCGTGGTCAGCGGCCTGCTGCTGCTGGCCTTCGGTGCGCTGCGTGCGCTGGCCATCGCCATGCTGCCGGTGGCCACCGGCGTGGTGGTGGGCACGGCCGCCGTCAGCCTGGTCTTCGGCGGCGTGCATGGGCTGACGCTGGGCTTCGGCAGCACGCTGATCGGCGAGACGGTGGACTACGCCATCTATTACCTGATCCAGGCCCGCCAGGTGGCGGGCGAGGGACCGGCCCAGGCCGGCTGGCAACGCTGGCGCGACCTGCACTGGCCCACGGTGCGGCTGGGCCTGCTGACCTCGGTGGCGGGCTTTGCGGCGCTGGTGTTCTCGGGCTTTCCGGGACTGGCGCAGCTGGGCGTGTTCTCCATCGCCGGACTGGTGGCCGCGGCCGTGGCCACGCGCTTCCTGCTGCCGGTGCTGGCGCCGCAGGGCGCCAGCGGCCGAGGCCTGCGCCGCTACATGGCGCACGCGGCCGGCGCCATCGTGCGCGGACTGCCGCGGCTGCGGCTGCCACTGATGGCCCTGGCCGTCGCCGGCTTCGCGCTGGTGCTGTGGCAAGGCGACCAGCTCTGGCGCGCCGGCTTGAGCTCGATGAGCCCGGTCTCGCGCGAATCGCAGGCGCTGGACGAGCAACTGCGCGGCGACATCGGCGCCAGCGACGGCGCCACGCTGGTGGTGGCCTATGGCGACACCGTCGAAGCGGCGCTGCGCCAGGCCGAGGCGGCCGGCGCGCGGCTCGACCCGCTGGTGGAGCGCGGCGCGCTGTTGGGCTACGACAGCGTGGCCCGCATCCTGCCCAGCCAGGCGCTGCAGATGCAGCGGCGCGAGGCCCTGCCCGACGCCACCACGCTGCGTGCCCGGCTGGAGGAAGCCACGGCGGGCCTGCCGATCGCGGCCGACCGCCTGGCACCTTTCGTGACCCAGGTCGAGGCGGCGCGTGCCGCGCCGCTGATCAGCCGCGAGGACGCACGCCAGGGTCCATTGGGCGCCGTGGTCGACGCGCTGCTGTTCGAGCGACCGGGTGGCGGCTGGGCCGCCATGATCTCGCTGCACCCCGGCCCGCAGTTCAAGCATGCAGACGTCGTCGCCGCCCTGCAGGGGCTGCCGGGCGTGTCGGTGGCCGAGGTCGGCGAGGAACTGGGTGCGCTCTACAAGCGCTACCTGCACGAGGCCTTCGTGCAGGTGGGCCTGGGCGCGCTGGCCGTGGTGCTGCTGCTGGGCGCCTGGCTGCGCTCGGGCCGACGCCTGCTGGCCGTGTGCCAGCCGCTGGCCGCCGCCGTGGCGCTCACGCTGGGTGCGATGGCGGCCATGGGCATGGCGCTGTCCATCCTGCATCTGGTGGGCCTGCTGCTGGTGGTGGCCGTGGGCTCCAACTACGCGCTCTTCTTCGACCAGCTGCGCGAGACCGGCCATGCCGACGAGGACACGCTGGCCTCGCTGATGCTGGCCAACCTGACGACGGTGATCTCCTTCACGCTGATCGCCATCTCCGACATCCCCTCGCTGGCGTCCATCGGACAGGTGGTGGCGCCCGGCGCACTGCTGGCGCTGCTGCTGTCGGCCGCCTTTGCCCGGACGGCGAAGGCATGAGCGCCCTGGCCGGCCGCTGGCAGCCCACGCCCTTCCTCAAGGGCAGTGCGGTGCTGCATGCGGGCGCGTTGGGGGCGAGCCTGCTCGTGCCGGGTGCCTGGCCCTGGGCGCTTGGCGCCGTGGTGCTCAACCATGCGGCCATCACCGCCATCGGCCTGACGCCGCGCAGCCGCTGGCTCGGCCAGAACACGCTGCGCCTGCCTGCCGCCGCCGAAGCGCGAAACGAAGTGGCGCTGACCATCGACGACGGGCCCGAGCCCGCGGTGACGCCGGCCGTGCTCGACCTGCTCGACGCCCACGGTCAGAAGGCCACCTTCTTCTGCATCGCCGAACGGGTACAGGCGCATCCGGCATTGGCGCGCGAGATCGTGGCCCGTGGCCACAGCATCCAGAACCACACGGCGCGGCACCGGCACAACTTCTCGGTGCTGGGGCCGCGCGGCTTCCATGCCGAGATCGAACGCGCGCAGCAGATGATCGAGGCCGTCATCGGCCAGCGGCCGACCTGCTTTCGTGCGCCCGCAGGCCTGCGCAATCCCTTCCTCGCCCCGGTGCTGCATCGCCTCGGCCTGGAGCTGGTGAGTTGGACCCGCCGCGGCTTCGACACCCGCGAGCGCGACCCCGCGCGCGTGATGGCTCGCCTCACCCGCGGCCTGCGCGCCGGCGACATTCTTCTCCTGCATGACGGCCATGCGGCGCTGGCGCCCAGCGGGCGGCCGGTGATCCTGGATGTGCTGCCGCCGCTGCTGGAGCGCCTCGAGCGTGATGGCCTGCACGCCGTGACCTTGCCTCATGCGCTCGGCCATGCGTGAGCCGCGCCGCGCGCCAGACCTTTCCCGCCTTTTCCCCTTTCCCGCAAGGGGAGAGGGCGCCAGGACGACCCACCTGTGAACTCGAATTCGCCCACCCCCGACGCCGCCTGGCGCGACCTCCACGCCCGCGCCACCGAGCCCTACCGCCAGGGCGGCAACTTCGCCTGGCATTTCGCACGCGGCAAGCTGGGCCATGACCCGGTATTCCGCGGCATCGTCGAGCGGGGCCTGATCGGAGACGGCCGGCCGCGCATGCTGGACATCGGCTCGGGCCAGAGCCTGTTCGCCAACGTGCTGCACACCGCCCAGGCGATGCGCGCCGAGGGCCGATGGCCCGCCGCCTGGGCGCCGCTGCCGTCCGATGCCCGCTACACCGGCATCGAGCTGATGCCCCGCGACGTGGAACGGGCACGGTGCTCGGTCGGCCACATCCGGCCCACGCCCACCGTCGTCTGCGGCAACATGTGCGAGGCCGACTTTCCGGCCTGCGACGTGGTCGTGATCCTCGACGTGCTGCACTATGTGGACCATGCCGCGCAGGAAGGCGTGCTCGTGCGGGTGCGCGACGCGCTGGCCGCCGGCGCTGCGCAGCGTGACGGCCTGCCCGGTCGCCTGCTGCTGCGCGTCGGCGATGCCGCCAGCCGCCGTGGCTTCGCGATCAGCCAGTGGGTGGATCGCACCGTGACGCGCATCCGCGGCCACAAGGTCTCGCCCACCTGGGGCCGCACGCTGGACGAGTGGATCGCGTTGCTGCAGCGCCTGGGCTTCGCGGTGCAGCCCATGCCCATGAGCCAGGGCACGCCCTTTGCCAATGTGCTGCTGATCTCGGACCTGCCATGACCGCGCCCTCCACCCTCGACCGCAGCGGCATCGCCGCGCGCATTCCCCACGCGGGCAGCATGTGCCTGCTCGACCGGCTCGAAGCCTGGGATGCGCAGTCCATCCATTGCACGACCACCACCCATGCGGACCCTTCCAATCCGATGCGCACCGCCTCGGGCCTGCTCGCCCCCTGCGCCATCGAGTTCGCGGCGCAGGCCATGGCGCTGCATGGTGGCCTGCTGAGCACGGGGGACGGGCCGCCCGCGGCCGGCTACCTGGCCAGCACCCGCAACGTGCGCCTGCATCGCGCCCGCTTCGACGATGCGCCCGCGCCGCTGCACCTGCATGCCGAACGCCTGTCGGGCGATGCGCAGCAGGTGCTCTATGCCTTCCGCGTGCTCGATGCGGCTGGCGCACCGGTGGCGGATGGCCGCGCGGTGGTCGTTCTCAACACGCCCTTGCCGGACGCCGCGCCCTGAGCGCCTGCCCGGCCATCACGACCGGTGTCCGTGACACCGTCACCGACGGAGGTACTTCCCCATGACCCTTCAGAACAAGCGCGCGCTCGTCACCGGTGCCAGCGGCGCCCTGGGCGGTGCCATCGCCGAGCGCCTGGCGCGCGACGGCGCCACCGTGCTGCTGCATGCCAACGGCCGCCGCGAGGCCATCGAGGCCCTGGCCGCGCGCATCGCCGGGGCCGGCGGCCAGGCCGAATGCCACGTCTTCGACCTGACCGACGACGAAGCCACGGCGGCAGCCTGCGCCCGCATGCTGGAGGCCGGACCGGTGCAGGTGCTGGTCAACAACGCGGGCATCCATGACGATGCCGTGATGCCCGGCATGCGGCCCGATCAGTGGCACCGCGTCATCGACGTGTCGCTCAACGGCTTCTTCCGCGTCACCCAGCCGCTGCTGCTGCCCATGCTGCGCACGCGCTGGGGCCGCATCCTGAACATCTCGTCGGTGGCGGCGATCATGGGCAACCGCGGCCAGGTCAACTATGCGGCGGCCAAGGGCGCCCTCAACAGCGCGACCAAGGCGCTGTCGATGGAAGTGGCCTCGCGCGGCGTGACCGTCAACGCCATCGCCCCGGGCGTCATCGCCTCGCCCATGGCCGACGCCGCCTTCGACCCCGCGATGGTCAAGCAGATGGTGCCGGCCCAGCGCGCCGGCCGGCCCGAAGAGGTCGCTGCTCTGGCCGGCTTTCTGGCCAGCGCGGAGGCGGGGTACATCACGGGGCAGGTCATTTCTGTGAATGGCGGGATGGCCTGAAAGCCATCCGGGTCGGCTGAAAACAAAGCCGATCAGTCGCGCTATCACCGACCCAGCAGCCGGCGTGCGAGCAGGGTCTGCATGTCCCGCCGCCCGTCGGCGATCAGGTGGACCACGACCCGGTGGGCCAGCACTTGGTACACGATGCGATAGGGCTTGAGCAGGACCTGCCGGTAAGCCTTGATGCCCAGGCTCAGCAGTTCTCTGGGGTGACTGCCGCGCTCCGGCAGATGGGCCAGGCCATCGAGGGTCGCTGTGATGCGGTCCAGCAGGCGACGGGCGTTGGCGACGCTTTCGGCCTCGGCCACGTAGTCGTAGAGCGATTCCAGGTCCTGCTCCGCACCGCGGGTCAGCATGACCTGAAAGCCCTTCGCCCTCGTCATTCGCTGGCGGAATGCTTGCTGCGAAGCTGCTGCACCACATCGGCCAGCGACTTGAGGTGCCCGGCCTCCACATCCTGCTGGCCCAGGGCCAGCAGCTTGAGCAGGGCGAGGGTTTCCTGGGTCTCTTCGAAGGAGGCCACGTCCTGGATCACGGCGCGGGCTTCGCCGTTCTGGGTGATGACCAGCGGCTCGCGCCGCTGCGCGAGCGTGTCCAGCACTTCAGCCGCGTTGGCCTTGAGGTAGCTGATCGGTTTGACTTGCGTCGAAAAGCGCATTCGCGGCTCCCGGGAAAGAGGACTGAATATAGACTTTTTCCAGTCCTTTCCAATCGGCCGCTCAGTGCGCAACCGTGAGCGACAGCACGGTCAGTTGCCCGTCGACCATCTGCGCCGTGAAGCGCACCTTGTCGCCCGCCTTCACCTCCTTCAACAGCGCCGGGTCGCGGACGCGGAAGACCATGGTCATCGCGCCCATGTCGAGGTTGGGAATGTCACCGTGGCGCAGGGTGATGCGGCCCTGGGCGGCATCGACGCGGCGGACTTCGCCTTCGACCTGGGGCAGCGGTGCGTCGGTTTGCGCGAAGGTGGCGGGGGAGGCCAGCAGGATGCCCGCGGTGGGTAAAAGCAGGGTGAGGAAGCTTCTCTTGTTCATGGTTGGGTCCTTCTGAATCGAATCGGTGGCTCTGTCATGCGCTGGGCGATGTATGCCCTTCCGGTTCGGGGAAACGCCGGGCGCGGCAGAGTCGGGAAAGATGAGGTACGTGACGTACCAGCTTTCGTTGGCGTCGGCAATCGAGCCTCAGGCGGCGGTGCCCTTGTCAGTGGTGGTCATGGCCACTGGGCTTACGGACGGAGGCGGGTGCGGCATCGGTCGTGCCTGAAGCCACGGCGTCTGCCGGGCCGGCTCGGCTCACCGCCGCAGGCGCCTGCCCCGCTTCGACCTCATGCGCCACGCTGCCCGGCGGATGCCTGAACCAGCCCGGGTCACGGAAGTCCCCCGGCGCCTGGTCGCGCCGCACCTTCAGCAACGTGAACATGCCCCCCATCTCCGCGGGACCGAACGGGCCGCGGCCGGTCATCATGGGCAGGGTGTTGTCGGGCAGGGGCATCTCCATCGAGCCCATCTCGGCCATGCCCTTGTCGCCCATCACCATGTAATCGGGAACCAGCCGGCGGATGGTGTCCGCGACGCCGCGATGGTCCACGCCAATCATGGTGGGCACGTCGTGGCCCATGGGGCCCATGGTGTGGTGGCTCTTGTGGCAGTGCAGGGCCCAGTCGCCTTCCTCGTCGGCGATGAACTCGATCTGGCGCATCTGGCCGACGGCGACATCGGTGGTCACCTCGGGCCAGCGGGCGCTGCGCGGCACGGCGCCGCCATCGGTGCCGGTGACCTCGAATTCGTGGCCATGCACATGGATGGGGTGGTTGGTCATGGTGAGGTTGCCCACGCGGATGCGCACCCGGTCGCCCTGGCGTACGCAGAGCGGGTCGATACCTGGGAACACGCGGCTGTTGAAGGCCCAGGTGTTGAAGTCGGTCATGGTGTTGACCTTGGGCGTGGCGCTGCCGGGCTCGACGTCGAAGCTGCCGAGCAGGAAGCAGAAGTCGCGCTGCACGCGGACAATCTGCGGATGGCTGCGCACCTTGGGGTGCGTCACCCAAAAGCCCATCATGCCCATGGCCATCTGCACCATCTCGTCCGCATGCGGGTGGTACATGAAGGTGCCGGGGCGGCGCGCGGTGAACTCGTAGACGAAGGTCTTGCCCGGCGGGATGTGCGGCTGCGTGATGCCGCCGACACCGTCCATGCCGTTGGGCACCCGCTGTCCATGCCAATGCACGGTGGTGTGTTCGGGCAGGCGGTTGGTGACGAAGATGCGCACCCGGTCGCCTTCGACCACCTCGATGGTGGGGCCGGGTGACTGGCCGTTGTAGCCCCACATGTTGACCTTGAAGCCCGGTGCCATCTCGCGCACCACGGGCTCGGCGACGAGGTGAAACTCCTTGACGCCGTTCTTCATGCGCCAGGGCAGGCTCCAGCCGTTGAGGGTGATGACCGGGTCGTAGGGCCGGCCATCCGGCGGCAGGAGCGGCGGCGCGGTGGCGGGGCCGGTCTGCTGCGCGGCCTCGGGCACGGCGGCCAGGGCCACCCGACTGACGGCACCGGCGGCGGCGCCGGCCAGCATGCCGGAGAAGAAGTGTCGGCGGTCCATCAGTGGCCTCCTTCGTTGGTCGTGCTGGCGAGGGCTGGGCCCGTCCCTGCACCGCGCAGGGCCGAGAGGCCGGCGGGCGAACTGCCGGTCAGCGCCATCTGCAGATCCACCTCGGCGAGCCAGAAGTCGCGCTGGGCCTGCATGGCCGCATCCACCGTTCGCGCACTGGCGCGGGCTTCGGCCAGCAATTGCCAGACGCTGGCGCCCATGGCGTTGTAGCGCAGCACCATCTCGTCGTTGACCTGGCGCTGCAGCGGCAGCACCTCGGCCTGGTAGCGATGCGCGATCTGCCACGCATGCCGGCGGGCGGCCTCGGCTTCGCGCACTTCGCTCGCCGCGGCCAGCGCCACGCCACGCACGCGGGCGGCGGCCTGCAGGTAACGTGCCTCGGCCTGCGCACTGCGTGCCTGGCCGAAGTCGAAGAGCGGGATCGGCAGGCCGATCTCCCAGCCGCGTTGCGTGCTGCGGCCCCGGTCGATGTCGTTGGTGAAGGTGGTGTTGCGGGCGACGCCCAGTTCCATCACGTCGACGAAACGGGTAGCGCGTGTCAGGCGCTGGGCCTCGGCAATGGCTGCGGCGTCGGCGCGGGCGGCGCGGAGGTCCAGACGATCGCGCAGGGCCTGCGCCTGCAGGTCGGCATCGCCGGGCAGCGAGGCGGGCAGGTCGGGCAGGCGGTCGGGCATCGTGAGCCGCGCGGCCTGTGCGCCATCGAGCCCGAGCAGGCGGACCAGGGCCTCGCGGCTGGCGGTGGCGGCCTGCTCGGCGCGGGCCAACTGCGCCTGTGCGTCGGCCTGCTGCAATTGCTCGCGTGCGGCCTGCAGGGCGGGCCAGTTGCCCGCCTTCTGCATGCGCTGGGCCAGCGTCGCGCCGGCTTCGGCGGCATCGCGCACGTCGCGCAGGTAGACGGCGCTCTGCCGGTCGGCGACGGCGCGCAGCCAGGCGCGACGGGTGTCGGCCGCCAACTGCAGCACCGCCTGCGCCGCATCGAGCCGGGCCGCCTCCTGCTGCTGGCCGGCCCAGCGGGCGCGCCAGGGCAGGGTGAGCAGGCCCACCACGTTGAAGCTGATCAGGCGGTCCAGCTCCAGTTCGCGGCCCTCGCGCAGCCGGCTGAAGGAGAACACGGGGTTGGGCAGCGTGGCTGCTTCCGCCCGTTCGGCGTCGGACAGCTGCAGGGCCGCGAAAGCCGCCTGCATGCGGGGGCTCTGGGCCAGGGCGATGCGCACGGCCGCCTGCTGGTCGAGCGGGCCGGCCAGCAGCGTCTCCGCCTGCGCCGCAGATGCGGTGTCGGGCCGACGCTGGGGCCGGGCGTCGCCCACGAGCGGCTGGCCCTGCACCAGCGAAAGCGCCTGCGGTGCATCGCCCTCGGGCGACAGGCTGGCGCAGCCGGCGAGCAGCACGGCGAGGCCTGCCAGGGCCATGTGGCACGCACGGCGCAAGATGGCGGGCGGCGCCGCGACGGAAAGATGGGGAATCGGCGGCGCTTCGTCGTGGCGACGGCGCAGCGGCAGCCCGCGCACGCTGCGCGGGACGAGAGGGGTGGACAAGAGAACGCTCCTTGAAGCAATGCATCGGCACCGCGGCGCGTCAGGACGGCTGCGGCGGACGGACTACGGGCAGGACGTTCAGGAAATGGGCGGCTTGTCGGCCTGCGCGAGCAGGGCGCTCGCGAAGTGCGGGGCGCTGCTGCGGGGTTGCACGCGTGCGGGCGGCGCGACAGGGGCTTCAGATGCCGCGTCGGTCATCGCCACCGAATGGCATATCTGGCAGAGGCCGCAGTGGCCATGGTCGTGTGCGGTGCCGCTGTCGTCGCCATGGTGCGCCACGGAAGGGGCGCTGGCGACGTGGGGCGATGCTTCTTGCATGCCGTGTTCTTCATCCGCAGCATGCTCATGGCAGTGCGCCGTTGGCTGCGCTGGGGCTGCCGCCATCGCCGGCATGTGTTGCGGCGCCGGCATCGGATTGGCCGTGTGGGCGGCATGTGCGGACGGCGCCGCGGCCGTGACCTCCACCGCCATGGCGCCACCGATCCAGCCGCGCAAGGGCAGCAGGACGAGGGCAAGGACCAGGACGAAGAGGCGCACGGGCGGCATTCTAGGAGTGCACGCCAGCGCGGGCCTTGACGCCCCGCAGGGGCGCCAATGCATCGCTGCGGAGCCAGCCTTGCCCTCGCAGCCTCATGCACCATCGTCCGACATCGCGATGTGCACGCCGTCGCAGGCTTGGATCACCCGGCAAGCCGCTTGCCCTCACCCAATGAAAGGAACATTGCGATGACCCCCATCGATCACCAGGACTGCATCGACGCCTGCAACGCCTGTGCCGTGGCCTGCAGCCATTGCGCGGCGGCCTGCCTGCGTGAGCCCGATCCGGGCGCCATGGCCGGCTGCATCCGTCTGGACATGGACTGCGCCGCGGCCTGCCAGTTCGCCGCGGCGGCGCTGGCCCGCGGCAGCGAGCATGCGGCGGCCATCTGCGCGCTCTGTGCCCGCCTGTGCGATGCCTGCGCTACGGAGTGCGCCCAGCACGAGGCCGACCACTGCCAGGCCTGTGCCAAGGCCTGCCGCGACTGCGCCGGCGCCTGCCGGGCCATGGCCGGCTGAGAACTCCCGTACTGGTCAGCGCCCGGGCAGACCGCGCAGCAGCCGCAGCCCGTTGGCCACCACCAGCAGGCTGGCGCCCATGTCGGCGAACACGGCCATCCACATGGTGGCCTGCCCGGCGATGGCCAGCGCGAAGAACACGGCCTTGATACCCAGGGCCAGCGCGATGTTCTGCCAGAGCAGCGCATGCGTGCGGCGCGACAGTGCCACGGTGTCGGCGATGCGGCCCAGGTCGTCGTTCATGATGACCACGTCGGCCGTCTCCATGGCGATGTCCGTGCCGGCCGCCCCCATGGCGAAGCCGATGTCGGCCTGGGCCATGGCGGGCGCATCGTTGATGCCATCGCCCGCCATGGCGATGACGCCGTGGCGCTGTTGAAGGTCGCGAATGGCGGCCAGCTTGTCCTGGGGCAGCAGGCCGCCGCGGGCATCCGTGATGCCGACCTGATCGGCCACGGCGCGGGCGGTGCTGGGGTTGTCGCCCGTCAGCATCACGGGCGTGACGCCCAGGCGCTTCAGGCGTGCCACCGCTTCCCTGGAGCCGGCCTTGAGCGTGTCCGCCACGGCGAAGACGCCGAGGACCGCATGTTCTCCGGCCAGCAGGGTCAGGGTGCGGCCCTGTGCCTCGTGCTCGGCCAGCAGGGCTTCCAGCGCCGGGCTGCACAGGCCTTGCTCCTCGATCAGGCGGTGGTTGGCGAGCACCAGCGGCAGTCCGTCGACCACGCCCCGGACGCCGCGCCCGGCCAGCGCTTCGAAGCTGTCGACACCGGGTATCGCCTCGGTCGTGGTGAGGCCCTTGGCAATGGCGAGCGAGACCGGATGGTCCGAGCGGCCCGCCAGGGCCGAGGCGGCGCGTTGCACATGCGCAGGATCTGCATCGCCCCAGGGCTGCCAGTGCACCAGCACCGGCTTGCCCTGGGTCAGCGTGCCGGTCTTGTCGAGCGCGATGGCCCGGAGCCGCCGCGCGCCTTCGAGGTGCGTGCCGCCCTTGATGAGGATGCCGCGGCGCGCGGCCGCCGTCAGGCCGCTGACCACCGTCACCGGCGTGGAGATCACCAGCGCGCATGGGCAGGCGATGACCAGCAGCACCAGCGCCTTGTAGATGGCGTCGAGCCAGGCCCAGTCCAGCAGCAAGGGTGGCAGCACGGCCACGGCCACGGCGGCGATGAACACCGCCGGCGTGTAGATGGCGGCGAAGCGCTCGACGAAGCGCTGCGTGGGCGCGCGCGACTCCTGCGCCTGCTCGACGGCTTCGATGATGCGGTCCAGCGTGGTCTGTCCGGCCACGGCCGTCACGCGCACCTGCAGCTCGCCGCCCTGGTTGACGGTGGCGGCGAACACCGGGTCGCCGACGGTCTTGTCGACCGGGATGCTTTCACCGGTCACGCTCGCCTGGTCGATGGTGCTGCGGCCGGCGCTCACCTGGCCGTCCAGCGGCACGCGCTCGCCGGGGCGGATGCGCACGATGGCATCCAGGGGCACGCTGGCGGCGGGCACGCGCTGCCAGCTGCCGTCGGCGGCCTGCACCTCGGCCTCGTCGGGCGCCAGCGCCATGAGGCCCGAGATCGCGTTGCGCGCGCGGTCGGCCGCCTTGTGCTCGATCAGTTCGGCCAGCGCATACAGCGCCATCACCATGGCCGCCTCGGGCCATTGGCCGATCAGAAAGGCGCCCGTTACCGCCACGGCCATGAGCGTGTCGATGCCCAGGCGTCCACGCATCAGGGCGCGCAGGCCGCTCAGGTAGATGCCCGTGCCGGCCAGCGCGATGGCCACGGCGGCCAGCGCCATGCCGGCGATGCGCCATGCCAGGGCGTCGGGCAGCAACAGGTGGCTCAGCTCGGCTGCGATGGCGACGCCGAGGGCGGCGGCGATGCGGGCTGGACCGGGCAGGGGGCCGTGGTCGTGCCCATCACCGGCCTCGTGCGCATGCGTGTGCGCGTGGGCACTGTCATGGTCATGGGCGTGACCATCGCCGTGACCGTGGTCGGCTTGGCGGTGCGACGGGGATGTCGCGGCGACCGCAGGCGCGGGGGCGCCGCATCCGCAGCCGGTACCGCAACCCGCGGCAATGCGCAGCGTGCGCGGCGCTGCGGGCGGGGCGACCGGCTCGGTGGCGTGGGTGTGCGGCGTGTGGTGGCGGTGCGCCGGCTCGCCGGCGAGGGAGGGGGAAGGGCGGCTCGTCATCGGGTTTTCGCTTTCGTGCCAGCATTGAAAACCTTCAAGCCACTTCAAGGTCAAGCATGCCTTCTGCAAGCCCCCATCTGCGCATCGGCGAGGCAGCCAGTCGCTCGGGCGTCAGCGCCGCCAACATCCGCTATTACGAAAAGGAGGGTCTGCTCGGCGCGGAGCAGCGGGCCGACAACGGCTACCGGCTCTACAGCGCCGACGACGTGCACCGCCTGCGCTTCATCCGCATGTGCCGGGCCATGGACATGTCGCTGGACGAGGTGCGTGCGCTGCTGTCACTGGACCTGCGCAGCAAGGCCGACTGCAGCGCGGCCTGCGACGTGCTCAACGCGCACCTGGGCCATGTGCGCGAGCGCATCGCGGAGCTTCGATCGTTGGAGCAGGACCTGAAGACGCTGCGCGACCGCTGTGACGGTCAGGACAGTTACTGCCACACCATCGAGGCGCTGCATGCGCGTGCGGATGCGCAGACCGCCGAAGGCACCGCCACGCAGGCCGGGCCTCGGCGCCATGTATGAGCGGTGAGCGGAAGTCCGGCTAGTGCTTGTAGCCCAGGGCGGTTGCGGGGGCGGGCCGGGTGAACGGCCGTTGTCCCAACTCTGCGCTGGGCCGGGGCTCGACACGCGCCAGCGGCGGCTCCATCCCGGACAACTCTGCCAAGCGCCGGTCGGCCTCGCGCCTCAGTGCGGAGATCCGGGCCATGGCCTCTGCCTTGACGATCCGCCGACCCCCCTGCGTGCTCTGCTGCAACTGGTGGATGGCTTCGTACGTGTCGCGCTCGGCCCGCATCCATGCAGCAAATCGGGGGTCGGGTGTTTCGTTCATGGTGGCCTGTGTGGGATACGGAGCCTGTACGCGGTCGTGCAGGTAAAGCCGGGCAGTGTGAGGGCCACCGGGACCTTTGCTCGTAGGACAAGCCTTGGGGCGCCAGTAGGTCGAGGCTCCCGAACCTCCTCGTGCCGTCCGCTTGGTTGCGAGGCAGCGGGCCGCCTCTCACCTGCGCCAGCGCCCTGAAAGGCCGCGGCGCCGAAGATGTGGTCTCGCGCTGCGAGGCGTGCGCGTCATGCGTTGGGCCGCTGATCGGCCGTGTGGTCGGCGTCGACAGATCGAGGTCGGCCGCACGCCGGTGCGTGTGCCTGCCCGATATGCGTGGGATCGGCGTCGGCCGACTTCATGTACCGCTGCAAGGTGCGCGGATGCACGCCCATGCGCTGCGCGACCTGCTCCAGGGGCTCGTGCTGCAGCTCGAGCAGCAGCGCGTCGAGCTGATCGTCGGAGAGGGCGCGAGGCCGGCCGACGTGGCTGCCGCGGC
>NZ_JBQUYR010000025.1:0-30242 GCF_056314265.1 Pseudacidovorax sp. DMC4 | reverse complement strand
GACAAGGGCTACGACGCCAGGGAGTTCGTCAAGGAGTGCCTGGACATGGGGGTGACGCCGCATGTGGCACAGAACACTTCGGGCAGGCGCTCTGCGGTATCCGATGTCATTGCAGGTAGTCCGGGTTATGCGATCTCCCAGCAAAAGCGCAAGCTCATCGAACAGGGCTTCGGCTGGGCCAAGACGGTGGGGCGCATGCGCCAGGTGGCGGTGCGAGGCCTTGAGCGGGTGGACCAGATGTTCGTGCTGACGATGAGCGCCTACAACCTCACGCGCATGCGAACGCTGGGGCAGGTGCGCGCGCAGCGCGTGTAGGTCGGTGAAAACGGGCCGCGCAGTGCGTGTGGGCGGCCAAAAGGCTTGATGCAGATACCGCAGAACCTGCCATGCGAAAAGCGACCCTCTGCCGTCTCATTCGACAGAGGGTCGGACGCCGCAAGCGGATGAGTATTTCAGCAGCCTGCTAGGCCGGCGAGCCTTTCGCGAATCAAGCTGATGGCGATTTCTTCGTTCGCAGCTGCTGCGAATGCAGTGACGTACGCACCTATTGCCGCGGGTGCCAAGTCAGCGTTCGTGCCGCGGTCCACTTTCATGGTCGCCCCGAAGAAACCCATCCTTGATTTGCTCGGTTTGGATTTAAAAACACCGAACATCAATTTTCCTGACGGGAAGTAAGGTTGGAATGCAAGGTGACGAACGACCGCTGTTGGCCGGTTGCGGTCACCGGCCCCGGAACCGCGAGCGGCGGCTATGCACCGTTTCCGGGTTTTCGACCACCGTTGTTGAAGTCACGCGGTTGAATCGCTGAGTGAGGGGACGGCCGCATACACGGTCAACCGGCATGGCGGGCAAGAAGCCCACTGCGTCCGTCGCCGTCCAGACCGGTGAAGGCCTCGATGTACGCCAAGCCCTCGATCGCGGCCGGCGGGTCGGAGTTTTCGATGACGATCACCTGCAATTTCTCCTCCAGCCTGGCGAGATGCTTGTAGAACTTCTCGGCGAGGCTTGTCGCCTTCAGCGCCTTCTCGTCATCCGACAGATCGCCATGCTTTGAGATCAGCGGCTCACGGTACGTCAGCAGCGGGGTGTCGAGCACCAGGAATCCGGGATGCGGCAGGCCCTTGTCAATGCAGTGCACGGCGAGGGCCACGTTGAAGGCCGCATGCAGCACGGCGCGGACACCCTTGCCGTTAGCGTCTCTGGACTTGCCGGCGACGGTGATGTCGTTGCCCTTTGCGTCGAACTGGATCTTGTCGGCATCCGGAAAGCCCCACTCGGTGAGGACCGCTTTGACGGTCTCGCTGAACTCGAAGAGCACCGTGGATTCAGGACCAACGCGAAGAGGGTCACGCTCGCTTTTTGTGGATGCCGAGTCGATCTCTGCCCGGAGATTCACTAATTTTTCTCGCCGTAAGTGCAGGTCGATCAGTTTGCCCAGATCTGCGCGCTGGGTGTTGTAGTGGTCGAAGCTGTTCCGCAGCGACGCTTCCGTGGGACGTAGGGCAAGGGCGCGCTGATCGAACTGTTTGATTTGGTCCTCGAGCAACGCGATGGAGGTCGCAAGCTCCAATGCCTCGGTGTGCAGCGAAGCGACGACGTGCGCCAGTTCGCGCTGCTCACGCTCAATCTTGCGTGCCTCGGCTGCCGCGGCCCTATGCGCCATGGAAATCTCTTCGGCAGCGTGCTGATGCTTCTGCGCGCCGGGCGGGGCGCCGCAAACCGGGCAATCACGGCCAGCCACTGCGGCCAGCAGGCTGCCGCCCTCCTCGATGGAATGCAGCCGGTCCAAATCGGAGCTGTAAACCGCCTGCAACTTGGCGAAGCGTTCCAGGGTGATGTCGAGTTCTGCAGCTCGCGCGGCGAGTTCCTGGCGGCGGTCAGCCGCGGCACGCCGCTCGGTCGCGTTGTCGTCAAGCATCGCCTGCACAGCGTGCAACTCGGCAGTGGTCACAGCGCCACTCGCTTCTAGTTCCGCGAGCTGAGCGCCCGCCTGCGCCCGGTCTGCCGGGCCGTCGCCGAGCTCCTTATCGAGCTGCGCCAGCATCTCGTCGACGAGCTCAAGTTTGGCCGCCTTGGCGGCAATCCGCGCGGGTTCGGTGGGGACAGTCACCGTAGCCGCGTCGTCCTGACCGGTGAGGAGCAGCTTGAAAACGTTTTGATCGAGGGTGCGCTCTGTATAACTGTTCGACACGTACACCGGGCTGCGCTTGGACATGATGTCCTCTTCCCCAACCACAGCGAATCTCGCCAGTACGCGGAAGGCGAGCTGTTCCTTCTCACCGCTAGCGTTGCGCACGATCCACCGGTCCTGCAGACCCAAAGTCTCGAGGATTCGAAAGGAGACAGAGTCGGTTGCGTTCGCACTGTGCTTCCCTGACAGAGCCTCGCCCTTGCCGGTCGGGTGCGAGGTAATGAGACCCGGGAAGAGCTTAAGTTTTCCACCGCTGGTCGCGCGATACAGGGTGAATTCGCCTTGATCGCCAAGGGTCAGGCCGAGCCAGCCTGCGTCGTAGGCCTTGATCTCGTCGATCTTTGGAAGCTTGGAAACGGCGCCGAGCATGAATAGCACCGCTTCCAATGCGAACGACTTGCCCGTGTTGGACGCGCCGTAGACGATGTTCAGGCCATCGGCAAATTGAAGCTTGGCAGGCTCAATGTTGGGGCCGGTGAAGGCCAGGTGGCGCAGCCGGATGCCGTTCATGCGCGTATTCCAGCAAACGTCTCTTCAACGCGGAAGTCGGCAGTCCACCGCCCGATTCGCTTCTCCATCTGTTCGCGCATCTCCCCGGCGGGATTGTTAGAGAAGCGCTCGGCTATCCACAGGGCGCGCTCCTTAAGCGCGAGGGAATAAGGCGCCTGCAGCAGGTCGAGGTAAATTGGGGCCTCGTCGCTCGCACCGAAGGTGATGCCGTCTTCAGTCTCACAGACGTCGACGAGGTGCAGCTGCTGCATTAGCCGAAGGCTCTTCTCTACGAGCGGACGTCTCACGACGAGCTCGGCCGCGCGGTTGGGCAGGTCCGGGTGCAGGCTGCTTGGGGCATCTGGGTCGTCCAGATCCCCGGTGTGCACGACGACGTGATCGAGCCAAGTCATCTCCAGCAGATCGCAACGCCGCGGATGAAAGGCCTCCAGCACGACCAGCGCGCGGATGCCCGTCTCCAGCGTGCTGTTGAACGGGTGCGTGCTGGGCGCCGGGCTGTCTACCGATCCCATGGCATGACCCCTTCGTTGGCAAGCAGGTGGCAGGTGCCCTGCTTGACCTGCGGCCCGGCATGCCGGCCTAGCACACCGGAAGCTTGTAGCAGGGCGGCCTGCTGCATGACTTTGTTCAGGCGGGCAAACTTGTTGGTGTGATCGGCCACGTGGACGTCGACGACGCCGTGGTGGATCTCGTCACGGAACGTCTGAACGAACTCCTCCGGGGTCGAGTCTCGGTAGAACCGGTCAAACGCCGTGGCGTCGAAGAAGCGCGTGCGCTGGATCTTGAGATGCGGCCCCACATCGGGGCAGGCCAGCGCGGCCTCGGGATCCGGGTAGGTGCCCGGCCCCCGCTCCTCGTACACCCTTATCAGTTGGCCGAGGTAGGCCGATTCGGCGGCTTGGATCGCGATGGGCACGACGCCCCTGGGGCTCTGGCCGGGATCGGCATCGAACCATTTGACCAGCGCCGGCATGCATGCCGGATCTTTGGCCAGCAGCCTGGCGTCCAGCCAGTGGACGTTGGCGAAATCGAACGCCCTGATCTTGGCCTGGATCTCCGGCGTCAGCTTCACGGTCGCTTTCTCCACCAGATCACCCGCGATGTACGTGTCCCAGCGATCCAGGAACTCCTGCTTTAGCCGGCCTG
The DNA here is from genome assembly GCF_056314265.1 of Pseudacidovorax sp. DMC4. Lineage (NCBI taxonomy): Bacteria > Pseudomonadati > Pseudomonadota > Betaproteobacteria > Burkholderiales > Comamonadaceae > Pseudacidovorax > Pseudacidovorax sp. DMC4. Next base: position 26,395 of record NZ_JBQUYR010000025.1, on the reverse strand, counting down.
GGTGCGCGACGAACTCGCGGACCTTGCGCACGACGCCAAGGGGAGCCACGAAGGTGTAGGCCCGCGGCAGTTCGTAGGCGCCTGCCGCCGAGTGCATGAAGATCTTGCCCAGCTCTATGAATAGCGCCTTCTCGGACAATGGCTTGCTGAGCTGCTTACACTGGAAGTTGTCCCATGGCCCGTCCATCCGACGGTCGTTGACGTAGCCCGTGACGTCGCGGCCAAGGTCGCCCGTACCGCTCCACCGCTCGTGCGAGTGGTAATCCTTGCAACGCTGGTGCAACCAGTCGTCGACGAAGTCCTCGAGCTCCGCCGCGCTTAGCACGGAAATCAGTCCGGGGTAGTTCTTGTGCAATGGGACTCCTCCCAGGTCCGGTCTTAGATTGGTCTCGATCTATGGTGGGGAATGGTAGCGAAACTTGAAGCGGCCCTCGGCTTCAGTGCGAGGCCCGGGTCCTGCCGGAGGCGAGCGTTCGCGAATGTCGACTTTGAAGGCACTGACGACAAAGCGCACCGGCGGGTCGGTATGGTGAGGCCGGGTCGGTTGCAGGCAACCGACAGCCCGATCGTCCTGCGTTCAAGGGATGGGCCGCTCGCCGACCTGGATCTCGTGGTCAGACTTACTTGAGGGCGACGCTGCTGCTCGCGGCCTGTTTTGCCCTGAGCATCTGGTCGCCGATGCGCGGCGCCGATAGGAGCCGCTGCACATCGAATGTCGGATGACGAACGCAGCGGTCGCTTGGGCCGTCTGCCCTGAATGACTCTGACCAGTCTCAAGCGGACGCAGCCGAGGACTGTGCGCATGTCAGACCCTGGCCGGGAGGCGCCGACTGATATGGTTACCCCGGAGCCTCATACCGCTCAATGGCGTGAGGAGGCCAAGCCGGAGGTCCGAGCGGATAAGTGCGCGCGCCCCGCAACAAAGGCGGGTGATCAATCGTAAGCGGCCAGGGAAGTCATGTTGACGTCGGATGAGGGCGATAAGCAAGTCCGACCTGTGAGCGTCATCGCCTGAAACGCAGCGAGGCGGTCGTGCCACTTACGTCGGCGACCTCCTGTGCGCGTCAGAATTGCCACTATGGCTTCCACAATCATCGAACTGCGAGTCACGCCGCCATGGGAGCGGCCAGATGAACATGGTGTGCTGGCTCGGCTGACAATTCCCCACGCGTCCGGATCACTTGAGTCCAGCGTCTCAGCGCGCCGGTATCAAGCCATGGACTGGATGGAGCAAGACCCCTCAAAGGAATGGGAGGGGACGATGACATGCTCCGTCGAAACGGCTCGTGCTCAAGACCTCTTAAGCAAAGTGCGCTCGGTCAGTGTGGCACTCTCGGCGCACAGTGCGCTTGGCCTCCACGAGACGGCCTACCGCCTGACGATTCACTCAGGCGCGACATCCTGCGAGTTCTCGTGGTACGGCGGGGCGGCGCCAGAGTGGCATCTCCTGTCGGAGATTGCCGACGATGTTCGGTCGCTGGCAGAGACTGCGCTCAAGACGCCCCCGGCGTCCCGTCCCCTTCCAGCCTGATGCCGGAAATCGGTTTGCACGCACGGATTCTGTTCCTGGCCGAACCAGGTCCTCAGCTCTGGCCCCACCGGTGTGGCAATAGCGAGTCGATGTCACAGGCCCGCTGCGTCGGCAACCGCTGCAGGACGTCCTTCAGGTAGGCATACGGGTCACGCCCGTTAAGCTTGGCTGACTGGATCAAGCTCATGATGACCGCAGCTCGTTGCCCTGCGAGCAGCGTCCCCGCGAAGAGCCAGTTCTTGCGCCCCGTGGCCCAGGGTCTGATCTGCTGTTCGTCGAAATTGTTGTCGATGGGCAAGGCCGGATCGCCAAGGTAGCGTGTGAGCGCCGCCCAACGGTTCAGGCTGTAGTCCATGGCCTTGGCGGTCGCCGAGCCATCGGGCACCTTCGGCCGGTACTCCAGCAGCCACTTGTGCAGGGCCTGCGCAACCGGCGCCGCTCGCGTTCGTCGCTCTCGCAGCCGATCCCCGGCTGGCAGGTCCTTCACTTCCCGCTCAATGCCGTAGAGCTGCCCGATGAACTCGATGGCGGCGGGCCACGCGCATCAGCGCGAGCACGGATTGCGTCACAGCAAACGGATTGAGCCGTCGTCCTCGACACGCTGCCACGGCAGACCCAGCACCAGGGCCTGCAACTGCGGCTGCGTCAGCGACATGTGCTCCAACGAAAGGTCGCGAGGCCACACGAAGCGGCCTTGGTGCAGACGCCGCGCTGCCAGCCACACGCCGATGCCGTCATGCACGAGCACCTTCATGCGAGTGGCGCGCCGGTTGGCAAACAGGTAGGCATGGTGAGGCTTGGCGCCGCCAAAGACTTGCACGACGCGGGCCAAGGCGGTCTCGGTGCCGGCGCGCATGTCCAGTGGCGTCGTCGCAAGCCACACGGCGTCGATGCGGATCAACGCAGCAACTCGCGCATCCAGGCCGCACACGCATCGGCAGTGCTTGCCGGCCACGTCACAGCGATGGTGGTCGAGCCGCGGCGGACCTCAATGCGGATGGGCTCAGCGCTCGGCGCAGGCGGCGCGGGTGGCGCCGGCATCGGCAGCTCGATGAAGCCAACAGGCTTCTCGCTGACGGTCACTGCGTCGACAGGCGGCTGAGCCTGTTCATGGACCCATCGCCGCAGCAGGTTGGCGTTGATGCCGTGAGCCATCGCCACAGCGGCCATCGAGACGCCAGGCTGCTGCGAGGCTTGTAAGCAGCCAGGGAACACATGTTGATCTGAGGTTGCCCTGGTAGTGAACATCTGTCCGCTTAGAAGGAGGCGGACACGTGAACACTTATGGAGTCGATCTGATGGGCCGGCGTCGCAGGCGGCGGCATACGGCGGAGTTCAAGGCAGCAGTCATTGAGGAATGCCTCAGGCCCGGCGTATCCATCGCGGCGGTCGCGCTGGCGCACAGCCTCAACGCCAACATGCTGCGCAAGTGGGTCATCGACGCCGAGCACAAGATCATGGCGCCACCGCCGAGTGCTGCCGCAGAGCCCGAGCCACAGCCGATGCCGCCGCCGACCTTCGTCCCGCTGGCGTTGCCAGCGCCGACGGTCGATGGCGAGATTCGCATCGAGCTGCAGCGCGCTGACACCGTCATCAAGCTGGTCTGGCCGGCCGCTGCGGCCCGGGACTGCGCCGCCTGGTTGAGGGAGTGGCTTCGATGATCCGTGTGGACGCGGTCTGGCTGTGCACCCAGCCGATGGACATGCGTGCCGGCACCGACACGACGCTGGCGAAGGTAGTGCAGGTCTTCGGCTCAGCCCGTCCTCACCATGCCTACGTCTTCGCCAACAAGCGGTCGACCCGTCTGAAGGTGTTGGTGCACGACGGCATCGGCATCTGGCTCGCCGCTCGCCGGCTGCACCAGGGGCGCTTCATCTGGCCTGGCGGCGGCTGCGGTGCGCCGCAGTCCCTGACCCGCGAGCAGTTCGATGCCCTGGTGCTGGGCCTGCCGTGGCATCGCATCGGCGAGGCCGGCGTGATCGGCCTGACCTGAGCCCCATGGCAATCGGTGCGTGCGCCGATGGTCAGCGTGCCTGGTGCGGCCCACACTGGCCTCTATGCTTGCAGACCCACCCATCTCTGCCGAGGAACTCGCCGCCCTGGAAGCGGCGGGTCTTGGTGAGGTCGGTGCCAAGCTTCTGCGCCGCATCGAGCACGACCGCCAGGAGATTGACCGCCGCGACGTGCAGCTGGAGAAGCTCTCGTTCGAGATCGCTCAGCTCCGGCGCCTGAAGTTCGGCAAGAAAAGCGAGCAACTCGATGCCGAACAACGCGCGCTGTTCGACGAGGCCGTGGACGCTGACATCGCCGCGGCAGAGGCGGCGCTTCAGGAACTGCTGGGCAAGAAGAAGCCGCCGGCAACGCCTGGCGAGCGACCCAAGCGCGCTGCCTTGCCGCAGAACCTGCCGCGTGTGGATCGCCACCACGAGCCCGAGACCACCACCTGCGCCTGCGGCTGTGCCCTCAAGCGCATCGGCGAGGACGTCAGCGAGAAGCTGGACTACACGCCAGGCGTGTTCACGGTCGAGCGCCACATCCGCGGCAAGTGGGCCTGCGCGCAGTGCCGCACGCTGACCCAGGCGCCGGTCCCGGCCGAGATCATCGACAAGGGCATTCCCACCTCCGGGCTGCTGGCGCAGGTGCTGGTCGCCAAGTACGCCGACCATCTGCCGCTGTACCGCCAGGAAGCCATCTTCGGCCGCGCCGGCGTCGCGCTCCCACGCTCGACGCTGGGCGCGTGGATAGGTGTCTGTGGCCTGCGCCTGCAGCCGCTGGTCGATGCCCTGAAGGCGCACCTGCTGGCCTGCCCGGTCGTACATGCGGACGAGACGCCGGTGGCCATGCTGTCTCCCGGCAGCGGCAAGACGCACCGTGCCTACCTGTGGGCCTATGCCGCGGGCGCGTTCGAGCCCTTGCGCGCCGTCGTCTACGACTTCAGCGAATCCAGAGCCGGTGAACACGCCCGGGCCTTCCTCGGCGACTGGCGCGGCAGTCTCGTGTGCGACGACTACACCGGCTACAAGGCAAGCTTCGCGCTGGGCGTGGCGGAGGCCGGCTGCATGGCCCATGCGCGGCGCAAGTTCGTCGAACTGCACGAGGCCAACAAGAGCACCATCGCTGCGGCGGCCATCGACCTCATCGGCCAGTTGTACGGGATCGAGCGCGAGGTCAAGCTGCTCACCTCGCAGCAGCGGCTGCACGAGCGACGAACACGCGCGGCGCCCATCGCCAAGGCGCTGCACGACTGGCTCCTCGCGCAGCGCGGCAAGATCACGGACGGCACGGCCACGGCCAAGGCCATCGACTACAGCCTCAACCGCTGGGCAGCGCTCACGCGCTACCTGGACGACCCGGCGCTGCCCATCGACAACAACCACGATGAACAGCAAATCCGTCCCTGGGCGACGGGACGCAAGAACTGGCTGTTCGCCGGAACGCTGCTAGCAGGCCAGCGCGCCGCGGCCATCATGAGCCTGATCCAGTCAGCCAAGCTCAACGGGCACGACCCATACGCCTACCTGAAGGGTGTCCTGCAGCGGTTGCCGACGCAACGGGCCTTCGACATCGACGAGTTGCTGCCGCATCGTTGGACGCCATCGGCGGCTCGCTGCGTTCTTCCCGCCGCCGCTTGACTATGCGATCTTCAGCAATTGAGCCCGCCGCCAAATGGCGATGAAGTCTCGACTGCCGTTAACGGCGCGCGAGTAAAGCCATGACGGCGTGAGCTTCTCATGCGGGATGGACCAGATGGGCTTGTTCGCGTGGACCTGCTCATTACCAACGAAGATGTATTCGTCGCACGAAGCAATGAGCTCTACCTCGTCGACCCCGAACATGCTCCCTCCAGCATCCGGCCGTTCCGCATCGAACAGATGCGTGACCCAGCAAGCGATGACAACGCTTGGCCTGTACCTCTGCACGGCCGATGCCGCGTCCAGCTTCTCGACGTGCTCCCCGTAGGGCACGGTCGGTTGCCTAATCTGACGGTAATGGGCCTTGATCGCCGCCTCCTCTTGCTGGCGGTTGTCTGTTGCAGGAATAGAGAGCGCTTCTGCGAGCGCGCCATGCCCAGCACCGATCTCGATGGCTGTCTTGCCTCGGATATGGGTTCGAAGGAAATCACACAGCTCTTCAGTGGGGAAGCTGTACAAGCCGTGGCGCACGCCGAACACAAGCCGTTCCTGCGGCGTAGTGCCTTCAAGGGCTCGAGCGGGAACGACGCGAAGCCGCCCCTGGCTATCCAGCAGCACGCTCGATATGTCTCTCACGCTTGCGGCATCGGTGAAATACACGTCCATGGAGCCGATTGTTGCCGAGCCGGCTCGGTGCCCCCGACGACGAGCTGCCCGCCGCATTGACGGCCGGCGGGCAACTCCGCCACAGCTGTCAAGATGTGTTCGCCATGCGCTTACCGAGGCTTGCACTGCCTGCGCCTTGAACTCGGCGCTGTGAACTCGCCGCCGACGGCCTGGCGTTGCTTGGTCCATAGTGCGTACGTACCCATCAAGTCGTTGATGGACACGAGCATCCTAGGCACGGCTCAGCGGATCAACATGACTTGCCAGGACGCTTACGATCAATCGGTGGCGGACAGCGATTGATTCACGAAATCGTGGATGGCCACGAGTCTCAATTTCAATGTTTGACTTCTTGCCTGCAACCGGGAAGCGCCACCCTCACAGCCTCGACAACCTCCGCTTCCGTCTGCTGCTTGTCCTGCAGCAGTGCCCAGATCTGCTCATCGATGGTTCGAGGGATCAGCAGCACAAGAACGATCACGTTTCGCAGCTGTCCAAGCCGATAGGCACGGTCCTCTGCCTGGCGCATCAACGCCGGCGTCCAAGGCAGAGACGCGAAGATCACATAGTTCGCCGCCGTCAACGTGATGCCGACGCCGGCCGCCGAGGTCGTGCCGATGAACACAGTCACCCCAGGATCGCTCTGGAAGGCGTCCACGGCTTTCTGGCGCTTCGATCCGCCGTCCGACCCCACGAGGGTCACAACCCCGACGCCGAGCACCTGTAGGGCCTCCTTGAGCGCCGCGACGGTAGCCATGTACTCGCAGAAGATGATGATCTTGTCGCCCTGACCAAGCCCCTCGACGGTCTCCACCAGGAACTGCACCTTCAGCGCCTCCAGCGCCTGGCGCAGCTTGACGATCTTAGGCATCGTTCCCAGCGTCATGTCCGCCCAGATATCGCGGTAGGCTCCGAGCCCCTCGGGTGGCGAGATGTAGCGGACTTGGCGGGTCTTGACACCGAGGTCCTTCAGCACGCCCTTGCTGCGTCGGAGCATCCAGCCCTTCAGGGCTGCCGCGAGCGCGGCCCGCTTGTCGCTGCTGCCCGCGTAGGCCTTCCCGAACTCCTTGAGGGACAGGCGGCCCAGAGGATGACCGGTCATGCGCAGCAGGGTGTGCATCTCCACTTCACGGCTGAGCAGCGGCGTGCCGGTCACGGCATAGCGCCGCGGTATCCGAGCCGCGAGCAGGAACATGTTGCGGGTGCGGCCGGAGTCGTACTCCTTCAGGTAATGCGCTTCATCCACGGCCATGGCCACGAAGCTCAGGTCGACCTCCTTCACCAGGCCGCCGAGCCGCTCGTAGTTGGCCACCACCCATTTGCAGCCCCGCAGCGTGGGCATGCGGTCCTCGCCGACGATGCCGACCTGGTCGTCGGGATAGATCATGTGGATCTCCCGCTCCCAGTTGATCCGCAGAGAGGCAGGACACACGATCAAGATCCGCTGATCCGCGGCCATCAGGCGAAGCGCCACGACGGCCTGGCGGCTCTTTCCGAGACCCATGTCGTCGCCCAGGCACGCGCCGGACTGGCGCAGGAGATGCGCCACACCCACCGCCTGGTAGTCTCGCAACACGCCATCGTTCACCAGGCATTGCAGTGCATCCCGGTCGAACGGAAGATTGGCCTCCTGATCCAGCTCGGTCGAGAAGTAGCCCGAGCCCTTGTCCTCCTCGGCCGAGGCCTGGCCGCGGTCGGGCGCGAGCGCGGGCACCTGGATCTTGATCGTCGTCGTGGTGCTCGCAGTCAGGGCCTCCAGGACGACCGGCTGTTCATGCGTGAAGATGAACTCCGGCGCAACCCCCGCGCGTTCGCCAAGGTGCCGCACGATCTGCGCCGGATCAGCCATCACCTGCCAGGCTCCCGCACCCTTGTGGAAGACCCCTCCGAGTGATCGCATGACGCCCAGCACCAAGCCGTCGTACTGCGTGCTCACGGCGAAGCGGCCACGTCTCAGGTCGCTGCCGCGCAGCGGGAAGATCTGGACATCGAGCAGCTGCGTGAAGAAGTCCGGCTGCGCCTCGCGCTGAGCTGCGCGGACCATTCGCTCGACGTCATCGAGATCGACGAACTGCCCTTCGTAGGCGCGCTCCAATGCACCTCTGACCAGGTCAGGCGCGGCAGCCTGCATCACCCACATCCGCCGAGGCCCACACCACCACGCCCCTTCGGTCGCCAAGGGTCGGGTCAGGCCAGAGACGTGCAGGACATGCAGGCCCAGCCTGCGACCATCCCCCACGGCCTTCAACACGAGCTGTGGCTTGGCCAGGGCGACCGGCGCGGGGATCATTCTGTCGGAGCCTCAATCACGGCACAGCTCATCGAGCGCGCCGGCCTTGGGAGCGGCCGAGCCCGGATCGGTGCAGACCAACTGGGCGAGCAGCTCCAGGTCGCGCCGCGCGGCTCGCCGAATGGCCGGCCAGAAGCCGCGGCCATGCCAACTCATGGCGAGCATGAACTGCTGCTTGCGACCATCGGGTGATTCGCCAAACAGGCGAACGCTCCAGGCGCCTTGAAGCACCGGCAAGCCGGTCACGTCCGCGCGATGGAGCGCATTGGCCAGGCGCGCCGCGACGGCGAAGTCGGCGACAAAGCACACGTACGGCGGCTGATTCATCCTCAGCCAGCCATGTCCCTCGCAACTCGCAAAGGTGCGCATCTGCGCCCTGTTCATCGCGTGCACCAGGCGCCGGACCTCGGCATCGATCACGCCCAAATGAGCCGCCTCTTCGTAATCGCGCACCGCGCCCTTGAACAAGCGAAGGCGGTCATCAGACCAAGCGCGAGCCTCCCCGTGGCGAGTTCGAAACGACCAGGGTAGCCAGCGCAAAGCATGGCTACGGAAGTCAGAACGGGATGTCATCGTCCATGTCATCGAAGCCCGTGGGCGCGCGAGGTGCGGCCTCGGAGCGCGTTCCGTGACCACCGCCGCTGTCCCTGCCGTAGGCCTCGTCGTCATCGCCGCGGCCGGCCGCGCCGCCCGCAGCCTGGCGGCTGCCCAGCATCTGCATCTGGTCGACTCGAATGTCCGTGGCGTACTTCTCGACGCCGTCCCGGTCGGTGTACTTGCGCGTGCGGATGGCGCCCTCGACGTAGATCTGCGAGCCCTTGCGCAGGTACTGTGCAACGATCTCGGCCAGGCGGCCGTTGAACACCAGGCGGTGCCACTCGGTGGCTTCGCGCATCTCGCCGGACTGCTTGTCCTTCCAGCGGTCGGTGGTGGCCAGGGTCACATTGCAGACCTGGTCGCCACTGGGGAAGGTGCGGGTTTCGGGATCGCGGCCGAGGTTGCCGACGAGGATGACTTTGTTGACGCTTGCCATTGTTTGAAATCCAGTAGTGCTCAACGCAACGCGCGAAGAGCGATTGAAAAGGGCCCCACATCGCGGGCCGTCAGCGGCGACATCAGACTGAGCACGCGTTGTAGGTGCCCCTGGCTCGCTGAGCGATCGTCGAGACTCATCGTGAGGATCCATCCAGGCGCAGGGCATAGCGCTCCCGGCCCTGGGAGCGCAGACAGCGCACCTTGCCGCCCGCAATGAGCTGTAGCACCACCATCTGCGTCTCGTGCTCCGGCCAGCCCGTGATCCGGGTCAGCTCGTTCAAATCCTCAGGCCCGTGCTGAAGCAATTTCTCCAGCGCCTCCTGCCTCGTCATTCCAGTTCTGATCTGATCCACATTTCGCTCCCATGGGTACACCTGTGTCACTGGTGATGCCCGCCTATCCCATCGCCTTCATTGCGGCGCTACCGAATGCGCCAGGGCGCCGCTCAACCCTGGTCCCTGGCTTCCTCGCGCTGCGCGAAGGTGATCGAGTCGATCCGCGTGAGCTGCAAGGCCACGTCTTCGGCCACGATCTTGAGGACCTGGACCTCTTCGTCGTTATCGCCCCGCGCAGTGAACTCGCGCTCCTCGCCGATCACCAGGACCCGCGCTCCCTTGCGCAGGTGCTTGCAGACGTCGTGCGCCTTCTGGCCGTAAATCTCCACCTCACGCCAAAAGCCGCCGACTTGCTCGACCTCGCCTTGGGCGTTGCGACCGTAGCGGCCAAACATGACGCGCATGCTTGCGACGTAGAAGTCCTCGCCGCCGTCGCGACGACTGACGTACTTGCCCTCAGGCGACTTGGCCAGGTTGCCCTTGCCGATAAAGAGGTTCTGCATTCATTTCTCCGCGGTGCGTAATGGGGACGTCTGGACGGCGGCACCACGCCGACCAGGCGAAAAACTCGGTCTTTAGGGCAGCTTCTCTTGGCCGCGCTCAGCAACACCGGTTTGTGGTGCACGCTCTCGTTGCCACGCTTTGATCGCTCTCGTCTCGAGGCGCGAGACATGGCGATGGAGTTGCCACTGCTCTTCGTTGAGGGCAGCTCGCATCGCTTCATCAGTGCATTCATGCTCTCGAAGGAGGAGCCGCTGATGGCGTTCGTTTGCGAGCAGGAACTCGCCGAACTCGCGCGGGACCAGAGTTGATGCGGTCTGATAGAAGAGTTGGACGCTCATGGCAGGTCGCCTCGGCTGCGATCCCGTGGGAGCAGTGCAGGCTCCCGCTGCCCGACTTGGCGGCGCACCGTACGCAGTTGGCTGCGGATGGCTAAATGCCTCGCGTTGAGCGACGACGCCTTCGCCCAGCAGTCGTTGACCCACCGCATCGCTGTCGGATTGGCTGCCACCAGTTCGTGGACATCGTCCAGTCCGAGATGCCGCCCGGCTCGACCTGAGCGTCGCCAGCGCAGGTGGACATGACCGGTCTCCGCCTTCCGGTGCACCGTGAGAAATGCTCCGACGGTTGGCGACCCCGACAGCGACGCCTTGGCAAGTTCCACCATCTGCGTCTCAAGATCATGCAGGCCGTCAACCAGCTGCCGCAGGTCGCGCAAGCTGCCCCTACCCGTAAGGGCCTTTACGTCAGACGGGTTCTGACACTCCTGCTCCGTGGCGACCTGGTGCGCCCAGGTGCACACGTTGAGCTTGGCCCCCGGACGATTGGGATCGCCCCCGACCCCTTTCGACACCGTAGGCCCTTTCACACCCAAAGCCCTTTCAACACCCATCGTCTTGCCCTCCTGCTGCAGCATCACGCCATACCCCGGCTGCACCAGCGTCCTACGGCTTGGCTGCATGTACTGCTTCAGCATCCGGCCCCTCCGCCGTTGCACCAGCACTCGAGCCAGCCCCTGCAGCGTCGACCTGCGACAGTCCCTCCGCCGACACCGGAGCTGCCGCATCCTCGTTCCCTTGCCCCTGCGCGTCTGCGACAGCCTCCGCCTGGGCCAGCTTCTCGCCGACCCGGGCCAGCAGTGCACGCTCCTCCGGCGTGATCTGCCGCTGGCGACGCGAGTGCTTCGGCTGGATGGCACAGGTGTAGATCTGCGATGGAACGTGCCCGAACACCTGCGTGGCGAATTCGACGCGACCGGCTGCGGCAGCATCGCCCTCCTTCACGAAGTCGACACGGCTCATGCTCCGCATCTGCTCATTGCTGAGCCAGCGTTCGAACCGCTCCGTGCCGTACCAGGCTGCGCGGATCAACCGGGTCAGCGTGTAGATGGCCTGTCGCACCTGCTCATCGGTGCGCAGATCCTTTCGCTCCAGCGTCTTCATGAGGCGCACGAAGTAGTCGAATCGGGTGATGAGCGTCGCCACCGCAAAGCCATAGGGCGACTTGAACCCGAGGGTGAGCACTGCGGGCTCGGCATTGCGCAGCATCGACAACCGAATGCCCTTCTTAGCCTGTTCAGCGATCGCGGCCTGCGCGCCTTCGATCTCGCGGTCGAGACGCTGCTGAATGCCGGCCATCTCATGCTCGTGACGCACCAGCGCCCAGTCGGCGTAGGGGTTGTCCTGCGACGTCAGCAGCCAGAGGTTCCGTAGCACGGAGGCGATGCGGCGTCCTCCGATGATGGGGCGTGCCTCGGTGCCGGGTTCGCGGCGTCGACCTGCAAACATGCGGTAGGCCTCCAACGTGTGGAGCTCCATCTGGTCCTCCTCCTCATCGACGAGGCGACCCAGATTGCGCATGCCGATGGCTTCGCTTCGACCCACCAGCCGGTCAGCGCCCAGCGTTTCCTGGAAGTCCCGCTGCATGCGCTCAAGCCGCTCTTCCCGGTCCAACAGTTCGATGTAGCGGTCGGACAGGTTGGGCGGGTTGGTCTCATCCACGAACGCGATGTAGTCGGCCAAGGCGGCGCGTTCCCCAGCAATGGAGTACCCATCCTTGAACGGCGAGTTCGGCTCCTTGGCGAACTCGAATGTTGGGGCAATTGCGTTGAGCGACGGCCCCATGCTCGCGCCAACGGCCGATCCGGATGCACCCGACGCGTGCGTGCGGGCCGCGGCCGCCGGCAGGAAGGAGGTAGTGCCGGCGGACCGACGCGGGGCTTGTGCAGGGGACGTGGACTTCTCAGCCATGGACGTTCTCCGTGGAGGTAGCTGCGGGTGGGGTGAAAGATGCGACAGGCTCGGCGGACTCCGGTGCGACGCCGGACAGCGCCTGGTCGGCAGCCGGCATCCACGAAGGAGCGGCAGGCGGATTCGCGGCCTTGTCGGCGGCCCAGGCGTCGAGGAAGGGGAAGTGCCGCGTGCTGTTGCCCGGGATGTGGTCGGGTATGGGCTTGCGAAGCAACGCAAGTACAGCGTCTCGGTCAACGCGGACAAGCGTCGCGGTGTTGGGCTGGATGCGGGTGGTGACAATGCCACGCGCCTTCAATCGCTTCAGTGCACGCTCAACACCAAGGCGATCAACCATGCCCTCCAGGCGATCTAGCGACATCTTCGTGAGAGTCGTCCGGTATTCCACAACGTCGGCGTGATTTGCCAGCAGCACGAACAGCACCGACGCCTCCGCAAAGTCGCAGAGCCGATGGCTCAGATCCCGTAATAGTTCATTCTGTTGAGTCATTGGTAAGTACTTGGCTAGTCAGAAGTTGGCTTGCTGAGATTTCTTCTCTTGGGCATCTCGTTTCGATTCAATGGGCAACCGTTGCCGATTGGCTCATTTCGATACACGAACCGGGAGGAGCAGCTTTCCGAGGGGGCTACCTGGATGTCGGTTCGGGCCGGTATCTCGTTTCGATTCAATCGGCAACCGTTGCCGATTGGCTTATTTCGATACACGAACCGGGAGGAGCAGCTTTCCGAGGGGGCTACTTGGATGTCGGCTCGGGCCGGTATCTCGTTTCGATTCAATCGGCAACCGTTGCCGATTGGCTCATTTCGATACACGGACCGGGAGGAGCAGATTTCCAAGGGGGCTACCTGGATGGCGGCTCGATCCGGAATCTGGCTTCTATCCAATCGGCAGCGGGTGCCGATTGAGGCGAAACGCCTCACTTGCCAAGGTGAGAGGGAGGTCACCCCTGTTGCATTGACGTCCGGTCGAGCAATGCCGGACCAGCATGCCTTCAAGAGGGTGTTCATCGCCGCCCCCTAAGTCGCATCTCCGCGGCAGCCGCCTTGGCCTTGGCGAGGTGCTCATCTCGAAGGCGCGAAGGCGGCTGCGGCGCTGCCGCGATCCGCTGAACTGGTACTCCGACGCCGCTCATTGCCCTGGCCTCGCGCTCGGCAGCCTTTCGCTTGGCCGCACGAACCTGTGCCGTAGAAGCGGCCAAAGGCAGCACGCCCCCTGACACCGCATGTTCTGCCACACGATGTAGCCAACCAGCTGGGTTGGCGATGGTCTTGCCGGGCAGAGCGAGGTGCCCAGCCAGTTCGTCCAGCAGCAGTTGCCTGAGGTCGGCACTGACCTGTCTCAGGACGTGCTTGACGCCCTCACGGTGCAGCCGGCTCAGCGCCTCGGGGTACTCCAGTCCATCCAGATCTGCGTCCGAGGGCGCCGAGACGACCTCCAGTGGGGCGTGACGCTCCCGAGGAATCTGTTCATCACGACGACGACGCGCTTCTGGTGCCGCCATCGCCGCCACTACGCGCGCGTGCGGTAGTTGTTTTATTGAATACCTTGTATTGATATAGGTTGCCGCTTTGGGCAACTCAAGTTTGCCGGTTTGGGCAGCCCGATCTGCAAGTTTGCCGGTTTGGGCAACTGCAGTTCCAAGTTTGCCGCTTTGGGCAACCGGGTGATCCTCCGAGTGGGCGGGCCCGGTGCGCCCGTTGCGGGGCGCCTGTGCACCCGCAGTGCGCTGCCCATCAAGTTGGCGATTTGCCGCAACTTCACCTTCGGCCTGACCGAACCAGACCGAGAGGAACGCATTTGGGGGCTTCGACTCGCTTGACGTGCTTGCGGCGCTATCGCCGGACCACGTTGTGGGCTCGCCTTGGCTGGACGGAGCCGAGTTGGCCGCTGCGGGACCGGGAGCTACGCTGTTGCCGCGCTTGTTCCGGGCTGCAGGCAGCGGCTTGACCGTCTGCTGCTGCAGACAAGCGAGGATCGCCCCCAGGTTCACACGCTGGAACTGGCCCACATCGCTCACCAATCCAGAGCGCTTGAGACGCTCCCGGGCGGTACGGACAACCTTGGGCGTGAGGCAGAGGGAGCGCGCAACGCGTGCAGGCTCGACCTGAAGCAGTTCCCCGTGAATGCCTTCCCGTGTCAGCGCCTGCTGCAGCTGCCGCAGGAGATACGACAAATAAAGCCCTGAAGCAGCACTCCCGCCGATGTCCGCAAGAGGACGATAGAAAGTGATCGTCCCTTGGAACCAAGTCCACGCTTGGTCGAGCGTCGGCGGTGCTTCACCGTTCTCGACAACGTCCAGGGCGGATGCCAGGCTGCGCAGGTTCAAGCGGTAATGGAGCACGGCCGGCCTGCCGGCAAGGCGCTCCTCCAAGATGCCGTGATCCTCCATGAGCGCTCGGACCGTGTCCTGCTCATGCCGTGAAAGTGTTGTGGCGGAGGTCATATCCTTCGCCGACATATGGAACCAGCCGCCTCGCTGTGGCGCATGCCTGAGCCCGTACTTGGTCCAGTACAGGCACACCCCGATGAACAGTGCGGCGCGGTGTCCGAATCTCTCCGCCAGCACAGGATGGAACGGAACGAATCCTCGCTCGGTGAGGTGGCCCAGCACCTGCTCCGAAAGCGTTGCCTCAACCAATTCGGGCTCCGCCTGCGCCGCCGTCTTCTGGAGCCTGAGGAAGGCGGTCATGTTCACCGAGCGCGCCTCTTGGCGGCAGATGGGGGCGTGACGTCTCGCGCGGCCTGCAATGCCTCAAGCAGCGGAGCCGCAACTTCGTCCAGACGCCTGCGCAACTGAGCCAGGTGCAGGGTGTAGGTCACTGTGCGGCCGCGCGTGCCGATTTCAGAAATCAGCCCAGCCTCTTGCAGCGCACGTCTGCAGGTCGCTTGCTGGGCCCTGCTGATCCCAGTTGCCGCTTCGCACTCTTGGCCAGTCATGGCGAAGGTGAACTCGTAGCCGTCGCTGTGGGCGCGGCCGGTGCGCACGAACTCGGCCTTCTGCTCGATGACATAGGAGAGCCACAGAGCGGCAAGCACATTGCCGGTGATCTCGACGTAGGCCCGGTTGAAGCTGATGGTGT
Organism: Pseudacidovorax sp. DMC4; assembly: GCF_056314265.1. NCBI lineage: Bacteria > Pseudomonadati > Pseudomonadota > Betaproteobacteria > Burkholderiales > Comamonadaceae > Pseudacidovorax > Pseudacidovorax sp. DMC4. The sequence goes on along the minus strand of NZ_JBQUYR010000025.1, from coordinate 11,075 downwards.
CCGAGCCCAGCATGGCCAGCATGCGTGCCTGGGCCCGGACGTCGGCATCCGAGCCGCCACCGCCATGGATCGGCACCACGTTTTCGTTCGCCTTCTTTGTCACTGGTCCGCTCCCGATTCGAATTCGTTGAGCACGCCGTCGAGCACTTCGATGGAATAGGCCTCGAATGCCTGATGCAGGTGGTAGATCTGGATACGCTTGGACTCGCCCGCGTGGCTGCGCTGAATCTCGGCCCACTTCTCGTGGATGGCCTGGCGCTCGGCCTGGCTCTTCGGAAGCGGCGCGCGGCCGGCGCGGCGTGGGGCGTGGTGGCTGATGAGCGCCCGGGTCGTCTTGACAGTGCCAACTGCCGTGGACCACATCTGGGCGATCATGGAAGGGTTGGCACCGTGCCGGATGAAGTACTCGTAGAGCCATTCGCTGCGGCGCTTCTCGGCTTGACGCGCGAGGTCGCCCTTGATCCAGTCGGTATCCAGCACGATGAACAGCCGCTCCATATGCTCGGCGATGGCCTGGACATCGCGCGACGTGAGGCCCCGGATCGCGTCGAGAAACTCAGGCTGCGCCCCCGCCGCCAGTAGTTGATCGAGTCCGTCGGTGTGGTCGATGAGGCGGATCACCTCATGCAGCGCTGCAGCGGCGAGCGCCGGGTTGCTGATCGGAATTGGAGTCATCGAAAGCTCCCATCAGGCCGACTGATCGAGCCAGTGGCTGCGGAAGACGTAGCCCGCGAGGAATTCGAAGATCGACTTGTTCACTTCACGCATCCGAGCGAGCACGGCATAGAGCCGCGACATCAGCATGTTCAAGGCGGGGTCGTTCTCCAGCAGCCAGTAGGCTGCGCTGCCGATCATGAGGTCCATGCCCGCCGTGCGCTCGCCGTGCTGATCGGTGACCCCAATGTCGATACACCGCACGGCGCCAAGGCCCTTGGGCAGCAGCTCGGAGAGCGTGATCTGCATGCCGGTCTCGTCTTGATCCAGTAATTGCGACCAGCGCAGTTCGTGCGCCTGGCCCACCGTGACGTATTGCTCCCACACCTGCCCTTGGGTCTGGCCGCTCAGTCCAACCAGCACCAACCAGAGTGCCTCTCGGTATCCGGTCGTGATGGAGGAGAACACTTCGTCACCCCTGCGGTCGACCGGCTCCTTGGGCAGATCGACGAAGAAGCCGAAAGGCATCTCCGGGGCGGTGACCAGGAAGTCATGAATCGGCACGATGTTGTTGATCGCCAGCAAGATCTGCTGCAGTTCTTCGTCCAGGTTGTTCGACGCCTGGGCGAGTTCAACCGCGCTGGGGGGAGTCGGATTGACGGTGCTGGCGGGGACGTTGGGGCTGCCGTGCAGCTGCTGAGCCAGAGGCTCCCTGCTGCCCGCGTGCTGGCCACCAACAACACCTGGCATGGCACCGAGTTGAAGTTGGGTCGGTGGCTCGGGTTCGCGCGAGCCCGCTTGCTGTTTGGTCCCAGAGCCAGCGCCAAGCGACCGGCCGACCGCTATCGGCTCGGCGGCTGCTTCGGGCGCCGTATGAACCTGGCGCAGCTCCTGGGCAGAGATGCGCGGCCGCTGGTGCAGCAGGTCCGCCATCGCCTTCATGCGAGCCGTGGGCACGCCGAGGACCTTCGCAATGCTTTCAGCTGCCTCCGCGACGAGGCGGTCGGTATCGAGTGAGACAGGAACAGCGTCCTCCGGCGCGCTGGCGGCGTTGCGCTCCTCTAGCGCACGGAGGTCTGCGGCGTGTCGTCTCAGTACAGCTTCGAAGCTCTCCCTGGTCTCCGACGCCTTGTCTAATTTTTCCGCTAATTCAAACAAGGATGTTGCAGCTGGCCTGATTGTTCCGTTCACATCACGTGCGCCTAGCCAAGGACCAACCAATTCAAGTTTCTCGTAAGCGAACTGAAAATTCTGGACCATGCGCAAGCCATAATTGATCCCCATGCTGCGCATCTGATCATTCAATGCAGGCGTGCTGAGGATCTCATTAGGATGATCGCGCTCCCATTCCTCTTTGAAAGACTTGACGCCTAGTGCCTTTTCCCAGAACGACGTATCTCCACGATTTTCGTTCTCGGATAGGTGCGCCGCAATGACGTCGGCTTCACTCGTCCATGCTCTGATAATTACCTGGAGCTGTGCGAACCGCCTGTCACCTTCGGCAGCAAGTTCTTTAGCAATCTCAAGGCGTGTATTGCCTCCGCCGTAGGGAAAATATTTGACCTCACCGGGACGCCTTGTGAGGGTCAGCGGATTAGTGATGTTATTGGCCTTGATACTCTCCTTAATTTCGGCGTACCTTGGATTCGGCCTACTCCGCGGGTTTTTGGAATAAGGAACGATGTCGTCGATACTGAGAATCGAGAAACTGCCGTCAACGTCGCGGCGTGGGTCAAGCGTCGCGCTCGCACTAACGGGCGTCAGATTCAGGCCCGCAAGTAGCGAGGCGCGGGCGCGCTCTTGTTCAGGATCTGGCTTCATGGCATCGGCGCCGAGGGCGCGCAGTTGTTCTGCCCGCGCTGCCGCGGTCAGGGTCTCGGGTGTCCGCATGGCGCAACCTCACTCCGATTCGGACGTGGGGCAGGGGGCAGACGTTGCGGCGGGTAGGGCGGCGGGAGTGCTGTCCGACAGCTGGGAAGGGGGAACATAGTCGCGGTGGTTCGCCGCAAGCTTTCCTTCGAGCGATGGAATCAGCTCCCAAAGGATCTGGTGCATCGCGTCCCCAGCTCGTACCGGATCGACCCAGTGAACAGGGACTTGCATCGTGGCGGCCTTTTTGAATGCCACGATTGCTGGAATGGCCGGACCCATGACTGTCACGCGGCCGCGCAGTGCGATGAATCCGTCGCGGATTAAATCCGCCATGTGGCGGCTGTCTCGCGTGTTCTCAGTGCGATTGATGATGGCCCGCATGGCAGGCACCTTGTGACCGAGGTTGACAGCCTGCTCTGTCCTGTTGATCAGATTGAGCGTGCCCTCGATGAATTCTCGTGCGGAAAGCACATCGGGCGTAGCTGGCGATATCAGGATATCGGCTGCATTAATTGCCGCATCTTGTAGGTGACCCAATGCGCCCTGGGTGTCGATGATGACGAAGTCGAATTGCTGCTCGATCGACTCGGTGCGCAATGCCATGCTGAGGCGGACAAGCCTGTCGAGGCGGGGAGACAGCCAGTCTTGTAGATTCCCCTCACGGGTGTCTGAGCGCACGATGCTCAGGACAGGTTGCCGAGGTAGATTCTCCGCTACGCGGAATTCCTCGAAGGGCAGGGCGATACGAGATATGCAGTCGGGTGAGAGGAAGCCCGACGTGACGACTTTGGTCAGTCCGGATTCGGCGACCGATTCGTAGCGGAAGTATTTCGAAAGTGAAGGCTGAACGTCAGCGTCGATGAGCAAGACGCGGAAGCCGAGATCACGCAGCAGCCCGCCGAGATTCGCGGTTGTGGTGGTCTTCCCGACGCCACCTTTGGTGGCAACTACTGTCAAAACAATCACTGGGTCCTCTCTTTTTGAAAAGTTTTGCTTTTCAACGAGAGCGACTACAGGGCTCAGCGAGCCGGCTTACCTCCGAGTGCAGATCCGCAGTTGAGCTGATTTACAACACTATTTGGATTTACATGTCCGAACGTCAAATGTTGCGGAACAGTATGTGCGTCATGAAGGTGCCGGTCATGCTCTTGAACAGTTCGCCTGCGAGGTGGATGGAGGTGCCGCTGCCGCTCGAGGCCATGTTGAGCTGGCCCGGATGCGCACGCGCATAGCGGATGAAGTCCTGCACGTTCTGGATGCCGTACTGCCTGGCCTTGTCGGCGTTCATCTCCATCACATTGGGCACCGAGGCCACCAGCGTGATGGGCACGAAGTCCTTGATCGGGTCATAGGGCAGCTTGGGATACAGCGCACGGTTGATGCCGTGCGTGCCCACGGTGCCCATCAGCAGCGTGTAGCCATCGGGTGCGGAGCGCGCCACGATCTCGGCGCCGACGTTGCCGCCGGCCCCGGCGCGGTTGTCCACGATGAACTGCTGGCCGAAGGCCTTGGAGAGTTCCGGGGCCACGGCGCGGGCCAGGATGTCCGTGGTGCCGCCCGGCGCGAAGGGCACGACGATGCGCACCGTCTTGGTGGGCCATGTGTCCTGCGCCTGGGCGATGCCGCCGGCGCCAAGCAGCACGGCAGCGAGGGAGGCCACGGCCACGAGGCGGCGACGCGGGATGGAATGCATGAGGGAAGTCTCCTGACGAGGGGGAAGGCCCGGAGCCGCCTGCGCGAAGGGCCGCGGCGGCGCGCCTTCGTGCGAAGGCGCCATCCGGGGAAAAGGCCAAGGCCTGGTTTTACCTGGGCGAGACAGCGCCTCGATGGGTGAAAACCCCTCTCGTCCACGCCGTGAATACGCGGTGGCGCGTGGGGAGTCGGCACAATCTCTGCCTTTCGCATGCGCCTCCCTTCCGGCTGCCCGCACGCTGCCGCGAAATCGCTTTCGACCTCCCGCTCGATGACCGTCGCCTCCCGCCTTCGCGCAGCCGCCGCCTGCCTGCCGGCCGCCGCTTTTTGTCTGTTGGCGGCAGGGTGCATGGACGGTTATCCGACCGAGGATGTGATGGCCCTCGACGCCATGGGGCCTGCCGAACATGTGCAGGCCCTCAACCGGCGCCTGGGGGAGGGTGGCGGCCCTCCGATGCGTGTGGCGATGGGTGCCGACTGCCGGCTGCAATGGCAGGGCGCGTCGGAACCCGCCTCGTTGGCGCTGCCGGCGATCTCGGTACGCTTCGACACCGACCCCGACACCGGGCGCTATCTCGTGCTGGTGGCCGAACAGGCGGGTCAGCCGCCCCGCACGGCCTTCGAGGTCAGGGACTGGGTGGCGGCGGTCGCCTTCCGTTCGCATCTCCAGCAGTTGCAGCATCTGTGCATGGCACAGGTCGACGCCTGAGCGCGAGGGAGCGGCGAATGAGTCGGCGGCCCGCCGCGTCCAGGCGCGGCGCGCATCGTCGCTGCCGCCGCGCAGCCGGCCTGCCCGTGCCGCCGCGAGTCGGCATGCCGCCATCGATTCAGCCCACCAGCCGAAGCGCCGCCGCCTCGATCGCCTCCACCCCTACCCGGGACTGCGCCTCCAGCACCGGCGCATAGCCCACCGGAATGCGCGGTGCCCCGAGGCGCGCGATGCGGCAGCCCGTCGCCTCGGCCGCCGTGGCCGCGATTTCCGCCCCGAATCCGGCGGCCTGCACCGCCTCGTGCACGACCAGCAGCCGGCCGGTGCGGCCGCAGCTGTCCAGCACCGTCTCCCGGTCCCAGGGCCAGAGCGTGCGCAGATCGATCAGGTCGACGGCGATGCCGGCGGCCGCCAGTCGCGCGCAGGCCGCTTCGCACACCTGGACCTGTCGGCTCCAGCTCACCATCGTGAGGGCATCCCCATGGCGCCGGTGCGCCGCGCGCCCAAGCGGAACGGCCAATTGCGGATCGACGGTGCCGCGCTGGCCCCACAGCGTCTTGTGCTCGATGTAGACCACCGGGTCGCCGCAGTCCAGCGCGGCCCGCAGCAATGCATGGTTGTCCTGCGGCGTGGAGGGGCTGACCACCACCACCCCCGGCAGATGCGCGAACCAGGCTTCCAGCGACTGCGAATGCTGCGCGGCCGAGGCGTCCCAGATGCCGCCGGGCATGCGCGCCACCATTGGCACGCGGCCCTGGCCGCCGAACATGAAGCGGTTCTTGGCCGCCTGGTTGACCAGTTCGTCCATGCCGCAGAGCGCGAAGTCGACCACCCGCATCTCGACCACCGGCTTCAAGCCCGCCAGCGCCATGCCGACGCCGGCACCCATGATGGCCGCCTCGCTGATCGGTGTGTCGATCACGCGCTGCGGGCCGAAGCGCTGCTGCAGTCCCTGGTACTGGCCGAAGATGCCGCCCCGGCCCACGTCCTCGCCGAGCACCACCACGCGTGCGTCCTCGGCCATCGCCTGGCCCAGTGCCTGCGTGGCGGCCTGGGCGTAGCTCCAGTCGTGCACCGCGTGGACCGTCGAATCGTCCGTCGTCATCGCCATTGGCCGGCTCCCGTGGTCTGCACATCGGTGAAGGCGGCGGCAGCCTCGGGCCAGGGCGCGGCATCGGCGGCGTCGAGGGCCGCCTGCACCTCGTCCAGGGACTCGCGTTCGATCTGCACGAGCCGGGCCTCTTCGATGCCATCGGCCCGCAGGCGGGCGCGTGCACGGGCGATGGGATCGGTCTCCAGCGCGGCGGCCAGTTCGGCGGGGTCGCGGTAGGCGGCCACGTCCACCGACACGTGGCCCTTCACACGGTAAGTGAGGGCATGCAGCAGTCGTGGACCCTGGCCGGCGCGCACCTCTGCCACCAGCCGGCCGGCGGCCTCGTGCACGGCGAAGACGTCGTTGCCGTCCACCGGCGTGGCGGGAATGCCCAGCGCCACGGCGCGGGCCGAGGCGCCGTCGCCGGCCGTCATCGGCCCGCTGGCGGTCGTGGCGCTCCAGCGGTTGTCCTCGCAGACGAAGAGCACCGGCAGGCCGTACACCTGCGCCCAGTTGAGCGCTTCGAGGAAAGGTCCCCGGTTGATCGCGCCGTCACCGAAGAAGCACACGGTGATGTCGTCGCTGGCGCCGCCGCCGGGCAGCAGGCTGCGCAGCTTCTGCGCATGCGCCGCACCCACCGCGATGGGCAGGCCGGCCGCCACCACGCCGTTGGCGCCCAGCATGCCCACCGAGAAATCGGCGATGTGCATGGAGCCGCCTTTGCCGCCATTGAAGCCGGTGGCCTTGCCGAAGAGCTCGGCCATCATCCGCGCCAGGTCGGCGCCTTTGGCCAGCGTGTGGCCGTGGCCGCGGTGGGTGGAGGTGAGGTAGTCGCTGGGCCGCAGATGGGCACAGACGCCGGCGGGCACGGCTTCCTGCCCGGTGGACAGGTGCAGCGGGCCGCGCACGCGGGCGGCGCCGCCGGCCTGCTGGCCATAGGCACTCACGCCACCCTGGCTGGCCGCTTCGGCCACGTTCTCGAAGGCACGGATGCGCTGCATGGTGCGATACAGCGCCAGGGCCACGGGGCCGCTGGTCGTGGATGTCACGGGGTTTGTCTCCTCTTGCTTCTGCTGGTCCGGCTCGGGCGGCCGGTCGGGGCATGCTAGCGTGCGCGCCCCACGCGCCGGGGACGCTGCGGCGACAGCTGGCGTGAGCCCGCAGGGCCCACGAACCTGCCCGCCCGGCCGTCCGATGCCGCGACGCCCGTCAGCCGGCCGATGGCCGCTGGCGCAGCCGTCGGTACAGCGTGCCGCGAGACACGCCGAGCTGGCGCGCGGCGCGGGCGATGTTGCCCCCGTTCTCCTGCAAGGTGCGCTCGATCAGGTCCTGCTGCAGGCCGCGCAGCGTGGCGGGAGTGGGTTGGGTGTCTGCTTCAGCAGGTCGAGGGGCCGGCGGCAAGGCACGGCCCGGCCCCGGCAGGGCCACGCCATGGCGCAGGTTCAACCCATCGCTGCCGGGCAGCCGCACCTGCACCCACACACCCACCCCGCTTGTGAGGCGCAACGGCCTGGCACCCTCGCCACCGGCAAGCCGCAGCAGCCCGTGCAGGTCGCGGCCGAACAGGCGCACGGCCGACCGCGCCAGCGGATCGCGTGGCAGCGGCCCGAGCAGGCGCGAGGCTGCCGTGTTCAGCCAAGCCACGCGCCCATCCTGCGACACGCCGGCCATGGCTTCCAGCGGCGTGCCCAGCAGCGCAGGGCTGGCCTGGAAGCGCAGCACGAGATGCTCGCCGGACTGGCGGGCAAGCAGCCGGTTCTCGATGACGGTGGCATACAGACCCACCATCGAGCCGGCATCGAAGCCGAAGCGGCGCGACTCCACCGACAGGTCCAGCACGCCCGCCAGGCGGCCGTCCACCCCGCGGATCGGCGCGGCGGCGCAGTGCACCTGGCGGAGCGTGTCGAAGTAGTGTTCGCCCCCTTCGACCGTGCTGGCCTGCCCGGTGCACAGCACGATACCCGGTGCCGTGGTGCCCACCACCGACTCGGCCAGGTTGACCCCCAGCCGGGCCGTACGGCCCAGCACCGGTTGCTGCGGTGCCATGGGATGGTGCGTGACATGCAGCAGCACGCCCTCGCGGTCGGTGAGGATGACGCGGCAGTCCGTGCCCGACAGGGCACCTTCCATCGCCGCGAGTTCGGCGCCCGCAGCGTCGAGCAGGGCGCGGTTGCGCGACAGCGCGCCATGCAGCCGGCTGGGCGTGACCGGGTCGAAGACGATGGTGCGGCCCGGGTCTTCGTGACGACGGCGGCAGCGCATCCAGGACTGCAGCACGTCTTCGCCCACCAGGCCCGAGGGCCGGTCGCCCTCGTCGAAGAAGCGGGCCCGCGCCTGCGCGGTGCGCTGCTCCGGGGTGGTGGCGAAGAGCTGGCGCAGCGTGTGCGCGCCGGGGTCCTGGGCTTGCAGCAAGAGGCATCTCCTTCGGCTGCGGCCGACTGTGTTCCGCAATGGAACAGGCCAGCACCCGGGAATTCCCGAGGGTGAAAGGGCCCCCTGCGCGGCGGCATCCTCGAAGGCGTTCGCTTCAACCAAGAACCGAGAAGGAGACACACGATGAGGCTTCTTGCGCTCGCGGCGCTGGCTGCCTGGGCCTGCCTGGTCCAGGCCCAGACCACCGCTCCCAAGGCGGCACCGGCCGCCAAGGTCGACGGCAACTTCATCCGGGCCAATGCCCAGAAAACGCCCGAATGGCCCAGCGTGGGCCTGGACTACGCGGAGACCCGCTACAGCCGGCTCGACCAGCTCAACACCGGCAATGTGGGCCAACTGGGCCTGGTCTGGTCGTACAACCTCGAATCCACGCGCGGCGTCGAGGCCACGCCGCTGGTGGTCGACGGCGTGATGTATGTGACGGCCTCCTGGAGCGTGGTGCATGCCATCGACGTGCGCACCGGCCAGCGGCTGTGGAGCTTCGACCCGCAGGTCGACCGCGCCAAGGGCTACCGTGGCTGCTGCGACGTGGTCAACCGCGGCGTGGCGCTGTGGAAGGGCAAGGTCTACGTCGGTGCCTTCGATGGCCGGCTGATCGCGCTCGACGCCGCCACGGGCAACAAGCTGTGGGAGAAGGACACGCTCATCGACCATGCCCGCAGCTACACCATCACCGGGGCGCCGCGGGTGTTCAAGGGCAAGGTCATCATCGGCAACGGCGGCGCCGAGTACGGCGTACGCGGCTACATCACCGCCTATGACGCCGAGACCGGCGACCAGAAGTGGCGCTGGTTCACGGTGCCCGGCGACCCGTCCAAGCCCTTCGAGGACGAGGCGCAGGCCCGGGCCGCCAAGACCTGGGACCCGGCCGGCAAGTGGTGGGAAAGCGGCGGCGGCGGCACGGTGTGGGACACCATGGCCTTCGACCCCGAGCTCAACACCATGTACATCGGCACCGGCAACGGCTCGCCGTGGGCGCGCAGCAAGCGCAGCCCGGCCGGCGGCGACAACCTGTACCTGGCGTCCATCGTGGCGCTGGACCCGGACACCGGCAAGTACAAGTGGCACTACCAGGAGACGCCTGGCGACAACTGGGACTACACCTCCACGCAGCCGATGATCCTTGCCGACATCAAGCTGGACGGCAAGCCGCGCAAGGTGATCCTGCATGCGCCCAAGAACGGCTTCTTCTTCGTCATCGACCGCACCAACGGCAAATTCATCTCGGCCAAGAACTTCGTCGAGGTGAACTGGGCCACGGGCTACGACAAGAGCGGCCGGCCGATCGAGGTCGCCGCCGCCCGGGACGGCACCAAGCCCAACGATTCGATCCCCGGTCCCTTCGGTGCGCACAACTGGCATCCGATGTCCTTCAACCCCAAGACGGGACTGGTCTACCTGCCTGCGCAGCATGTGCCGATCACGCTCATGGACGACAAGGACTGGAAGTTCAACGAGAACGCGCCATTGCGTCCGCATTCGGACCTGGGCTGGAACCTCGCCAAGTTCGCCAATGCCGAGCCGCCCAAGAGCAAGCCCATGGGCCGCCTGGTGGCCTGGGACCCGGTCAAGCAGAAGGAGGCCTGGGGCGTGGAGCATGTCTCGCCCTGGAACGGCGGCACGCTGACCACGGCCGGCAACCTGGTCTTCCAGGGCACGGCCGACGGGCGCCTGGTGGCCTACGACGCGCGCGACGGCAAGAAGCTGTGGGAGACGCCCACCGGCACCGGCGTGGTGGCGGCGCCGTCCACCTACATGGTCGACGGCAAGCAGTATGTGTCGGTGGCCGTGGGTTGGGGCGGCGTGTACGGACTGGCCCAGCGCGCCAGCGAGCGGCAGGGCCCTGGCACCGTCTACACCTTCGCGGTGGGCGGCACCGCCAAGATGCCGGAGTTCGTGCAGTACCGCATGGACAAGCTGCTGCAGGGCGTGAAGTACGACCCCGCCAAGGTGCAGGCCGGCACGGGGCTGTACGTGAGCAACTGCGTCTTCTGCCATGGCGTGCCGGGCGTGGACCGCGGCGGCAACATTCCCAACCTGGGCTACCTCGGGGCGCCTTACATCGAGAACCTGGACAAGTTTGTCTTCAAGGGGCCGGCCATGTCGCGGGGCATGCCGGACTTCACGGGCAAGCTGAGCATGGAGGATGTGGAGGCGATCAAGGCGTTCATTCAAGGCACCGCCGACGCCATCCGACCGAAGTAAGGAGCCTCCCCCAGGCTGCGCGCTTCCACAAGAGGAGGCGTGTCTTGAACGACAAAGGCCCGCCATCGCTGGCGGGCCTTTGTCGTTGGTGCGGGCCTGTGATCAGTCGGCGTACACGCCGGCTTCCTTGATGACGGGGCCGAAGCGGGCGACTTCAGCCTGCACGAACTTCTTGTGTTCGGCCGGGTCGCTGCGCTTGTCGCTCACCACCACAGCGCCCAGGGCTTCCTCGCGGCGGATGAAGTCCGGGTCCTTCAGCGCGGTCTTGAGCGCGTCGTTGAGCTTCTTGAGCACCGGCGCCGGCGTGCCCTTGGGCGCGTACAGGCCGTGCCAGATGGTGACCTGGAAGTTCTTCAGGCCCTGCTCGTCCAGCGTCGGGATGTCCTTCAGCGCCGGGGTGTTCACCCGCTTGAGCGT
>NZ_JBQUYR010000024.1:0-31056 GCF_056314265.1 Pseudacidovorax sp. DMC4 | reverse complement strand
AGCGCAGGCTGTGACATTCTGTATACCGACCACGGCGTCTCCGGCGCCGTCTTCGACCGCCCAGGCCTCTCCCGCGCCCTGCGCCGCCTCAAGCCCGGCGACACCCTCGTGGTCTGGAAGCTCGACCGCCTCGGCCGCTCCCTCAAGTCCCTCGTGCAGATCGTGGCCGCCCTCGGCCGGCGGCGCGTGCAGTTCGCCTCGCTGTCCGAGTGCATCGACACCGGCACCCCAGGCGGCATGCTCGTCTTTCACATGATGGGCGCCCTCGCCGAGTTCGAACGCTCCCTCATCAGCGAGCGCACCAAGGCCGGCATGGCCTCCGCCAAGAGCCGCGGCAGCCACGTCGGCCGGCCTCGCGCCCTCTCCGACGATCAGCTCGACGCGCTGCTGCTCGAGCTGCAGCACAAGCCCCTGGAGCAGGTCGCCCAGCGGCTCGGCGTGCATCCGCGCACTGTGCAGCGGTATCTGAAGTCGGCGGAGTGATCTGCCAGGCTCCGCAGACCCTCAAGAACAGGGACAGCGCTGACGCCACGTTCCCCATCGATCGGCCGGGATCGGCCATCAAATGATCGGCGTCGACCTCAGCGCGCGCCCGCGCCCGCCACCTCGGCGTAGCGGCCCCGCAGCGCCTCCACCGAAGCGGCCTGGCTGGCTTCGTACAGCGCGATCTCGTCCGCGACCGGCGCGCCCAGGGCCTGCTCGAAGGCGGCCTGGGCCGCATTGGCGGCGTAGCTCTTCTGCTCCTCCCCGCCCAGATTGGACTGGAAGATGCCGGCCGCGCTCACGGGCAGGAAGTCTTCGTAGACGATGGGCCGTGCGCCCACGATGCCGTCGCGGCGCATCGCGGCGAGATCGAAGGGCGCGCCGCTGGCCGCGCGCGCGGCAAAGCCGGCCTCGTCCGCCACGTGATGACGGAAGAAGGCCAGCGCCTGGTCCAGCAGCACCTCCGGCTCGTCCGGGAAGTCCGCGAAGGCCGCGGCCAGCCGTTGGCCGTAGTCGGCTGCGGCGCTGCCGGCCCCTTCCATCGATCGCACCTGCGCCAGCAGTTGGTCGTAGAGCGCGCGACCCTTGCGGGTGAGCGCCATGCCGCGCTGCTCGATCTCGCCGAAGCGGGCGGTGTGCGAACCGGCGGCGTCGCCTTGCGCAAAGACGATGGCCTCTTCCAGCGCCTTGAAGCTGGTCTGCCGCAGCAGGATGGGATGGCGGCGGCGCGGCGGTCCTTCGACCACGTCCTTGGCCGCCAGACCGCGGCGCGGCATCTCGGCCTGGGCCGCATCGATGTCGAGCGTGCGCGGCGTCAGATGGTTGATGTGCGGGCCCTTGAACGACACCACGTCGGCCACCAGGCGGTGCGCGGCATGCAGCTGGCGATAGGTGTCGAGGCTCACGGTGGCCTCGCTGTGCCAGCGGAAGGTCTCGGTCACCTCGCGCACGAAGGCGTCGGTCTGCGCTTCGGTCAGCCCGCCATCGGACTCGAAGCGCGCCGTGAGTGCCAGCGCCTCGTCGGTGAAGATGCGGCGCTTCGCAAGGATGTCGCGCGCCTGCTCACGCAGGCCGGCGTCGGCGATGAGCTCCAGCCTTAGCAGCGAGGTGAACACACGGAAGGGGTTGAGGCGCAGCGCCTCGTCGCTCACGGGCCGGAAGGCGGTCGCATGCACGGGCACGCCGGCGACGGAGAGGTCGTAGTAGCCGACCGGGAACATGCCCATCACGCGGAAGATGCGTCGCATGGCCGCCAGCTCCTCGGGCGTGCCCAGGCGGATGGCGCCGTGGCGCTCCACGTCGAGGCGATGCAGCTCGCCGGCCTCCGTGAGCGACTGCCGCAGCGCGGGCTGCGCGTCGAGCGTGGCCTGGTTGATCTGCGCCACGAGTTCGAGCAAGGCGCCGTACTGCGGCACCTCGGTCTTGTACATAGCCGACATGGACTGCGAGAAGCGGTCGCGGATCTGATCCGGACTGACGAAGGAGGACATGGTGGAAGCGTCTGGAAAGCGGAGGAATGCGGAAGGGCGAAGCAGCAGCGGGCTTCAGGGCGTTCGTGCCAGCACCCGGCCTGGATTGAGCAGCTGCTGCGGATCGAGCGCCTGCTTGATGGCCTGCATCAGCTGCAGCGCCACGGGCGACTTGTGGTGGGGCAGCTTCTCGCGCTTGAGCTCGCCCACGCCGTGCTCGGCCGAGATCGAGCCGCCGAAGCGGCTGACGGTGTCGTAGACGATGGTGCTGATCGTCGACTCGTGCGCGGCCACGAAGGCCCCGGCATCGCCCTCGGCCGGTGCCTGGATGTTGTAGTGCAGGTTGCCATCGCCCAGGTGGCCGAAGTTGACGAAACGCACGCCGGGCACGCCCGCAGCCAGCGCGGCATCGGCCTCGCGCACGAAGTCGGGGATGCGCGACACCGGGATCGAGATGTCGTGCTTGACGTTGACGCCTTCCTCCGCCTGCGCGAGCGTGATGCTCTCGCGGATGTGCCAGAGGTCGTGGGCCTGCTTGAGGTTCTCGGCCACGATGGCGTCGGCCGCGAGGCCCTGCTCGACGGCGGTCTCGAGCAGCCGCTCGAACTGCGCGCGCGCATGGTCCTCGGACTCGTTGTCCGACAGCTCGATGAGCACGCACCAGGCATGCTCGCGCCACATCGGCACGCGCAGTTGCGGATAGTGCCGATCGACGAGGCCGAGCGCGAACTGGTTCATCACCTCGAAGCCCGTGAGTCCGGCGGCCAGGTGCTGGTGCGCCAGGCCCAGCAGTGCCGTGGCGTCTTCGAGCGACGCCAGTGCCACCCAGGCCGTGAGCTGCGCGGCAGGCCGCGGGTGGAGCTTGAGCGTCGCCGCAGTGATGATGCCGAGGGTGCCTTCGCTGCCGATGAAGAGGTCGCGCAGGTCGTAGCCGGTGTTGTCCTTGCGCAGGCCCGAGAGGCCGTCCCACAGCTCGCCTTGTGCCGTCACGACCTCCAGGCCCAGGCACAGCTCGCGGGCATTGCCGTAGCGCAGCACCTGCGTGCCGCCCGCATTGGTGGCCAGGTTGCCGCCGATGGTGCAGCTGCCTTCGGCACCCAGGCTCAGCGGAAACAGGAAGCCGGCCTCGTCCGCCACCTGCTGCAGCGTCTGCAGGATGCAGCCCGCCTCGACGGTGAAGGTCATGTTCTGCGGATCGATGGACCGCACGGCATTCATGCGGCGCAGGCTCAGCACCACCTGCGTGCCGGTGGCGTCGGGCGTGGAGCCCGCCACCAGGCCGGTGTTGCCGCCCTGCGGCACGAGGCTGGTGCCGGCGGCGGCGCAGGCGCGCACCACGCGCGCCACTTCGTCGGCGCTGGCTGGGCGCACCACGCACAGGGCGCGGCCCCGCACGCGGCCGCGCCAGTCCTGTTCATAGCTGTCGAGATCGGCGCCGGTGAGCACATGGGCGGGGCCCACGATGGCGGCCAGGGTGTCGGTGAGCGTCGTCATGCGTCGGCGTCGTTCTGCGTGGCGCTGTCGGTGGGCTTGCCGCGGCTCACTGCCGGGGAACGCCGGCGTCCTTGATGATGGCGCCCCAGTGGCGGTACTCGCTGCGGGCGAAGTCGCGGAAGGCCGGGCCGGCCAGTGGCTTCACCTCGCCGCCCAGGGCGGTGACGCGCTCCTTGAACTCGGGGCTGGCCGCGACCTTGAGCGTGGCCTCTTCCAGGCGCTTGACGATGGCGGCCGGCGTGCCCTTGGGGGCCAGCACGCCATTCCAGGTCGCGGTCACGAAGTTGGCGTAGCCCAGCTCCTTCATGGTGGGCACGTTGGGCAGCACGGGAATGCGTTCGGCCGAGGTCACGGCCAGGGCCCGCAGCTTGCCGCCCTGGATGAAGGGCAGCGCCGGCGTCACGTTCTCGAAGATGAAGTCGATCTGCCCGCCCAGGAGGTCGGTGAGGGCCAGGGAGCTGCCCTTGTAGGGCACATGCACGAGGTTGAGCTTGGTGGCGGTCTTGAAGAGTTCGCCGGACAGGTGCACGGTGGAGCCGGTGCCCGGCGAGCCGTAGTTCAGGCCTTCGCGCCGTCCTTTCTCGCTGGCCGCCAGCTCGGCCACGGTCTTCGGTGCGCCCTTCGTGTCGCTGACCACCAGCACGTTGGGGATGGAGGTGACCATGGCGACGTACTCGTAGTCGTCGAGGTTCTTCTCGCTCAGGTTCTTGTACAGGCTCTGGTTGATGGCCTGCGTGCCGGCGGTGCCGAACAGCAGCGTGTAGCCATCGGCCGCGGACGTGGCGACACGGCTGGCACCGATGGAGCCATTGGCCCCCGACACGTTGTCCACGACCACGGGCTGGCCCAGGCTTTCGGTCAGGCCCTGGCCCACCATGCGGGCCAGGATGTCGGTGTTGCCGCCGGGCGCGAAGGGCACCACGAGCCGGATCGGCCGGGCGGGATAGCCGCCCGCCTGCGCCTGGGCCCAGGTGGGCAGCAGAAGGGTGGTGGCGGCCAGGGCGGCAGCGCCCAGGAAGTGCTTGCGCGAGAGGATGCGGGTCAAAAGAGGGAGTCTCCGTGTTCGGGGCCCCATCGGCGGGGCGGAAGCCCCGTCGGCCGCGGTGCGTCATGCGGGGCATGGCGCCCGTGGCGTGCGGGCAGGTCGGGGGCGCATGGTCTTGAAAACCGCACCTTGACGTCAATCAATGTTTTGGAAGATGGTCATTCCATTTGAGAATGATGCCGGCGAGGCCTTCCGGCGTCGCGCTTTTCCGGTGGCCTCTCGACAGACGACGCGTTGACCGGCCCGCATCCCGCCGATCGCTCACGCGTACTCATGAATTCCCGTAAATATCTTCCGTCCATGGGCCTGCTTGTGGCCTTCGAAGCCTGTGCGCGCCTGCAGAAGTTCACCGCGGCGGCGCACGAGCTCCATTTGACACAGAGCGCCATCAGCCGTCAGATCCGCGCGCTGGAAGACGCCGTGGGCGTGGAGCTCTTCACGCGCGACCGCCAGACGGTGCGGCTCACGCCGGCCGGGGAGATGTACGCCCTGGAAATCCGCGACGCGCTGCGGGCCATCGGCAACGCCACGCTGCAGCTGCGCGCCGACCCCGGCGCCGGCACCCTGACCCTGGCCATCCTGCCGACCGTGGGCACGCGCTGGCTGGCCCCGCTTCTGCCCGACTTCATGCGCGCCAATCCCGGCGTCACGCTCAACCTGGTGACACGGCTCGACCCTTTCGACCTGGACGCGGAGGGCGTGCATGCGGCGATCCACTACGGGCATGCGCACTGGCCGCAGGCCGAACTCGACCTGCTGTTCGGCGAGACCGTCGTGCCGGCCTGCTCCCCCGCCCTCAAGGCGCACTACGGCTTTGCGGCAGCGGCCGACCTGCGGGCCGCGCCGCTGCTGCACCTGAATTCGCGTCCCCAGGCCTGGACGGACTGGTTCGCCGCGCAAGGCCTCGCGCCCGGCGACGAGGCCGGCACCCGTATCGACCAGTTCGCCACCGTCACCCAGGCCGCTTCGGCGGGGCTGGGCGTGGCGCTGCTGCCGGAATTCCTGATCCGCTCGGAGCTCGAACGAGGCGAGTTGGTGCCGGCCGTCGATCTGCGCTGCGGCAGCGCCGGCAGCTACTACCTCGCCTGCGCCAGCAGCCAGTTGCGCTACCCGCCGCTGCGGGCATTTCGCGAGTGGCTCGGACGTCAGGCGGCTGCAGCACCGCCCTGAGTGGCGCGGCCGGACGCCCGGGCGGCAGCCTGGCTATGAAGCTTCGGCGGCCTCCGACGCCGACATGCCGCCCGCTTCGGCCGGGCCGGCGATGGCCTGCGCCAGCCGCACGGCCTCGGCCAGCGCGCTGAGCTGGCCCAGGTGCTGGCCCGCCAGCTTCTGAAGCTTGCGCTGCCCCTTGGGCAGCAGGTGCACCTCCGTCTGGCGACGGTCGGTGCGCCCCGGCTTGCGCTGCACCAGGCCCGCCTCCTCGCAGCGCGAGATCAGCGCCACCACGCCGTGCACCTGCGCCTGCAGCCGCTCGGCGATCTCGGTCACGGTGGCCCAGTCACGTCCGGCGAAGCCCTGCGTGTGCAGCAGCAGCTGGTAGTGCAGCACGGTGATGCCCTCCTCGCGCGCCGCGTCCTCGCTGAAGCGCAGGAAGTTGCGCAGCCGGTACCGGAACTCCGACAGCGCCTCGAGCCGGCGTTTGTCTGCCGCCGACGCGGCCGATCCTTCACTCATTCGGTCCCCCACGAAATGGAGGCACTTTAGCCCCAGGCGCGGCCCGCCCACATGAGCGTTTGGAAAGGGTAATTACTCATGATGTGATGCATTTTTTGCTCATACCATGATGTATCTGACCCGGCACTGACGCGTCCCCGACGCGCGTCGCGCCCTCCAGGCTGGGCCAACGGGGCGCACGCACCGCCCGCCTGCACGCATCCGCCGTGCCTTCTCCAACCTCCATTGCCATGAAGATCCAAAGCCAGAAGGACTTTTTCTCCGGCCTCATGTTCACGGGCGTCGGCACGGCGTTCGCCATGGGTGCCACCTCCTACAACGTGGGCGACGCCGCCCGCATGGGTCCCGGCTACTTTCCCCTCATGCTGGGCGTCGTGCTGGCCCTGCTCGGCCTGCTTGTGATCGCCGGCTCGCTCGCACGTGGCGATGGCAGCGACGGCCGAATCGGCGCCATTGCCTGGCGTCCGCTGACGCTGATCATCTGCGCCAACCTCGCCTTCGGCGTGCTGCTGGGCGGCCTGCCGAGCATCGGGTTGCCCGCCATGGGGCTGGTGCTCGCCATCTACGCACTGACCTTCATCGCCAGTCGCGCCGGCCCGAGCTATTCCTTCCGCACCACGCTCATCCTGGCCACGCTGCTGGCCGTCGGCAGCTACCTGGTCTTCATCATCGGCCTGAAGCTGCAGTTCCAGGTCTGGCCGACCTTCATCAGCTGAGGACAACCCCACCATGGAACTGCTCGACCACCTGGCGCTCGGCTTCGAAGCCGCCTTCACGCTCCAGAACCTCGTCTATGCCTTCGTCGGCTGCCTGCTGGGCACGCTGATCGGTGTGCTGCCCGGCATCGGGCCGGTGGCCACCATCGCCATGCTGCTGCCGGCCAC
The DNA here is from genome assembly GCF_056314265.1 of Pseudacidovorax sp. DMC4. Taxonomy (NCBI): domain Bacteria; kingdom Pseudomonadati; phylum Pseudomonadota; class Betaproteobacteria; order Burkholderiales; family Comamonadaceae; genus Pseudacidovorax; species Pseudacidovorax sp. DMC4. The sequence goes on along the minus strand of NZ_JBQUYR010000024.1, from coordinate 24,007 downwards.
CTATGCACTGCCCCCGGTGGCGGCGCTGATCATGCTGGCCGGCATCTACTACGGCTCGCAGTACGGCGGTTCGACCACCGCCATCCTGGTGAACCTGCCAGGGGAATCGGCCTCGGTGGTGACCGTGATCGACGGCCATCAGATGGCCAAGCAGGGACGTGGCGGCCCGGCGCTCGCGGCGGCGGGCCTGGGCTCCTTCTTCGCGGGCTGCGTGGGCACGGTCATCCTCGCCGCCTTCGCCCCACCGCTGACGGAGCTGGCCTTCAAGTTCGGCCCGGCCGAGTACTTCAGCCTGATGGTGCTGGGCCTGATCGGCGCCGTGGTGCTGGCCTCCGGCTCCCTGCTCAAGGCGGTGTGCATGATCATCCTGGGCCTGCTGCTGGGCCTGGTGGGCACGGACGTGAACTCGGGCGTGGCCCGCTACAGCTTCGACATCCCGGAGTTGACCGACGGCATCAGCTTCATCGCCATCGCCATGGGCATCTTCGGCTACGGCGAGATCATCTCCAACCTGGCCAAGCCCGAGGAAGACCGCCAGGCATTCACCGCCAAGCTCAACGGCGTCTGGCCCACGCGGGACGACTTCAGGCGCATGACGCCCGCCGTGCTGCGGGGCACGGCGCTGGGCTGCTCGCTCGGCATCCTGCCCGGTGGCGGCTCGCTGCTGTCGTCCTTCGCCTCGTACACGCTGGAGAAGAAGCTGCGCCTGAAGCCGGGCGAGATCCCCTTCGGCAAAGGCAACATCCGCGGCGTGGCCGGCCCCGAGTCGGCCAACAACGCCGGGGCGCAGACCTCCTTCATCCCGCTGCTGACGCTGGGCATCCCCGGCAATCCGGTGATGGCACTGATGGTGGGCGCGATGACCATCCACAACATCCAGCCCGGCCCGCAGGTGATGACCAGCAACCCCGAGCTGTTCTGGGGCCTGATCGCCTCGATGTGGATCGGCAACCTGATGCTGATCATCCTGAACCTGCCGCTGATCGGCATGTGGATCAAGCTGCTGTCGATTCCCTACAAGTGGCTGTTCCCGGCGATCGTGCTGTTCTGCGCCATCGGCGTGTACTCGACCAACAACAACACCTTCGACATCTGGATGGTGGCCGTCTTCGGCGTCATCGGCTATGGCTTCATCAAGCTGGGCTGCGAGCCGGCGCCACTGCTGCTGGGCCTGATCCTGGGGCCGATGATGGAGGAGAACCTGCGGCGCGCGCTGCTGCTGTCGCGCGGCGATTGGGGCGTGCTGGTGACGCGGCCCATCTCGGCCGGCCTGCTCGTGGCCGCCGTCGTACTGGTCGTCATCGTGCTCATGCCCGCCGTGCGCTCGCGGCGCGAGGAAGCGTTCGTGGAGGCCTGAGCCGCTTCGATGGGACGCCCTCGGCGGGCGCACGTCGGACGCGGCCAACTGGCGACGTGCCGAACGGTCCTACGTCGCTTGGGCGGGAAGGCGCAGCGCAAGGGCACGCGGTGCCGACGATGCTTTGCGCATCGCCATCCCGTTCAGGTTCCGTGCCATGCGCCAGTCTTCGTTTGCCTCCTCCTCCCCTCTCCATCACCTGGACCGTCGCCGGATGCTCTGCGCCCTGGCGGCCGGTTGCGCAGCCGCCGGCCTGTCGGTCGCGCAGGCCCAGCCCAACAGCAAGGACCCCGACGACGCCACGCTGCGTGGCGACATGAGCAATGGCGACCGCGTGTTCCTGCGCTCCGCCGGCGGACTCATCGTGCGCGACCGCGAGATCGGCAAGCTGGGCCAGCGGCGCTTCCAGAAGCCGGCCCTGCGCGAGTGGGCCGCATCGCTGGAGAAGAAGTCTGACGCGCTCTACCGCGACATGACGGACTACGCCGAGCGCCACAAGACCAACCTGCCGCTGGACATGTCGGAAGTCTCGCGTCGCATGGTCGACCGGGTCGCAGAGAGCAAGGGAGCCACCTTCGACCGCGACATGGTGCGCACCGTCCGGGCCCTGCTGGAAGAGCAGGTGCGCGTGTTCACCGACTCGGCAGAGACGGCCGAGCATCAGGAGGTCGCCGCCCTGGCACGCCGGGCCGCGGACGACCGCCGCACGCTGTTGCAGGCGCTGGACAAGGCCGCTCCGCGCTCCTGAAATCCCCCGCGTGCCGACGGACCCACTGTCGGCAACGCATTGCCTTCGCGCCGGCCAAGCGCCCATGAAAAAGCCCGGTCGGCCCAAAAGCCGCCGGGCGAAGTCGCAGCAAGGGTGCTGCGAGGAGACCGCTTGCTCCAAGCATGATCCGGGCCAGCTTCTGCGGACGCCTCCGGGCCGCCTACAGCGGCCGATGTCCGGCGCCGACGTCGGGCGAGATGCGCCATGCCCACCATGAGGCGATGCAAGATACCGAGGCGCCCGTGCTGATCGACAGCTCTTCCTCCCGCACCGCGGAACACACGACGAAGGGCTTGGGCGCGCCCGCGCATCCATCCCGCTGGGCACGGCTTTGGCCCACGGTGCGCCGCTGGGCGGTACCTGCACTCGGGCTTCTGGTGCTGGCCATGCTCATCTCGCATGCACACAAGGTGGACTGGGCCGGCGCCTGGGCGGCGCTCAAGCGCTATCCCGGCACTGTTCTCCTGGAGGCCTCGATCCTGGCGCTGGCCAGCCACGCGCTGTACGGCTGCTTCGATCTCACCGGACGGCATCACACCCGGCATGGCCTGCCGGTGATGCGGACCTGGGCCATCGCCGTGGCGAGCTACGGCTTCAACCTCAACCTCGGCTCCCTGGTCGGCGGGGTGGCGCTGCGCGCGCGGCTGTACGCGCGCGACGGGCTGGACGAGACCAAGGTGGGCCAGATCATCGCCATGAGCCTGAGCACCAACTGGCTCGGCTACGGGCTCGTCGCGGGCGGCCTCTTTGCGTCGGGCATGCTGGACCTTCCCGATTCGGTGCCGCTGTCCAACGGCATGCTGCAGGTCATCGGCGTCGGGCTGATGTTGCTGCCGGTGGCGTACCTGGGTGCCTGCCTGCGCTGGCACGGCACCACCTGGAAAGTGCGCGGCAAGTCGGTCCACCTGCCCACGCCGCGCCTCGCCCTGGTGCAGCTGGCACTGTCCGCGGGCAACTGGTCCCTGATGGGCACGCTGATGTACCTGTTGCTGGGGGGCAGCGTGCCCTATGCCCACGTGCTGGGCGTGCTGCTGGCCGCATCGGTGGTGGGCGTGTGCGTGCCGATTCCGGCCGGACTCGGCGTGCTGGAGGCCGTGTACCTCGCGTTGCTGTCGGGCACCGTGCCCCAGGGCAAGCTGATGGGCGCGGTGCTGGCGTATCGCGCGCTTTACTACCTACTGCCGCTGGCCATCGCGCTGGGGCTGTATGCGTACCTGGAGAAGACGGCCAACCCGGATGCAGGTCAGGCCGAGGCCGCCTGAGCCTGCGTCCCCTCTGCCGCCGGCTCGATGCGGACGGCGCGGATGCGCTGGCCGTCCACGTCGAGCACCTGCATCTGCCATCCGTCGTGGACGAGCACCTCGCCGGCGGCCGGCATGCGGCCCAGCCGTGACAGCAGATAGCCCGCCAACGAGGTGTAGCTGTCGTCCTCGCTCACCAGCCCTTCGGTCTCCAGCATCCGCTGCAGCTGATGGATGTCGGCCGTTCCGGCGACGCGCCAGGCGCCTGCCTCCAGGCGCTCGATCTCCGGCAACTCGTCCTCGTCGGGGAACTCGCCCGCGATGGCCTCGAGCACGTCGAAGGGCGTGAGCAGGCCCTTGAGCAGCCCGTATTCGTCATTGACCAGCACCAGCTGGCCCTTGGCCTTGCGCAGGACGTCGATGGTGTGGGTGACGCTGGCACTTTCCGGCAGGTACAGCGGCATACGCATGTGCGCGCCCTGCTCGTCGATGCGGCCCTGCGCCACCAGCGCCGCGAGCAACTCGGTCGCCCGTCCGACGCCGACGACCTGATCCAGACTGCCGCGGCACACGGGCAGCAGGCTGTGCGGCGAGCCCAGCAGGCGCTCGCGCACTGCGTCGGGCGACTCCTCGAGATCGATCCAGGACACATCCGAACGCGGCGTCATGATGCTGCGCGCCGTGCGCTCCGCGAGGGAAAGCACGCCGCTGACCATGTGGCGCTCTTCCGGCGCAAACGCCGGGGCATCGACCGGCGCATGCGCATCGCCGTCGGACACGGCGGCCGCCTGCAGGCGCCGGCCGCCACCCAGCAGCCGCAGCACCGATTCAGCCGTGCGTTCGCGCAGCGGCCGCAGGGCCTGCTGCCGCGCCTGGTTGCGACGCGCCAGCTGGTTGAGCATCTCGATCAGGATCGAGAAGCCGATGGCCGCATACAGGTAGCCCTTGGGCAGGTGGAAGCCGAAGCCCTCGGCCACGAGGCTCAGGCCGATCATGAGCAGGAAGCTCAGGCACAGCACCACCACCGTCGGATGCGCATTGACGAAGCGCGTGAGGGGCTTGGCTGCCAGCAGCATCACGCCGATGGAGATGACCACGGCGGCCATCATCACCGGCAGGTCACTGACCATGCCCACGGCGGTGATCACGGCATCGAGCGAGAACACGGCATCGAGCACCACGATCTGCGCGACGACCAGCCAGAAGCCCGCATAGACGGGGTTGGTGGCCACCTGGTGCTCGGCACCTTCGAGCCGCTCGTGCAGCTCCGAGGTGGCCTTGAACAGCAGGAACAGACCCCCGAACAGCAGGATCAGGTCGCGGCCCGAGAACGAGAGCGGCCCGAGGGCGAACAGCGGCCGCGTGAGCGTGACCATCCACGAGATCACCGACAGCAGGCCCAGGCGCATGACGAGCGCGAGCGAGAGGCCGATGACGCGCGCCCGGTCGCGCTGGTGGGGCGGCAGCTTCTCGGCCAGGATGGCGATGAAGATCAGGTTGTCGATGCCGAGGACGATCTCCAGCACCACCAGCGTGAGCAGGCCGGCCCAGACGGCCGGATCGCTGAGGAGTTCGATCATCGGTGCCTCTGCGCGCGTGGGCGGTGCGGGCATGCCGCATGCCGTGCACGCGCCAAGGCGGCGCGGCAGAGCGAGGCAGCAGGATCGGGGAGGACGGTGCGCGCGCGGCGCGCGCAAGGGCTGGCGAAGGCCAGCCGCGGACTGGGAGGCTCGGAAGAGTCGCTGGACATCTGCTGCCAGTCTAGCGAGCGAGCCAACGCGGCCCCCACAAGGCCGACGTGGCCCAGGGACATTGGCGGCGCAGGCGTCTCAATGCGCTATTCGCGCGCGGCGCACCGGCAAGGGATGGCAGCAGTCCTCTTCGTCGGCCAAAGGCGCTGGCGTGCTCTCGCGCACCATCAGCCAGCGACCCTCGACCTTCAGCGCCTGGCCCGAGGTCATCCAGGGCAGGCCCGGTGCCTGCGGCAGATGTTCGGCCAGCAGCAGCGGTGCGGCCATGTGCGCCAGCATCGTCACCCCGTCGTCGTCCGTGGTGCGGACATGCACCGGCCCCTCCGGCCAGACCGGCGCCGTGCGATGGAGCCGGCAGACCCAGCGCGCGACATTCCTCAGATGTGGCCGCATGCGCGCACTGGCCGGCGTGGGATGGGCCAATAGATGCCGGTAGGCCGAACTGTCGAGCACCTCGGCCGAGGCCAGCGCATACAGCGTGAGGTAGCGGGGCCGCAATGCCGGTGCCATGGCCGCATAGCGTCGCGCGCCCAGGATGCCCGGCACCGTCAGCCGCTCGGGCACATGCTCGTTGGCATGCCAGTCCTCGTACTCGGCTTCCACTTCCGGATCGACGTCATTCCACAGCGCCAGCAGCGCGCCTGCGCCCGCGAGCCAGTCAGCCATCCGAGGGCTCCGGCGCCAACAGCACCTTGCAGGCCTTCTTGCCATGCGCCAGGGCGAAACCTTCGGCCGCCTGCGACAGGGGCAGAACATGGCTCACCATCGGGGCGAGCACCGGGGCGAGTTCCTGCATCAGGTCGAGGGCGAGCGGCCAGTCCGACTCCGGCGGCCGGAAGGAGCCGCGCAGCTGGTGCTGGTTGCGCACCAGGGGGGTGAGGTCCAGCGTCAGCGGGCGGGCATGGATGCCCGTGACCACGACCACGCCATTGCGGCGCAGCAGCGGCAGCGCCTCCTGGATGGTCTCGGGCACGCCGGTCGCCTCGAACACCACGTCGAAGCGCTGGCCGTCCATGAACGCAGCGACGCCCTCGACCAGACTGCCGCGGGCCACGTCCACCTGCTGGGTGAAGCCCATGCGCTGCAATGCCTCCAGGCGCACGGCATCGTCGAAGCCGCTGACGACCACCTGCGCCGCGCCGGCCCGCCGCGCCAATGCGGCGATGCCCTGGCCGATGGTGCCCGGGCCCATCACCAGCACACGCGCACCTTTCACGTCGCCCGCGATGCGCAGGGCTTGCATCGAGATGGTCAGCGGCTCCGTCAGCGCCGCCAGCTCGTCGCTGACGCCATCGGGCACAGGCACGCAGTTGCGTTGTGGCACACGCACCCAGGCGGCAAAGGCACCGTCGCGCGTCATGCCGATGCCGCGTCGCTGCTCGCAGCGGTCGAATTCGCCGGCGGTGCAGGCCGCGCACACGCCGCAGGTCACCGACGGCCGCACCACCACGCGGCGGCCGGCCAGCGGCCCGGACTGCGCCACGCCGACGAACTCGTGGCCGATGGTGACGGGCAACGATGGGGCGATGAAGGTGTAGCTGGAGGTCCAGTCGTCGACATGCAGATCGCTGCCGCAGATGCCGGCGGCATGCACGCGCACCAGCACCTCGCCGTCCCGCACATCGGCGGCCTGTGGCGCGGGCACCTCCACCAATTCGAGGCCGGCCGCGGCGCGGGTCTTTCTCAGGGCTTGCATGAATGAGGGCTCCTTGACATCAGTCGAGGCGGATGCCGGTCTTCTGGATGATGGCGCCCCACTTGCTGCGCTCCTGGGCCATGAAGCTGGCAAGGGCCTGCGGCGTGCCGCCACCCGGCACCAGGCCCTGCTTGGCAAAGGCGGCCTGCACCTCGGGCTCCTTCAGTGCGGCGTTGACGTCGGCGTTGACCTTGGCGATGACCGCAGCGGGGGTACCAGCCGCACTGAACAGGCCGTTCCACGCCAGCGCCTCGAAACCGGGGTAGCCGGATTCGGCGATGGTGGGCAGTTGCTCCATGCCTTCCATGCGCTTGGCGCTGGTGACCGCCAGCAACCGGATGCGGCCGCTGGCCACCAGCGGCAGCAGGGCCGGCGCCACGGTGAACAAGGCCTGCGTCTCGCCCGAGGCCAGGGAGATGCCCGCCGGCGGCGAGCCGTTGAAGGGCACATGCGTCGCCTCGAAACCGGCCGTGGTGCGCAACAGCTCCATGGTCAGGTGCGAGGAACTGCCGGCGCCGACGGAACCGTACGCCACACCATTGGGCTGGGCACGCGCCCAACTCACGAACTCCTGCACGGTCTTGGCCGGATGGTTGGCCGGCACCGCCAGCACGTTGGGCTGGGACGAGGTCATCACGATGGGCGCCAGGTCCTTGACCGGGTCGTAGGCCATCTGCTTGTACATGAAGGGCGCGAAGGCGATGGGCCCGTTGAAGCCGATGCCCAGCGTGTAGCCATCGGGTGCGGCCTTGGCCACCGCGACCATGCCGAGCATGCCGCCTGCACCCGGCTTGTTGTCCACGATCACCGGCTGGCCCCAGCGGGTGCTCAGGCGGTTGCCGAGGGTGCGCACGATGAAGTCCAGCGAGCTGCCGGCCGGCGCGGGCACCACGACCTTCACGGGCTTGGTGGGCCAGGACTGGGCTGCCGCATGCAGCGTCAACAAGGGAAAGAGCGCGAGGGCGAGGATTCGCTTCATGGGGGGTATCTCCAGTGCAAGCCGCTTCGAAACGAGCGGCTGTGGCCCGGATTCTTGGCGTGGCTTCGCAATACGTCCAGCACCGATTCGCTATGCTGCCCATACCTGCGAGGTATGGAGACACCATGAACATCGAGATGCGCCATCTGCGCTACTTCATCGCCGTGGCCGAGGCCGGCAACCTCAGCCGCGCGGCGCAGAAGCTGTTCATCGCGCAGCCGCCTCTGTCGGTGCAGATCCGCCAGCTGGAAGAGGCGCTGGGCACCCCCCTCTTCATGCGCCACCCCAAGGGCGTGCACCTGACCGAGGCCGGCGAAGCCCTGCTGCCCGAGGCACGGGCGCTGGTGGAGCGGGTCGGCGGACTGCGGGCATGGATTGCCGGCGCCACGCCGACCCGCCGGCTCTCGCTGGGCTTCGTGCCTTCGGCCGGCAGCACCGTGCTGCCGCAGTTGCTGGCCGCGCTGCGTGCAGACGACCCCGGCCTGCAGTTCGAGCTGCGCGAGATGATCAGCAGCGAGCAGATCGATGCGCTGGCCAGCGGCCAGATCGACCTGGGCATCGCGCGCGCCGACATCCGCCACCCGCGCATCGCGACCGTGGTCCGCATCCTCGATCCCTTCTGCGTCGCCGTGGCCGCCACGCATCGGCTGCCGCGGGGCGGCACGGCAGACCTGCGCGCGTATGCGGAAGCGGACTTCGTGGCCTTCACGCGTCATCGGGGCCCGGCGTACTTCGACCAGGCCATCCACCTGTGCGCGCAGGCAGGCTTTTCTCCGCGCATCCGCTACGAGGCGAGCACCGTGCACGGGGTGCTGGATCTGGTGGGTGCGGGCCTGGGCATCGCACTGGTACCGGCCAGTTGCGTGTTGCTGTCCGCGCCCCAGGTTCGGCTGCTGCCCCTTGCCCAGCCGCAGAAGAGCGCCGTGCTCACGCTGCTTCGACGCAAGGCCGGCAGCGGTGCCCCCTGTCTCGTCGGAGAGGAAGTCCTGCAGCGCATCGTTGACTTGTTCGAGCGCCTGCGCGAGCGCACGGCCGCGAAGCTGCAAGGCTGAGTGGCGGGAAGACGCGCTGGACAGCGTGCGCTGACACAGCACAAGCTATGTAAAATGTTTTTACGCACTTTAATGCGTTAAATTGATTTACAAAACCAATTCTGTATGTCCGCCTTTACTGTACGAACTGCCGACCAGTTGCCTGGCCTGCTGCGTGCGCTTCGCAAGCAGAGCGGGCTGACGCAGGCCCAGATCGCGCAGCGACTGGGTGTGACCCAGCAGACCTACTCGGCCCTGGAGCGCAACGCCGAGAGCATGGGCGCCTCGCGACTGCTGTCGGTGCTCCACATCCTGGGGGCGGACATGGTGATCGTGCCGACCGAACCCGACGCCACCCCTCGCGCGGCCGAGCGCGATTCACCCGCCTGGTAGTCCATGGGCCGCCGCACCCATCGCCGGGCTCTGGGCCTCTGGATGAACGGCGCCTCCGTCGGCACCTGGAGCCTGACGCCCCACGCGCCCGACACGCTGCAATACGACGCCGACTGGACACGGTCGCCGGAGGGCCGGCCGCTGTCGTTGTCCCTGCCCTTCACGCCCGGCAACGCGCCGCACCGCGGCCCCAAGGTGCGCGCCTATTTCGAGAATCTGCTGCCCGACAGCAGGGACATCCGCGAGCGCATGGCGCGACGCCACGGCACGGGCAGCACCGACGCCTTCGACCTACTGGCGCGCATCGGCCGGGACTGTGTGGGAGCCTTGGAGATCCTGCCTGAAGGCCAGGCCTCGCCGGGCTCCTTCGCGATCCAGGCCGAGCCGCTCAGCGAGGCACGCGTCGCCGCCATCCTGCGCAGCGCCACGGCCACCGCGCCCCTGGGGCTTGCCGTCGACGACGAGGACCTGCGCATCTCCATCGCCGGCGCGCAGGAGAAGACCGCCCTGCTGCTGCAGGACGGCCTCTGGTGCCTGCCGCAGGGCAGCACGCCCACCACGCACATCCTCAAGCTGCCGCTCGGGCTCGTGGGCGGCATGAAGATCGACATGCGCCACTCGGTGGAAAACGAATGGCTGTGCGCGCGCATCCTGCGTGCCTTCGGCCTGCCGGTGGCCGACTGCCAGCCGCTGCAGTTCGAGGAGATGCGGGTGCTGGCTGTGGCGCGCTTCGACCGGCGCTGGTGGAGCGCCCCCGACGGGCGGCAGCAACTGCTGCGTCTGCCGCAGGAGGACTTCTGCCAGGCGACCGGCACGCCGCCCGACGCCAAGTACGAGGTGGACGGCGGGCCCGGCATCGACCGGATCATGGGTGTGCTCGATGGCTCGCTGACGCGCGAGGACGACCGCCGCACCTTCTTCCTGGCCCAGCTGCTGTTCTGGATGCTGGGTGCCACCGACGGCCATGCCAAGAACTTCAGCCTGTTTCTGCGGCCCGGCGGTCGCTACCAGCTCACGCCGCTGTACGACGTGCTGTCGGCCTGGCCCGTGCTCGGCGAAGGGCCGGGCGCCATCTCGGCGCACAAGGCGCGCATGGCCATGGCGGTGCGTGGCCGCAATGCGCACTGGAAGCTGCGGGAGATCCTGCCGCGGCACTGGGTCGCGCTCGGCCAGCGCCATGGCGTGCGCGCAGCGGATGGCCGGGGCGTTGAGGCGCTGATCGAGGCGGCCGCGACACTCACGCCGGGCGTGGTGGCGGCCGTCCACGGCGAACTGCCGGCGGGCTTTCCGGCCGAACTGGCCGACCGCATCCTGGGCGGCCTGGCGGATGCGGCACGCAAGCTCTCCGCCGGGCTGTGACGCGCCCGATGCGGGACGGGCCACCCTGCGCCGCCCCGGGGCTCACGGCGTCCACTACAGTGCCCGCCATGGATTGCCGCCCCGACTGCGGTGCCTGCTGCACCGCGCCCTCCATCTCCAGCCCCATTCCCGGCATGCCGCACGGCAAGCCCGCGGGCGTGCGCTGCATCCAGCTCGCCGACGACAACCGGTGCCGCATCTTCGGCCAGCCCGAGCGGCCGGCCTGCTGCGGCGGCCTGGCACCGTCGGCCGAGATGTGCGGCAGCTCGCGGACCGAGGCGCTGCGCTGGCTGACGCAGCTGGAAGCCGAGACCGCGCCCGAGACCGGACGTTGAGCGACGACGCTCCGCCGACAGCGGCGCAGTGACCCGGCGCGGGCGCGACTCAGGACCTACGAACCGTCCTTCTTCACCGGCGCCGCAACCGCGATGTCTGTCGGGGCTGCCACCTTCGAGGACTGCACGTCCGCCTGCGAGGCGCCCCATCCGCCGCCCAGCGCCCGCACCAGCGCCACGGTGGCCTGGTACTGCGCAGAGCGCACCTGCAGCGCCTGCCGCCGGTTGCGCAGCGCGCTGCGGCGCGCATCGAGCACATCGAGCTGGCTGATGTAGCCATTGCGGTAGCGGGTGTCCGACAGCTGCAGGGCCCGCGCCGCGGCCTCCACCGCCGTGGCCTGCGCAGCGGCCTGCTGCTGCAGCAGACGCAGGCCCGAGAGCTGGTCCTCCACCTCGCGGAAGGCATCGAGCGACTGCGCACGATAGGCCGCGACCGCCTCGTCGAGCACGCCGCTCGCATGCTCCACACCCGCGGCACGGCGGCCGCCATCGAGCAGCGGCAGCGACAGCAATGCACCCACGCCCCACGAACGCGCCGACCACTTGAACAGGTCGCCCAGCTCCGGCGAGGCAAAGCCACCGCCGGCCGTGAGTGCGACGTTCGGGAAGTACGCCGCCTGCGCCGCACCCACGCGGGCCTGCGCGGCCAGCACCGACGCCTGGGCTGCGGCCACGTCGGGCCGACGCAGCAACACGGTGGAGGGCACGCCCGCCGGCACCACGGGCAGTGCGGTCTGCCAGCGATCGACGCCGATGCCGAAGTCCGCCGGCGCACGGCCGACCAGCACGGCCAATGCATGCTCCAGTTCGGCACGGCGGCGATCCAGGGCGAGGGCCTCGGACTCGTTGGCCGAGACCTCGGCCTGCATGCGCGCCACGTCCAGCGCGGCCACGTCTCCGGCCTGCTCGCGGCGCTGCGTGAGGCGCAGCGTGTCGCGGTAGGCGGCCACGCCGTCGCGCACCAGGGCGCGCTCCTCGTCGGCGGAGCGCAGGGCCAGATAGGTCTGGGCCACTTCGGCCTGCACCATCAGGCGCGTGCTCTGCAGAATGGCCTCGCGCGCCTGGGCGTCGAGCGCAGCGGCGTCCTGCAGGCGCGACAGGCGGCCGAACAGATCCAACTCCCACGAGGCACTGAGGCCGGCGTTGAGCAGCGTGGAAGGCTGGGTGGACTGGTTGCGATCCAGCCCGCGCTGCCGCGTGGCGCCGCCTCCCAGGCCAAGCTGCGGCGAACGGTCGGCCTCGGCATTGCGCAACAACGCCCTCGCCTGCCGCACACGGGCCGCTGCCTGCTGCAGGCTGGTATTGGCCTCGGCCGCCTGCGCCACAAGCGCATCGAGCACCGGGTCCTGGAAGGCCTTCCACCATTCGCCGCGGGGCTGGGCCTCGGCGGCGGCGGCCTCGGTCCAGCGGCCTTCGGTCGTAGTCCGAGTGACGGGCAGCGCTTCCTTGAAACGGGCGGGCGTGGCGACGGCAGGCAGCTGCGCCGGTGCGGTGGCGCAGCCAGCGAGCACCAGGGCGGCCAGCAGCGGAACGAGGGTGCGGCGCTTCGACAGGCTCAGCGTGAACGGTTGGTGGTGATCGAAGGCGCTGCGCACTTGCGCTGTACGGGTCATGGTCGCGTCCGTCGACGACGGCCCCCTCGTGGTCGATTGCGTGTTTGTCATGGTCGTTGTCCTCGTGAACAAGGAATGCCTGGGCGTCATTCGTGAGCGCCGCGCGGTGCCGCGGGCAGAGCCGCGAGGCCACCACCGCCGCTGCCGTGATGGCCCGGCGTGGCGGGATGCTCGGCCGAGACGAAGTCGTCAGCCTGGGCCGGCACCTGGCCGTGCTGCCGCAGCGGCCGGTTGCCGGCCAGGCGGCGCAGCGCCACGTAGAAGACGGGCGTGAGGAAGAGACCGAAGGCCGTCACGCCGATCATCCCGGCGAACACGGCCACGCCCATGGCATGGCGCATCTCGGCACCCGCGCCGGAGGACAGCACCAGCGGCAGCACGCCCATGATGAAGGCCAGCGAGGTCATCAGGATGGGCCGCAGCCGCAGCCTGCTGGCCTCGATGGCGGCCTGCACCGGCGTTCGACCCGCAAACTCCAGCTCCCGCGCGAACTCCACGATCAGGATCGCGTTCTTGGCGGACAGGCCCACCAGCACGATCAAGCCGATCTGCGTGAAGACGTTGTTGTCCCCCGCCGAGAGCCACACGCCGGTCATCGCCGCCAGCAGCCCCATGGGCACGATCAGGATGATGGCCAGCGGCAGCGTCAGGCTTTCGTACTGCGCGGCCAGCACCAGGAAGACCAGCAGGATCGCCAGCGGGAAGACGAGGATCGCCGAGTTGCCGGCCAGGATCTCCTGGTAGGTCAGGTCGGTCCATTCGAAGTCGATGCCCGCCGGCAGCGTCTCTGCAGCGATGCGCGCGATGGCGGCCTGCGCCTGGCCAGACGAATAGCCGGGTGCGGCGCCGCCGTTGACGTCGGCCGTGAGATAGCCGTTGTAGCGCATGGCGCGCTCGGGCCCGAAGCTCGCGTCGACCTTCATCAGGGCAGACAGCGGGATCATCTCGCCCGAGGACGAGCGCACCTTGAGCGCGCCGATGTCCTCGGCCCGCGCACGGTTGGGCGCATCGGCCTGCACGCGCACGCTGTAGGTGCGGCCGAACTTGTTGAAGTCGTTCGCATACAGGCTGCCCAGGTAGATCTGCAGGGTGTCGAAGATGTCGGTCAGCGGCACGCCCAGTTGCCGCGCCTTGGTGCGGTCCACGTCGGCGAAGAGCTGGGGCACGTTGACCTGCCAGCTGGTGAACATGCCGGCCAGTTCGGGCGTCTGCCGCGCCTTGGCCATGAAGGCCTGCACCGCCTTGTCCATGGCCTCATAGCCCAGCGAGGCGCGATCCTCCAGCTGCAGCTTGAAGCCACCGGTGGTGCCCAGGCCCGCCACGGGCGGCGGCGGGAACATCACGATGAACGCGTCCTGGATGCCCGCGAAGGCCTGGTTGAGCTGGCCGGCCACGGCCGCCCCGCTCTGCTCCGGCGCCTTGCGCTGGTCGAAAGGCTTGAGCATGGCGAACACGATGCCCGCGTTGGAGCTGTTGGTGAAGCCGTTGATCGACAGGCCCGGGAAGGCCAGCGTGCCTTCCACATTGGGGTTCTTCTTCATGATGTCGCCCATGCGGCGGATCACGTCGTCGGTGCGGTCCAGCGTGGCGCCATCGGGCAGCTGGGCGAAGCCGATCAGGTACTGCTTGTCCTGCGTGGGCACGAAGCCGCCGGGCACGGCCTTGAAGAGACCGAAGGTCAGCGCGACCAGCGCGACGTAGATGCCCAGCATCAGCGTCTTGCGCGAGATCACGCCGCGCACACCGCGGCCATAGCCTTCGCTGCCGCGGTGGAACAGCCGGTTGAACCCGCGGAAGAAGCCACCCAGCAGCCGGTCCATGCCGCGCGTGAGCGCATCGCGCGGCGCGTCGTGGCCCTTGAGCAGCAGGGCCGCCAGGGCCGGCGACAGCGTGAGCGAGTTGATGGCCGAGATCACCGTCGAGATGGCGATGGTGACGGCGAACTGCCGGTAGAACTGGCCCGTCAGGCCCGAGATGAAGGCCAGCGGCACGAACACCGCCACCAGCACCAGCGCGATGGCGATGATGGGCCCCGACACCTCGCGCATGGCTCTGTACGTGGCCTCGCGCGGCGTCAGACCGGCCTCGATGTTGCGCTCCACGTTCTCCACCACCACGATGGCGTCGTCCACCACGATGCCGATGGCCAGCACCAGGCCGAACAGCGACAGCGCATTGATGGAGAAGCCCAGCAGGTGCAGCACGGCAAAGGTGCCCACCACCGACACCGGCACGGCCAGCAGCGGGATGATGGACGCGCGCCAGGTCTGCAGGAACAGGATGACGACCAACACCACCAGGGCCACGGCCTCCAGCAGCGTGTGGATCACCGATTCGATGGACGCGCGCACGAACTGCGTGGGGTCGTAGGCGATGCGGTATTCCACGCCCTCGGGCATGGCCTTCTGGATCTCGGCCATGGTGCGGCGCACCTGCTCGGAGATCTGCAGCGCGTTGGAGCCGGGCGCCTGGAAGACGCCGATGCCCACTGCCGGGTCGTTGTCCAGCAGCGAGCGCAGCGAGTAGTCGGCCGCACCCAGCTGGATGCGGGCCACATCGCGCAGACGCACCACCTGCGTCGAAGGCTCACCGGCGGCGCCGCCCTTGACGATGATGTCGCCGAACTCCTCTTCATTGGCCAGGCGGCCGCGCGCGTTGACCGACAGCTGCAGGTCCACGCCCGAGAGGCCCGGCGAGGCCCCGACCACGCCGGCCGCGGCCTGGATGTTCTGCCCACGGATGGCGGCCACCACGTCGCCAGCAGCGAGGCCACGCTGGGCCATCTTCTGCGGATCGAGCCAGACGCGCATCGCGTACTCGCCGCCGCCCCAGATCTGCACCTGGCCCACGCCTTCGATGCGGGCCAGGCGGTCCTTGACGTTGAGCACCGCGTAGTTGCGCAGGTAGTCGATGTCGTAGCGCTTGTTGGGCGACACCAGGTGCACCACCATCGTGATGTCCGGCGAGCTCTTGACGGTGGCCAGGCCCAGGCGGCGCACCTCTTCCGGCAACCGCGGCTCGGCCTGGGCCACGCGGTTCTGCACCAGCTGCTGGGCCTTGTCGGGGTCGGTGCCCAAGCGGAAGGTCACCGTCAGCGTCATCACGCCGTCGGTGGTGGCCTGGCTGCTCATGTAGAGCATGCCTTCGACGCCGTTGATCTGCTCTTCGAGCGGCGTGGCCACCGTCTCGGCGATCACCTTGGGATTGGCGCCGGGGTACTGCGCGCGCACCACGATCTGCGGTGGTGCCACTTCGGGGTACTCGGAGATCGGCAGGCCGCGCAGCGCGATCAGCCCGGCGATCAGCATCAGCAGCGACAGCACGCCGGCAAAGATCGGCCGGTCGATGAAGAACTTGGAGAGATTCATGGCGCCAACTCCTGGTGGCGGGGTGAAGCGATCCCCCGCGCGCAGCACGAAGGCTGCGCACGGTGGCGACTTGGAAGCGGAAAGAAAGGGAGAGCGCCGCGTGCAGCGCGATGCGTCAGCGGTGGGGTGCCTTTAGCTGCGCGAGGCGACGCGCTCGGCCGCCGCCGAACTGGCGGCCGTCATCGGCACCTCGGTGGGCGCCACGACCATGCCGGGCCGCACATGCTGCGTGCCATTGACCACGACACGCTCACCGGCCTTGAGGCCGGTGCTGACCACACGCAGGCCCTGCACGGGCGCGCCGAGCGTGATCTCGCGGTATTCGGTCTTGTTGCCCTCGCCCACCACCAGCACGAACTTCTTGTTCTGGTCGGTGCCGATGGCCCGCTCACTGACCAGCAGCGCGCGGCTCTCGCCGGCCTGGCCCATGCGGATGCGGGCGAACTGGCCGGGGATGAGCGCACCATCGGTGTTGTCGAAGCGGGCGCGCACCCGCACGGTGCCGCTGCGGGCATCGACCTGGTTATCGATCAATTGCAGGCGACCTTCGTAGGGCGTGCCCTCGGTGGCGGCGGTGCCCATCTGCACCGGGATGCTGGCGAGCTGGGCCCGTGCACTGGCACCGCCGGGCAGTGCCTTCAAGGCGCGGGCCACCACCTGCTCGTCGGCATCGAAGCTGGCGTAGATGGGGCTCACCGACACCAGCGTGGTCAGCACCGGCGCACCTGGGCCGGCGGGCACGAGATTGCCCACGGTCACCTCGGCCCGGCCGATGCGGCCGGCCACCGGCGCGCGCACCTGCGTGTACGACAGATTCAGCCTGGCACTTTGCAGCGCGGCCTGGGCGGCGCGCAGGTTGGCTTCGGCTTCCTGGCCGGCATTGAGGCGCTCATCCAGTTCGCGCTGGGCGATGGCCTGCTCGCCGTACAGCCGGCGGGCGCGCTCCTGCTCGCTGCGGGTGTAGGCGGCGCGGGCCTGGGCCGAGGCCACCTGCGCCTCGGCGCGCTGCACCTCGGCCTGGTAGGGCGCCGGGTCGATGGTCAGCAGCAGTTCGCCCTGCTTGACCAGCGCGCCTTCGCGGAAGTGGATGGCCTGCACGGCGCCGGCCACGCGCGAGCGGACCTCGACGCGCTCGACGGCTTCCAGGCGGCCCGAGAACTCGTCCCAGGCGCTGACGGGCCGCGACTCGACGGCGGCCACGGTCACGGGCGTGGCAGGGGGAGCCGCAGGCACGGGCGTGTCGCTGGCCTCGGCACGCAGGCCGGGAACGCCCAGCACACCGGCACCGATGGCGAGCACGGCGGTAAGGCTGGTGATGGCGGGCCACACGCGGCGGCGGGTGGGTGGCGTGGCGGCAGCGGGGGTCTTGTCGAGGTGGGACATGGAGGTCTTTCTTTCGGATCGAAGGAATGCAGGGGCCAGCCCGGCGCTTGTGGCGCAGGCGGCATGGGCGTGGAAGAAGGGGTGGCGTGCGCGCGGCTTCAGCCGGCGCAGCACGGCCCGCGCGGCCGGGCAAGGCCGCGAGCGCAGTCGCAAGGGGGTGATCGGTCAGCGCCGTACAGCGGCGCCGTCGGCACGCCGATCAGCTGGGCGGCGTGGCCGCCGCCGCGCGCCGGGCCTCGAAGAAGGCCGTGACCCTCTGACGCGCGGCCACACCGCAGGCCGGACATCCCGGGTCATCGGGCTGGTACAGCGCCTCGGGCCACTGGGAGGTGGCGGGCAGCACTTCCGCCACCACGTCGATGCCGGCGGCGCGCAGCCGCTTGGCATAGGCCAGGGCCTCGTCCCGCATCGGGTCGTCGGGGCCGACCAGCACCAGCGTCGGCGCCACGTCGGTCAGCCGCAGGGCCGAACCGGGCACCGCGTAGGGATGCGTGGCATCCATCGGACGGCGCAGGTATTGCTGCCAGCCGGTGGCCCATTTGCAGGCCGCATCGGCGCAGGAGGCCTCGCGCAGCGACGCGGTGCCGGCGCAAGGGTCCAGCATGGGCGAGAGCAGGATCTGGCCCGCCAGCGGCGGGTGGCCACGATCGCGGGCCACCAGCGCCACCGCAGCGGCAAGGTTGCCGCCGGCCTCCTCGCCCGCCAGATAGATCTGCGCGCCCTTGCCCGCCAGCTTGACGCGCTGCTTGTAGAGCCATTCGAGGGCCGCAAAGCCCACCTCGATGGGCTTGGGAAAGGGATGCTCGGGTGCCAGCGGATAGGCCAGCGACAGGACGCGCGCACCCGCAGCGGCCAGCAGCCGGCCCACGTTGCGCCCGTTGTCCAGGTCGCCGCAGACGAAGGTGCCGCCATGGAAATGCAGCACCAGCGGCATGGCCGCCGCTCCCTTGAGACGCTCTCCGTAGATGCGGGCCTTCACGGGCTCGCTGCCGGGCAGGTCGATGTGCAGGTCCTCCTCCGCCACGGCGCAGCCGGCCGGGGAAGTGGCGGCGGACGCTGGGGCTTGGGGATTCGTGCTCATGGCAGGCCTTTCGGATCGGACGTGGGAAGTCTTTGGGGTGCGGCGTGGATCGAACTATACGAACGCCCGCCGCTTGCACGGACCGTGCCGATGCCCCTACTCTGTTTCCCGCGCAGCAACAATGGAGGGCTGGTTGCCGCACAGAATGCGGGGCCACAAGGCGGCCTGGCAATTGCCAGCCTGCCGCATCCCGCGCGCGCGGGATGTCAGCCCTTTTCGCACATCGATCCATGGACCAGATCCAGACCATGCGGGTGTTCGTGCGTGTCGTGGAGGCGGGCAATTTCACCCGCGCCGGCGACTCGCTCGGCCTGCCCAAGGCCACCGTGACCAAGCAGATCCAGTCGCTGGAGTCGCGGCTGCGCGTCAAGCTGCTCAACCGCACCACGCGGCGCGTGACTGTCACGCCCGACGGGGCGGCCTACTACGAGCGCGTCGCGCGCCTGCTCAGCGACTTCGACGAGCTGGAGTCGAGCATGACCAACAGCAACGCCGCGCCCTCAGGCCGGCTGCGCGTGGACGTGGGCACCGCCATGGCGCGGCTCGTCCTCATCCCGCGGCTGCAAAGTTTCTGCGACCAGTACCCCGACATCCAGGTGGACCTGGGCGTCAGCGATCGTCCGGTCGACCTGATCGGCGACAACGTGGACGTGGTGATCCGCGGCGGCGAGATCGGCGATCAGTCGCTGGTGGCGCGACGCATCGGCACCCTGCCCTTCATGACGGTCGCCTCGCCGGACTACCTGAAGCGTTACGGCGTGCCCCGCACGCCGCACGACCTGGAGCGCGGGCGGCAGCATGTCATCAACTTCTTCTCGCACAACTCGCGCCGGGTCTATCCGCTGGAGTTCCACAAGGATGGCGAGACGCTGGAGGTGACCGGCCCCGCCCGCCTCGCCGTGAACGACAGCAATGCCTACACTGAGGCAGCGCTCGCTGGCTTCGGGGTGGCCCAGATGGTCCGGTTCATCGCCGCGCCCTACGTGGCCCGGGGCGAACTGGTGGAGCTGTTTCCGGACTGGGAATGCCCTCCCCTGCCGGTGCATGTGGTGTATCCGCCCAACCGCCACCTGAGTGCCAAGGTCCGCGCCTTCGTGGACTGGACGGCGGCGGAGTTCGCCCGCAACCAGGATCTGGCCCGCGCGCCGGACGCCGCAGCGGTCCGCGCCGGCTGACGTCGGCGCTCGCCCGTCTGCCCTGCCAGGCCGTGCCGGGCATCACTCCTCGTCGCCGCCCATCTCGGTCGCGATCTCCAGCAGATCTTCAGCGCTGGGCTTGTCCCAGCCGGGGCCGAAGGTTGCATCGCCGAAGAAGCGCAGCATCTCCTGCCGCACCATCGGATGCTGCCAGCCGCTGGAACCCAGCCGCTTGATGATGGACGGATGGGCGCCGCGGCCCTGCAGGGCGAGCATCAGCTGGCCTTCCAGCTCGTGCTGGGTTTCCTCGGACAGTTGCTCGATGGCGGACAGGCAACGCTCGTTGGCGCGGCGAATCCATTCCGCCTGCCAGCGCTGGCGACGCTGCGACTGTTGCTCGCGCGCCGCCAGCGCCGCTGCGGCTGGGTGGGCCGCCGTGGCCTGCGCCGCGGCATCGGCTTGGTCGCCGCCCCGGGCCAGCAACGCCTTGAGATAGCGGGCCGGATCCCGCAGCGGTTCGGGATAGGCCGTGTTCACCCGCCGCTCCAGCACATCGAGGGCCGAGCGCACCGCGGCCTCGTCGCAACCCGCCGCCATCTGCTCGAAGGCTTCCTCGCTCACTCCCAGCGCGATGGCGCGGCTCACAGCGACCATGTCGACCGGCGCGGGCGCGCGGGCCAATGTGAGCGCCGACTGCTTCTTTCGGCCAATGTGGAACTGGATCTCGTCGATGAATCGGCCCTGCTTGTGCTCGACCAGCTCGATCTCCAGATCGGTGATCGCATTGACTTCGGCGATGGCCGGCTTGAGGGTGTCGCGCTTGAAGATCCGGTATTCGAGGCGGTCGGTCTTCTCGGTGTGGGGATTGCCGCTGAGCACCGGGTACCACCAGCGCCAGGGCTGTCGCGCCGTCCGGCCGATGTCCTTGTAGCGGGTGCAGATCTCGTAGAGCACCACGCCCGCATGGGTGCGCAACTGGCTGATCACTTCCAGCCGAAGCCGCGCGAACACGCTCGGGTCCAGCAGTTCCTGCTTGAGGTTGACCGCGTAGGACCACTCGACCCAGACCTGGCCGCGCTCCTTGCTGAGTCGCGCATGGGCCAGCAGGCCACTGACATTCCAGGCCGCGCCCTCCCCGCTCGTGGGCGACTGCCACTCCACGGTGGTGGACACCATCGCCCTCAGGTGCTTCTTGATCAGCGCATGGTCGTTGCTGTCGAAATCCAGGCCGCGGACCACCGAGTCGAGCGGGGTCCGGAAGACGTCCTTCTCCATGCCCTGCTCCTGCGCCAGGTACAGCAGCACGTTGTAGCTCTTGCGCCCGAGCGTGGTGATCCGCGTCGACTTGGGGACGATGGCCAGCGTGTTGACGGCCTTGCGCAGCAGCTGCACGTCGTCGGAGACGGCCGGACCGCCGCCGCCCGCGGAAGCACGGGTGCGCAGGGTGTCGGGAGACCGAAGGGTTCGAGCCATGGACGGTAATGTACGCGAGAGGTGATCCGGCCTTTCACCTGAAAGCGTTCCGATCCTGTTCCTGAAAACTCTCACGTGAAACCAGGACCGCGCCCCGCTGAAACAGACGAAGGCGGAGAGTTTTCGGGATCGCCGGCCGAAGAAGCGTGGGCGCCGCCATCTGGAAACGGCGCACCGCCCCGATTTCGGCCCCGGAGTGCCCTTCTCTCTTCCACAGCGCACCACAAAGCAGCGCAAGACACCTCGATGGAGGCCCACGGAGCGGCGGCCCGCCCTTCTTTCCTGAAAACACTCACCTCAGACCGTCTCGCTGCGACCTCATGAACTCATGAAAACACGCACCCTCACTACCGAAAAGTCTCCGTCTTCTCCCGTCTCCCTGGCTCTCAGCTCCCGATCCGTCGCCATATCGTCCTGAATCCCTGCATGTCTTCGGCGCCAAGCGCTTGTCACCATTGGGTTTTCTCGGCTCTAAAGGTATTAAAGAGATTGAAGGACTTAGAGTCTTTCCTAAAGGCGATCCAAACTACAGAAACCGAATCACGCAACAGATGCGGGAGCCTTGACGTTTTTCTGGCCAATTCACGGAATTCCGTCAAGCGCCTCGGTAAACTCGAGCCATCAGGAGTTTCATATGGCATCTTCCCCTCTTCCAGCCCCCCGGCCCATCAGTCTCTCGGACATTGCCGCGCAGGCCGAACGCGCCGTTGCCATGATGGAGCAGATCCGCTCCGCCATGTTGGCACCCACTGCACGCAAAGAAGCCCCCATGTTCAGCCTCTCCCAGCTGGCCAGCCTGCTGGAGATGGAAAA
Source organism: Pseudacidovorax sp. DMC4 (assembly GCF_056314265.1). Lineage (NCBI taxonomy): Bacteria > Pseudomonadati > Pseudomonadota > Betaproteobacteria > Burkholderiales > Comamonadaceae > Pseudacidovorax > Pseudacidovorax sp. DMC4. The sequence continues at coordinate 2,229 of NZ_JBQUYR010000024.1, read as the reverse complement.
AGGCTCGATCTCGCACCGGCTCGGCAAAGGCGACCTGCCTGCGGGGCGGCTCAACGCTTCGGGCAGCCGACGGGAATTCACGCTGGCCGAAGCGCGCCAGTGGGTTCGCGAGTACCGCAAGGACCGCCTGCGGCCCGAAGGTGCTGAGGCGGTGACCATTTCCATCGGCAACTTCAAGGGCGGCGTATCCAAGACGACGACCGCCGTCACGCTGGCGCAAGGCCTGTCGCTGCTGGGGCATCGCGTGCTGGTCATCGACACCGATCCTCAAGGTTCGCTGACCACGCTGTTCGGCATCCTCCCAGACACGGAGGTCGAGGAACAGGACACCATCCTGCCTCTGGCCATGGGAACGGAGACCTCGATCCGGTACGCGATCCGCTCCACCTATTGGGATGGCATCGACCTGGTCGCCGCCGCGCCCGTGTTGTTCGGCGCAGAGTTCGCGCTCCCTGCCCGGCAGACGCAGGAGCCCGGTTTCGAGTTCTGGCGGGTGCTAGACCTCGGCATCGATGACGTGCGTGGCGACTACGACGTGATCGTGATCGACACCCCCCCTGCCCTGTCGTACACGACCATCAATGCGTTCATGGCCTCCAACGGCATCATCATGCCGTTGCCGCCAAATGCCCTCGACTTTGCGTCCGCCTCGCAGTTCTGGAGCCTTTTCTCCGACCTGACCGGGGAACTGCTCACCAAGCGCGGTCTGGACAAGCATTTCGATTTCATCCATGTGTTGCTGGCCCGGGTCGATTCGGCCGACGCCGCCAGTACGGTCATCCGCCAGTGGATCGGCCAGACTTACGCGGAAAAGGTGCTCCCAGTGGAGATTCCCAAGACTGCCGTCACCGGGGTGGCCAGTGCTGAATTCGGCACCGTGTACGACGTCTCCCGCTACGACGGGAGCGCCCGCACCTTCAAACGTGCACGGGACGCCTATGACAGCTTCGTCGGGCAGATCGAAGGGTCGGTCCGCGCCGTGTGGAACGGACAGGTGGGGGTGTTGAACGGTTCAACACCCCCGGTCAACTCGCCTAAGGAGGGTCGTCGATGAGCAAGAAGCTTGCAGCAAAGGCCAGCCTGATCCAGCTGCCGCCCTTCCGCATGCCGCCTGCGGCGCCCGCTACCCCGGCCGTTGATGCCCAGCCCCGAGAATTGCCGGTCAGCCCCATGGGGGCACCGGTAGCCTCCAGCGCACCCAACGCGGAGGCGCGTCCCAAGACCGCGCCGGGGTCCATGGCGGTGTTCATGGCATCACAGTCGGCGGCCGTGAAAGAGGCGGAAGAGCTGAAGCTCAAGTTGCGCGCGTTTGAGGGTGCGGTGCCGATGAAGGCTTTGGATCCCCGGCGGATCCGCGCTTCCCGGTGGGCGAACCGGCATGCCAACGCGCTGGCCGACAAGGCCTTCGAGGAGTTGAAGACGGACATCGCTTCGAGCGGGGCGAACGTGCAGCCTGTCTGTGTCCGTGCGCTGGCTGAAGGCACCGATCCGGCGGCCGACTATGAGCTCGTGTTCGGCCACCGTCGGCATCGCGCCTGTCTGGAACTGGGCATCCCCGTTCAGGCCATCATTGCGGACATCGACGACAAAGGCCTGTTCGAGGCCATGGAGCGCGAGAACCGCGCCCGCAAGAACCTCAGCGCCTGGGAGCAGGGCATGATGTACAGGCGGGCGCTCGACAACGGCCTGTACCCGTCCCAGCGCAAGCTGGCCGAGGCAGTGGGCGTCGACTTGTCGCTGATCTCCAAGAGCCTTGCCTTGGCGCGCTTGCCCGATGCCGTGGTCGAGGCATTTCCTTCACCCCTCGACGTGCAGTTCCGCTGGGCCCAGCCGCTCAGCGAAGTGCTGCAGCGGGACCCCGAAGGCCTCGTCGCGCGCGCGAAGGAGCTGAAGGCCAGCAAGGTGGCGTTGAATGCCAAGCAGGTGCTAGACGCCCTGCTTGGCCAGGGCGACAAGGTGTTGAACCGTTCAACAGCCCCGGCTGAAAGACGCTTAGGTAGGGCAGGGCAGGGCGCTGTGCTGGCTGCGGATGCGACCGGCCGAATGACGCTGCGCTTCGACCGGGGTGTTCTAACGCCGGCGCGTGAAGCGGCGCTGATCGACTGGTTGAACGCGCAACTCGGGGCAGACTGACCGCGCGCGGTGGTGTTGAACCGTTCAACACCACCGTCTGGCGTCATGGCGCCGGGGCCATGACAAGTAGGAGGAGGGCGTTCATCCACCCCCCCC
>NZ_JBQUYR010000023.1:0-55019 GCF_056314265.1 Pseudacidovorax sp. DMC4 | reverse complement strand
GCACCGGAGGGGAGTCGGCGCGCAGCGCCGACCGCCCCACTTGAAGCGCCGACACGCCCTCACCGGCGCCAGGGCCGAACCACCGCCCACAACCGGACCATCGCCGGGACCAGTCCACCGCTAGAAGCGAACCATCGGAACAAACGAACGGCCGGCCGACATCAAACGCCAATCACCCAACCCGCGACACCCGCCACTTCGCCAGCAAGGCCTGCGGCGCGTACGACCGCTTGCTCCGCCGGAACCCGGGATTGCCCATGTCCTGCTCGAAGTTCAACCAAAGCACCGGACGCGCGAACGACCGGCAGAAGTGCTGGAACATGAACGGGTAGATGCCCACATGGCTGTCCAGCCCCTTGGCGAACCGGATGGCGAACACGCCCGGCTCCAGCGCCTGCGCGAGCACGAAGGCCACCGGCTGCGATTGGACGAAGTACACGAAGCCTTCGAGGCCGAAGCGTCCGGCATGCGCGATGGCCTCCAGGCACGCGTGCTCGTCGGCCTCGCCGGCGCCCTTGCCCTTCTGGACCATCCAGCCCGCAAGCACCTCGCGCGCTGCCGCTTCGACCGCTGGACCGAAGGGCACGGCCTCGGGCACATGATGGGCCAGGAACTGCCGCACCAGGTTGCGCTTCTTGGCCAGGGCCCGCCCCGCATAGTCGCGGAAGGACTCGGCCGCGTAGAGGTAGTCCGCATCGTCTTCGTTGGCGCTCCACACGAAGCGTCCGGCCGGCAAGACCTGGGTCTGATGCTCGGCCACCGGATAGAGACAGCCATGCCTCTCGATCAACGCATCCAGCACCGCCAGCGGCGCCGTACCGATGTCGAAGAGCGGCATGAAGTGCCCGGCACCGTCGTAGGTACGACCCACCACGCCCGGCCACTCGCCGGGCACGAAGCGGTACGCATGGGCCTCGCGGAACAGGTACAGGTTGGAGAAGGCATGGTCCGACAGCGCCTGCGCGCCCTGCCCCGTACGCAAGGCCGCCAGCGCCGCGTCGATGTGCGGCTGCAGGTCCAGCGTGATCGGCAGGCCGTTCAAGCGACGGGGTCGAGGTAGTCCACGCGGCGCACGCCGGGCGGCGGCGCGCTGGCCGGCTCGCCGGCAAAGCACTGGGCGATCTGCAGCCATTCGCGCGCGGCGCCGTCGCTGTAGCGCAGCGCCGTGTCGGCGACATTGCGGCGCTGCGTCACCAGCAGGCAAAAGTCCTCGGCCGTGCCGCGCACCCACTCGGACGAGGCCGGATCGCCCCAGGTCCAGGCACCCTCGCTTTCTGCGCCGCCGGGTGGCGTCTGCAGTTCCACGTACGGCACCACCGCCGGCACGGGCAGGCCGCGGTTGACGAAGCTCCAGCCGAAGGTGGTCACGCCGATGTGCGCGATGTGGCGAAGCCGCGTACCGGCCGGGCGGCGACGCCGCACCACGTCCCACACGTCCTGGCCATGGGCCCAGGTCTCCATCAGCCGCGCAGTGGCGAAGGAGCGCGCGCTCATGCTGGGGCCGTACCAGGGCAGCCGGGCCTTCGGGTCCAGCGCAGCCAGGGCGTCGGTCAGTTGCGCGGACACCGGCTCCCAGTGCGCCAGCAAGGCCGCGCCATCGAGATGGCCGTACTTCTCGCGGGCGATGGCACTGATCTCACGGCCAGCCGCCAACTGAGCCGTCAGCGCAGCGGTATCCCGTGCGAAGGCCTCGGCGTCGGTCGCTGCCAGGAGCGCCGTCTCGTCGAAGTACAGCAGGTGCGCGATCTCGTCCCACGGCGTCCAGCCGTAGAAGTCGCTGCGCAGGCGCCACTGTTCGGGGCTCAGGCCGCGCACCAGCCCGGCCAGTTCGGCGTACTCGGCGCGCAGGTCGTCGATGGTGTCGTTCATCGTGGTCGTCGTCTTGTCGGTTCGTCGCGTTCAGATGCCCAGTTGCCGCGCAGCCAGGTCCTTCATCACTTCCTCGGCACCGCCGCCGATCATCATGACCTTGACCTCGCGGTAGATGCGCTCGCTCTTCGTGCCGCGCATGAAGCCCATGCCGCCCAGCAGCTGGACCGCCTGGTCGGCGCAGAACTGCATCGTCTGCGTGGCCTGCACCTTGGCCAGGCAGACGCGGGCCACCAGCTGGGCCGGCTGCGCCAACTGGTGTTCGATGCGGTAGGTCAGGTCGTAGAGCAGCGCACGCGTGGCATCGATGCGCATGGCCATGTCCATCAGCTTGTGACGCACCACCTGCCGTTGCGACAGCACGCTGCCGCCCACGCTGCGCTGGCGCGTCCAGTCCAGCGCCTCCTGCATGCAGACCTCGGCGTAGCCACAGGCCAGCACCGCCATGAACAGGCGCTCGCTGTTGAAGTTGTTCATCACCAGCTTGAAGCCCTGGTTCTCTTCGCCCACCCGATGCGCCACCGGCACCCGGCACTGGTCGAAGCGCAGGTGCGCGGTGTCGGAGCTCCACCAGCCCATCTTCTTGAGCGGCGTGCGCGTCAGGCCGGGCGTGTCGCCATCGATCACCAGCAGCGAGATGCCGCCCGCGCCCTTGGCCGTCGGGTCGGTGCGCACCGCCGTGGTGATGAAGTCCGCCCTCACGCCGGAGGTGATGAAGGTCTTCTCGCCGTTGACGATGTAGTGGTCGCCGTCGCGCACGGCCGTCGTGCGCAGGCTGGCCACGTCCGAGCCGCCGGAGGGCTCGGTGATGGCCAGGGCCGCGATCTTCTGGCCCGCCAGCACAGGTGGAATCACCCGCTGGCGCAGCGCTTCGCTGCCGGCCTTGAGCACGGGGGGCAGCGCAATGCTGTGCGAGTTGAGCGAGGCCTGCACCCCGCCCCCGCCGCAGCGCGCGAATTCCTCGGCCACGATCAGCTGGTAGAACAGGTCAGCGGGGGTGCCGCCATAGGCCTCGGGGTAGCCCAGGCCCTGCACGCCAAGCTCGGCCATGCGGGCATAGAGCGCACGCGGAAAGGTCTCCGCCTCGTCCCACTCGTGCACATGGGGCGTGACCTCGCGGGCGATGAAGTCGCGCAAGCTCGCGCGGAACTGCTCATGCTCCGGCGTGAAATGGAAGGGAAGCGGCGGCGCTTCGAGCAGGTCCATGCAGGTCTCCCGATGTCGCTGCAAGGCTAGCGTCAGAAACGCGACCGGTCTTGTGCGAACTGGCTGCGCCAATGCCGCCACACGAGCGGATGGAGCGCCCGGCCGAGACAGCGAGTTGGCGCAAGCCCGGCACCGGCCACCTCGCTACGCTGACCGCTTCAGAGGAAACGCGCATGACAGACACGCCGAACAACGCCTCCCGCACGGTCCGCATCGGCGGCGCCTCGGGCTTCTGGGGCGACAGCATGGTGGCCGCGCCGCAGCTCGTGAAGGGCGGCCGGCTCGACTACCTGGTCTTCGACTACCTGGCCGAGACCACCATGGCCATCCTGGCCGCGGCCCGGACCAAGAACCCCGAGCTGGGCTACGCCACCGACTTCGTCGACATCGCCATGAAGCCCGTGCTGGCCGAGGTCAAGCGCCAGGGCATCAAGGTGGTCAGCAATGCGGGCGGCATCAACCCGCACGGCTGCGCCGCGGCGCTGAAGGCCGCGGCCGAGGCGCAGGGCATCGCACTGCGCATCGCCGTGATCGAGGGCGACGACGTGAGCAGCCTGATGCCCGGCCTGCGCGCCGAGGGCGTGCGCGACATGTTCACCGGCGAGGCCCTGCCCGAGAAGGTGCTGAGCGCCAACGCCTACCTGGGTGCCGCGCCCATCGCCGCCGCACTCGCAGCCGGCGCCGAGGTGGTCATCACCGGCCGCTGCGTCGACAGCGCGGTCACGCTGGGTCCGCTGATGCACGAGTTCGGCTGGACGGCCACTCAGCACGACCTGCTCGCGTCGGGCAGCCTGGCCGGCCACATCATCGAATGCGGCTGCCAGGCCACCGGCGGCCTGCACACCGACTGGGAGGACATCCCGGACTGGGCGCACATCGGCTACCCCATCGTGGAATGCCACGCCGACGGCAGCTTCGTCGTCACCAAGCCGGAGGGCACCGGCGGCAAGGTGATCCGCGCAGGCGTGGTGGAGCAGTTGCTCTACGAGATCGGCGACCCGGGCGCCTACCTGCTGCCCGAGGTGAGCTGCGACTTCCGCGAAGTGCGTGTCACCCAGCAGGGCGAGAACCGCGTGCACGTAAGCCCGGCCAAGGGACGCGCGCCGACGCCCCATTACAAGGTGTCGGCCACGCAGCTGGACGGCTTCCGCTGCGCGGGCAGCATGGTGATCATCGGCCTCGACGCCGAGAAGAAGGCGCGGCGCACGGCCGAGGCCATCCTCGAGCGCACCGGCGAGATCCTGCAGGTCCAGGGCCTGCCGCCCTTCACGTCCACCTACATCGAGGTCATCGGCGCCGAGACGCTTTACGGCCCGCACGCCCGCACCCACCAGGCGCGCGAGGTGATGATGCGCGTGGTGGCCAACCATCCTCAGAAGGCGGCCCTGACCATGTTCGCGCGTGAGATCGCGCCTTCCGGCACGTCCTGGTCGCCGGGCACCACCAGCCCCGGCGGCGGGCGGCCGGCGGTGTCGCCGCTGGTCAAGCCCTTCGCCTTCCTGCTGGACAAGGGCGCGGTGAAGCCGGGTTTCGTGCTCGACGGCGTGCGACATGCAGTGGCCATTCCTGCCGGCGCGCAGGCCTCGCCCGTGCCTGCCCTGCCCGCCCCAGCCGACTGGACCACCGACGAGCCCGCCACCGAGACGGTGCGCCTGATCGACCTGGCCTGGGCGCGCAGCGGCGACAAGGGCAACCTGTCCAACATCGGCGTGGTGGCGCGCCGGCCGCAGTGGCTGCCGCTGCTGTGGCAGGCGCTGCAGCCGGCGGTGGTGGAGGCCTGGTTCAGGCACCTGCCTGCCGGGCACGTCACGCGCTACCACCTGCCGGGCACGGATGCGATGAACCTGCTGATCCACGATGCCCTCGACGGCGGCGGCCCGTCGTCCATGCGCATGGACCCGCTGGGCAAGGGCATGGCCCAGATGCTGCTGGACATGCCCATCGCCGTGCCGCCGAGCGTGGCGGCCGAAGCCCTCAGGCGCGCGGGCCGAGCATGATCACCGCCATGCCGGCCAGGCACAGCGCGACGCCGGACAGGTCATAGGCGGTGGGCGCGACGCCATCCACCCGCCAGAGCCACAGGATCGCCACGCCCACATACACGCCGCCATAGGCTGCATACACGCGGCCGCTGCCGGTGGGATGCAGGGTCAGCAACCAGGCGAAGAGCGCCAGGCTGGCGGCGGCCGGCAGCAGCAGCCACGCCGAGCGGCCCTGACGCAGCCACAGCCACGGCAGATAGCAGCCCACGAGCTCGGCCAGGGCCGTGAGCACGAAGAGTGCGAAGGTCTTGAGCAGGTACACGGTGGGCATTCTGCATGGCGGTGCCTCGCCAACTGCGCCGCCCGCGGCTAGAGCACGACCTCGTCCACCCGGTACTCGAACAGCCAGTGGTAGCGCTCGTGCACACGCTCCGGTCGCCACTCGCGGTCCACATAGGCGGCCGCGCCCGAAGCACTGGCCAGTTCGGGGTTGTGGAAGCGGCGTCCGTTCTCGGTCGACTTCTCCACGATGCGGGTCGTACGTTCGAGGCGTGCGGCTTCGTAGCGACGCAGCGCCTCAGGCGCGTCGTCGATCTCGGCCAGCGCACGGCCCAGCACGAAGCCGTCCTCGATGGCCATGGCAGCGCCCTGCGCCAGAAAGGGCAGTGTGGGATGCGCGGCATCGCCCAGCAGCGTCACCCTGTCCTGCGTCCAGCGCGCAAGGGCGGGCCGCGCCATCAGCGCCCAGCGGTACGGCACGTCGATGTGGCGGATCAGCGCATGCACATCGTCATGCCAGCCCTCGAAGTCGGCATGGCATTCGGCATGCGTGCCGCGCTGCGTCCACGATTCGGCCACCCAGCGGTCGGTCTCGACGATGCCGACGAAGTTCATCAGCTGACCGCCGCGCAGGGGGTAGTGGATGACATGGCGCCCGGGCCCGACCCAGTTCGTACCGACCGGGCGCACCAGTTCGACCGGCAGGCGGCCGATCGGGATCACGCCGCGCCAGGCCATGCAGCCCGAATAGACGGCGGGCCCATCGCCGAAGAGCTGGCGGCGCACGGCCGAGTGCACGCCATCGGCGCCGATCAACACACGCCCGCGGTGCTCCGAGCCATCCGCCAGCGTGAGCGTCACGCCGTCGGCAGTCTGGGAAAAGCGCTCGCAACGCGCGCCCAGGCAGAGCGCGTCGGGCGCAAGGGCGCGGATCGCCTCCACCAGCACCCGATGCAGGTCGGGCCGGTAGAGCGTGTAGTAGGGATGGCCGTATTCCGCCACCGACGCATCGCCCAGGTCGAAGAGCTTCCAGGTCTGGCCGGTGCTCCAAAGCCGGATCTCCTTGCCCATCGGCTCGGCCGCGACGCGGGCCAGCGGCTCGGCCAGGCCCAGCAGATGCAGCGCGCGGGTGGCGTTGGCGCTCAGCTGCAGGCCCGCGCCCACCTCGCCAAGCTGCGCGGCCTGCTCGAAGACGCGCACGGCATGGCCGCGACGCAGAAGCGCCAGCGCAGCGGTCAGGCCGCCGAGGCCGGCGCCTGCGATGAGGATCGGGTCAGGCATCGCTCACTCTCCCGTGACACCGGCCTGCTGGATGATGCGCGCCCACTTCGCGGCATCGGTGGCGATGACCTGACCGAAGGCCTCGGGCCCATCCACGCCGGGCTCCACGCCCTGATCGCTCAATACCTGCCGGATCTCGGCCGTGCGCGATACCAGTGCCATGGCCTTGCGCAGCGTCTCCAGCACGGCAGGCGGCGTTTCCTTGGGCGCCACCAGGCCGAACCAGGAGTAGGCCTCATACGGCTTGCCGAGGGCGGACTGCAGCGTCGGCGTCTGCGGCAGCGGCGCGTAAGGCTGGGTGCCGCCCACACCAAGGGCGCGCAGCTTTCCCGTCTTGACGAAGGGCTGCAATGCAGCCGCGGTGTCGAACACCAGGTCCACCTGTCCACCGATGGCATCGGTGATCGCCGGGCTGCCACCGCGGTAAGGCACGTGGGTCAGCTTGATGCCGGCGACGTCGGCATACAGCTCGGTCGAGAGGTGACCGATGGACCCCGTGCCGGCCGTGCCCACGGTCAGGCGTCCGTCACGTGCCTTGCGGGGCAGGTCGGCCAGCGAGGCGATGCCGCTGGCCGGCGAAGCCGCCAGCATCATCGGGCCGCGCAGGGCCATGCCGATGGGCACGAAGGACTGGGCGTCGTAGCGCAGGTTCTTGTAGAGGCCCGGCGCCACGGCAAGCGTGCTGGTGCCGCCCCACAGCAGCGTGTAGCCGTCGGCAGGCGCGCGAGCGACGAAGGCGCTGCCGACGGTGCCGGCGGCCCCCGCACGGTTGTCGATGATCACCGGCTGGCCCAGTGTCTCGCCCAGCGCCTTGCCGTACACCCGGGCACTGGCGTCGGTGGGACCGCCCGCCGGGAAAGGCACGACGATGGTGATGGCGCGGGAGGGATAGGGAGCCTGGGCCAGCGCCGACACAACGGGCAAGGCCATCAGCGAGGCCGCGAGGGCGCGGCGCACAAGGGAAGTCATGGGTCTGTCTCCTGAAGGGGCGACCGGCACATCCCGCCGGTCCGATGCCCGATTGGAAGCGGCATGGCCAGCAAAGTAAAAGTCAGAAATAAAATCAATTGATGACTGATCTTTATCAAAGAAAAGTCGGGCCATGAACCTTTCGGCTCGGCAGTTGCGGGCCTTTGTGGCCGCCGCGCGGGTGCAGAGCTTCACCCGCGCGGCCGAGCAGTTGCACGTCACCCAGCCGGGGCTGAGCGCGATGCTCCGAGAGCTGGAGGCCCAGCTGGACTGCCGCCTCTTCGAGCGCACCACGCGCAGCGTGGCCCTCACGGCGCAGGGCATGGCCTTCCTGCCCACGGCCACGCGCGTGCTGAGGGAGCTGGACGATGCCGCTGCATCCCTGGGCCGCATCACAGCCACGCAGAAGCGTCGGCTGTCGGTGGGTGCCACGCCGGTCATTGCCTCGTCGGTGCTGCCGCAGGCCTGCGCGGTCTTCGCGCAGGCCCATCCGAACGTCGAGGTGGAGGTACAGGACCTGGACCGCGCGTTGATCTACGAACGGGTGCAGAGCGGGGTGCTCGATGCCGGCTTTGGCGCCTTCCTCACCACCTCGCGGGCGGTGCGCCGACGCAAGCTGCTCGATGCGCAGCTGCTGCTGATCCTGCCGGCGGACGAGTCACCGACGGAAGCTGCCCCATTGCGCTGGAAGGAAGCTCCTCGTCACGGGCTGCTGGGCTTGCCGCCCACCAACCCCATCCAGCAGCAGGTGGAGGCCTCTCTGCGCGACAGCGGCGAACCCGGCCAATTCGTGCAGAGCTTCAATCACCTGCACACGCTGCTGGCGATGGTCGAGGCCGGCCGCGGGGCGGCCGTGCTGCCCTCCTTCGTGGCTGGCGCCGCGGCGCGCTATCGCGTCGCGCTGCATGCACTGCGGCAGCCGGTGGTGCCCGTCGACTTCTTCGAGATCACCAAGGCAGGCCGGGAAGAAAGCGACGTGCTCACGGCATTCGCCGAATGCATCACGGCGGTGCTGTCACCCTGGACCTCCGCTGTCGGCGCACCACAGACGCGCGGCCGGTCCACCCGATCCCGCGCTTGAGCTGAACGGGGGCGACGCCCGTTTCAAACGGGGCAGACGCGCCGCCCGCATGGGTCAGCCTGGCGACGCCCAGATGCGCGCCCAGGTGCGCCCGAGCATCCCGCGCGCGTCACGGATGCCGTTCTGCAGCACCACCGGCACTGGCTGCCAGGCGCCCGCCTCCCGGCGCGCCACGCGGTAATTGAAGCTGTAGTCGGGTTCCGCGCCCATGCGCAGGTCCGACACGATCAGGTCGTCTCCGTCCCGTGCCGCCTTCATGAAGCCATGGGTGAACCAGCGCAGCCGCGCCACGGCGCGCTCCTGCGACAAGGCCTCCAGCGCCTGCACCTCGCTGGCGTGGGGCGTGAAGTGCATGGCCCCGCTGTCGGCCACCAGCGAACGCTCGCCCTCCAGGAAGCCATCGGGCGTCATGACCACCACGCGCCACAGCAGCGTGTTGAGCGGCGACGCCACGACCAGCCGTGGCGCGTCCCGCAAACCCTGGGCCGCCAGCGCGCGTGCCGCGATGCGGTCCACCCACTGCTGCGCGACGAGGCTCCAGCCCAGGTACAGGCTGCTGAGCACCAGCGCGCCAGACAGCCATCGCCGGCCGCGTGGACGCGGCCCCGCCACCGCGGCCACGATCACGGCAATGAGCAAGGGCAGGGTGTAGAGCGGATCGATGATGAACACGCTGCCGCCCATCACAGGCGGCGTCGGCGAAGGCCACCACAGCTGCGTGCCGTAGACGGTGAAGGCATCGAGCAGCGGATGCGTGATCAAGGCCAGCCAGATGCCGACGAGCCAGCCACGCGGCGCCTCGCGTACCCGTGCGCTCCAGCGCCGCGCCAGCAGCCAGATCAGCCAGCCGGCGACGAGCAGCACCGGCAGCGAGTGCGAAGGGCCGCGATGCCAGGTGACGTTGGTCACGGCATCGACGCCCATCCCGGACAGGACCAGGCCATCGAGGTCGGGCAAGGTGCCGAGCACGGCACCGGCGACGAGGGCCACGCGCCGGTCGCGGGCCGGCACGGCCACGGCGGCGACCGAGGCGCCGAGAACGATCTGGGTGAGGGAGTCCAAGCGATGTCGCCCCAGGGAAGGTCAAAAAACGGAGTGCGGATCGTCGCTTATGCGCCCGCCGCCGCCTGCCGGACATGGCCGACCAACGCGGCGCGCCATTGGACGACCTGTGGCAGTGACGCCAGCTCGGCGCGCGTGATGAAGAACATGGGGCCCGACGGCAGGGGCCGCTGCAGCAGCAGAGCCTTCACCACGCCGCGTGCCTGGTAGTGCTCGACGGCCGTCTGCGGCGCCACGGCCAGCAACCGGCCGGCGCCGGCCAGCGTCAGGCTGGTGTGGAAGGAGGTCGACTCCACCGCCGCCGCCGGCGGCTGCAGGCCACTCTCCAGGAACCAGCGCTCGACGTTGCGCCGCGTGTTGGTGGCCGGCGGCGGCAGGATCCAGCGCTCGGCCTGCAGCGTCGCCAGGGTGTGCCGCCGGCGGCCGACCAGCGGATGGCCGGGCGCGGCCGCGATGGCCATGCGCTCTTCCCACAGCCGCTCGATCTGCAGGTCGCCCGGGGCGTCCTCGCCGGCTTCGAGGCGGCCGATCACGCAGTCGACCTCACCGTCGCGCAGCAGGCGCATGAGCTGGTCCACGTTGGCCTCGCGCAGCACCAGCCGGGGCAGTTGCCCGGCTGCATCGACGTGGGCCGTGACCGCGGGCAGCACGGCCACGGCGACCAGCGGCAGGATGCCCATGCGCAGCACCGGCGTCGCCAGCGCCGCGTCCGCGCCTGCCGCGGCATCGAGCGCGCCGAGCGCCACACGCAGCCGGTCCAGCGCCACGCGGCCGGCGGGGCTCAGCCGGGCGCCACGGGCGCTGCGCTCGATCAGGCCGACGCCCAGCGCGGCCTCGATCTCCTGCAGCATCTTGGTGGCGCCCGGCTGGCTCACCTGCAGGCGCTCGGCGGCAGCACTGAGCGAGCCGGTCTCGGCCACCCAGTGCAGCAGCCGCAGGTGCCGCACGCGCAGGCGGTCCATGCGCCGGGCACGGCGCTCCTCATCGCGGGCGGTGGAAGCGGGCTGGGATCCTGTTTGAGCCATATCGATCGGTGATGGCTTCTTTCGAAACCAATAATTGTGTGGCATGGCCCGCGATTCCAGAATCGGCGTATCGAACGACGGAGACAACAGCAATGAACGAGACGACCCTGCGTCGGCGCCGGCTGCTGCTCGGCGCCCTGGGCCTGGCCGCCGGTCGCGGTGCCCTGGCGGCCGCGCCCGAGGCGACGGCGCGCTACCCCGAACGGCCCGTGCGGCTGATCGTGCCCTACGCCGCGGGCGGTGGCCCCGACGTCCAGGCCCGCCTGCTCGGCCCCGTGCTGGGCAAGCAACTCGGCCAGGCGATGGTGCTGGAGAACAAGGTGGGCGCTGGCGGCATCCTGGCGGCCGAATACGTGAACCAGCAACCGCCCGATGGCTACACCCTGCTGCTGGGCAGCTCCACCCACGTCACGCAGAAGCTGCTTCAGCCCTCGGTCAAGTTCGACCCCCAGGCCTTCAGCCACATCTGCCGCACCGGCACCAGCGCCTGCCTGCTGGTGGTGGGCGCCGATTCGCCGCTGCGCAGCGTGGACGACCTGCTGGAGGCCGCACGGCGCGATCCCGGCCGGCTGAACTACGCCTCGGGCGGCATCGGCAGCGCAGCCCATCTCTTCGCGGCGGCCTTCCTGTCGGCGGCCGACGTGCAGGCCACCCATGTGCCCTATCGCGGCTCGGTGGAGATCGGGCTGGCGCTGATCCGCGGCGATGCGCAGTTCGCCTTTCCTGTGATCTCCACCGCCCTGCCCCAGGTGCGTGACGGCAAGCTGCGCGCCCTGGCCGTCACGGCCGGCGAGCCCGACCCGGCCCTGCCACAGGTGCCCACGCTCAACGAGGCCCTGCGGCGTCAGGACCTGAATTTGGTGTCGTGGTCCGGCATCTGGGGACCGCCCGGCCTTCCGGATCCTCTGGTGCAGCGCCTGTTCGGCGCCGTGCGCGCGGCCATGCAGGACGCAGGCCTGCGCGCCGCCTACGCACGCGACGGCACGGTGCCCAGCGTGTCCGAGTCGCCCGCCGAATTCAGCCGCTTCGTCGAGCGCGAGACCGTGCGCTACCGCACGCTCATCGCCCGCAACCGCATCAGCCTTCCATGAGCACCGCCACCATGCCCTCGCCCGCCCCGCTCGCGCCCGTGACCGACTTCGCCCCGCTCGCCGGGGTGCGCATCCTGGACTTCTCGCATGTCATCGCCGGCCCCTTTGCCACATTCCTTCTGGCGCAGTTGGGCGCGCAGGTCACCAAGGTCGAGAGCCTGGACGGCGACGTGATGCGCCGGGCCGGCCAGGGCGGCGACAAGTTCCTGGCCCTCAACGCCGGCAAGCACCACCTTCGGCTGGACCTGCGCAGCGAGGAAGGCCGGCACCAGGCCGAGGCGCTGGCGCTGGCCAGCGACGTGGTGGTCGACAACCTGCGGCCCGGCGTGCTCGAAGGCTTCGGCCTGGGCTATGCGGCCCTGCAGGCGCAGCATCCGGGCCTGCTGTACTGCACCATCTCCGGCTATGGCCGGGGTGCGGAGGAATGGCGCGCCCGCCCGGCCTACGACCACGTCATCCAGGCAGCGAGCGGCATGGCCTGGATGGCCGGCGCCGAGGGCGATCCGCCCGTCAAGACCGGCTTTCCCGTCGTCGACTCGGCGACCGGCCTGCTGGCCGCACTGGCCATCCTGAGTGCGCTGCGGGAGCGCGAGCGCAACGGCCGCGGCGCGCTGGTCGACGTCTCCATGGCCGGCGCGGCGCTGCAGCTCATGTACCCGCTGGCCTGTGACGCGCTCACCACCGGCAGCGTGCCGCCGCGCGTGGGCAACCAGGGCTACTCGGGCAGCCCCGCGGCCGACTTCTTCCAGGCCGAGGACGGATGGCTCGCCATCGGCGCGAACACGCCGCGCCAGTTGCAGGCCGTGCTGCAGGTGCTGGGCCTGGGCCACCTGGCCAGTGATCCCGCCGTGTTCGCGCAGCCGCTGGATGCGGGCGGCCCCGTGAGCTTCGTGCGGGCGCTCGACCCTGCCGCGCTCAAGACGGCACTGGCCCGTGCCATCGCGTCGCGCGGTGCCGCCGAACTCGAAGCCGCGATCAGCACGGCTGGTGCCCCGGCCGCTCGACTGCGCACCATCGCCGAATTCAGCCGCGAGGCGGCCGACAACGGCTGCATCGGCACCGTGGCGCTGACCGAGGGCGAGACCACGGTGCGCTCGACGGGGCTGGGTTTCCAGGTCTACCGGCCGCTGCGCTGAGGCGCACGCGCCGCGGTGTGTTGCGCGGATGGCGGACGCTCAACGCACGTCGATGGCCTTGGCCGTTGCCGTGGCGTCGAAGACCAGCCGCCGCGGCCACTGCGGCCAGGCTTTGCCCAACGACGGGTCGTTGGGATCGCCGCTGCGCGCGAAGGCGCCCAGGCTGGCCATCATGGCCTGCGACAGCGCCAGCCGCCCCGGCGCATTGGCCCGGCTGAACGAGATGTTGGCGAACAGCGAAGGGCCGAAGTTGCCGAAGACGAAGGGCAGGTCGAAGGCATGGGCCGCGCCGAAGATGCGGTCGAAGGGCGCGGGCAACTCGTCCCATTCGAACTCGTAGGCCCAGAGTTCGCGCTGCCGGCTGTGCAGCGCATCCATCATGTCGTCGCGAATGGCCGCGAACCACAGGCGGTCGAGCTCGGCCGCGCGCGCATCGAAGCCGGTGCGCGGTGCATCGGTGGGCAGGTACGCGGGTGGAATCCATTGCTCGATGCGGGTCTGCGGCGGCCCGTCGGGGTCGTAGCGGTAGGCCAGCGCAAAGACGGCCGCATCGTCCAGCAGCCGGCCGCTGGTGCCGCCCAGGTCCGGCCGCAGCGCGAAGAGCTGGGGAAAGAGCTTGGTCTCGTCGCGCGCATGCCCTGCCAGCACCGGCACCTTCACATAGCGGCCGGCGCGCACCGCGGCGATCGGGTCCGGGGGCAGCACCCAGCCGTCGGGAATGGGATTGGAGGCAGCCATGCCGCGGGCGGCGAGTCGCGTGCGGACCAGATCGAGCAGCGTGTCGGCCGGCATGGCGCGCAGCCAGGCTGCCAGCTGGGCCGGAGCAGCATCGCGTGCGAGCTGACGGGCCTGCGCTTCGTTCGCCGCATGGCCGCCCGCCACCAGACCTTCGAGCATCAAGGCCTCTGCGCGCGCTGCCCAGACGGTCCGGGGCAGCACGCCGGCGATGGCACCGCGCGGCAGCGTCGCCGCCGTGGACAGCCCGCCACTCAGCGCGGCCACGCGGTGGAACAGCGGCCGCTCGCGCGCCACCAGCATCGGCGAGACCAGCAGCGCATCGACGTTGACCGCGCCCGCGGATTGGCCCATGAGCGTCACGCGGTCGGGATCGCCGCCGAAGGCCGCGATGTTGCCGGCCACGAACTCCAGCGCACGGGTGATGTCCAGCAGGGCGAAGTTGCCCGAGTCCTCCTCGCGCTGGCCGGTCTTTAGCGACGCCGCATCGAGGAAGCCGAAGATGCCGAGCCGGTAGTTGACGCTAACGACCACGGCGTCCTGCGAGCGCGCCAGCGCCGCCCCGTCATAGACCGGGTCGGCGGTGTAGCCGCTGATGTTGCTGCCGCCGTAGACGAAGACGATCACCGGCCGCGGCGCTACCGGACGGGAGGCAGGCGTCCAGATGTTGAGGTAGAGGCAGTCCTCCGACCCCACGGTGCGGCCGAGGGCGGTGCCCACGGTCTCGTCGTAGCGGTTGTTCAGACCGGGACCGTACAGCCGTTGCGTCTGGACGCAGGCCGGGGCGAAGTGGGTGGCGTCGCGCACCGCGGTCCACGGCTGCGGCGCCTGCGGCGCGCGCCAGCGCAGCGGGCCGATGGGCGGCTGCGCATAGGGCACGCCCGTCCAGCGCCACGTGCCGTTCTGCGTGGCGTCATCGCGCCCGGCGACTGGGCCGAAGGTGGTGTCGCGCCGTAGGGCGTTCGCGCCCGAGCCCGCGCCCGGGCCGGCACAGGCGGCCACGCCGATGATGGTCGCCACGACGCTCGCCAGGCGCAGCACGCGGGCCAGCGGCCCGGCCCCAAGAATGACGCGGCTCATGATTCGGCCGTGATGTTGGCGGCCTTGATGATCTGCGCCCACTTGCGCGTCTCGGTGCCGATGAAAGCGCTGAAGGCCTCGGCCGTGCCGCCGCGCAGTTCCAGCCCGGCAGCCTCGGCTTTGCGCCGCACATCGGCGTCGGCGATGGCCGCATTGATCTCGGCATTGAGCCGCTCGACCACCGGCGCCGGCGCTCCGGCCGGCGCCAGTAGGCCGTACCAGCCATAGCCCACCACCTGCGCCAGGCCCTGCTCGCGCAGCGTGGGCGCGTCGGGGTAGAGCGGCGTGCGCGTCTCGTTGGCCACGCCCAGCACGCGCAGCTTGCCGGCCTGGATGTGCGGCACCGCGGTAGAGATGGCGGTGAGCGTGGCATCGATGCGCCCGGCCAGCAGCTCGGTGTAGGCCGGCGCATCGCCGCGGTACTGCACCACGATGCCCTTGGCGCCGGCCGCGCGCAGCAGCAGTTCGGCCGTGAGGTGCGGCGCCGAGCCCGCCCCCGGTGAGCCGAAGGTCGCGCCCTTGGGATTGGACTTGGCGTACTGCACAAACTCCGCCAGCGTCTTGTACGGCGCCTGCGCATTCACCACCAGGAAGAGCGGCGCGATGGCCGTGCTGCCGATGGCGGCGAAGCTTTTGTGCACGTCGTAGGGCAGGTCCTTGTAGAGCGCCTCGCCGATGGCGATGGGCGCGGCGGCATGCAGCAGCGTGTAGCCGTCGGGCGCGGCCTTGGCCACGTAGTCGTTGGCGATGCGCGTGCCGGCGCCCGCCTTGTTCTCGACCACCACGCTCTGTCCGAGGCGGCGGCCGAGAAAGTCGGCCAGCACCCGCGTGAGGATGTCGTTGGAACCGCCCGCGCCGTAGGGCGAGACGAGCCGGATGGCCCGCGCGGGCCAGGCATCGGCCGCAGCGGCATCAAGCGACCACGGCAGCGCCAGGCCGGCAGCGGCGGTGGCCAGGAAAAGGCGGCGGGGAAGGTTCTGGCTCATGTCGTTGTCTCCGTTCTTGCTTTGTCGTCGGGTCGCTCAGAGCCGCCGGATCGGCGGGTAGTCGAAGCGCAGTGCCAGGTGCGCCTCCTGCGGCTGGTAGAGGCGCAGCACCACGTAGAAGGGCTCGCCGGCCGGCGCCGGCAGCCAATTGAACCCCGGGCCGGGGTCCTCGGCCTGAAGGCGGATCGCCAGGCTGCCGTCGGGGCCATGCACCAAGCCCGGCGTGCGGTCGCCGATGGAATAGCGGTCGATGGGGTTGGCCACGAAGAGGCAGTCGCTGCGGCGGTACATGGTGAGCGACCAGAACGCGCCGACCTGCGGCCCGCAGCCAGGGGCGAAGCGCAGCTCGTAGCGGTGGGCGCCATCGAGCACGGAGCCGTCGGCGTCCACCTCGGCAGTGGGGTACATCGCCTCGTCCATGCCCAGCGCGCCGATGAAGTTGCGCGCGATGCGGGCGCGGGTGAGCCAGTCGTCGCCCCAGTGCGTGCGCACCATCACCGGGATGGCCCAGCCGCCGCCCAGGTCGTGCGGCTGGCCGGCGGTGCGCAGGTGCTCGTACACCGCCGGCAGCGCGGCGGCCAGGGCCTCGCACGCGGGTGGCCAGGCCAATGTCTCGCCCTCCGGCGGCGGGTTGCCGGCCAGCGCGGCATCCACCACGCGCCGGTAAGTGGTGGCGTCGGGTACGCGGATGTCGCGGCCGTCGATGCCCGTGTCGACACGCATCGCGGCGTCGCTGCCGTCCAGCCGCTGCATGCGCAGCGCGGCCTGCAGGCGCTGCACCTGCTGCGCATCCGGTCCGTCGTCCTCCACCAGGATGCGGCCGATGAGCCAGACGTCGTGGCCCGGGGCGGCAATGACCTGCGTCACCTCCGGCGGCACCGTGCCCTGCCAGCCCGGGCCGTGCACCAGCGTACGCTGCGGCCGGTTGCCGGTGGTGCGGCGGCCCACGTAGGCGAAGGGATTGGTCCAGGCATCGAGCAGGCCCAGCGTCCAGTAGCGATCGCCCATGTCCGGCGATTCGATCAGCACCGGCCCCTCGGACAGGTCCAGCCAGGCATTGCTGTAGACGGTGTCGTTGTTGGGGCTGACCACCTCCTTGTCCTGCGGACCGAGCCGGCGGTGGGTGTGGGTGAACTGGTTGACCCAGCGCCAGTGCGAGTCGCGCTCGGGCGCCGCGAATCCATTCTGCGGATGACGCCGGGCGGTGGTGGCGGCACGCATGCGCATCATCTCGAACAGCGGCAGGGTCTGGATCACCGCCTGCTCGGCGGCATCCGGATGGACAAGGTGGGTGTCAGGGCTCATCGGGTCGTCTCCGTCTCGTTGTTCTTGCGGCACCCACCGACGACGCCGTCGCGGCGCAGGGCGTCGATCTGCTCGGGCGAGAAGCCGAGGTCGGCCAGCACGGCCTCGGTGTCGGCGCCCACGGCCGGCGCCGCGGGCGGGGCGGCGCGCGGGGCGTCGTCCAGCGTGTAGGGCAAGGCCAGCGTGGTGTAGCGGCTGCCATCGGCGGCCACCGCCTCGACCAGCATGCCGCTGGCCTGCACGTCGGCGCTCTGCAGCACCTGGCCGTAGCTGCGCACGGCGCCCACCACGATCTGGTTGCGGCTGAGCAGGGCCACGCATTCCTCGCTGCTGAAGGCGGACAGGCACTCGCGCAGCACGGTGCGCAGTTCGGCGCGATGGCGCACCCGCTGCGCATTGCTGCAGAAGCGCGGGTCGTCGACGAGCGCCTCGCGACCCACCACGCGGCAGAAGCGCGCCCAGTGCTCGTCGGCATAGGCCGAGAGCACGATGTGGCCGTCGCGCGTGGGCACCACCTCGGCGGCCGGCGCGTTGTGGGGCTGGCCGTCGCCGATGCGCGTGGGCTCGGGCGCGCCGCCCAGGTAGTCGCTCCAGGTGGTGGCCTGCAGGTGCAGCGCCACTTCCAGCAGCGAGGTGCGCACCGTGGCGCCCTGCCCGCTGCGCTCCCGCCCATAGAGCGCGGCCAGCACGGCCTGCGCGCCCAGATGCGCCGCCGCCGCATCGACGATGGGCACGCCCACCTTCTGCGGCAGCCGGTCGGGCTCGCCGGTGACGGACATCAGGCCGCTTTCGGCCTGGGCCGCGATGTCGTAGCCGGGCCGTCCGCGCGACGGCCCCTGCATGCCGAAGCCGGAGATCGACAGGTAGACCAGACGCGGATGGCGGGCACGCACCGCGTCGGGGCCGAAACCCAGCGCCTCCACGGCGCCTGGGCGCAGGTTCTGCACCAGCACGTCGCTGGCGCCGATCAGCCGCCAGGCCACGGCGCGGCCCTCCTCGCGCTTGAGGTCCAGCGCGATGGACTGCTTGCCGCGGCTATAGGCGCGCAGCATCGATTCGCCGTAGCGCCCGATGTGGCGCGCCTGGTCGCCGGCCAGCGGCTCGATCTTGATGACCTGGGCGCCCAGTTCCGCCAGCACCATGGCGGCACCGGGTCCGGCGATGTACTGGCCCATGTCGATCACACGCACGCCATCGAGCGGCGTGGCGGCGCGGACTGTCTCGGTCTCTTGGAAGCTCATGGACCGCGAAGTTACCGGCGGCGGCCATTCTTGAAAATTCAATAATCGTGAGGTCGTGATCACCAGGCGCTATCGCCGACCACCCCCATGGACAGCCGGACCGACCACCTCGTGCGCAAGCTGCGTCTGCGCCACCTCGAACTGCTGGTCGCGCTGAGCGAGACCGCCACCATGCGCGGGGCGGCCGCCCGCCTGCACCTGAGCCAGCCGGCGCTGAGCAAGATGCTGGGCGAGATCGAAGCCTGCTTCGACGCCCGCCTCTTCGAGCGAAGCCACCAGGGCATGCAGCCCAATGCGCTGGGCGCGAGCGCCGCCTACCGCGCGCGGGCGGTGCTCCATGAACTGGAACGCGCGACCGAGGAGGTGGCCGCACTGAAAAGCGGCGCTGTGGCTCTGCTGCGCGTCGGCGCGCCGTCGGTGACGGCTGCCGTGCCCGCCGCGGTGGCCGAGCTGCGCCGCCAGGTGCCCGGCACTGTCGTGCAGATTCGCGAAGGACGCGTGCACGAGCTGATCCAGCGGCTGCTGGCGGGTGAACTCGACTGTGTGTTCGGCGCAGTCACGCCCGAGCTGTTGGCCGCCGACATCATGCCGAGGCTGGAGCCCGTGCTCATGCTGGAGGACGAACTGCACGTGCTGACGGCGGGGGCCCTGCCTCGCCCCGATAAGGGACGCCTGCGCTGGACCGACCTGCGGGATGCGCCATGGATGGTGCCTCCGCGCGACACGCTGGTGCGTCAGGCCTTCATGACCGCCTTTCTCAATGAGGCCGCGGCGCCGCCGACACCCGTGATCGAGGTCATGTCCTCCGTGACCATCGGGGCGCTGCTGCGAGCCGATCCCACCCTGCTGTGCGCTGTTCGCCGCGAGCACGCCACCGACGAACTGGCGCGTGGCGGCGTGCACCGCGTGGAGGTCACGCCCCGCGTACCGCTGCCCTCCTTCGGGCTGTTCATGCGGCAAGAGGACCTGCAGCGCCCGCCTGTCGTCCTTGCTTTTGCGGAAGCACTGCGCCGCGTGGCAAGGCCGCCACGGCCGCAGCGGCTGGATGCGCGCAAAACCCTCGAAGTACGAAGAACTTAGAGATCGTGACAAATTGTGTCACTAAAATCCGCGTGGTTTGCTGGGGCGCTTGTCTTTGCGGCCAATCCCGCAGGGGGGCGGACGAGCCCGGCGGCGGCTGGCACAAAGATCGCTTCAGCCGCCTGCCTTGCGGCTTGGACGGTCAACCCGCCCGCTGCGCCCCATGCGGCGTCAGACCCCTGTCACATCGCGAGAGGACATTTGCGTCATGGACCACAAGCAGTACGCGGCTCGGCGTAGGGCAGACCGCATCGGCAAGACCATCCTGGCCGTGCTTGCCGTCTGTCTGGTGGTGCTGATCGCCCTGCGGATGGCATAAGCGACGCCATGCGGTCCTCCGGAGAGCGCGAGCAGCGCCGCGAGCGGTCATCGTGGAACGAGGCCCCTGCCACTAGAATGCGCGGCTTCGCGCTCACCTGCGAAACCGTGCCGCCTACGGCCACTCGTCCAGACCTTGTGCCGGCCTGTACGCAGCCCTTCTTCACTGCCCATAGCTCAACTGGATAGAGCAGCTGCCTTCTAAGCAGCAGGTCGGGGGTTCGAGTCCCTCTGGGCAGGCCATCCAAAGAAATTGAATCGGCCCGGTTTCCGTGGCGGCTGTTTGGCTTCTGTCACCCCGCCACGGTGGTGGCCTGACAGGCGAGTTGCCGGTAGTGGTTTGCTTCGGCCTCGGCCGGCGGGATGTCGAAGGCCACGTACAACCAGCCTTGCCAGGTCGGGACATAGGTGAAGTCGCTGACCCACAACTGGTTTGGCAGCTCGACACCGCGGCGGAGGCCAACGCAGTCGGCGCACCAGCAGTTGAGCGAGGATCAGCGCCAAAGCACCACCATCGCCACCACCGGCAGCGCCGTCATGACGAGCAGCGGCAACGTGAGACTGTGGCCGACCAACGCGCCCGCCAGTCCCGGACCGGCCACCATGCCCACGCCAGTTCCCGAACAGCAGCGGAGCGAGGCAGAAGTCCGCGCCAGCGGAGCCGGAGCCGGAGCCGGAGCCGGTGGCGAGGATCTCCCTGGCGTCAGGCCGCGGGAACGTTGCGGGCGCGCGGGAAGCAGGAGCTGGGTCGGACTGCAAACGCATGGTGCGGTGATGGAAATGAAGGATCGAACCGCGGACAACGACCCCGCAAGTCCTGGCGCGCTTCCAGGCAGCGGATGCGCAGAAGTGGGGGCGCATGATCAAGTCTGCACGCATCGAACCGGAGTGCCCCTTTGCGCCCGATGCCCGGCGCAAGCAGCGCATTGGCACGCATCTCGTTCAATCTCTGCGGCGTCCAAAGAAAATCCGACGTATCGGATTTCCGGCAAATGCGGTGCCGCAGGCCCTGCAAAAAAATGGCGCCCCGCCGGGCGCCAAACCACGGAAGAACCTCGTCCGTCCTAGTCGGCTGCCTTGAAGCCGGTCGCCTTGACCAGCGCGGCCCAACGGGCGGTGTCGCTGGCGATCTCGCTCTCGAATTCGGGGATCGAGACGTCGGGCACGTCGAAGTTCAGCATTTCCAGGCGAGCGCGGTAGGCCGGATCCTTGTGCGCCTTCATCACGGCGCTGCGGATCTGCTCCACGAGCTTCGGATCGGTGCTGCGCGGCACGAACACGCCGAACCAGATCGTTGTCGTCAGGTCGCCCTGGCCGACCTCCTGCAGCGTCGGCACGTCGGGCAGGTAGCGCGAGCGCTTCGGCCCGGTCACCGCAATGGCCCGCAGCTTGCCTTCCTTGATCTGCGGTGTCGCCGATGCCAGTTGGGTGAAACCGAACGGAACCTGGCCGCCCAGGATGTCGGTGATCTGCGGCGCCGAACCCTTGTATGGAATGTGGACCATCTTCGCCTTCAGCTTCTCGTTGAGTTGGTAGCCGAGGAAGTGCGACGGCGTGCCGGGGCTGAACGAGGCATAGGACGCCTTGTTGGCCGGGTCCTTGATCCACTGCGCCAGCTCCGCGAAGTTCTTCGCCTTGACCGAGGGATTCGTCACCAGCACCAGCGGAGCCTCGACGGCCTTCAGGACCGGGACGAAATCGGACGGCTTCCACCGCAGCTGCGCAAAGGCCGCCGGGTTGATGGTCATCATGGACTGCGTGCCGATCCACAGCGTGTTGCCGTCGGTGGCCTTCAGGGCCATCTCGGCACTGAGATTGCCGTTGGCGCCGGGCCGGTTGTCGACGATGAAGGTGCCACCGGTGGTCTTGTTGAGCTGATCGGCCAGGGCCCGGGCGAAGGGGTCGAGCGCGCCCCCCGCCGGCACGCCGACCATGATCGTCACCGGCCTGGTGGGCCATGTCTGCGCCATCGCAGCGCCGCCCGCCATGCACAGCCCTGCCAACAGGGCACCCAATGCCCGGCTCGTCGTCTGTCGTTTCATCGTCGTCTCCACACCCGTCTCACCGACAGGCAAAGTTTTCAACGCTCTCGATGCAGCCCTGGCCCAGGCACACCGTGTGCGCCGGGCGAATCTAGGTCACGACAAGATGATTGCAAAAATGAACCATTCCTAGGGTTTGCGCGCCCTTGCCTACTTCCGATGGAACTTGCGGCGATCCGCCTTCGGCAGTTGCCCGGGCGGCACCAGCGCGCCGGCGGTGGACTCCAGCATGGACATCAGGCGCCCCAGCTCGGCGCGGTCCTGCGCCGAAAGGCCTGCCAGCAGCGCGCCTTCGATCTCCTGCACCACCGGATAAAGGTCCTCATAGATGTCCCGCGCCCGCTGCGTGAGGTGGATCTCGATGCAGCGCCGGTCGTTCGGACGCGGAATCCGTTCGGCCAGGCCGCGCGCCACCAACTGCGTGACGGTGCGCGACGTGCGCGCGGGCTCGACGCTGGCACGCCGCGCCAGCGTCGTGGACAGCAGTGGCCCCTCCTGGCTCAGGACCACGATCAGCCGCCACTCGCGCCGGGTGATGCCGTACTTGCCTTCGCACAGCCGCACCAGGGGCTGCCCGCTCACCGAGGCCAGTTTGGCCAGTCGAAACAGAAACAGGTCGGCCGTTCTCTCCAAACGTCGTCTCCACCATCCATGTGCGCCGCATTGCGGGTGATCCCTGCGACGGATTAGAACAAGCGGTGCGCCACCTCCAGGGGTGCCGGCGAACGCTTGATGGCAGCCAGGACACGAGCGCCAAGATCCCTTCATTCGCGCAGCCGCAGCCGTGCGGAGATGGCCACGCAGGTTCTCAGGGCACGAGCACGAGCTTGCCCTGCACCGACCCCGCGTCGAGCAGCGCGTGCACCTCGCACGCCTGTGCGAGCGGATAGCTCGTCGTCGGCGAAGCCTTGACGGCGCCGTCGCGCATCAGGCCGATGGCGGTCTCCATCAGTGCGCGTCGCTGCGTGCGGTCGGCGTCGAAGGTGTGGATGGAGAAGGTGCGCACCGCCAGGCTGCGGCTGAGCAGCGAGCGCAGGGTCTGGAACACATCCTCGGCCGGCGGGCCGCCCGCGATGTTGTACGAGATGGCCGTGCCCATGGGCGCCAGCGCGCGGATACAGGCGATGAGCAGCCGGTCGCCGACGTGGTCGAAGGCCAGGTCCACACCGCGCCCGCCGGTGGCGGCCATCACCCGCTCGGGCAGGCCCGCCGGATCGCCGTCCACCAGCGTGGTCACGCCGTGGGCCAGTGCATGGGCCTGCTTGGCGGGTGTGGAGGCGGTGCCGATCACCGTCATGCCATGGTGCGCCGCCAGTTGCGTCAACGCCGTGGCCACGCCGCCAGCGGCGCCGGGCACGAGGATCGAACGCACGGGCAGACCGCCCTGCGTGCCCAGCAGCATGGCCTGCGCGAGCTGCACATTGCCCAGGCTCACGGCCTCGCTGTCCGAGATCGCATCGGGCAGCACGAAGGGCGCATCGGCCGGCACGGCGATGTATTCGGCATAGCAGCCACCGCGCTGCGGCAGCTCGCGCGCGCTGACGAACACGCGCTGGCCGACCCGGTCGGCCGGCACGCCCTCGCCCACCGCCTCGATCACGCCGGCCATCTCGTTGCCGGGAATGGCCGGCATGGGCGGCATCCACTTGTAGATGCCCTTGCGGATGAGCACGTCCGGCCCGCCCGCGCCGATGGCGCGCGCGCGCACCAGCACCTGGCCCGGCCCGCAGGCGGGCACGGGCAGTTCCACCTGCTCCAGCACCTCGGGGCCGCCAGGCACCCGCAGCTGGATCGCTTTCATCGTCGTCGCCATCGTGGGTCTTGCTCCTGCTGCTGGCACCGCACTCAACGCTGGCCGTCGTGGACCGAGACCTGTTCCTTGGTCAGGCCGCCGAGCCGGGCATGCACCCGGCCGCCGGTGCCCATGACCAGGGCGAACAGGATCTCGTCCGGGCGCGGTGCGTCCTGGATGCCGACCTCCATGCTGTTGAAGTGGCTGCGCACGTAGGCGGCGTGGATGTAGTGCAGCGGCACCATCAGGCGGTAGCCGGTGGCGGCCACGGCCTTGGCCGCCGGCACGATGGCCTTGGGCTCGCCCAGCACCGCACGCATGGCCCAGCCGCCGGCCTCATGCCAGACGGCACCGTGCTCCATCTCGCCGTTCACGCCCACGATGGCGGCCTTGCTGTAGACCTCCACCTGGTCGCGGCCCAGCGTCTCCACCAGCTCCGTCGCGAGCAATGTGCCCAGCGAGCGCAGCTCGGCCATGAACGGCATCAGGTCGGGCTCGTAGCGGCCGGCATAGGGGTTGCGGATGACCGCGCATGCCGCCGCCAGCTTGAGCGGCCGGTCGACCGGCGGGCCGCCCTCGTGGTAGATGGTCTCGACGGTCAGGCTGCGCTTGCGGATCTGGATCAGGGACATGGGAGCACCTCGCTCGTTCATTGTTTGGGAATCTGGGCCTCGTTGACCACCACGGTCCACTTCTTGAGTTCGCTCTGGACCATGGCCGTCATCTCTTCGGGCGTGCTGCCGCGCGCCTCGCCACCGATGTCTTCGAGGCGCGTACGCACCTGCGGCTGCTGCAGCGCCTTTTGCACCGCGACGTTCAGTGGCTCGACGATGGCCCGGGGCGTACCTGCCGGCGCCATCAGGCCAGCCCAGGATGTGACCTCGTAGCCTGGCACGCCCTGCTCCGCCACCGTCGGCAGCTCGGGCATCTGGCCCCAGCGGCGCGCGCCGGTGGTGGCGATGGCGCGCATCTTGCCCGCCTTGATGTTGCCCATCGCGGCCGTGGGCGGCGCGATGATGAAGGGCACCTCGCCCGACAGCAGCGCCGTGACCGAAGCCGCATCGCCGCGGTAGGGCACGTGCAGCATGCGAGCGCCGGACATCTTCACCAGCAGTTCGCCGGCCAGGTGGTGCGTGGAGCCGATGCCGGCCGTGCCGTACGACACCTGGCTGCCCGGCGCACGCGCCGCCTTGAGCAGGTCGGCCAGCGAGGCATAGGGCGAATCGGCCTTCACCACGATCAGGAAGGGAAAGAAGGTGATCGTGGAGATGCACTCGAAGTCGGCCACCGTCTGGTAGCTGAGCTTGTTGTAGAGCGCCCCCGCCACCGCATGGCCGCCGGTGGCCAGCAGCAGCGTGTAGCCGTCGGGCTTGGCCCGGGCCACCGCCGCCGAGGCGAGGGTGCCACCTGCGCCTGTCTGCGCCTCGACCACGAAGGGCTGGCCCAGGGTCTTGCCCATTTCGGCGCCGACCACGCGGGCGATGGTGTCGGCATTGCCGCCGGCCGCAAAGCCCTGCAGCACGCGGATGGGCTTGTCGGGATAGCCCTGCGCCCGGGCTGTGAAGGGAAAGCTGCAGGCAAAGCCGAGGCCTGCAGCGAGAGCATCTCTACGCCGCATGATGGTTGTCTCCATTGAATTTCTTATGGCTCGCACCACCGGGCTGCCGGTGGGCGATGTGTCGCGCATCCCGGCCGGGATGCGCCGCACTCAGGGGCATCGACAGGCGCCGTCAGCGCCTGCCGATGCAGGGCTTCAGGCCTGCTGGACGATGGGGTTGCGCAGGATGCCGATGCCCTCGATCTCGACCTCGCAGACATCGCCCGGCTTCATGAACTGGGGCGGCTTCTTGCTCCAGCCCACGCCGGCCGGCGTTCCGGTGGCGATCACGTCGCCGGGGCTCAGGGTGAAGATGGTCGACGCGTAATTGATGAGCGTCGGGATGTCGAAGATCATGTGGCCGGTGTGGCTGGACTGCACCACCTGGCCGTTCAGGCGGGTCTCCAGCTTGAGCTGGCGACCGGGCGCGATCTCGTCGGCGGTGACCATCCAGGGGCCGAAGCCGCCGGTCGATTCGAAGTTCTTGCCCGAGGCGATCTGCTTCGCATGGAACTGCCACTCGCGCACGCTGCCGTCGTTGTAGCAAGAGTAGCCGGCGACGTGCTCGTAGGCCTTGTCCTTGGGGATGTCACGGCCGCCCTTGCCGATGATGACGGCCAGCTCGCCTTCCCAGTCCAGCGAATCCGACACCTTCGGATTGACGATGGGCGCGTTGTGCGCCGTCTGCGAGCGCCACACGCGCAGGAAGATCGGCGGCATCTCCGACAGCTCGCGCTGCATGCCGGCGGCCAGCACTTCCTGGTGGTGGTCCATGTAGTTGCGCACGGCGCAGACGATCTTCTCGGGCCGCGTGATCACCGGCAGGTAGGTGATGTCGGCCAGCTTGGCCACCACGGGCAGGCCTTCGACATGCTGGGCCGCCTGCAGGTAGTCGCCGGAGGCGATGTAGTCGGCCAGCGTCGGCTGCTGCGGGCGGGCCTGGCCGAGGTCGACGACGCCGTCGCCGACGACGGCGCCCCAGGTTTCACGGCCTTGGTGGAGGAAGGACAGCAGTTTCATGGGTGCTCCATTCGAGTGGGAAAGAGGTGAGTCGAGGGTGCGGTGCCAGAACCGGCACCGCGTGGATCACGCGCGGGCAGCCGATGCCGCAGCAGCGGGGGCCTTGGCCTGGAACCGGGCCTGCCACTGGTCCAGCGGCATGAAGGTGGGATCGGCGCGGCAGATGGCCTCGGTCTCGCGCATCAGCGTCTCGTCGTCCTTGTCGAGGTCGAGCGGATCGCCGTGCGGCTGGGCCACGTAGAAGGGCATGTCCACGTACACCTCGACGGTGTTGCCTTCGGGGTCGCGCATGTACATCGACAGCGCGTTGCCATGGTTGAGGCCGCGCACCTCGGTGGCGCCCCGCTCCCGGGCGCGCTGCGTGACTTCGCGCAGGTGCTGGATGCTCGGCACGACGAAGGAGATCTGCATCACCGTGCTGAACGTGGCGTCGGCGGGCCGCCCCGAAGCCAGCACCAGCTGGTGGTGCTGGTCCTCGCTGGCACTGGTGAACACCAGCTCGTTCTTGAAGGTGCTGCCCGCGCCGCGATCGGTGATCGTGAGGTCGAAGGTCTCGGTGTAGAAGGCCACCATCTTCTCCAGGTCGGTCACGAAGATGCCGAAGTGGGAAGGCGTGGGCCGCAGGACTTTGAGCATTTGGGGTCTTGTCTCCGTTGTTGTCTCGAATAGATCGCCGGCCAAGCCGCTTCAGGGCGGCGGCAGGTCTTTCAGGATGTTCTCGACGTTGCGCTGCGTGCTGAGCATGTGTTCCTCCAGCAAGGCGCAAGCGGTGTCGGCGTCGCGCCGCAGGGTGGCGTCCATGAGCCGGCGGTGCTCGTTGGTCTTGCGCTTGGCCACCTTGCGGAAGCGCCCGCTGAAGCGCCGGTAGCGCTCGGCCTGGTCGAACAGGCTTTCGCCCCAGCGCCGCTGCCGCTCCGAAGGACAGGCAGCCAGCAAAGAGAGGTGGAAGGCGCGGTGCAGGTCGGACCATTGGTCGTCCAGGATCACCGGGCCGTCGGGCAGGCGGGACTCGACCAGCTCCAGCCGGTGGAAGGCCGCCACCACCTCGCTCTCCCAGCGATCGTCGCCATGCTGGATGGCGTCGCGCAGCGCCGGCACATCGAGCATCAGGCGCATGCGGGTGATGTCGGCCATGTCTTCGACCGACAGCGGCGCGACGCGAAAGCCCCGGCGCTCGTCGGCGCGGATGAGGCCTTCCTGCGCCAGCCGGCTGAGGGCTTCACGCAGCGGACTGCTGGAGAAGCCGTAGGCGTTCTGCAGCTCGTCCACCTTCAGCTTGACGCCCCCGGCGTAGGTGCCGCTGAGCACGTCCTGCCGCAGCCGGGCGAAGGCCTGGTCCACCAACGTGGGTTCGCGCAAGACGGCATCCGTTTTTTGCATGGACGAGATTTTATGCATAAACTTTTCTTCCGTGCATAGTTCAATGGATTGATCGATGAATGTTTCTTCCGACATCAGGCCTGCAGCGGCGGTTCGCCTGCTGGCCATCTCCGGCAGTCTGCGCCGCGCCTCGCACAGCACCGCGGTGCTGCGCAACATGGCGACGCTGCTGCCCGCAGACGTCCAGCAGCGGCTCTTCACGCTGGAGGAGATACCGCCCTACGACGGCGACCTGGACGGCCCCCAGCCGCCCGCGGCCGTCGCGGAGCTGAAGGATGCCATTGCCCAGGCCGATGGACTGGTGATCTGCTCGCCGGAATACAACTACGGCATGCCCGGCGTGCTGAAGAACGCCATCGACTGGGCCTCGCGGCCCGCCTTCGCCTCGCCTCTCAAGGGCAAGCCCGCGCTGGTGATCACAGCATCGCCCGGCGCCCTGGGCGGGGTGCGGGCCCAGGCGCAGATCCGCGATGCGCTGGCCGCCACGCTGGCCCGGCCGCTGTCGCGGCCCCATGTGGCCATTCCGCTGATCGCCTCCCGCTTTCAGGATGGCCGGCTGAGCGACGCTACGACGCTGGAGATGCTCCAGGCGGGTCTGGCCGACCTGCTGGCGGAGATCCGCCTGCTGGCCGCCGCGCGCGGCTGAGGACTCAGTCGTCCTGCTTCTGCCAGCCGGGCAACCACTGCAGCAGGTGCTCGGCGAAAGCCTCGGCCGCGGGCGGCAGGGTGCGCACCGTCGAGCGGTAGAGGCAGACCGTGCGCACCGTCTCGGGCTCGACCACGCGGCGCATCACAAGGCCGAGGGGCCGCGCCACCACGCCCACGTAGGCCGGCGCGAGCGTGGCCGCCAGCCCCTGGGCGGCGATGCCCAGGGCGGTGGAGACGTTGTCCACCACGTCGACCGGCTCCACCCGTGCATCCGCTGGCGCATTCACATGCATCTGCGAAACGCTGCGCTCATGGTCGCGCCCCGCCGCCACCAGGGCATGGCCGTGCAGGTCGGTCCACCGCAGCTGCCTGCGGCGTGCCAGCGGATGGTCCGGGGCGCACCACAGCACCCACCGGCTGTCGAAGACGGCGGTACCTTGCACACCTTCGCCGGTGGGCCGATCCGGCCCGACCGCCAGATCGACGTCGCCGGCCGTCACCGCATCCACCAGCTGGTCGACCGGCAGATCCTTTACCCGCACGACAACACGAGGCCGCAGCGCCTGGAAGGCGCCGATGGCCGCAGGGATGGCGGTGCCGGCCAACACCTGGGGCGCACCGACCCGCACGATGCCGGCCGCCTGATTGCGCACGTCGGAGGCCGCGATCTCCGCGGCCTGCACATGACGCAGGACCGTCTCGGCGGGCCCCAGAAAGTGCTGGCCCGCGCTGGACAGCGCCACGCGCCGCGTGGTGCGCTCGAAGAGGCGGAAATCGACGATGGCCTCCAGCTCGGCGATCAGCTGGCTCACGGCCTGCGCCGTGAGCCCCATGCGCTGCGCCGCGGCAGTAAAGCTGCGCTGCTCCGCCACGGCGACGAAAGCCTCGAGCTGGCGAAGGGTGTAGCGCGTCAGGGCCATCGGTCGATTATCAAGCGCTGCTTGATCACTGTTCCAAATTCATTGCTTGTGGTGGACAGCCAGGCTGCCGAGACTTCGCCTTCATCAAAACGTCTTGCTGCGCATGGCAGGGCGATGCAGGAGACACATCCATGACAGACCCCCAGGAGCGCAACCGCGCGCTCGCCCAAGAGCTCATCGAGGCCGAGCGCAGCCGCCAGCCCGTCGAGCACTTCAGCAAGCGCCTGTCCGGCATGACCATCGCCGACAGCTACGCCATCCAGCGCGAATGGACGGCGCTCAAGCTGGCCGGCGGCGACACCATCGTCGGCCGCAAGATCGGCCTGACCTCGCGGGCCATGCAGATCGCCTCGCAGATCACCGAGCCCGACTACGGCGTCTTGCTGCAGAGCATGGTGATCGACAACGGCACCGAGGTGGAGGCCGCCCGCTTCCTGGTGCCGCGGCTCGAAGTCGAATTCGCCTTCATCCTCGCCAAGCCGCTGCGTGGGCCCAACGTCACGCTGTTCGACGTGCTCAACGCCACCGACTACGTGATCCCCGCGCTGGAGCTGATCGATGCCCGCATCGAGCAGTTCGACCGCGTGAGCAAGGCACCGCGCAAGGTGCTGGACACCATCGCCGACAACGCCGCCAGCGCCGGCATCGTGATGGGCGGCCGGCCCATGCGGCCGGACCAGGTGGACTGGCGCTGGGCCGGCGCGCTGCTCTTCAAGAACGGCGTGATCGAGGAATCGGGGCTGGGCGCCGCGGTGCTCAACCACCCGGGCAACGGCGTGGCCTGGCTGGCCAACAAGCTGGCTCCGCACGGCGAGGGGCTGGAAGCGGGCCAGATCGTGCTGGGCGGCTCCTTCACGCGACCGGTGCACTGCGCCGCCGGCGACACCTTCCACGCGGACTACGGTCCGCTCGGTTCCATCTCCCTGAAGTTCGTCTGATGACCTCTACCGTGAACACCTTCAAGGCCGCATTGGCCGCCCCCGGCGCGCAGATCGGCCTCTGGCTCGGCCTGGCCGAGCCCTACACCGCCGAGCTGTGCGCCACCGCCGGCTTCGACTGGCTGCTGGTCGACGGCGAGCACGGGCCCAACGACCTGCGCTCCATGCTGGGCACGCTGCAGGCCGTGGCGCCCTACCCCGCCCACCCCGTGGTGCGCATTCCGCACGGCGACACGGCCCTGGTCAAGCAGGTGCTGGAGATCGGTGCCACCACGCTGCTGGTGCCGATGGTGGAAGACGCCGAACAGGCCCGCGGCCTGGTACGGGCCATGCGCTATCCGCCCCAGGGCATCCGCGGCGTGGGAAGCGGCCTGGCGCGCTCCTCGCGCTGGGGCGCCGATGCGCACTACCTGCAGACCGCCAACGACCGCATGTGCCTGCTGGTGCAGGTGGAAACGGCGTCCGCCCTGTCCCGCATCGACGAGATCGCGGCCGTCGAGGGCGTCGATGGCGTGTTCATCGGCCCTGCGGACCTGTCGGCCTCGATGGGCCTGCTCGGCCAGCCCGGCCACCCGGACGTGCGCGCAGCCATCGAGCATGCATTCGCACGCATCCAGGCCGCCGGCAAGGCGCCCGGCATCCTCGCCACGGACGAGACGGTCGCACGCCACTGGATCGGCAAGGGCGCACGCTTCATCGCCGTGGGCGTGGAAGCGACGCTGCTGGCCCAGGCCAGCCGCGCCCTCGCCCGCCGCTTCAAGGAAGCCCCGGCGCCCGCCGCCGGCAACGCCTCGGGCTACTGAGCATGCAGGCCGCACTGGACGAACTGCGCCAAGCCTTCGCCGGCCGCCTGCTGGTGGACGAGGCGGACAAGGCGCCCTTCCTGACCGACTGGCGCCGCAAGTGGACCGGCCAGGCCCTGGCCGTGGCCCAGCCCGACATGGCCGCCGACGTGGCGGCCGTCGTGCGCTGGTGCGCCCGGCACCGCGTCGCCGTGGTGCCGCAGGGCGGCAACACGGGCCTGTCGGGCGGCGCCACGCCCGACACATCCGGCCGCACACTGGTGCTGTCGCTCACGCGCCTGAACAAGGTGCGCGCCATCGACACCATCAACAACACGCTGACGGTGGAAGCCGGCGTCACGCTGCAGCAGGTGCAGGACGCCGCACGCGAAGCCGGCCGGCTGTTCCCGCTGAGTCTGGCCGCCGAAGGCACCTGCACCATCGGCGGCAACCTGGCCAGCAATGCCGGCGGCGTGCAGGTGCTGCGCTACGGCAATGCGCGCGAGCTGTGCCTGGGCCTCGAAGCCGTGACGGCACAGGGCGAGCTGTGGGACGGCCTGCGCGGCCTGCGCAAGGACAACACCGGCTACGACCTGCGCGACCTGTTCATCGGCAGCGAAGGCACGCTGGGCGTCATCACGGCCGCGGTGCTCAAGCTGCACCCGCTGCCCGCGGCGCAGGTGGCTGCCTTCGTCGCCGTGCCCGACCCGGCCGCCGCATTGCAACTGCTCCAGCTGGCCCAGTCGCGCCTGGGCGCCGGTCTCACCGCCTTCGAGCTGATGAGCGACACCTGCATCGCGCTGGTGGAAAAGCATGTGGACAGCGCGCGCCTGCCGCTGGCCGAGCGCTCGCCCTGGTACGTGCTGCTGGAAGTCAGCGACAACGTGGACGAGGCCCATGCCAGCGCCGCGATCGAGGGCCTGCTGGAGGCCGCGCTGGAGCAGGAACTGGCCACCGATGCCGCCCTCTCGGCCACGCTGGCGCAGTTCCAGTCCCTGTGGGCGCTGCGCGAGGACATCTCCGAATCGCAGGGTGCCGAGGGCCGCACCATCAAGCACGACATCGCGCTACCCATTTCCCGCATCGCCGACTTCATCGCCACCATGGGCGCGCAGATCGAACGGCGGTGGCCGGGCGAACGGCTGGTCGTCTTCGGCCACCTCGGCGACGGCAACCTGCACTACAACCTCTCGCCCGCCGCCGACCGGCTGGGCCCGGAGCACCGCGCCGCCTTCGAGGCACTCGAAAGGCCCATCAACCAGTGCGTGCACGACGCGGTGGCGGCCCATGGCGGCTCGATCTCGGCCGAGCACGGCCTCGGCGTGCTGCGCCGCGACGAATCCGCGCGCCACAAGTCGGCGGTCGAACTGCGCCTGATGCAGGCCGTCAAGGCCGCACTCGACCCGCACGGCCTCATGAATCCCGGCAAGTTGCTGCCACCCAACCAGGAGCATTCCGAATGACCACTTCCCTGCTGGACGTGGCGGGCGTCAAGGTCTCGCCCGACCATTACATCGACGGCCGCCGCGTGCCCTCGGCCACCACCTTCGAGCTTTTCAGCCCCATCGACCAGCAGCCGCTGGGCCGCATCGCCGAAGGCCTGGAGGACCACACCGAGGCCGCCATCGCGGCCGCGCAGCGCGCCTTCCCGGCCTGGAGTGCCCTGAGCGCGGCCGAGCGCCTGCCCTACCTGGAGCGTTTCGCCGAGGAGATCGGCAAGCGTGCCGACGACTTCTGCCGGCTGGAGAGCACCGACGCCGGCGTGCTGCTCTCGCGCATGCGCCACGGCGTGGTGCCGCGCGCCATGCTCAACATCCGCTGGTTCGCCCAGCATGCGCTGGACCTGCAGAACCGCCCCATCGACACCGAGCAGGCCCACCACATCGTGCGCCACGACCCGGCCGGCGTGGTGGTGATCATCACGCCGTGGAACGCGCCGCTGATGCTGTCCACCTGGAAGCTGGGCCCGGCCCTGGCCGCAGGCAACACCTGCGTGCTAAAGCCGCCGGAGTGGGCGCCGCTCACCTGCTCGCTGCTGGCCGACTGTGCAGACGCGGCGGGCCTGCCGCCGGGTGTCTTCAACGTGGTGCAGGGCACGGGCGCCAACACCGGTGCACGGCTGGTGGGCGATGCGCGCATCGCGCGCGTCTCCTTCACCGGCAGCGTGCCGACGGCCAGACTCATCGCACAAGCGGCCGGCGCCAACCTGGTGCCCTGCAGCCTGGAGCTGGGCGGCAAGAGCCCCTTCATCGTGCTGGAACATGCCGACCTGGATGGCGCCGCCGCCACCGGCGCGCTGATGTACCGCAACGCCGGCCAGGTCTGCCTGGCGGGCACGCGCTTCCTGGTGCACGAGAAGGTGGCCGAGCGCTTCGTCGCCACCATGCGCAGCCACGTCGAGAAGCTCACCGTGGGCGATCCGCGCGACGAGGCCACCGAAGTCGGCCCCATCATCCATCCGCGCCAGGTGGCCCGCGTCGAAGGCTTCGTGCAGCGCGCGGTGGCTGCCGGTGCCGAGCTGCTGTGGGGCGGCGAGCGCCACGGCTTCGGCGCCCAGTACTTCAAGCCGACCATGCTCACGAAGGTGGCGCAGGACAGCGAGATCGTGCAGAACGAGGTCTTCGGCCCCGTGCTCACGCTGCAGACCTTCGCCAGCGACGAAGAGGCCATTGCCCTGGCCAACGGCACCGACTACGGCCTGGGCGGCGTCTGCTACGGCGAGACCGAGCACGCCACCGAGATCGCCAAGCAGGTGCGCACCGGCTTCATCTGGGTCAACAGCTTCGGCATCCGTGACCTGGCCGCGCCTTTCGGCGGCATCAAGCGCTCCGGCGTGGGCCGCGAAGGCGGCGACTGGAGCTTCGAATTCTTCTGCGACGTCAAGGATGTCGTGGTCCCCAAAAAGCCGTTCAAGGCGAGCTTCAGCCACCGCTGAACGCCATCAGGAGACATTCCCATGGGACAGATTGTTGGATCGGCCATCGTGTCGCATCACCCCGGCCTCATGCAGTGCGAGGAATTCCGCCGCCTGCAGGGCGCCGGCGAGGACTCGGACCTGATCGCCGGCTATGCCCGGCTGCGCGAGCGCATCGCGGCAGCGAAGCCGGACGTGGTCATGATCTTCGACAGCCACTGGTTCACCACCGGCTACCACCTGGTGGACGGCGGCGCGCGCTACAGCGGCACCTACATCTCCGACGAGATGCCCTGGTACCTGCACGGCGTGCCCTTCGCCTACCGCGGCCATCCGCGGCTGGCCCGGGCGCTGGAGACCGCCTCGCGCGCACGCCAGGGCTACGTCCGCGTCATCGACCACCCCGATCTGGGCCGGCACTACGCCACCGTCAACCTGGTCAAGCACTTGCGGCTGGAGCTGGACGACACGCCGGTGGTGACCGTGAGCTCGTGCCAGAACTGCCGCTGGGAGCAGTTCGTCCAGTCCGGCGAGGACATCGGCGAGGGCATCCGCGCCAGCGGCCTGCGCGTGGTGTTGCTGGCCTCGGGCGCGCTTAGCCACAAGTTCAACGGCATCGACTGGATGCCGAACCATCCGCGCATCTTCCACGAGAGCAACGTCTCCTCGCCCGAGAACATCGAGAGCGACAAGGGCGCCATCGCACTGATGGCCGAAGGCCGGCACGACCTGATCCTGGAGCGCTGGGACGGTGAATACCGACGCAAGCCCTGGGAGGCCTTCGGCGCGCACTACCTGCAGATGCTGGGCGCCATGGGCGGCGCCGACTGCCGCGCCAAGGGCGAGGCCCTGTCCGCCTACGAGAACGCGCGCGGCACCGGAAACATCCACATCTGGTTCCCTGCCTGAGCCCCACACAAGAATCGCCATGAACTTCGAATTCCCCCTCCAGAGCCTGCCCGCCGTGATGCAGGGCCCCCGCGTCGAGCGACGCCGCGTCCTCATCGGCGGCAGCGCCTTCTGGGGCACGATGGTGGAAGAAGGCTCCGACGCCGGCCGCCTGCGCCTGGACGACGGCCGCCTGCTGGACGCCGACGCGCAGACCTACCTGCCGCCGGTCAACCCGAGCAAGATCATCGCGGTGCACATCTCCTACAGCTCGCGCAGCATGGAGACGCGCAACAAGCCCAAGCCCACCGAGACGCCCACCTACTTCACCAAGCCGCCGACCTCGCTCAACGGCCACAAGGGCCAGATCCTCAAGCCGGCGGACTGCAAGTACCTCAACTACGAGGGCGAGTACGCCGTCGTCATCGGCCGCACCTGCCGCAACGTGACGCCCGACGAAGCCTGGGACTGCATCGAAGGCTTCTGCCCGGCGCTGGACATGGGCCTGCAGGACTTCCGCGACACCGACCAGGGCAGCATGCTGCGCGTCAAGGGTGCGGACACGCTGCTGCCCATCGGGCCCGGCATCGTGCGCGGCGTCGACCTGTTCGCGCAGACGCTGCGCACCACGGTGGACGGCCTGGTGGTGCAGGAAGCGCAGATCGGCGAAGAGACCATCTGGGGCCCGCACTACGTGATCGCCGACATCGCGCGCCACATCACCCTGATGCCCGGCGACGTGATCCTGATGGGCACGCCCTGCCATTCGCGCAGCGTGAACCCGGGCAACGTCGTGGCCTGCGAGATCACCGGCATCGGCCGCGTGGAAGGCACGGTGGTGGCCATCGACGCGCCGCGCGCGGCGGCCCTGGGCGTGGGCCATGCGCCCACCGACAGCCCCGAAGTGCGCCGCGTGGCGCTCGGCTTCGACGAGCGCGTGCCGGAACACTTCAAGGCCAACCTGCGCGCGGCCAAGGGCGAATGATTGGCAAGGTCTGCGTTCAGTCCCATGGCGCGACCCTGGACGCGGACGACGCCGTCTCGATGCATGTCCGGCCGTTCCACTGGACCCAACCATGACATGCATCAAAAGCCTTGGATGAGTGCCTGGGAAGATCGTCGTGCACCCGGACACACGTGCTCCGACCAGTGCGGCACCCCCGAAAATTCTGCAAGGCTCCTATGCGTCGCTCCTTCGACTTCAACGTTTCCAGAGAAAGTCTTTTCATCCCGGCGCTGGCCCCGCTGTACCAAAACTTCGCGCAGCCTCTGGGATGGCTGTTGCTCCGGCTGGCCCTGGGCGGCTGGCTGCTCCACGAGGGCTGGCCGAAGATCCTCGATCCGATGGGCCAGGTGCAGTTCGTCGAGATGATCGGCTTCCATCCGGGTTGGCTGTTCTCGCCACTGCTGGCCGTCATGCAGGTCGTCGGCGGTGCGGCCATCCTGCTGGGTTTTCTCACCCGGCCCTTCGCCCTGGCCAACGCGGTCATGCTGTTCGTGACGGTGTGGTTCCACTTCCACTTCCCGTACAACGCCCAGCCGCTGCTGACCAGCGCCGGCCTTGAAGCGATCGAGGCCCATCCGGAGTTCCTGACGCCCAATGGCACGAAGCGGCTCATGGACGCCGGTGTCGCGTTCACGGACCTGCTACAAGGCAAGGCCGTGCAGCTGTCCAGCATCTGGGCCTTCGGCTGCCTGTTCTTCGCGGCCTTCGGTGGCGGGATCTGGTCGGTCGATCGACAGCTCAAGAAGTCCTTCTGAAGCGCAGCGCTGCCATGCCAGCAGCGCTGCGCGGCTCAGGCGGGTTGGGCGTCCGTCGGCGCCTTGCGGCGCGATCTGCGCCGCCGCTGGGTCAGGCTGAGCAGACGTCGCTCTTCGGCCACCGCTTCCTCGTCCCATTCCTGGAGCAGTTGAATGAAGGCAGCTTCCGGGGCACTGGGACTGCGCGAGCCCAGCCGCGCAACGCTGAAATTGCCATAGTCGCCCAGCGGCGGGGTCGGCAGCACCACGAGCCGGCCGGCACGCAGGGCGTCGGCCACCATGAACATGCACATCGGCGCGATCGCATCGCTGCGCAGCAACACATCTTCCAGCACGCCCTGGCTGTCGCACACCACACTGAGCAGCCGTCCCGCACGTTGTTGCAAAGCCTCCGCACCGAGCACGCGCCCCAGGAACTGCCGCGCGGAGCGCAGCGGAAAGTGCGGGCCCACCCAGGGATAGGCCAGCCACTCCTCCGGCGTCTCCGGTGACTCTGCCCTGTCCAGCGGATGGCCGGTGCGCGCGACGAGCACGGCCGCATGAGGCCGCAAGGGCAGGATCTCCAGATCGTCCAGCCCCTCGGTGTCGCCCACGTTCGACAGCATCAGGTCGATCTCACGGGCGCGCAGCCGCTGCGGCAACTCCTGCCAGGCGGAGAACACTACCTCCACCCGCAGTTGGGGGTGCAGATGGCATAGACGCCCCAGCACGGGACCGATCAGCGCCGCGCCGGCCACCGGGCCGGCACCCACGCGCAACGTGCCGAGCTCGGCCCCCTTGGCCAGCGCCACGGCACGCTGCAGGTCGTGGGCATTGAGCACGGCCTTGCGTGCGTAATCCAGCAGGATCAGACCGATGGGTGTCGCCTCGACCTCGCCACGCCCGCGGTCGAACAGGCGGGCGCCCAGCAATTGCTCCAGCCCTTGAATACTGCGGCTGAGTGCGGGCTGCGTGATGTGCAGCGCATCGGCGGCACGGGCGTAATGACGGTGCTCGTCCAGAGCCAGGGCGTGTCGGAGATAGCGGTTGGGTACGAGCATTGATGCTCTCAGATTTATCCGACCGATGATTCTGATGCATTTGACTTTGCCGGGGTCCAACGGAACCATGCGAACTGCAAATAAACGTCGGGAACCTTGCAAATGATGCGGCCATCGGAGGGAAGCAAACAACGCTCCGGATACCTCGCAAGATCCATGACATACATCAAAGCAACCCTGTAAGAGGAGCGTATCCGTGGACGTTCAAACACCCCTTTCTTCAAAGCCGACTCACGCGGCTTGCTGCGCGCACGGTCCCTGGAATCCGCGCGCGCCGATACCGGCAATAGCTTGCGTGCCGGCGGTTCCGGGCCTGCAACTTCTTTGGCGCACAGGACTGCATCGCGAGAGAAATTCAACGGCCGCTCGGCCGCCTATTTACAGCGCGTCCGCCGCGACGCTGGCTTTCGAGATCGCAAGCATCTAGTGGCGAGCAGAGCAAGAACATGAAGGTTGGATATGCGCGCGTGTCTACGGACGAGCAACATCTCGACTTGCAGCTTCAAGCGCTGGAGGGCGCTGGATGCGATGTGGTGTTCAGCGACCAGGGTGTGTCAGGGGCGATCTTCGAGCGGCCAGGGCTCACGCGGGCCCTGCGCCGGGTACGCAGGGGCGACACCCTGGTCGTCTGGAAACTGGACCGGCTGGGACGCTCCCTGGGAAAACTGGTTCAGGTGGTCGGGGTGCTGCGCAGCAAGCAGGTGGAGATCGCGTCGCTGTCGGAAGCGATCGATACCGCCACGCCGGGGGGCACATTCCTTTTCCACCTGATGGCGGCACTTGCGGAATTCGAGCGCTCCTTGATCAGCGAACGCACGCGCGCCGGTCTTGCCGCCGCCAGAAAGCGAGGGCGACGCATCGGCAGGCCGCCATCAATTCCCGAGGGCGAGCTCGCGTCCCTGATCGAGATGGCCGGATCGGGCTTGATCGACATCGAAAAGGCGGCAGACCAATACAAGGTGCACCCGCGCACGCTCAAGCGCCACCTCGTGCGCGCGATCACCGCAAGAGCTTGAATGGCACGCGGTCCGTCCTCTGCGAAGAGGCGGACCGGCGGCCGGAGAGCCCCATCCATTGGCGTGCTGCACCTCTCAGACAATTCGTTGCAACTGGCCGCAAAGGGCGGTGACGAAAATTCCGGCATTGGAATCCAGCGGCTTTTGGCACATCGCCATTTCCGCATCGGGCCGCCCCTCTTCAATCCACCTTCACCTGATACAGCACGCTGCCCTCGCCACCGCCGTTGAGGGCGCCCATGAAGGACCAGACGACCGGCCCCGTGCCTCCCACGGACTGAACCTCATCGCAACCCACCGGCGTGGCCGGTGCCGAGGACGTGCCCGCGTTCATCGGCGTCACCTTGGTGCAGGCGGTCAGGCTCGATGGCGTCGTCTCGGTCCTGGCCTGCACGAAGCTCGTGTACGTGGGTGTCGCATCGCTGATCACCAGGCGCGTGATGGGCGACAGCGAGTTGTTGGTGTAGGTGATGCGGTACTCCAGCACCTCGCCCGACTTCGCCCTGTTGTTGGTGCCAAAGGTCGTCACGCCCTGCGTCACGTTGCGCACCTCCTTGGTCAGCTGCAGCGCCGCGTTGCTCAACGTCGTGGTGTCGGTGGCGGTGTAGCTTGCGCTCAGGCCTGGCGCCGCGTTCGAAAAAGCCAAGGTCGCCGTCACCGGCACGGCGTTGCTGCTGCCCTCGGGCGCCGTGGCCGGCGCGAGTTCATGGACCAGGAAGCACACCTGCTGCCCCTGCACCAGGGTCAGCGTCGTCGGCGTCGGTGCCAGTTGCTGCGCCGTCAGATCCAGCTTGCCCGTGCAGTTCGCGTCCAGGTACGCCATCTCCGTCCAGCCCGTGACGCTGCCCGGCGTGGCCGTCGGCGTCCCCAACTGCACCTTCAGCACGCCACCGGTGCCGGCCGCAAAGATGTGCGGATGGACGACGCGGCCGCCGGCACGCCCCTGCTGGCGGCTCGCCGTGGGCGTCAGCGTGCTGGCCGGCACCTGGCCGAAGTTCAGCGTCACCGTGCCCGAGGACGGCGCCGTGAAAGCCGCCTGCTGGCTGGCCCGCATGTACGTGTAGCCCACGCCGCCCACGGTGGTGATGCTGCCGTCGGGCAGCAGCGTCCCTGCCGCATTGGCACCCGTGGCCACCGTGCTGGCCGGCAGCACCGCCTGCACGCAGACAGGCTGGCCGATCTGCGCCGTCGGGATGCTCAGGCTGTAGCTGCCGTTGCCGTCCGTCGTGGCGCTGGTGTAGGTGGTGCTGGCGCAGTCGGTCAGGTGGACGGTGATGCCGCCGACACCGGCTTCCGAGCCGTTGCGCAAGCCGTCGTTGGGCGTGCCGGTGTTGGTGCTGCCGCTGGGCGCGCCGCCGTCGTTGAACACCACACCGGCGATGCCGTTGCGGGTGTTGGTGAAGGTACAGGTGATGTCCGCACCCGCGCGCATCTGCGTCGTCGACAGGTCGATCGCGATGCCCGAGGCGACGACGGTGCCCAGGGCCCCGGTGCCGTTGCCGCTGCTGGTGCCGTTGGCGTCCACGCAGCTGATGCTCGTGGGTGTGCTGGGCCAGCCGCCGGGTATGCCCTGGGTGATCCTCACGGCGGTGCCAGCGGTGCCGTTGAAGGTGGCGCTCGTCACCGCTGTGCCGGCGATGGCCGTGCTCAGTGCGGCGCTGGCGGTGTCCAGGCCGGACATGACGAAGTTGAAGCTGTCGGTGCCGCCATTGCTGACCTGGGCGATCTTCACCCTCGGCATCGCCACCAGCAGCACCTTCTTGTTGGCGTCGTCGTACTGGATCATGCCCTGGTAGCCGATGGCGCCCAGGTTGGTGGACGCGAAGGCGCCGCTGCGCGTGCCGCTGTAGCTGAGCAGCGTGTAGGTGCCCGTGGTGCTGAAACCGCTGAGCTTGTTGATGACGAGCTTGCCGCCCAGGGAGACATCGCCCGTCACGTTCACCAGGTCGCTGACGCCGCC
This sequence comes from Pseudacidovorax sp. DMC4, assembly GCF_056314265.1. Taxonomy (NCBI): domain Bacteria; kingdom Pseudomonadati; phylum Pseudomonadota; class Betaproteobacteria; order Burkholderiales; family Comamonadaceae; genus Pseudacidovorax; species Pseudacidovorax sp. DMC4. The sequence goes on along the minus strand of NZ_JBQUYR010000023.1, from coordinate 14,595 downwards.
GCCGATGGTGCCCGACGCGCCCAGATCCAGGATCAGCGTGGCGGTGCTGCCCAGCGTGAGGACGCCCGTGTTCAGCGTGCCCGCCGCGCCCGATGCGGCGCCGGGGCTGAGGGTGCCTGCGACGTTCACGGTGCCAGCCACCGTGCCGGTGCCGCCGAGTGTGGCGCTGCTGGCGACGCTCACCGCGCTGGCGCTGGCCGTGCTGCCGGTCACCCGCAAGGTGCCGCTGTTGACGCTGGTGCTGCCCGCATAGGTGTTGGCGCCGCCCAGCGTGACGATGCCGGGGCCCTCGATGACCAGCGCCTGGGTACTCGTGCCGGCGATCACGGCATTGATGGTGGCCACGCCGTTGCTGCTGGTCAGGGTGTTGCTGGCACCCGCGAGGGTCAGCGCCTGGCTGCCGCCGAGGATGTAGCCGCCGGTGGCGAAGGTCATGCCACCGATGCTCTGGGCCGCCGTGACGGCGACCGTGCCGGCCGTGCCCCCGAACGTGGCCACGTTGCCGCCCGTCCAGTTGCCGTTGGGTGAGCCACTGCTGGTGGTCCAGTTGGCCGAAGTGCCGTCCCAGTTTCCATCGCCACCATCGATGCTGGCGAGGGTGGGGTTGGTGTCCCAGTAGGTGTAGGCGCCGGGTGGCAGGCCGGCCAGCAGTTCATTGGCGCCACTCGACCAGTACGTCAGGGAGGCATCGTTGCTGCCCAGCTTGACCTGGTTCAGCGTCGGCAGGCCCAGCGTGTTGCGCGCGGGCGCTGGCGAGCCGCTCACACTGGTGACGTAGAAGCCGGTGCTGCCCGCCACCCAGTTGCTCGCCGTGAGCGTCAGGCCTGGTCCCAGGTCGCCCAGCAGGGACACCGTCAGCTTGCCGCCGCTGCCGAAGCCGATGCTGCTGCTGGCTGTCTGCGTGAGCGTGCCCAGGCTGTGGGCATTGACGCCCACGTTGAGCGTGCCGCCCGCCATCACGACATCGACACCGGGTGCCGCGACGGCGGCGCTCAGGTTGAGCGTCGCGCCCGGGTTCAGCGTGATGGTGCCGGCGCCCCTGATGGCCGTCACGTTGCTCGTGCCACCGCCGAGCACCAGCTTGCCGCTGCTGCCCAGGTCGAGCCAGCCTCCCGCGTTGACCGTCAGTCCGCCCGACAACGTCAGCGTGCCGGTGCCCAGCTCGAGCGTGCCGCCGCTGTCGACGGTCACGACCTTCGACAGGGCTTGGCTGAAGCCCCCCAGGCTGACGGTCCCGCCGCCTCCGATGGTCAGTGCCGTTGCGCCAGGCAATGCGTTGTCGACGCCCACCGCGAGCGTGCCCGCCGTGACCGTGGTGGTGCCCGTGTAGGTCTTGCCCACGCCCGACAGCATCAGCGTGCCGCTGCCCGTGTCCTTGACGAGCGCGCCCGCACCCAGAAGGTTGCCCGAGAGGGTCTGGTTGGCACTGCTCGAATACTGCAGCGTCCCGTCGTTGGTGATGCTGCCGTTGTAGACCGCACCAGCGCCCAGGGTGCCGGCGCCGCCGATCCGGAGGACCCCCGCGGACAGCCCGATGGGGCCGGTGAAGGTGTTCGCGCCGGTCAGGGTGAGCGTGCCGGCGCCGGTCTTGCTGAGCGTGACGCTCAGGGCGTTCTGGTAGTTGCGCAGAGGCGCCGCGATCACCAGGCTGTCGGCCGCCCCAGGCAGGCTGAAGGTCGTCGTCTGGACCAGGCCCGAGCCCAGGTTGATCGTGGCGAAGGGACCGCTGGCGTTGATGACCGACTGGCCGGTGGCCGTGACCGTGCCCGGCAGTCCGAACGCGCCATAGGTGGCATTGGCGCCGCCATTGGCGTCGACCGTCGCATCCTTGAGCACGAGGTCCTTGAGCGTCGTGTAGTAGCCATTGGCGCTCATCCGGCCACCGTTGAGCACGACGGAAGCCGTGGTGGCGGCATCGATGCCCCAGCTGCCCGTGGCGCCGAATGCCAGCGTACCGCCGCTGTTGACCGTGATCGTGTTGCCCGTCGGCGTGACCGCATTGGCGGTGTTGGCCAGCACCAGGGTGCCGCCGTTCACCGTGGTGGGCCCGGTGAAGGTGTTCTTGGCCGTGAGCGTGGTGGTGCCCGGGCCGGCAAACACCAGGGCGTTGCCCGTGCCGCCGGCGATGACGGCGCCGATGGTGGCCGTGACCGCCGCGCCTGAAGTGCCCACGGTGTTGGTGGTGTCGGCCAGATTCAGGATGCCGCCGCCCAGCGTATAACCGGAGGCATTGAACGTGAGCCCGCCGATGCTCTGCGTGCCGGACACCGCGACCGTGGCCGGCGCCGCCAGCGTGCCGCCGAAGACGGCGGTGCCCGTTCCCCCAACCCAGGTGCCATTGGCGGTGCCATCGCTGTTGGCCCAGTTGACGCTGATGCCGTCCCAGGTTCCGGCGCCGGCGTCGATCTGGTTGTTGCCAGGGGTGATGTCCCAGTTGTTCAAGGTCCCGGCCGCCATCAGTGCGCCGGCAGCGCCGGCAGCGCCGGCCGTGCCGGCCCAGTAGGTCGCGCCGGCCGGATTGCTGCCCAGCTTCACCTGGCTCAGCGTGGCCAGCCCGGTCTGGTTCCGCGCGGGATTGCCGTTCACGCCTGCAGCCACGAAGGGCGTGGTGCCGGCGGTCCAGTTGCTGGCCGTCAGCGTCTTTCCCGCTGCGATCGGCCCGAGCGTGGCGACGCTGAGGCTGGCCCCGGTGAAGTCGATGATGCTGTCGGCCGAGGTCAGCGACAGCACACCGAGGCTGTGCGAGAACGTACCCAGCGTGAGCTTGCCGCCATCCATCACGATGTTGATGCCGCTGTTGACCAGCGCCTTGGTCAAGGTGAGGGTGGCGCCCGCGCCCACCTTGAGCGTACCGCTGCCGCTGATGCTGCCGATGCTGCTGCTCCCCCCGGAAAGCGTCAACGTGCCGCCCGCCATCGACAGCGTGCCGGCACTGCCCACGGTCAGCCCCGCCGAAAGCGTCTGGCTGTAGGCGCCCAGGTCCAGCGTGCCGCCATTCACCGTCACGGCGCTCGCCGACGGCAGCGCACCGTTCGCGCCCAGCGAGAGCTTGCCGGCATTGACCGTGGTGCTGCCGGTGTAGGTGCTGGCACCACTCAGGGTCAGCGTGCCCGCGCCGGCCTTGACCATGGCCGTCGCCGTGGTGCCCGCGAAGTTCTGCAGCGGCGCTGCGATCGACAGGCTGTCGGTGCTGTCGACCACGCTGAAGGTGGTGGATGCGCCCGCGCTGGAGCCCAGCGCGATGCTGGCATTGGCGCCGCTCGCCGTGATGCTGGAGGCGCCGCCCGTCGCGCTGACCGTGCCCGCCAGGCCGAAGGCGCCATAGGACGCGCTGATGCCGCCATTGGCGGCCACGGTGCCGCCGTTCAGCGCCAGGTTCCACAGGGTGTTGTAGTAGCCGCCGGAGTCGAGCGTGCCGCCCGCGTTGACCTTGATCGCAGCGGAGGAGGTCGTGGTGTGCACACCCCAGTTGTCACTGGTCCCGAAGGCCAGCGTGCCGCCGCTGTTCACCGCGATGGAACCGCTGGCGGGCGTCACGGCCTGGCTGCCATTTGCCAGCACCAGCGTGCCCGCCTTCACCGTGAGCGGGCCCGTGAAGCTGCTGCGGCCCGTAAGGCGGATCGTGCCCGTGCCGGTCTTGTCGAAAGCGTTGCCACCGGCCAGTTCGTTGCCCACCGTGGCACTCACGCCGGCATCGGCGGTCAGCGTGTTGGTGGCGAGCCCACCCGTCAGCGCCGAGCCGCCCAGGCTGTAGCTGCTGCCGCGGAACGCCAGCCCGCCGATGGTCTGCGCCGCCGTGACATTGACCGCCCCGCCCGTGCCCGTGAAGACGGCCAGCCCGTTGGCGGCCCATGCGCCGTTCTGGGCGCCGTTGGCGTCCGTCCAGTTGGTGTTGGTCGCGTTCCAGGTTCCGGCGCCGCCGGCCACGTTGCTGTTGTTGGCCGCCCCATTGCCGTCCCAGTACGCGCCGCCGTCGCCCACGGCCTGGTTGGTGAAGGTGCAGGAAACGGCCCGGCCATTGCCCGCGAACGAGAACTGCGCCGATCGGGCCGGCGTGCCCGCGGCGTCGGTGGTCGCGCCTGTGTTGTAGGCCATCGTCGCGCCCGCCGCCTGGCCGGTGCAAGCGATGGCGCTGAGCCGGAAGCCCGGTGGCGTCGTGGCCTGGGTGAGCGTGGTCTTGTCGTTGACGGCGGTCAGCGTCTGCATCGGGCCGGCGGCACTCGTGCCCGGCGCCGTCGTGGACACGGACTGGCTCGCGATGCCGTTGGTGCCCGTGTAGCCAAAGGTGCTCGTGCCGCCATTGCTGACGGCATTGACCGTGGTGCGCGTCGAACAGATGGTCGACGACTGGCTGTCGTACTGCACCAGGAAGCCCGACCAGCCGCCGCGATCGGCGATGCGCACCAGGATCTCGTTGCGGCCCACCTTCCAGCTGTTGTCCAGCACCAGGGTGGCGCCCTGCCCGGGCGAGTAGTTGTTGCCGTCGATGTTGTCCGGGATGTTGGGGCTCGCCTGCGCCACACCGTTGACATACACCGAGCCCAGCGAATCGTCCGCGAAGAAGCTGAGCTTCATGTAGAACGCCGACGGGTCCAGCTGGGAGTCCAGGTCGAAGAGATACCGGTACCAATAGGTGTAGCGCCGGTAGGTCGCGGGGCTGGAGCCATCGGTGTTGTGCGCGATCCAGTCCGCGTTGTTGAACGGCGAGGTCGCCCAACCGGCCCGCTGGCTCACCACATAGGCATCCACCCATTGGGAACTGTCGACGGTGTAGGGCGACGCCGCATCGCGGGCGGATGCATTCACCTGCCAGTAGGTGTCGCGCGTGCCCGAGGCCTTGGGCGGACCGGCAGGGTTGCCGCTGTAGGCCGTGTTGAAGAGGTACCCGGTCGAGTTGCAGCTGATGACCGGAATGGTGGTCGCACCGGCCGGCTGCACCAGCGCCAGAAGCAGCAGCACCGCCACCAGCACGACATGGGCCAGCACGGCACGCCAGGGCACCTTGCCGCCTTCTCCTCGACCATCCCTGTGCAGCACCGGCTTCGGCTTATCCTGCAATGCCGACTGGTGGTTTGTCTTCTTCATCGTTCCGTGATCGATCCGCTTCGCTGGACTGCCCTCTCGCCAGTCGGCTGCGGGAGGTCGCACTCCGGCGGCCGTGGCAGGGCATCGGCAGGGGGCCGCAGGTTGCGGCTCGCCCGGGCGGCCCGCGTGGCGTCGCGCCGGCCCGATGCGACGCGGAAAGGGACAAGGTGGCGTCCTTGATCGCCACGTTGCTCGCCTGTGAGCCCCCGCACTCGTGATCGCGGTACGGTATCCGAGCCCTTCGCCCGACTCGGGGAGCTGTGGCTGCCTAAACCGGCGTTTCGTGTGAAGTTCCTCACTTCCCGGATCAAGTTCGTGACTGCATGGATCAAGGTTGTGATTTCGCCCGCCATGCAGGCGATCCGGGGCGGCGCATTCGTTGGCCGAGGTCCCTGACGCATCCTTGGAGGCTCCCATGCGGATCCATCAAAGTTCTGCCGGACATGCCGCCAAGGCGCTGGCGAGCCGGCAAGAAGCCGCCGACCGGCTCCAAGCCAGTCGGCGGCGGACGCCGCGCCCTCAGTCCACCTTCACCTGGAACAGCACAGCCCCCGTGCCGCCGCCATTGAGCGTGCCCGTGAAGGTCCAGCTCAGTGCCCCCGTGCCGCCCGCGGTCTGGGCCACGTCGCAGCCCACCACCGGGGCCGGCGCCACGTTCGCCGGCGTCACCTTCGTGCACGCCGTCAGGCTAGCCGGGGTCGTGTCCGTCTTCGCGCTCACGAAGCTCGTGTACGTCGGCGTCGAATCGTTGATCACCAGGCTGCTGAGCGGCGACGGGGCCGTGTTGGTGTACGTGATCCGGTACTCCAGCACTTCACCCGACTTCGCCTGGTTGTTCGTGCCGAAGGTCGTCACGCCCTGCGTCACGTTGCGCACTTCCTTGGTCAGCTGCAGCGCCGAGTTGCTCACCGTCGTCGAGTCCGTCGCCGTGTAGCTCGCGCTCAGGGTCGGCGCGGCGTTGGTGAAGGTCAGCGCCGCCGTCACCGGCACGGCGTTGCTGTTGCCCGTGCCCGCCTGCACCGGCACCTGCTCCTGCACCACGAAGCACACCACCTGGCCCTGCGTCACCGTCAGCGGCGTGCCCGAGGGGTACAGCCGCGTGGCGTTGGCCTGAACGGTGCCGGTGCAGCCCGTGTCCAGGTAGGCGATCTCGCTCCAGCCCGTGACGGTGGCCGGGTTGGCCGTGGCGGTGCCCAGTTGCACCTGCAGGCTGCCGCCCGTGCCAGCGGTGAAGCTGTGCGTGTGCACCGCCTTCACGCCGGGCAGCGTCTGCCGCGCGCTGGTCGTCGGGCTCAGCGTGCTGGCCGGCACCTGCCCGAAGCTCAGCGTCACCGTGCCCGAGGCAGGGGCGGTGAAGCTCGCCTGCTGGCTGGCCCGGGTGTAGGTGTAGCCCACCCCGCCCACGCTGGTGGCGCTGCCGTCGGGCAGCACCGTGCCGGCCGCGTTGGCGCCGGTGGCCAGGGTGTTGGCCGCCAGCACCGGCTGCACGCACACCGTCTGGCCGATCTGCGCCGTCGGGATGCTCAGGCCGAAGGCGCCGTTACCGTCGGTCGTCGTGCTCGCATAGGTGGTGCCGCTGCAGTTGGTCAGGTTCACTGTGAGGCCACCGACGCCCGATTCCGCGCCGTTCTGCAGCCCGTCGTTGGGCGTGCCGGTGTTGGTGCCGCTGCTTGGGGCACCGCCGTCGTTGAATACCACCCCGGCGATGCCGTTGCGGGTGTTGGTGAAGGTACAGGTGATGTCCGCACCGGCGACCATCTGCGCCGCCCCGAGGGTGACCTGCACGCCCGAGACGGTGCCCAGGGCGCCCGTGCCGTTGCCGGTGCTGGCGCCGTTGGCGTCCACGCAGCTGATGCTGCTGGGCGTGGCGGGCCAGCCGCTGGGGATGGTCTGGTTGATGACCACCTGGGTGCCGACGCTGCCGTTGAAGGTGCTGCTGCTCACGCCCGTGCCGGCAGCGGTGGTCGTGAGGCTGGCGCTGGCGGTGTCCAGGCCCGTCATGACGAAGCTGAAGGTGCCGGTGGCGCCGTTGCTGACCTCGGTGATCTTCACGCGCGGAATCGCCACCAGCACCACCTTCTTGTTGACATCGTCGTACTGGATCACGCCCTGGTAGCCGATGGCCGCCAGGTTGTTGGCCGAGAAGGTGCCGGTGCGCGTGCCGCTGTAGCTGAGCAGGGTGTAGCTGCCAGTGGTACTGAAGCCGCTGAGCTTGTTGATGACGAGGTTGCCGCCCAGGGTGACGTTGCCGGCCACGTTCACGTAGTCGTTGGCTGTGCCGCCGGTGGTGCCCGGCGTGCCCAGATCCAGGGTCAGCGTGCCCGTATTGCCCAGCGTGAGGGCACCCGTGTTCAGGGTGCCCACAGTGCCCGCGCCAATGCCGGGGCTGAGGAAGCCCAGCACATTCACGGTACCGGCCACGGTGCCGGAGCCCGCCGCGGCGCTGGCGCTTCCGCCCAGGGTAGCGCCGGCCGCCACGGTGAGGGCGCTGGCGCTGGCCGTGCTGCCCGTCACCAGCAGCGTGCCGCTGTTGACGCTGGTGGTGCCGGTGTAGGTGTTGGCACCGCTCAGGGTGGTGGTGCCGCCCCCGTCCTGGCTCACCTTGCCGCTACCGCCGATCGCCGTAGCAAAGGTGTAGGCGTTGCTGCGCTTGAAGCTTAGGGTGCCGCTGTTGCCCAAGCTCACGCTGGCATGCGAGGCGATGTCGCCGGTGCTGCCGCTGTCGCCGACCTGCAGCGTGCCGTTGGTCACCTGGATGGGGCCCGTGGCCGTGTTGCTCGCGCCGGAGAACACCATCGTGCCGCCGCCAGTCAGGATGAAGCCGGTGTCGCCCTGGCCAGGGCCGGTGCCGTATCCGAAGTAGCCCGTGCTGCCGATGGTCAGCTTGGTGCCCGAGAGCACGTTGTAGGTCGTGCCGCCGACCTTGACGTTGTTGACGTTGGCGGCGCTGATCGCGCTGTCAGCTGTCACCTGCACGTCGCCCGACATCCGGTAGACGCCGTTCGTGACGCCCGTGCCGGAAACGGAATTCAGCGACATGAGCGATCCGCCGTTCAACGTCAAGGCAGGCATTTCGGTCGAAGCCGCAGCCGTCGTGTTGACGCCCCCACCGGATTGGATGACAACACCCGTGACCCCCGTGCCCGCGGAGGCAGGGCAGCCGAGCTGGTTGTCGGTGCCGAGCCAGATGCCGGAATTCGAGCCGATTGAGAGCGTGCCCTTGCCCAGGGGCGTGCTCGTGCTACTGCTCGAACAGGCGATCGCCGGACCCACGAGGTCGATGCCTGCATTGCTGAGCGTGGTTCCTCCGGTGTAGCTGTTGTTCGGCGAGGACAACTGCAAGGTCCCACCGCCGGTCACCGTGACGCCGAAGTTGCCTTGGATGGGCGCATTGATCGCCACGGCCTGGCCTCTTGACGAGTTGACGGTGATCGTGGCGTCCTTGGTCAGCATCAACAGACCCCCGGCATTCGCATTGATGGTGTAGCCGTAGGTGCCGAAGTTCAGGCCGCCGATGTTGGCCGCGTAGCTGTTGGCAAGCGTGACGGAGCCCGCCGAGCCATTGAAGTAGGCCGTCTCGGTGCCGCCGGCCCAGGTGCCGCGGGGCGTACCGCTGCTGGTGGTCCAGTTGAGGGTGCTGCCATCCCAGTTGCCGCTGCCGCCGTCGACGGTGGTGTTGGTCGCGTTGGTGTCCCAGTACGTGTAGGTACCCGTGGCCATGGGCAGCAGTTCGTTGCCGGTGCCCGACCAGTAGGTGGCGGTCGCGGCGTTGTTGCCCAGCTTGACCTGGTTCAGCGGTGCCAGGCCGATCTGGTTCTTGGCCGGACTGCCGGTGACGGCCGTGGCGTAGAAGTGGGTGGTGCCCTGCGTCCAGTTGCTGGCCGTGAGCGTCAGGCCCGTGCCCAGGCTGCCGAGCGTGGCCACCGTCAGGCTGCTGTTGCCACCTGCGAAGTCCACCGTGCTGGTGGCCGTCTGCGTCAGGGTGCCCAGGCTGTGGGTCTTGCCGCCCAGCGCCAGGGTGCCGCCGTCGAGCTGGATGTTGACATTGCTGTTGCTGATGCCGGGCGTGCCGCCCAGCGTCAGGGTGGCGCCGCCGGTGAGCTTGATGGTGCCTTTGCCGGCGATGGCGGCGATGCTATGGGTGCCGCCGTTGAGCGTGAGGGTGTTGGTGCCCGTGCTGCCCATGTCCAGCGTGCCGTTGACGGTCAGGTTGCCGGTGAGGGTCTGATTGAAACCAGCCATTGCCAGCGTGGCGTTGTTGCCGACCGTGACGGCACCCGCGCCGGGCAGGGCGTTGTCCGCGCCCAGGGCCAGGGTGCCGGCGTTGACGGTGGTGCCGCCGCTGTAGGTGTTGCCCGTGCTGCTCAACGTCAGGGTCGCGCTGCCGCCCGTGTCCTTGACCAGCGAACCAGTGCCAGTGATGGCGCCGGACAGGGTCTGGTTGGCGGTGCTGGAGTACTGCAGGGTGGCGTTGTTGGTGATCGCACCGGCATAGGCGCCGCTGGCGCCATTCCAACCCAGCGAGCCAGCGCCGCCGATCTGCAACGTCCCGCCACTGATCGTGCTGGAGCCTGTGTAGGTGTTGCTGCCCGTCAGCGTGAACGTTCCGGTCCCAGCCTTTGTCAGGCCCCAGTTGCTGGTGTTGTTGCTGAGCCATGCGGCATTGGTCAACACGCCCGAGAAGGTGGTGCTGTCGTTGTCGTTGCCGACCGAGATATTCGGCGTCCCTGCGCCGGTGTCCCCCACGCCCATCGTGCCAGAGCCGGACAGGCTGCCCATGTACATGTTGCCGTTGCCGTAGAAGGACAGGCGGCTGGTGCCGTCAACGGCAACGGCCAGCTTGTTGTTGGTCGTACCGTTCTCGATCCACAGCGTTCCGTAGTCGCGCACATTGGCCTTCCCCGTGCCTGCAACCGTCCCCTTCAGAACCAGACGGTCGTTGTAGTTGCCACTGCCTGGCAGCGCGCCGCTCGGCATCATCGAACTGCCGGTCACGTTGACCGTCGCCTGGTTGAAGGTGATGTTCGAGATGTACGTGGCAATGGTCGAAGTCGACGCACCGTTGTACTCCAGCGTCCCAGCAACGTTCCACGGCGCGCTGTACACGTTGTATCCGCTGTTGTTGAACGACAGCTTCCCGCCAGCGCTCAGCGTCAAGGGGCTCGCAGGGTCCATAAGGACAGCGGTGCTGATGACGGAAACGCCATTGGGAATGGTGAGCCCGCCTGAGAAGGTATTGGAGGCCCCCAGAGACAGCGTTCCCGCACCTGCCATGGTGATACCGAAAGCACCACTGATCGGCACGTTGATCGTCGTCGTGCCGCTGCCGGGCAGCGTCACGGTGGCGTTGCTCGCCAGGGACAGGGTTCCTGTGGTGCTGACGTTGCGGGCGATGGTGTAGCCCCCCGTGCTGAACGTCAGGCCTCCGATGCTGGGGCTGTAGTTGTCCCCAAGGGTCACGATGTCGCCTGCGGTGCCGCCGAAGGTCGCCACGCTGGTTCCCCCGGCCCAGGTGCCGTTGAACGAGCCGGCGCTGTTGGCCCAATTGGGGAGGGTGCCGTCCCAGGTGCCGGCACCGCCGTCGATCTGGTTGTTGCCGGCGATCTTGTCCCAATAGGTGAAGCTGCCGCTGGATGCGCGCAACTCGCCGGGCGTGCCGGTCGCCCAGTACGTCAGCGCGGCGTTGCCACTGGTGCCCAGCTGGATCTGGTTCAACGGCGCCAAGGCCGCGGTGTTGCGTGCCGGGCCGCCGTTGACGGCCGAGGCGTAGAAGTTGCCCGTCGTGCTCGTCCAGTTGGTCGCGGTGAGGGTGCCGGTGAAGGTCGCGCCGATGTTGGCCACAGTGAGCTTGCCGCCGCCCGCGAAGTCGATGCTGCTGCTGACGGTCTGCGTCAGTGTGCCCAGGCTGTGGGTCAGGCCGGTCAGGCTCAGCACGCCGCCCGCCATCTGGATACTGATGTTGGTGTTGCTGAGTGCCTTCTTCAGGTTGAGCGTGGCGCCCGCCCCCACGACGATGGTGCCGGATCCAGTGACCGTGCCGATGTTGCTGGTGCCGCCCGAGAGCGTGAGGGTGCCACCGTTGAGATCCAGGGTGCCGGCATCGGCAGTCAGACCGTTGGACAGTTCCTGGCTGAAGCTAGTGCCCAGGCTGAGCTTGGCGCCGGAGCCGACCGTCACCGCACTGTTCTTGTTCAGCGCGTTGGTCACCCCGATGGTGAGGACACCCGCATTCACGCTGGTCGTGCCGCTGTAGGTGTTGACAGCCGTCAGCGTGGTGGTGCCGCTGCCGTCCTGGCTCACGTTGCCAGAGCCGCTGATGGCCTTGCCGAACGTGTACGTGTCATTGCGCTTGAAGCTCAGGTTACCGCTGGTCGTCGAAAGGTTCACGCTGTCGAACGACGAGATGTCGCCATTGGCACCGCCGTCGCCAATCTGGATCTTGCCGTTGCTCACGGTGATAGGACCAGGAGCCGAGCTGGCGCTGCCAGAGAAGAGCATCGTTCCCCCGCCTGCGACAGAGAAGCCCGTGTTCGTAACACCGGCTGAGGTTGCTTTGCCAAAGTAGCCCGAGACAGTCAGCGTCTTTCCCGCCGAAATGGTGAATGGCACGCCATTGCTCGCACGGTTTGCGACGTAGGAGGCGCTCAGCGTACTGTCACCTGTGACCTGGACTCCCGCGTCGAAGTTGTAAGCACCGTACAGCAGCGCCGTGCTCCCCGGTGCCCCCGTGGACGTGATGTTGCTGCCTGTGTTCATGATGACCAGCGGCAAATGGCTCACGGCGGGGCTACTGGCGTCGAGCGTGATAGTCCCGGAAAGATTGATTTGCGGCACCGAGTTCGCAAGCGTGGGGTCGTTCATGGGACAACCCAGTGGCGAAGCGGCATTGATGGCCAGCGTGGCATTCGCCGCCACGGTCAATGGCCCAGTCCCCAGGTCAGATTGCACGGGTATACCAGCGCATCCGTTTCCGTACGCCAAACTCAACGTACCGGCGTTGACGGTTGTACCGCCGGAAAAGGTATTGAACGAAGACACCGTGAGCGTCGAACTGCTGCTCGTGTCTTTGACCAGCGAGCCGGTACCGCTGATTACTCCAGACAGCGTCTGGTCGGCGCTGCTCGAATACTGCAGCGTGCCGCCGTTGGTGATGCTGGCCGCGTACGCGCCATTTGTGCCATTCCATCCCAGAGTGCCAGATCCTCCAATCTGCAGCGTTCCTGCATTGATTTTGGTGGCGCCGACATAGGTATTTGCACCATTCAACACCATCGTTCCGCCGCCGGATAACTGAATTCCTTGGTCACCGTTCAAAGTGCCTGTTCCAAAATATCCGTCTACAGTCAATGCAGTGCCAGGGCTGATCGTAAAAACAGTGCCGTTTGATACCGAGGGCACCACGTTTTTAGCGGTAATGAAGCTGTTCGCAGTCACCGAGACTGGCCCTGGATTGATTGTGCCGTAAGTAATTGCGTTTCCAGAAACCGCGCCTGTCGTGGCCAACGTTCCGCCGTTGAGAACCAACCCGTAAATCTGTTGCGACATGTTGGCATCTTGCAGAAAAACGCCGTTGCTGTTGATCCGTTTAGTAGCCATATTTGCCGCAATTGGATTATCCAAATTTGCGATGACCCGGAATGTTCCATTCACCTCCAATGGTCCAGAGCCAATCATTGATCCCCCGCCGGGATCGGTACGCTTGATGGCCAGCGTAGAACCAGAATTGACCGTTGTCTTGCCCGTATAAGATTTAAAGGAGTCGAACAGCGTAGTTCCGGTTCCGCCAATAACCAGATCATTGCTGCCCGTCAGATCGGAGGTGATGGTCGAAGAACCGGTTGTTGTAATCGTATTGGTCGAGGCGGCCAAGTTCAGCGTACCGCCGCTGAGCGTGTAGCTCGTGCCTGTAGTGTTGAAATTTAACCCTCCAATGCTCTGAGTTCCACTCACTGTCACAGTGCCGCCATTGGAACCGCCGAAATTAGCGGTATTGGTGCCACCCGACCATGCACCATTAAGCAAGCCGCTGTTGATAGTCCAGTTGAGCGTGTTTGAATCCCATGTACCTGATCCCCCGCCCACGGTGCCGTCGATGGTGGTGGAGTTGTCCCAATAGGTATAGGCGCTGGCAGGTGTCGTGTTGAATTGGATGACCACGCGGCCGTTGGCGCCATCGCCAGAATTTCCGCCCTTGCCGGCACCGCCATTGAGGGTATCGCTGCTGTTACCTGCCGCGCCGCCGCCGCCTGCAGCTGTCGAGGTCGCGCCAGCAGTAGTACCTGCACTGGAGACAGATGGCCCAGAGATATAACTGGAACCACCGCCGCCGCCACCGTTGGTTTGCGAGGAACTGTTGCTCTGACAACTCCCACCACCGCCGCCGTAGTATCCGCCGCCACCGCCACCGCCCCCCTCTCCGTAGCTGGAACTGGAGTTGATGAGTGAAGCGTTACCTGCGCCTGTTCCGCCTGCAAGGTAGCTCCCTGCGGTTGCGGCCACCCCGCAGACCGCTGCGGTTCCCTTCGTAGCGGCTGCGCCGCCCGCGGTTTGTGTCCCGCCCTGACCCGTGTTGGCTGTATCACCACCGCCGCCGGAACTTCCTCCACCGCCGCCAGACGCCCAGTCAGCTCCCGCTGACGAACCACCTCCACCTCCAGCCAGCAACTGAAGCGTACCTCGACCCGTTCCGGTCCATACCGCAGAGAAACCACCACCGCTGGCACCGGTTGGGCCTGGAGGGCCGCCCGAGACTGTTCCACCAGGACCGCCCCCGCCAAAGGTTGGGTTAGTCCCATTGGCGTTAATGGAACGGGCGGTCTGCGTTGCCGCACCACCCTGCCCAACAGTGACCGTGATTGTTGAGCCCGGTGTTACCGCCACGTTGCCGGTCACATAGCCGCCACCGCCGCCCCCATATCCGTTTGCGAAATAACTGAGGTTGGGCCCCCCACCACCAGCGCCCCACGCCTTGACGTTGATCGATGTGACTCCCGACGGAACCGTGAAGCTCTGGTCCGCGCCGGTGTAGTCGAGGATCACGCAAGCGTTGTATCCGCCGTTGGGCGCGCACGCGGATGCAGCCCATACAGAGGCAGGCGTGGAGACGCACAACACTGCTACCCACAACGGCAGTAGCCAGCGCAACGAGGCGACGAGCTTGTCATACACCGTTGAGCTGCTTGGCTCATTCCTGCTCAATGGCGCGAGGGCAATGACGCTGGCTGTCGTTTTCATTCTTCTGTCGAGAAATAGCTAAAGAGGCAAAGACGATCCGGTTGTGGGATCTCAGACTTCATGGCTGCGCAGGCGAGCGCCCGGGTTGTCGTCGAGGTCCAGCGCCTCATCGGCCCTGCCCGCGGCCACACACAGCCCCATCACCAGGGCCCCAAACGCTGCGCCCACCAGGACGCCGCCGAACCAGGCGCCAATCACGAGTGCGCTCATGTCACTGCCCTCCCCCGGCGGAGCCGGACTGCTGTTGCTGCTGTTGCTGCTGTTGCTGCTGTTGCT
>NZ_JBQUYR010000022.1:0-63957 GCF_056314265.1 Pseudacidovorax sp. DMC4 | reverse complement strand
ACCTTCTCCTGGTGAAGGCCCAGCCAGCGTATCAGTCTCTACAACTATCGGTGGTCCAGCCGCAGGGGTTCACTCCAGCGCTCAGACAAACGCCGCGAGTCAGTCACAACCGGCCCGCGGGGACCGCGGGCCTCGCTCATCCGGCTGCGCGCCTCGGCGCATCCTGAGGGCGAGTCGACCGGGCGGGCCGGGGCCGGCTCCTGGGTGATCGGGCGTGGTACTTCCCTCTGCCGTCCTTGAAAGCAACGCAGACCCGTTCACCCAACAGCCGTTCGGACTGAGCTTGTCGAAGCCAGGGCACGTCACGTGGGTGTCAACGCCCTTCGACAAGCTCAGGGCGAACGGGTTGATGGACTCACCGACTGGGCAAGCGTGCTGACGGGGTAAGCACGCGGATGGGCCCCTTGGAACCTGACCAACGCCAACACCCGCCGATCACCCCCAAGCCCGGCGGGAGCGGCCCCCAGGGCGTGGCCGTTGGGCGTGCCGAGGCGCGCAGCCTGGCGAGTGAGGTGCGCGAGCATCGCGCACCGGCCGTGACTGACTCGTGGCGCTTGTCCGAGCGGAGCGCGTCAGCGCGCAGCGAGTTGCGCCACGCACTCGCCAGGCGAGCACCGCAGGGGACCCCGAGCGTTCAGCGAGGGGCACGCACATCGGCCGCGCCCTGGGGGCCGCTCCCGCCCGGCGCCCTCGCGGAGACAACGGCTCTCGAACCTCACGCCGACCACAGCGCAACTACTGCCAGCCATCAGCCGCAAGCAGCAAGCACCAGCTGTGGAAGGCCTGCCCCTCAGAAGCCGAAGCCGCGAACCTCGACCAGACCGACCTAGACGTCCAGCACCAGCCGCTTGCCCGTGCACCGCGAGACGCAGATCATCATGGTCTTGCCCGACTGGCGCTCGATCTTGGTGAGGATGCCGTCCTGGTGGTCCAGCTCGCCGTCGAAGTCGAGCACGGGCGTCTCGCAGGCGCCGCACACGCCTTCCTTGCAGCTGTGGTCGGGGTTCAGCCCGGCATCGATCAGCGCGTCCAGGATGGACTTGCCGCCAGGCACCGGCACCGTCTTGCCGCTTTTCTCGCAGACCACCTCGAAGCCGTGCGTCTCCACGGGCGACTCGACCACCACGGTGGCGAAGCGCTCGATGTGGGCGTTGGCGTAGCCCAGCTGTTCGCAAGCCTTTTCGAACGCATCGAGCATGGGCGTCGGGCCACAGCAGTAGAAGTGGCTGTCGGCACCGCGGCCTTCCAGCAACTGGGCCAGCTTGGGCGGGCCGCCCTGCTCGTCGTCGAAGTGCCAGGTCACGGGCACCTTGGCCTCGGCGGCCAGCGCGGTGATGGGCTCGATGAAGGCGGCCTCCTTGCGGGTGCGGGCGCAGTACACCACCTCCACCGGCCGGCCCAGGGCGACCAGGCGCTGGAGCATGCAGAAGATCGGCGTCACGCCGATGCCGCCGGCCACCAGCACGCTCTTCGGTGCATCCTCGTGCAGCTCGAAGTTGTTGCGCGGGGCCGAGATGTCGATCACCTGCCCAACGCGCAACTGCTGATGCACGAACTTCGAGCCGCCGCGGCTGTTGCGGTCGTTGAGCACGCCCACCACGTAGCGGCCGCTGTCGCTGCAGGGGTTGCAGAGCGAGTAGCTGCGCACCAGGCCGTTGGACAGATGCAGGTCGATGTGCGAGCCGGCAGCAAAGGCCGGGAAGCTCACGCCGGCCGTGGCCGGGCGGAATTCGACGCTGACGATGCCATCGGCCTCGTGGCGCATCGTGTGGACCAGGGCTTTGAGCGTGGGGGCGGACATGGCGAAAGATCTCTCTGGACTTGTCGGTGTGTTTGGAAGGGAAGCGCGCCCTTCCCTCAGGGGCCGGCACGGCGGCGAGCGCGCAGCGCCCGCATCATAGGCAGCGAGCAAGGCGCATGCCGCCCGCTGCCGACCCACCCCTCAGGCGATCAGGCCTGCGCCGTCTGCTTCGCCTCGATCTGCTGCTGCGCCAGGTTGCGCAGGTGGCGGCGCAGCCGGACGATGCCCAGGTCGTGCTGGTACAGGTTCTCGTGCTGGTTGGCGTCGGGTTCCATGTCCTCCAGCATCACGCGGTCCTGCTCCAGCACGCGCCAGTGGCGCTGCTCCAGCCGGTTGCGGTACAGGAAGCGCCAGGTGTCGCGCTCCCAGCCCTGTGGCAGCTTGCGCACGCGCCAGTGAAAGACCGCCGCCAGGCCGGTGGAGATGGGCGTATAGCTGCCCACGATGATGAAGTTGCCGCCGGGGCCGCCGGTCTTCGGGTACGGGATCTCCAGACGCATCCAGTGGATGCCGGTGTCGCCCCACTCCGTCCAGTCGAAGTTGACGTTGCGCTGGCCTTCCTTCTCGAAGACGAAGCCGGTGTCGGTGGCACGGATGCCGAACTTGGCCTTCGAATCGCCCTCGGCCATCGAGTGCGACTGCTTGTGCAGGAAGGTGCCGTGCATCGGGTCCATGACGTTGTCGAGCACGTAGCGATAGTCGCCCTTCCACTCCGTGTAGCAGAGGAAGTGGCCGTACTCAGCGTCGTTGGTCAGCTCCTCGGGCAGCACCAGCGGCGGCGGCTCGTCGACCGGCTCGCTGCTGTTGTAGAGGAAGACGGCGCCGGCCGCTTCCTTGACATGGAAGTGGCGCGTGGCGCGCGTGCCTTCGAGCTTGCAGCCGGGGCTGCCCGGCACGCGGGTGGTCACGCCGTCACAGCGCACTTCGACGCCGTGGTAGGGACAGGACAGGCGGTCGCCCAGCACCACGCCCTGCGACAGCGGCGCGCCGCGGTGGGGGCAGCGGTCTTCCAGCGCGTGCAGCACGCCGTCGAAGTCGCGCCAGAAGGCGAGCTTGCGGCCCAGGCGGCGCAGCGAAACGGGCTTTTCCTTGATGAAGGAGGATGGGCAGATCGGGTACCAGAGGTCCTTGAGACCGACTTCGAGCAGCTGGTCGACCGGATCGGCGTGGATGGCGATGGTGGTCATGGGGTGTTCCTCGCGGGCGTCGTAGGGTTCAGGGCTGTTCCGACAGGATGGCGATTTCCTGGCGGTAGACCTCTTCGGTCCAGGGCTTGCCGCTGGGGCTGGCCAGGCCGCTGTCGTTGAGCGCCTGCACCAGGCCGGGCAGGTCGTGCACGCCGGCGCCAAAGGCGCGCTCGATGGCATCGCCCAGCAGGTCTTCGTAGGTGGTGGGGTTGCGCTTGCGCGCCTGGTGGGGCTCGAGGTAGCGGTCGGTCATGGTGTGCTCCATCGGGGGGGCGGGAATGCGTTGTTGGTCGAAGGCGGTGCGCCGGCTCACTCGGCCTTGATGCCGCGGCTCTTGATGACGCCGGCCCACACGGCCGTCTCGTCCTTCATGGCCTTGGCGAAGGCGGCGGGCGTCATGGTGGCCTGGGTCATGCCCTGGGCCTTGAGCTTGTCCTGAATCTCGGGCTGCGCCAGGATCTCGGCGGCGTCCTTGGCCAGTTGCTCGGCCACGGCAGGCGGCGTGCCGGCCGGAGCCAGCAGGCCGTACCAGGAGGTGACGTTCACGCCCTGGATGCCCTGCTCCGCCAGCGTCGGGATCTCCGGCGCCACCGGCGTGCGCTGGGCTTCGGTGATGCCGATGGCGGTCAGCTTGCCGCTGTTGATGAAGGGCAGCGCGGCCGGCAGGTTGGTGAACATCAGCGGCACGATGCCCGCCACGGTGTCGTTGAGCGCGGGCGGCGTGCCCTTGTAGGCCACGTGCAGCATGTCGATGCCGGCCTGCTGCTTGAACAGCTCGCCCGCCAGGTGCAGGCCGCTGCCGATGCCGGGCGAGGCGTACGACAGCGCGCCCGGCTTGGCCTTGGCCTGGGCGATCAGGTCCTTGGCCGTCTTGATCCCCGAGGCCGGCGAGGCCACCACCACGTTGGGTGCCTTGGCCAGCATGGTGACCGGCACGAAGTCCTTCTCGATGTTGAACGGGAAGTTCGGCATCAGCGTCGGGTTGATCGTGAGGTTGCCCGCGGGCACCACCAGCAGGTTGTGGCCGTCGCCCTTGGCGCGCTTGATCTTGTCGATGCCGATGTTGCCGGCCGCGCCCACGGCGTTCTCCACCACGGCCGGCTGGCCGTAGCGCTTGCTGAGGCCGTCGGCCAGGAAGCGCGCCAGCGCATCCACCGGACCGCCTGCCGGGAAGGGCGAGACGATGTTGAAGCGCTCGCTGGCGAGCTGCTTGTGCACCTCGGCCGGCGTCTGGGCCCAGACGCTGCCGGTGGCGAGCAGGCCGCAAAGCGTAGCGGCGAGGAAGGACTTGCGTTGCATGACGATCACTTCTTTTCTGTCAAAAACTTGCCCGAGGCGTCCACGCCCTTCTGCCGCCGCGTGTGGCCGTCCAGGCCACCGTCCACGGCCCATTCGGCGAACACCGTCGGGCCGGGCTCGAAGTCGCGGGCGGCCCATTCGGCCGTCAGCTGGTCCTCGTCGGCGTAGTACTCGATCAGGCCGCCGGCCGGGTTCTTGAAGTACCAGAAATAGGCCGAGGAGATCGGATGCCGGCCCGGGCCGAGTTGCGTTTCCCAGCCGCAGCGGGAGAAATGCAGCCCGCCGCCGAACACCTCGTGGATGTCGCGCACGGTGAAGGCCACATGGTTGATGCCGCGCTTGCCCGTGGGTAGCTGCAGCAGGAACAGGTCATGGTGGCCACCGATGTCGGCGCAGCGCAGAAAGGCGCCGCGGCCTGGATAGCGGTCGGAGGCGACGAAGCCGAAGCGGCTCGCATAGAAGGCCTCGCAGGCCTTCACGTCGGCCACGAAGAACACCACGTGGCCCACCTCGATGGGCGTGGCCCGGTCGTAGATCGGGCTGGGCTGGTTGACGCGGGCCTTGTCGGTCCAGGTGTTCACGCGGGCGCAATCGATGTCGATGGCCTTCTTGCGGCTGACCTGCAGGCGCACGGCCAGCCCGTTCGGGTCGGTGCAGCCGATGCGGCGGCCACCGGCCACCTCGCCGTCGACGAAGCCTGCGTCGCCGCGGATGGCGTCGGCATAGCGGTCGAGGTCGGCGGCGCTTTCCACGCCCCAGACCACCTCGCGCAGCGTGGGGCCGTCTTCGATGGCGGGCGGCAGGCCGGCCTTGTCCATGGCGGCCACCACGATGCGGCAGCCGTTGAGGCTTTCGAACACCAGTTCGTCCGCGCCTTCGTGGGCCAGGGTCAGGCCCCAGTCCAGGAAGAAGCGGCGGCTGGTGGCGAGGTCGTCCGTGCCGTAGGTGATCTGATCGATGCCGAGAACGCTCATTGCTTGATTTCCTTGGGGTTCAGGGTCACTTCGACCATGGGATCGGGGCTTCGTTCGTGCCCCAGTACATGCTCTTCTGCTCCATGTACTGGAAGATGCCTTCGCGGCCCTTCTCGCGGCCCAGGCCCGAGTCGCGCCAGCCGCCGAAGGGCGTGGAGACCGAGAACTGCTTGTAGGTGTTGACCCAGACGGTGCCCGCCTGCACCGCGCGGCCCAGGCGCCAGGCGCGCTTGAAATCGCGGCTCCACACGCCCGCCGCCAGCGCGTAGACGCTGTCGTTGGCCTGGGCGATCAGTTCCTCTTCGTTGTCGAAGGGCATGGCGACCAGCACCGGGCCGAAGATCTCTTCCTGCGTGATGCGGGCGTTGTTGGTGAGGCCTTCGAGGATGGTGGGCGTGTAGAAGTAGCCCTTGTCGAAGGCCGCGCCCTGCGGACGCACGCCGCCGGTTCGGATGCGACCGCCCTCGCTGACGCCCAGGTCCACGTAGCGCTCGATGCCCTCACGGTGCCTGGCGGTGATCAGCGGGCCCATCTGTGTGCGTTCGTCCGCCGGATCGCCCACACGCAGGTTCTTGGCGGCCTCGGCCACGCGGGTCACGAACTCGTCGTAGATGCCGCGCGCCACGAACAGGCGCGAGCCCGCGATGCACGACTCGCCCGAGCTGCTGAAGATGCCGTAGAGCACGCCGGCCACGGCATGGTCCAGGTCCGCGTCCTCCAGCACCATGGTGGGCGACTTGCCGCCCAACTCCAGCGAGACCGGCATCATCTTGTCGGCTGCGATGTGGGCGATGTGCTTGCCGGTGGTGGTGCCGCCGGTGAAGGACACGCGTTTGACCAGCGGATGCTTGGTGATGGCATCGCCGATCACCGAGCCCTTGCCCGGCAGCACGCTGACGATGCCCTTGGGCACGCCGGCCTCTTCGCAGATCTTCGCCAGCTCCAGCGCCATCAACGGCGTCACCTCGGCGGGCTTGACCACCACGGCATTGCCGGCGGCCAGCGCGGGCGCGAGCTTCTGGGCTTCGCTGGCGATGGGCGAATTCCACGGCGTGATGGCGGCCACGACGCCCATGGGCTCGTGCACGCTCATCGTCACGTAGGGGCCGCGCGAGGGCGTGATGGTGTCTTCCAGCGTCTCCAGCGCGGCGGCGAAGAACTGGAAGGTGCCGGCGGCGCTGGCGACCAGCGCACGGGTCTCGCTGATGGGCTTGCCGTTGTCCAGGCGCTGCTTCTGCGCCAGGTCTTCGGCGCGCTCGCGGATGAGGGCGGCCACGCGGTGCAGCACGGCGGCGCGCACATGCGGCAGCATCTGGGCCCAGCCGCTGGTGCGGAAGGCCACGTCCGCGCGGGCGATGGCTTCTTCCACGTCGGCCAGGCTGGCGGCGCGCAGGCGGGCGATGGGCTCGCCAGTCGCCGGGTACAGGCTCTGGTACTCATCGCCGCCGCCCAGGCGCCATTCGCCGGCCACGTTGATGGGGAGCAGTTCCAGGTTGGGCATCGGGGGCTTCTCTCTCGTGTTTCGTCGTCAGATGACCAGGGGCGCCACACGACCGCGCAGCGCGCGCACCGCGCTGTACACGGTCAGCGCCGAGGTCTTGGGATTGGCGGCCAGCGGCTGGTTGCGCATGGTCAGCTCGAAGCGGCCGAAGGCGCCATCGGCCTCCACCTGGTGCACGTTCTCGGTCACGGCCGGGTCGGCGATCAGGCGCACCGTGGTGCGGTCCAGGCCCAGACCGGCCAGCGACACGGTGGCCGCCACGTTGGCGTTCTTGGGGAACAGGCGCGCGGCATCGCGGGCGCTGCCTTCGAAGATCACCGCCTCGGCCGCCAGGGCGTCGAGGTCGCGGCCCTCCTCCGCCGGCGTGCCCTTCCAGGCGCGGGGCGGCTTGCGGCCGGTGTAGCGCACCGTCTCCAGCCCACCGATGCGGGCGGCGGCCAGGGCGTCGATGGCGCCGATGGCGCCGGCGATCAGCTGCACCTGCGTGCCGCCTTCTCGGGCTGCGGCCTCCAGTTGCTCCGGCAAGCCGGGCGCCGACAGCGCACCGACCGAAGCCACGATGGCGGGAATGCCGCGCTTGAGCGCCGGCAGCACATGCTGCTCGATGGCGGCATGGCCGGCCGCTTCGACCACCAGATCGATGCCATCGGCCGGCACGGCCTGCAGCACCTGCGCGCCGGGGGCGAGGCGTGCGGCCACGTCCTGCGCGGCGGCCTCACTGCCCGCGGGCACCACGATGGCCGCTGCGGCCAGGCCGACGTCGGCCTTCACCAGTTCCAGCAGCGCGGTGCCGATGGCACCACAGCCGATCAGGGCGAACTTCAAAGCCATGGCGTCCTCAAGCCGCAGGTGCCGCGGGCACCTGGTCCATCTTGTTCACCGGCGGGCCAGCGAAGTTGGTCTTGAAGCCGCCGATGGCGCGCATGTCGATCTCGAGCAGGAAGGGGCCCTTGCGCGACCACGCGCTGTCGAGCACGCCGGGCAGCTCGGCCAGATCCGTCACGCGGGCATGCGGTAGCCGGATCGAGGCGCACAGCTGCGCATAGTCGGGCGTGTGCAGCTCGACATAGCAGCGACGGCCGCCGTAGGAGGCGTCCTGGATGTTCTGGATCACGCCGTAGCGCTGGTCGTTCATCAGGACGATGAGCGCATCGCACTCTTCCTGCACCAGCGTGGCCAGCTCGCCCAGGTTGAGGATGAAGCCGCCGTCGCCGGCCAGGGCCAGCGTCTTGCGGCCAGAGGCCGTCACGGCCGCGCCTACCGCGGCGCCGATGGCCATGGGCATGCCCATGCCGATGCCACCGCCCGTGGCGTGCACGCCGGCATTGGCCTCGAAGAAGCGCAGCTCGCGGTTGCCCCAGGTGCTGTTGGAAACCGTGACGTCGCGCACCCAGTTGAACCGGCGGCCGGCCTGCTTCTGCAGTTGCTGCACCAGCGCGGTGTAGGGTCCCAGGCCGTCGTGCAGCGTGGCGACCACCTCGTCGTGGGTCTTGCGCAGGTCAACCAGCAGTTCCGGGTCCGCCTTCCAGCCGCGGGCTTCCAGCCGGTCGGCCAGGCCATTGAGCACCAGCGCGGAATCGCCCCAGACGAAGCCGTCGTCGGCATAGCAGCGGCCCTGTTGGGCGGCATCGGCGTCGATGCGCAGCAGCGGGCGCGGCAGCTTGAGTTCGTACTTCAGCGTCTCGTTGCTGCGCAGGCGCGAGCCCACCACCAGCATGGCATCGCAGCGCTGGTAGAAGGCCTCGACCGGCTTCTGGATGTTGTAGGCGCCCAGCGAGGCGGGGTCGTCCTCCGCCACGATGCCGCGGCCCTGCACGGTGCTGACGATGCCGAAGCCCAGCGCCTTGAGGCGGGCCACGGCCGCGCCGGCATGGCGGGCGCCGCCACCCAGCCACAGCAGCGGACGGCGTTTGGCGGCCAATTGCTCGGCAAGCGCGTCGATGGCGGCCTCGCTCGGCACCGGCACGGTGATGGGCAGCGGCGACAGGTCGGCCGGCATCTCGATCAGCGACTGCTGGATGTCGATCGGAATCTCCACGCTCACCGGGCCGGTGGGCGCGGTCTGCGCGGCCTGCACCGCGGCCTTGAGCGTGGACAGGCAGGTCTCGGCATTGCGCACGCGGAAGGCGGCTTTGGAGACCGCTGTCAGCATGGCCAGCTGATCGGGTGCCTCGTGGATGTAGGCCAGGTTCTGGTCCAGGTACTGGGTCTCGATCTGACCGGTGATGTGCAGCAGCGGTGTGCCGGCGTTGCGGGCCTCGACCAGGCTGCCGGCGATGTTGCCCGCGGCCGGGCCAGTGCTGGTGATGCACACGCCCAGGCTGGAGGTGGAGCGGGCATAGGCATCGGCCATGTTGCCGGCACCGGCCTCGCCGCGGGCCATGACGAAGCGCGTCTGGCCGCGCAGCGCGAAGGCGTCCAGGATCGGCATGTTGTGGATCGAGATCACGCCGAAGGCGGCCTTGACCCCGCACTGTTCGAGGAAGGCGGCGACGACCGTGCCGACGGTGACTTTGGGGGTGGAGGTCATGGGTATTCCGGAATCGAAGACGGGGCTGTTTCAGGCTGCTCTGGAATGGCCGCCCGAGACGTCGATGTGGCTGCCGCTCGTGTACGACGAGAAGGGCGAGACGAGGAAGGCCAGCGCGCGCGCCGCTTCCACCGGCAGGCCCAGGCGGCGCAGCGGGATGTGCTTCTTGATGGCCAGCTCGGCGCTCCACGTGGCCCAGTCCTGCGACTTGTCCTCGCGCGCCTCGAAGCGGCGGCGCCATTGGCCGGACTCGACCAGGCCGATCAGGATGCCGTTGACGCGCACGCCCTGCGGCGCGAACTCGGTGGCCAGCGAGCGCACGAGATTCAGGATGCCCGCGCGCGCGGCCGAGGTGGCCACCATGTGCGGCTCGGGCTGGCGGGCCAGCAGCGAGTTGGCACAGGCGATGGCCGCGTCGCCCAGCCGCAGGCGCTCGGCCACCAGCTGCGGCAGGAAGGCGCGGGTCGGATGGATGATCGAGAAGAACTTCAACTTGAGCTCGTCCATCCAGGCCTGGTCGTCGGTGTCGGCGAAGGTGGAGACGCGGCCCTGCCCCGCGTTGTTGACCAGCATGGCGGCCGGGCCCAGCGCGGCCTGGCTCTCGGCGGCGAAGGACTTGACCGATTCGGCGTCGAGTACGTCGCAGGTGCGGGCGAACAGCTTGGCGTTGGGGAACTGCTCGCGCAGGCCGGCGACGGCGCTGTCCAGCCGCTGCACATTGCGGCCGCACAGCGCGACCGAGGCTCCGGCCGACAGCAGCACCTGAACGGTGGCCAAGCCGATGCCTGAGGAGCCACCGGTCACGACGGCTGTGCGGCCGGCCAGGGCGTCCGCGGCGAAGAAGGAAGACGTGGGATTCATGGCGGAAGAAAGCGTGTTCAGCGGCGCAAGGGGATGACCTTGCGCGTCATGCCCGGGTGGGCGCCGTCGAGCAGGCCAGAAATCTCATCGGCCGCGGAGCAAACGCGCTGCACCAGCTGGTCCACCGGGCCTTCGTCGATGTGCGCAGTGGTGAAGGTCGCGCCCAGCGCAGCGATGGTGTGGCCCGCACGGTCGCGCACCGGCGCAGCGATGGTGGAGATGTTGCTTTCGAAGAAGCCCTCGCCCAGCACGTAGCCATGGTCGCGCACGGTCTGGACCATGTCGAACAGGGCGTTGACGGTGCGCGGCGTGTTGTCCGAGAAGACCTCGAGCTTGTCCTCGGGATAGAGCGCGCGCAGTTGCGGCAGGCTCAGGTCGGCCAGCAGCACATGGCCCAGCACCGTGGCATGGGCGGGCAGGCGGGTGCCCACCGTGACCGCGCTGCGGAAGGGCGTGGGCGACGCGGTCTTGGCCACGTAGACGATGGAACGGCCATCGCGCACCACCATGTTGCAGGCATGCCCGATGTCCTCCGACAGGCGGGTGAGCACCGGCAGGCCCAGCTCGGTCAGTTCGAGCGACGCCAGGTATTCGAAGCCCAGGCGCAGCACGGCCAGGCCCAGGCGGTAGTCGCGGCCACTCTCGGTCTTCTCGATGAAGCCCATGTTCTCCAGCGTGGATAGAAGGCGGAAGACGGTGGAACGCGGCAGGTTGAAGCGGCGGGCCAACTCCGGGGCGGAGAGCGTGGGCGTGTCGCGGCTGAACTCGCACAGCAGGCGCAGGCCGCGCTCCAGCGCGGGAACGTTGTAGCGGTCGCCGCTGTCGTCGCTGGGGGCGTCAGGGGTGTCGGTCTGGCTCATGGTGTGTCTCTCCTCACGCGTCTTGTTCTTGGGCGGCGGCCATCAGCAACTGCGCGACGGGCGCCGGCTGCTCCACGTAGCAGGCATGGCCGGCACCGGGCAGCAGGGCGAGTTCGACGCCACAGGCCCGGGCCACCTCGCCGCAGGCCAGGGGCGTGGTGACCACGTCCTCGCTGCCGCAGAGCACCTGCACGGGCATGGCCGGCGGCAGGTAGGCCAGCAGGTCGTCGCCGGTCAGCAGTTCGACGGCCTGGCGGTAGCCGGCATCGTTGAGCCGGCCCATGTTCCAGCGCACCCATTGGCGGGCACGCTCGCTGGCGTTGTCCGAGACGAGCCGCGCGCTGCGCTGCATGGCCATGCCGACGATGCCCAGTTGGTCGAGCGTGGCCAGGCGCTCGCTGCGCACCTTCTGCGCCTGCGCCTCGCGGCCGGCCGCGCCATAGCCACGGGCCGGGCTCATCAGCACCAGCCGCGCGATGCGGCCGGCCAGGGGTGCGCCGGCATGCACGGCGCCGCCCGCCATCAGCGCGCCGAGCGAATGGCCGACGAGCACGCAGCGCGCGATGCCCAGCGCATCCAGCAGTCCCGCCAGACGCGCGGCGTAGTCGGTGGCGCGCGGCGCCGGCCGTGCCACGGGCGTGGAGGTGCCATAGCCGGGCGCGTCCCAGGCGATCAGCCGCGCGCCGCCACCCACCGCATCGGCCACGCCCAGCCAGGAGGCCGAGCCCGAGCCGATGCCGTGCAGGCACACCAACGGCAGGCCACCTGCGCCCTGCCCCGCCTCGCGCACGGCCACGACGCCGCCCTGGGCCAGGGCCACCTCACGGACGGGGAAGCGGCGGTCGAGGGCCTCGACTTCGGCTTCGGGCAGCGGGGCGGGGGCGGCAGCAGCGGTCATGGGCAAGCTCGGGTTGGCCAATGGCAGGGGCAACGGGCGATCAGCCGCGCTTGACCTTGGTCAGCGGATGGTCGGCCGGGTAGGTCGGCGTGATGGGCTTCTTGGCACCCAGCATCACGCACATCAGCGCGTCCTCGTCGCCGATGTTGATCTCCTCGCGGTACACGCCGGGCGGCACCGAGATCAGGTCGCGGTCGGTCATGACGGTCTCGTAGCGCTCGCCCTCGGGCGTGGTCAGCACCACCTTGAGCTTGCCGCGGATCAGGAAGAAGACCTCTTCCACATCGATGTGCAGGTGCGACGGGCCTTCGTGGCCGGCCGGGATCACCATGGTCGAGAAGGTGAAGTGCTCGGCCGGCACAGTGTTGTTGTCCGAGGCGACACCGGTGCCACCGGTGCCCACGTAGCGCATCTGGGCGCGGCGGTACTTGGGGTCGAAGTCGGCCTGGAACTTCAGCGCGTCCCAGTCGTACTGGCGGGTGGAATAGCGCGCGATGCGCGTGTTCATCCACTGCTCCAGGCTGGCGCCTTCGGGGCGCTCCCAGCTGGGCTTGGAAGGATCGAGTTGCTGCTGGACGGACAGATCGGTCATGGGGCTCTCCTACAAACGGTTTCGGGACGGAAGGCGGAAATCAATTGAGCACGAAGCCGCCGTTGACGGGCAGCAACTGGCCGGTGACGAAGCGCGACAGCGGCGACAGCGCGAACAGCACCGCGCCGCACACATCGGCCGCCTGCTGCTCGCGCGGCAGGGCGCGGCCTTCGAGGTACTTGTCGTGGCGCGCCTTGGGCACGTATTCGGTGGCCTCGACCAGCGTGAGGCCGGGCGCGATGGCATTGACCGTGATGTTGGCACCGCCCCATTCACGCGCCAGCGAGCGGGTCATGGCCGCCACGGCGCCCTTGCTGGCCACATAGGCCAGCAGGTTCTGGGCGCCCCAGAGGGCGGTGTCGGAGGCCAGGTTGACGATGGCGCCACGGCCGCTGGCCGCCAGCGCGCCGTGGCAGGCGCGGCTCAGGAGCCAGGTGCCGCGGACATTGACGTCCATCACGCGGTCCCACATCTCCATCTCCAGCGCGTGCGGATCGCGGCCACCGGAGTTGGTGATGGCGCCGTTGTTGACCAGGCCGTCCAGCCCGCCGAGCAGGCGCACGGCCTCGTCGGCGCAGGCCGTGACGGAGGCGGGATCGGTCAGGTCCAGTGCCAGCGCATGCACCTCGTGGCCCTGCCCGCGCAGCGCGGCCGCTTCGCTGGCGGCCAGCTCGGCCAGGATGTCCGCGATGACCACGCGCCCACCGGCCTGTGCAATGCACTTGGCAAAGGCCAGGCCCAGCCCACGCGCACCACCCGTCACCAGCACGCGCCGGCCAGCCAGCAGGGTGGGCGGAATCTCGGCCATCAGGCTGCGCAGGCTCTCGGGGTCGGGCGTCATGTTCATCGGGCGAATCCGTTTGTTTCTTTAGAGAAACGCATGTTCATATATGGAATGAACGAAGATTAATGCAGCGGTCTGCGGTCGTCAAGCCGATCAGACGATGGCGTCGCGCGCGTGGAGCCTGCCTATCCTCCAAATGGATGAAGCTGCGGCACAACAGCCGCAACGCCCGAGCCGGAGACCCTCCCTACACTGCGCCCGCCGCCTCTGGCGGACACACTTTGTTGACAATTTGCCTCAGGCAAGAAAAGAAAGAGGGGCGCTCACATGCGCAATGGGAATCCGAGGAGAAATGCCGGCCTGAAATGGGCCATCGGGCTGGGCTGTGTGCTCGCACTGGCGGCCTGTGGGGGTGGAGGCGGCGGCGGTGGCGGAGGCTTCTTCCTGCCGCCGGCCGCCGCCCCGCAGGCACCGCAACTGGCCGTCGTGGCCGACGGGACGACCGTCGCTGCCGAGGGGGACGCCTATGTGGTGAAGCCCGGCCAGGTGATCACGGTGAAGTCCAACCAGACCGTGAGCTGGAGCGGCAGCTCGCCCAGCGGCAAGGTGACCGCCGTGGGCACCAGCAGCAGTGACCAGCAATGGCAGGCGCGCCTGGCCAACGCCAACCTGGGCGCCACCGAGGACTATCCGCTGGTGGCCACCGCCACCTCGGGCCAGACGACCACCGTGCGCCTCAGGGTGCGGGCGGGCGACAGCCGCAATGGCGAGTACATGGCCTACGTGTCCAACGGCAGCCGCCAGCAACTCAAGGCGGACTTCGACCTGGGCAGCCTCGAATTCGTCGATACCTCGGGCGTGAGCAACACGGGCACGCTCGTGAAGCCGGCCAGTGGCAGCGCCGTGTATGGGCTGCTTTCGAGTCGTGAAACGACGGCGCAGCGCATTTCCGGGCTGCAGGTGCTGCCCGATACGCTGGTGGGCAGCTTCCCCTTCCTGGTGCCGGGTGCGAGCCCCGCCGCTTACGCGCCCTTCCCCTTCGTCGCCACGCGTGCGCTCATCACGACGGCGGCGGATCTGGACGGCAACTTCAACCGCTTCCGGGTCAACTACAGCGGCACCACCAAGGACTCGTCCATCAGTCAGGTCCAGTTCGCCGGCTCGGGGACGCTCTTTGTGCGCTGCAACGAGGTGGCCATCACCCGTGTGGACGACTGCCCGGCGGGGTCGCTGGCCACCGCCACCCTGGCGCCGGATCCGACGACGCCCGGTCTGTGGCGTGTCACGAACAGCAGCGGGGTCTACGAAGGCCGCGTGTCGGTCGCACGGGTTGGCAGCGAGAAGATGCTGCTCGTGGCGGGCCCCAGCGCCACCGATCCGAGCTCGGCGCAATTCAGCGTCGGCCTGCCGGAGCAGCCTGGTGGCTGGGCGTCGTTCAACAACGCCTTCGGCTGGTCCATCCTCGGCACGCAGGATCAGTCCACGGCCGACCTGAGCACCTACACCCTGAGATCCGCATCGGCCGCCGGCGTCGTCCAGACCGCGCTGACGCTGAACACCCTGGGCTCGGTCGGGCCCAAGGGCATGATGGGAAGCTCCACGGGAGACGGCCGCTACTACTTCGTCGCCCGCTCCGCGCAACTCGAGATGGTGATCGGCGCGCGGGGCAACACCGCCACCGCCGGCTTCTTTCACCTGGGCGTGATCAGCAACTGATCTTCGGCCCTTCCGCGCGGCAGCGATCAGCCGCCGAAACGCGCCGGATCGAAGGGCGCGAGCGCCGCCGGACGCTCCGCCCGCCCCAGCAGCTCGGCCACCCACTGGCCGGTCCTGGCCGATCCGCCCAGGCCCACATGGCCGTGGCCGAAGGCCAGCACCACATCCGGCGTGGCGCGCGCATGGCCGATGCAGGGCAGCCCGTCGGGCAGGCTGGGGCGGTGCCCCAGCCATTGCCGCACGACAAGCGCCTCGCCCGCCGCGCCCTCGCCCAGGGCCGGGAACATCGAGACGAGATGCCGGCGCAGGATCTCCGCCCGGCGCCAGTCGGGCCCGGCGGCCAGCCCGGCGATCTCCACCTGGCCCGCGGCACGCAGGCCCGGCACCATGGCATGCACGATCAGCTTGCCGTCCGCGGCCATCATGGGCGTGCGCGGGCCCACCGGCAGCGCGCCTTCCAGCATCACGTGGTAGCCCCGCTCCGACTCCAGCGGCACCGGCGAGCCGGCCGCCCGGGCCAGCGCCGCGGAACGCGCGCCCGCGCTGATGACGGCGGCGTCGCAGGCGATGTCGCCCGCGGCCGTCCGCACTGCCCGCAGGCGGCCGCCTTCGATCTGCAGCCCCGTCGCCGGCGCCTTGAGCAGGCGGGCGCCCGTGGCCTGCGCATGGCGCGCCAGGGCCGCGACGTAGGCGCCGGGATGCCGGCAGTGCCCGGCCTCGGCCACGTGGATGCCCAGGGTGTAGCGTCGGTCCAGGTCCGGCTCCTCGGCGGCCAGGCGGGCGGCGTCCCACTCGGTCCACTGCACGCCGGTGCGTGCCCGCACGCGCCAGGCGAGGGACTCGGATTCGAACTCGGCCCGTGAGCGGTACACATGCAGCAGGCCCCGATGCTCGATCAACCCGGGCACGCCGGCGTCGGCCGCCAGCCGTGCGTGGAGCACGGGCGAATCCGCGAGCATCAGCCGCAGCGCATCGGCCGTGCGCTGCACGCGTTCCTCGGTCCAGCCCGACGCCAGGTAGCGCAGCAGCCAGGGCAAGGCGCGGGGCACATGGCGCCAGCGCAAGGCCAGCGGACCCAGCGGGTCGAGCAGCCAGGCCGGAACCTTGCGCCAGGCCCCCGGCAGCGCTGGCGGGATCACCGAATGCGAGGACAGCCAGCCCGCATTGCCATAACTCGTCGCCTGCTCGCCGCCGGGCTCGCCGGGCTCCAGCAGCGTCACGCGCCAGCCCCGGCGCAGCGCCTCGATGGCGCTCGCACAACCCACCGCCCCGGCACCGATCACCACCACGTGGCGCCCCGTGCGCCCTTCCATCGTCGATTGCATCCGCGCATCGTAGAGGGCGGCCTGTCGCCCATGGGGTGCCGCCCATAATCGGCGCCCTATGTCAGCCCCTGCCCTTCCCGACCTGCCCTATTCGGGCGCCATCACCGACGTCGCCGGCATCGAGGTCGGCCACCACACCGACAGCCGTCGCCCCACCGGCAGTACCGTCATCCTGGCGCGCGAGGGCGCCGTGGCCGGCGTGGACGTGCGCGGCGCCGCCCCCGGCACCCGTGAGACGGACCTGCTTTCTCCCGGCAACTTCGTCCAGCAGGTGCACGCCATCCTGCTGGCCGGCGGCAGCGCCTGGGGGCTGGCGGCAGCCGACGGCGTGGTGCGCTGGCTGGAGGAGCGCGGCGTGGGCCTGGACGTGCGCTTCGGCCGCCTGCCCATCGTGCCCGGCGCGGTGCTCTTCGACCTGCCGGTGGGCGACGCCCGCATCCGTCCTGACGCGGCCAGCGGCTACGCGGCCTGCGAGGCCGCCTCCACCGCCGCGCCCGCCGAAGGCAACGTGGGCGCCGGTGCAGGCGCGCTGGTGGGCAAGCTCTTCGGCGCCCAGCACGCGATGAAGGGCGGCATCGGCACCGCTTCGGTCAAGGTGGGCGGCGTGACGGTCGGCGCCCTGATCGCCTGCAATGCACTGGGCGACGTGTTGGATCCGGACACCGGCGAACTGCTGGCCGGATCGCGCACGGACGATGGCCGCGCCCTGCGCGACACCCGCCGCAGCCTGCTGCGCGGCGAGCTGCCCAAGCCCTTGCTGGCCGGCACCAACACCACCATCGGCGTGATCGCCACCGACGCCGTGCTGACCAAGGTGCAGGCCCAGCGGCTGGCGGCAGTCGCCCACGACGGCCTGGCCCGCGCCATCAACCCGGTGCACACCATGAGCGACGGCGACACCCTGTTCGCCCTGGCGACCGGCCGCGTGGCGCTGGAGGACGAAGCGCCGGGCATGACGGTGCTCTCGACCATGGCGGCCGAGGTGGCGGCGCAGGCCACGGTGCGCGCCGTGCTCGCGGCCCGGGCCATCGCCACGGCCGAGCTGTCGATCCCGGCCGCGCGCGACTGGCCGCAGCGGCAGGACGGACGCACGCGATGAAACGCCTTTCGCGCAGCCTGATGCTGGCCCTGCTGGGCCTGCGCGACCTGCTGCTCTCGGCCGGGCCGCTCGCGCTGATCGCCGTGGGCGTGCTGGTCGCGGCCTACATCTACCTGGATCCGCAGCCGCCGCGCATCGTGCGGCTGGCGACCGGGCCGCAGGGCAGCGCCTACGCAACCTTCGGCGAGCGCTATGCGGCGGCCCTCCGGTCCAACGGCATCACCGTGCAGCTGATCGGCACCGAGGGCTCCCTGGAGAACCTGCGCCTGCTGCGCGAAGGCCGGGCCGACCTCGGCTTCGTGCGCGGCGGCGTCGCCGATCCGGTCGCCGACCCGGAGGCTGGCATCCTGTCGCTCGGTGCCCTCTTCTACGAACCGCTGTGGGTCTTCTACCGGCCCGCGGCCGTGCACCGGGCCGATGCCGGGCGGCCCCCTGGGCAGGTCCAGGCCGAGCTGCCCTCGCTGGCCGGCCTGCGTCCGCTGCGCCTGGGCACCGACCGGGCCGGCAGCGGCGTGCCGGAACTGGTGACCCGGATGCTGTCGGCCAATCGCATCGACACCGCCCGCATGCGCATCAGCGCGCAGGCACCCGACGATGCCGCCGCCGCCCTGATCGCCGGCCGACTGGACGCCATCGTGCTGGCCTCCGCACCCGAAT
Source organism: Pseudacidovorax sp. DMC4 (assembly GCF_056314265.1). NCBI lineage: Bacteria > Pseudomonadati > Pseudomonadota > Betaproteobacteria > Burkholderiales > Comamonadaceae > Pseudacidovorax > Pseudacidovorax sp. DMC4. The sequence continues at coordinate 45,873 of NZ_JBQUYR010000022.1, read as the reverse complement.
CCCCGCGCGTGCAGCAGCTGCTGCGCACGCCCGGCATCGCCTTGCTCGACCTGGGCCAGGCCGAGGCCTACACCCGCATCTTTCCCTTCCTTACCGCGGTGACGCTGCCGCGCGGGGTGGTCGACCTGGCCTCGGACGTACCGTCCAGGGACGTGTCGCTGGTGGCAACGACCACCTCGCTGCTCACCCGCGAGGACACCCATCCGGCGCTGCGTCAACTCTTCGCGCAGGCGGCGCAGACCCTGCATGGCCATGCCGGCTGGTTCAACCGGGCACGGGAGTTTCCCAACACCCGGGCCAGCGAACTGCCGGTCAGCACCGAGGGCGATCGCGCCATCAATGGCACACCGCCCGTCTGGCAACGCTGGCTGCCCTTCTGGGCCAGCAACCTGCTGGAGCGCATGTGGCTGGTGATCGGCGGCCTGATCGTGCTGCTGCTGCCGCTGTCGCGGGTGGTGCCGCCGCTCTACACCTTCCGCGTGCGGCGGCGGGTGTTCCGCTGGTACGCACGGCTCCGGGACATCGAGGCGCGGATGGAGTCCGATCCCGGAGCGCGCGACGCCCTGCTGGACGAGCTGGACGAACTGGACCGCGTCGCCAACAAGGTGACGGTGCCCCTGTCCTATGCCGAGGAGTTGTACGCCTTGCGCCACAACATCGAGCAGGCCCGGCGGCGCCTGCTTGCGCGGCCCAGAGGCTGAGGGCGGCCCGCGCCTTGGAGCCGCAGCCCACGCACGGCGGGCTGCGGGCTGCGGGCTGCGGGCTGCGCAGACGCTCGGGGGCTCAGGGGCTCGGAGGCTCGGAGGCTCGGAGGCTCGCCATGGTGGGCGAAGGCGACGCGTGGCACCGTGGTGGCCAGCGCTCCCGCCGGCTGCTCGGCGGCACCGGACTCACTCTTGCCACATCCGGCGCCTCGGCTTCTGAATATCATCGGCGGTTAACCAAAATTAACATCTAAACGGCATTTCCCGCCGTTCGACCACCGCCATGACCTGCTGCTGCCGGCGCCGCGCGCGCCTGCTGTCGCCCACCTCCCGGGGGCGCTCATGATCCATGTCATCACCTGCGACCCCTTCGGCGTCGTGCGCCGCGGCATCCGCGAATTCCTGGCGGAAGCGGTGGACGTGCGGCTCAGCGGCGAGGCGGCCAGTGCCGAGGAACTCAAGCGGATGCTGCGCACCACCCAGTGCGACGTGCTGCTGCTGGCCCTGGCCCTGCCCGGCCGCAGCGGGCTGGATGTGCTGGCCGACCTGGTGGAGGCCGGTTCGACGGTCAAGGTGCTGGTGTATTCGGGCGAGCCGGAACAGCAGTACGCCGTGCGATGCCTGCGTGCCGGCGCCTACGGCTTCCTGTCGAAGGCGTCCGACCCGCGGCTGCTGGTCACGGCCGTGCGCATGGTGGGCCAGGGCCAGAAGTACCTGAGCCCCGAGGCCACCCAGTTGCTGGCCGACACGGTGGCCCGCCCCGACGCCGAGGCGCCTGCCCACCAGCTGCTGTCGAACCGCGAATTGGAGACGCTGGTGCGCATCGCCTCGGGCAAGACCATGGCGGACATCGCGCGAGAGTTCATGCTCAGCCCGAAGACCGTCAACGTCTACCGCATGCGGGTGCGCGAGAAGCTGCACCTGAACAACGATGCGGCGCTGACGGCCTACGCCATCCGCAACCAGCTGATCTGAGACAGCCGTGGAGCGGCCAGGTCAGGCCTGGCGCCGCAACCAGGCCGAGGCGCCTTCCGCCGCCACGAGGCCGCTTGCCATGCAGGCGTTGAGCAGGTAGCCGCCGGTGGGCGCTTCCCAGTCCAGCATCTCGCCGGCGCAGAAGACGCCGGGCAGCCCGCGCAGCATCAGCCCTTCGTCCAGGTCGTCGAAACGCACGCCGCCAGCAGTGCTGATCGCCTCGTCGACCGGGCGGGGCCGCAGCAGGGTCAGCGGCAAGGCCTTGAGCGTCGCGGCCACGCGTGCGGCGTCCTGCATGGCCGCCTTGTCCAGCACCTCGTGCAGCAGCGCGGAACGCACGCCATCGAGGTTGAGCCGGCTCTTGAGATGGCTGCCCATGGAGCGGCTGCCACGCGGATGGGCCACTGCGGCCAGCACGCGCTCGGGCGTCCAGTCGGGCAGAAGGTCCAGCGTGGCGGCCGCCTGGCCGGCGGCCGCGATCTCGTCTCGCAGCAGAGCCGAGGCGGCATAGACCAGGCTGCCCTCCACGCCCGTGGACGTCACGACGAATTCGCCCTTGCGGCGGAAGTGGCGGCCGTCGCGGTCCCGCACGTCGAGCACCACCGACTTGAGCGGCTGGCCCGCGAAGCGCTCGGCGAAGAAGGATGTCCAGGCCACGTCGAAGCCGCAGTTCGCCGGCCGCAGCGGCGCGGCGGTGACGCCACGCGCGGCCAGCGGACCGACCCACGCTCCGTCCGAGCCCAGCCGCGGCCAGCTGGCGCCGCCGCAGGCCAGGATGAGTGCATCCGCACGCACCGTCGTCCCACCCTGCGGCGTGTCGAAGCTCAGCGCACCGTCGTCCTGCCAGCCCGTCCAGCGATGGCGCATGTGCAGGCGCACGCCGCTCGCACGCAGCCGGTGCAGCCAGGCGCGCAGCAGCGGAGCGGCCTTCATCTCGCGTGGGAAGACGCGGCCCGAGGTGCCGACGAAGGTCTCGATGCCCAGTGCGTGCGTCCAGGCGCGCAGCGCATCGGCATCGAAGCACCTGAGCAGCGGCTCGACCTGCGCGCGGCGCTCGCCATAGCGCGAAGCGAAAGCGTCGAAGGGCTCGGAATGGGTGAGGTTGAGGCCGCCGCGGCCGGCGAGCAGGAACTTGCGGCCCACGGAGGGCATGGCGTCGTACAGGTCGACGGTGCAGCCCGCGGCGACGAGGCGTTCGGCCGCCATCAGGCCGGCCGGGCCACCGCCGATCACGGCCACATTCGATAGCTTGGTCATTGGCGGCATTGTCGCGTCCGCAGGGTTTCGGCTATCGGCGGCATAGCCGCGGGCTGCCGCGCCGCACAGGGCTTTCTGTCACAATGAAATCAATCTTTCGCCGCTCCCTGCGAGCATCCTCTTCATCGTGTAAGTAGCAAGGCAGACATCATGGCCAGCGAACTCATCAAGCACATCTCCGACTCCTCCTTCGAAGCCGACGTCCTGCAGTCCGACAAGCCCGTGCTGGTCGACTACTGGGCCGAATGGTGCGGCCCCTGCAAGATGATTGCGCCCATCCTGGACGAGGTGTCCAACACCTACGACGGCAAGCTGCAGATCGCCAAGATGAACGTGGACGAGAACCGCGAGATCCCCGCCAAGTTCGGCATCCGCGGCATCCCCACGCTGATGCTGTTCAAGAACGGTCAGCTCGCCGCCACCAAGGTCGGCGCCATGAGCAAGGCACAGCTCACCGCCTTCATCGATCAGCAGCTCGCCTGATCGCCTTCTGCCCCAAATGAAAAGGCCGACGCATCCTTGCGCCGGCCTTTGTTTTTTCCTGTCATAATTCCTGCCATTCGCCGGCCCCAACACAAGGGCACGGTTCGAGTCCAAGGCTTCCGGGGCATCTCTCTCGCCCTGACGCAAGCCCCCCTCCTCTCCCACCGTCACCAAGCATCTCCGCCCGCGGGGCCATTCCATGCACCTGAACGAACTCAAGGCACTGCACGTCTCCGAACTCCTGAAGCAGGCCGAAGCGCTCGAGATCGAAAACGTCGGCCGCATGCGCAAGCAGGAGCTGATGTTCGCCATCATCAAGAAGCGGGCGAAGGCCGGCGAGCAGGTATTTGCGGACGGCGTGCTGGAGATCCTGCCGGACGGCTTCGGCTTCCTGCGCAGCCCCGACACCAGCTTCACGGCCAGCACGGACGACATCTACATCAGCCCCAGTCAGGTGCGCCGCTTCAACCTGCACACCGGCGACATGATCGAGGGCGAGGTGCGCATTCCCAAGGACGGCGAGCGCTATTTCGCGCTGACCAAGCTGGACAAGGTGAACGACGGCGCGCCCGAGGCGAACAAGCACAAGGTGATGTTCGAGAACCTCACGCCACTGTTCCCCAAGGAGCAGATGAAGCTGGAGCGCGACAACTTCAAAAGCGAAGAGAACATCACCGGCCGCGTGATCGACATCATCGCCCCCATCGGCAAGGGCCAGCGCGCACTGCTGGTGGCGCCGCCCAAGAGCGGCAAGACGGTGATGATGCAGCACATCGCCCACGCCATCGCCGCCAACTACCCCGAGATCCACATGATGGTGCTGCTCGTCGACGAGCGGCCGGAAGAAGTGACCGAGATGCAGCGCTCGGTCAAGGCCGAGGTGATCGCCTCCACCTTCGACGAGCCCGCCGCCCGCCACGTGCACGTGGCCGAGATGGTGATCGAGCGGGCCAAGCGCCTGGTCGAACTCAAGAAGGACGTGGTGATCCTGCTGGATTCCATCACCCGTCTGGCCCGCGCCTACAACAACGTGGTGCCCTCCTCAGGCAAGGTCCTGACCGGCGGCGTCGACGCCAACGCCCTGCAGCGCCCCAAGCGCTTCCTGGGCGCGGCCCGCAATGTCGAGGAAGGCGGCTCGCTCACCATCATCGGCACCGCGCTGGTCGACACCGGCAGCCGCATGGACGAAGTGATCTTCGAAGAGTTCAAGGGCACCGGCAACTGCGAGATCCACCTCGACCGCCGGCTGTACGAGAAGCGGGTCTTTCCCTCGATCCAGCTCAACCGCTCGGGCACCCGCCGCGAAGAGCTGCTGCTGGCGCCCGAGGTGCTGCAGAAGACCCGCATCCTGCGCCAGTTCATGTACAACATGGACGAGATCGAGTCGATGGAGATGGTGCTCAAAAGCATGAAGGCCACCAAGACCAACGTCGAGTTCTTCGACATGATGCGCCGCGGCGGCTGATCCGCCGGGCCTCCGCCTCCCTCCGAAACGCCGCGCTCCGCGCGGCGTTTTTCATTGGTGCGCGTGCTTCCTGACGGTGCGCCCGCGCACCACGCCACCCGTTCCAACGACCTCTGGAGCCGGCTTTTCACGCCCGCCCTGAGGGAAATCAAGGATCTGCAATCTGGCACGCATCGTGCGTAATGTCATCTGTCGACAGCTGACAGTAATTGACGGAGCGTTGTGATGCTGATGCAGGACCTGACCCCCGAGACCTTCTCCGATGCCGAGCGCCGCGTGCGCGAGGACCTGGCCGCCGCCTATCGGCTGGTCGCTCACTACGGCATGGAGGACAGCATCTACACGCACATCTCCGCGCGTATACCGGGCGCCGAGGACCAGTTCCTCATCAACCCGTTCGGCATGCTGTTCCGGGACATCACGGCGTCGTCGCTGGTGAAGATCGACACCGAGGGCCGGATCCTGGAGCCCTCGCCCTACGACGTGAACCCCGCCGGCTTCACGATCCATAGCGCCGTGCACATGGCGCGGCATGACGCCATGTGCGTGCTCCACACGCACACAGTGGCCGGCGTGGCCGTCTCATCGCTCGCCTGCGGGCTGCAGCCCTGCAACCAGTGGGCGCTGCAGTTCCACAACCGGGTCGTCTACCACGACTTCGAGGGCATCGCGCTGGACCACGGCGAGCGCGAGCGCCTGATCGCCGACCTGGGCCCCACCGCCCGCGTGCTGATCCTGCGCAACCACGGCCTGGTGACGCTGGGCCGCACGGTGGCCGAGGCCTTCATCCTGATGCACAACCTGGAGCGTGCCTGCCGCGTGCAACTGGCCATCCAGGCCAGCGGCCAGCCGATCCACCCCGTGCCTGAAGAAGTCTGCGAACTCACCGCCCGCCAGTACGAAAGCGGCGACAGCAACCGCCTGCCCGGCGCCGCCGATCCCGATGCGCGCGAATGGCGCGCCCTGCTGCAGCGGCTGGAGCAGCCCACGGCCGCCGCCTCCTTCCGCGACTGACCCCATCCCCACTAACGCCAACTTGCGCTGACTGAAAGGAAGCCTGACATGCAACGTCGTCGACTCATCCAACTGGGCGCCACCGGCCTGGGCGTCTCCATCGCGGGCGTGCCGCTGCACCTGCTGGCGCAGGAAAAGAAAAGCGGCACCATCAACGTGCTGGTCCAGCCCGAGCCCCCCGGCCTGATGCTGGGCATCGTGCAGAACGGTCCCACGCAGATGATCGCCGGCAACATCTACGAAGGCCTGCTGCGCTACGACGAAAAGCTAAATCCGCAGCCCCTGCTGGCCACCTCGTGGACCGCCAACAAGGAAGGCACGGTCTACACCTTCAAGCTCAAGCCCAACGTGAAGTGGCACGACGGCAAGCCCTTCACCTCGGCCGACGTGGTGTTCTCCGCCGACGTCTTCCTGCGCAAGACGCACGCACGCTTCCGCGCCAGCCTGCAGCAGATCGAGAGCATCAAGGCGCTGGACCCGTTGACCGTGGAGTTCACCCTCAAGCAGCCCTTCGGCCCCTTCATGGGCATCTTCGAGACCGGCACCATGCCGATGATCCCGAAGCACATCTACGACGGCACCGACTTCCTGACCAACCCGGCCAACGCCACGCCCATCGGCACCGGTCCGCTCAAGTTCAAGGAATGGGTCAAGGGCTCCTACATCCAGTTGGTGGCCAACGAGCAGTACCACCAGCCGGGCGTGCCCAAGGTGGAGAACGTGTACTTCCACGTCATTCCCGATGCGGCCTCGCGCGCCGCGGCCTTCGAGTCCGGAAAGATCGACATCGCCCCCGGTGGCTCGGTGGAGTACTTCGACGTGGCCCGCCTGGCCAAGCTGCCCGGCGTGGAGGTCACGACCAAGGGCTGGGAGTTCTTCGCGCCCCATTCCTGGCTGTGGATCAACAACCGCAAGGCGCCGATGGACAAGGTCAAGTTCCGCCAAGCGGTGATGCATGCCATCGACCGCGACGCCATCGCCAAGGTGGCCTGGCAGGGCTACGCCAAGGCTGCCACGGGCCCCTTCAACAGCCACATCAAGTTCTACAGCGAGGACGTGCCCAAGTACCCGCGCGACATCGCCAAGGCCAAGAAGCTGCTCGAAGAGGCCGGCTACAAGGGCGAGACCCTGCGCCTGCTGCCCCTGCCCTACGGCGAGACCTGGCAGCGCCAGGCCGAGATGGTGCGCCAGCACCTGGGCCAGGCCGGCATCAAGATCGAGATGACGCCCACCGACGTGGCCGGCTGGAACCAGCGCCTCAACGAGTGGGACTACGACCTGGCTTTCACCTACGTGTACCAGTACGGCGACCCGGCTCTGGGCGTGGCCCGCAACTACACCAGCAGCAACATCGCCAAGGGCTCGCCCTTCAACAACGTCGAGGGTTACTCCAACCCCAAGGTGGACGAGCTGTTCGCCGCCGGTGCCGTCGCAGCCGACCCCGAGAAGCGCAAGGCCCTCTACCTCGAGGTGCAGAAGCTGCTGCTGGAGGAAGCGCCCGTGGCCTGGCTGCACGAGATCAACTTCCCCACGCTCTACCGCAGCAAGGTGAAGAACCCCGTGAGCTCCGGCATCGGCCTGAACGACAGCCTCGGCCGCGCCTCCATCGCCTGACCACGCCGCGCACGCACCCATGAAACGCCTGCAGTTCATGCTCACCCGGGTGGCGCAGGGCCTCGTGGCCCTGGTGCTGATCGCCACCGTCAACTTCATGCTGGTGCGGGCGGCGCCCGGAGACCCGGTGTCGGTGATGGCCGGCGAGGCCGGCGCCTCCGACGCCCAGTTCGTCAGCCAGCTGCGCCGCGAGTTCGGGCTGGACCAGCCTTTAAGCACGCAGCTGACCACCTACCTCGGCCATGTCGTGCGGCTGGACCTGGGCTTCTCTTACCGCCAGCAGCAGCCGGTGGCCAAGCTCATTGCCGACCGGCTGCCGGCCACGCTGCTGCTCACCGGCAGCGCCTTCGTGCTGTCGCTGATCTTCGGCGTGGTGCTGGGCGCGCTGGCGGCGCGCAAGGCGGGCTCCTGGCTCGACAGCGCCATCACGGTGGTCGCGCTGGTCTTCTATGCCACGCCGCTCTATTGGCTGGCCATGATGGCCGTGCTGCTCTTCACCGTGCAGATGAACTGGCTGCCGGGCTTCGGCTACATGACGGTGGGCTCGGGCCTCTCGGGCCTTTCCCTGGCCTGGGACATCGCCCAGCACCTGGTGCTGCCCTCGCTCACGCTGGCCCTGTTCTTCATGGCCGTGTACGCCCGCATGACGCGCGCCTCGATGCTCGAAGTCGCGCAGATGGATTTCGTGAAGACCGCCCGCGCCAAGGGCGTGAAGCCCGGCCGCATCCAGCGCGCGCACATCCTGCGCAACGCGTTGCTGCCGGTGGTCACGCTGGCGGGCATCCAGGCCGGCAGCATGATCGGCGGCGCGGTGCTCACCGAGACCGTCTTCGCCTGGCCCGGCATCGGCCGCCTGATGTTCGATGCCCTGCTGCAGCGCGACTACAACCTGCTGCTGGGCTGCTTCCTGGTGACGGCCGCCATGGCCATCCTGTTCAACCTGATCACCGACCTGGTCTACACACTGGTCGATCCGCGCATCCGGCTGTGACGCCGACAAGGAGCCCACGGCAATGAACAACTCCGGTTTCTGGCGGCGCTTCTGCCGCAACAAGGGCGCGGTCTTCGGCCTCGTGGTACTGGTGCTGCTGGCACTGATGGTGGCCTTCGGGCCGCTGCTGGCCACCAACGACCCCTGGGACATGGTGCAGTCGCCCTTCCTGCGGCCCGGGCAGGAGGCCGGCTTCCTGATGGGCACCGACACCATGGGGCGCGACATCTTCTCGGGTGTGGTGCGCGGTGCGCGCATCTCGCTGCTGATCGGCGTGGTCTCCACCGTGGTGTCGCTGCTGATCGGCGTGGGCCTGGGCGCCGTGGCCGGCTACTTCGGCGGCTGGATCGACGCGGCGCTGATGCGCTTCACCGAGCTGTTCCAGGCCGTGCCCAGCTTCGCACTGGCCCTGGTGCTGGTGGCAATCTTCCAGCCTTCCGTAGGCTCCATCGTGACGGCCATCGCGCTGGTGTCCTGGCCACCGGTGGCGCGGCTGGTGCGCGGCGAATTCCTCACGCTGCGCCAGCGCGACTTCGTGGCGGCGGCACAGCTGGCGGGCCAATCGACGTCGCGGATCATCCTCACGCAGATCCTGCCCAACGCCACCTCGCCCATCGTGGTGATGGCCTCGCTGATGATCGCCTCGGCCATCCTGCTGGAGAGCAGCCTGAGCTTCATGGGCCTGGGCGACCCCAACCAGATGAGCTGGGGCTACATGGTCGGCACCGCCCGCACCGTGCTGCGCCAGGCCTGGTGGATGGCGGTCTTTCCCGGCGTGGCCATCGTGCTGACCGTGCTGGCGCTGAACCTGGTGGGCGAAGGCCTGAACGACGGACTCAACACCCGGCTGGGAGGCCGCACCCGATGAACGCCCTGCTCAAGCCGCTGCCCGAGGTCGAACCGGAGGAGCCGGTGCTGCGCGTCGAAGGCCTGGACATCTGCCTGCCCGCCGGCGGCGACCGTGCCCTCGCCGTGAAGGGCGCCAGCTTCGAGTTGCTGCCCGGCCGCACCCTGTGCGTGGTGGGCGAATCGGGCTCGGGCAAGTCCATGATCGCCAACGCCATCATGGGCCTGCTGCCGCGGCCGCATGTGGCGCCGGTGGCCGGCCGCATCCTCTTCGAAGGCACCGACCTGCTCACGCTCACCGAGGCCCAGATGCGCGAGTTGCGCGGCCGGCGCATCGGCATGGTGTTCCAGGAGCCCATGACCGCGCTCAACCCGGTGATGCGCATTGGCGACCAGCTGGCCGAGGTCTTCGATTCGCACATGACGCTGCCCGCGACCGAGAAGCGCCGCCGCATCGTCGCCGCGCTGGCAGACGTGGGCCTGCCCGACCCTGAACTGCTGGCCGACAGCTATCCCTTCCGGCTTTCGGGCGGCCAGCGCCAGCGGGTGATGATCGCCTGCGCGCTGCTGCTGGAGCCGCGCCTGCTGATCGCCGACGAGCCGACCACGGCGCTGGACGTGACCACGCAGGCGCAGATCCTCACGCTGATGCGCGAACTGCAGCAGCGCAAGGGCACGGCGCTGCTCTTCATCACGCACGACTTCGGCGTGGTCTCCGAGATCGCCGACCACGTGGTCGTGATGCAGACCGGAGTGGCCGTCGAATCCGGCCCGGCGCACGAGGTGCTGATGCACCCGAAGCACGACTACACCCGCAAGCTCATCGCCGCCATCCCGCAGGGCCGCCTGCGCGAGCCGGCCACCGGCACGCAGGAGGACTACGTGCTGCAGGTGCAGGACCTGCGCAAGACGTATGTGAGCGGCGGCGGTTTCTTCAGCAAGGGTCGCCGGGTCGAGGCCGCCAAGGGCATCGGCTTCCAGCTGCGCCGCGGCGAGACGCTGGGGCTGGTGGGCGAATCGGGCTCGGGCAAGTCGACCGTCGGGCGCTGCATCGTGGGGCTGGAGCCTTTCGACAGCGGGCGCATCCTGTTCAAGGGCAAGAGCCTGCTCTCCGGCGCGGCCATGCGCCGGCAGACCCAGGGCAAGGTGCAGATGGTCTTCCAGGACCCGTATGCCTCGCTCAATCCGCGCCACCGCATCGGCCCCACGCTGGCGGCAGGCCCGATTGCCCAGGGCGTGCCCAAGGCCGAGGCCATGGCCCGCGCGCTGGAACTGCTGCGCCTGGTGGGCCTGGGCCCCGAGGCGGCAGAGCGCTATCCGCACGAATTCAGCGGTGGCCAGCGCCAGCGCATCGGCATCGCCCGCGCGCTGGCGATGGAGCCCGAACTGCTGGTGGCCGACGAGCCCGTCTCCGCGCTCGACGTCTCGGTGCAGGCGCAAGTGCTGCAGCTCTTCGCCGAGGTGCGCGAGCGCTTCAGGCTGGCCATGGTCTTCATCACCCACGATCTGCGCGTGGCCGGCGAGATGTGCGACCACATCGCCGTCATGCAGCGCGGCGCCGTCGTCGAGTACGGCCCGGCCGCGCAGGTGCTGACCGACCCGCAGCATCCCTACACCCGCATGCTGATCGAGGCGGTGCCGCGCCTCACGGCTGAAAAGGACACTTCGCGTTGACCACCCTCGCCTTCCTGAGCGCCAACCTCGACCTCGGCTACCTGCTGCCGGCATTCCGCGCCGAGTTCCCGGATGCCGATCTGCGCACCATGGCCGACCTGGGCCCGCTGGACGCCATCGATGCCGCCGTCTGCTGGTGCCCGCCGGTCGGGCTGATGGCGCGCATGCCCAATCTCGCACTCATCCAGTCCGTGGGCGCCGGCATCGACCACCTCACGGCCGATGCCGAACTGCCGCCTGTACCCGTGTGCCGCATCGTCGACACCGACATGGCCTCGGGCATGGCCGCCTATGTGACCTGGGCCGTGATCCACGGCCAGCGCCACATGGGCCGCTACCTGGCCAGCGCCGCCGCCGGCCGCTGGGAAGAAGCGCCCATCCAGCCGCCGCGCGCGCACCGTGTCGGCATCGCCGGCCTGGGCACGCTGGGCCTGGTCTGCGCCCGTGCCCTGATGGCCCTGGGCTACAACGTGCGTGGCTGGAGCCGCAGTCCGCACGAGGTACCGGAGGGCCTGGACTGCTTCCACGGACAGGCGCAGCAGGCCGAGTTCCTGGCCGGCTGCGACACGCTGGTGTGCCTGCTGCCGCTCACCGACGAGACCACGGGCATCCTGAACCGCGAACTCTTCGCGCAGCTGCCGCGCGGCGCGCACCTGATCAACGTGGGCCGCGGCGCCCACCTGGTCGAGGCCGACCTGATCCCGGCGCTGGACGCCGGCCACCTCGGCGCCGCCACGCTGGACGCCTTCGTGCAGGAACCGTTGCCGCCGGAGCACCCCTTCTGGCGCGACCCGCGCATCCTCGTCACGCCCCACATCGCCACCCGCACCCAGCCGGCCGTCATCGCGCGGCAGACCCGCCTGAACCTGGAACGCATCCGCGCCGGCCAGGCTGCCCAGGTCGCCGTCGACCTTCAACGCGGCTACTGAACACCAGAGACCCGACCATGAACGCACGCACCCCCAACGCCGCCGCCGACGTCGCGGCCCACCTGCACTCGTACACCAACCTCGCCACCCACGGCCAGGTGGAGCCGCTGCTCATCACGCGCGGCGACGGCATCCATGTGGAGGACGAGTCCGGCCGCCGCTACATCGAAGGCATGTCCGGCCTGTGGTGCGCCTCGCTGGGCTTCAGCCATCCGCGGCTGGTGCAGGCCGGCATCGATGCGCTCAAGACGCTGCCCTACTACCACACCTTCAACCACCGCAGCAATCCAGCCGCGGCGCAGCTGGCAGAGCGGCTGCTGGCCCTGGCGCCGGTTCCGATGGCGCGGGTGTTCTTCGCCAACTCGGGCTCCGAGGCGAACGACTCGGCGGTGAAGATGATCTGGTACTACTTCAACGCCATCGGCAAGCCGGCCAAGAAGAAGATCATCGCCCGCGACCGCGCCTACCACGGCGTGACGGTGGCCTCGGCCAGCCTGGGCGGCCTGGCGGCCAACCATTCGGACTTCGACCTGCCCATCGCCCGCATCCTGCGCACCGGCAGCCCGCACCACTACCGCGACGCGCGGCTCGGCGAATCGGCCGAGGACTTCGCCACCCGCCGCGCCAATGAGCTTGAGCAGCTGATCCTGAACGAAGGCCCCGACACCGTCGCCGCCTTCTTCGCCGAGCCGGTGATGGGTGCGGGCGGCGTGATCGTGCCGCCGCCCACCTACTTCGAGAAGATCCAGGCCGTGCTGCGCAAGTACGACGTGCTGCTGGTGGCCGACGAGGTGATCTGCGGCTTCGGCCGCACGGGCGAGATGTTCGGCTCCACCACCTTCGGCATGCGGCCGGACATCCTCACCTGTGCCAAGTCGCTGTCCTCGGCCTATGTGCCGATCTCGGCGGTGATGGTGTCGCAGCAGATCCACGAGGCCATGGCCACCAACAGCGGCCGCATCGGCACCTTCGGCCATGGCTACACCTACTCGGGCCATCCCGTGGCCGCGGCCGTGGCGCTGGAGACGCTCAAGGTCTACGAAGACGAAGGCATCCTGGCCCGCACCCGCGAGCTCGCGCCGCGCTTCGCCGAAGGCCTGGCCGTGCAGGCCGAGCGCCGCATCGTCGGCAACATGCGCGCCGTGGGTCTGATCGGCGCGCTGGAGCTGATGGCCGACCGCGCCGCGCGCACGCCCTTCGACCCGGCGCTGAAGGCCGGCTACCAGGTGGCCCAGTACGCCCAGGAAGAAGGCCTGATCGTGCGCGCCATGGGTGACACCGTGGCCCTGTGCCCGCCGCTCATCATCACGCCGGCCGAGATGGACGAGATGTTCGCCCGCCTGGGTCGCGCGCTCGACCGCTTCGAGAAGACGCTCTGAGCGGGACACCACGATGCAGGCCTTCTTCTGCCCCGACCAGTTGCTGCACCAGCCGCAGCAGTACATGCGCATCGGCCGCATCCACAAGCCGGCCGACCTGCCCGCGCGCGCCGAGGCGCTGCAGGCCACGCTGCTGGCGCAGGGCATCCCCGTGTATTCGCCGCCCGAGGCCGGCCGTGCGCCGCTGGAGGCCGTGCATGCGCCGCACTACCTGGACTACCTGTCCGCCGCCTACGAAAGCTGGCAGAAGCTCGGCCGCCCGGGCCTGGAGCCCGGCATCGAGGTCCTGCCCAACCTGTCGCCCTACTACGGCGTGGCGCCCGGCGAGCGACGTCCGCCCTGCCCCAGCCCCTCGCTGCTGGCGCAGACCGGCTACTACGTCGGCGACCTCGCCTCGCCGCTGGGGCCGCACAGCTGGCGCTCCATCCTGCGCTCGGCCCACACCGCGCATGCGGCGGCCATGGCCGTGGCCGGTGGCGAGCGGCTGGCCTATGCGCTGTGCCGGCCCTCGGGCCACCATGCGCACCACGACCGCGCCAGCGGCTTCTGCTACGTCAACAACAGCGCCGTGGCGGCCGAGGCGCTGCGCCAGCACTTCGGCAAGGTGGCCGTGCTGGACGTGGACGCGCACCACGGCGACGGCACGCAGAACATCTTCTATGCCAGCGCCGAGGTGCTGACCGTCTCCACCCATGCCGACCCAGCGGGCTACTTTCCCTTCTACACCGGCTATGCGCACGAGCGTGGCGCGGGTGCGGGCGAGGGCTTCAACCTCAACCTGCCGCTGGCCCACGGCAGCGGCAATGCCGAGTTCATCGCGGCGCTGGACGAGGCCGTGGCGGCCATCGAGCGCTTCGCTCCCGCGGCGCTGGTGCTGCCCATGGGTTTCGACACCTACCGCGACGACCCGATCAGCGTGCTGCGCCTGGACTTCGACGCCTACCGCGCCATCGGCGAGCGCCTGCGCGCGCTGGCCCTGCCGACGGTGATCGTGCAGGAAGGCGGCTACATGGTCGAAGCGCTCGGCCCGGGGCTGGCGGCGCTGCTGGCCGGGCTGAATCCGTGATCGCCCGTCAGGCCCAGCCGCAAGCGGTGCAAAGGTCTTGCCGATGAGCGCCCTGCCCGCCACGGCCGCGCCGCTGCCCGACTGGCGCCACGGGCCGGGGGCGGGTGTGCTGCTCTTCCTGGGCGCGCTGCTGCTCTTCGCCTTCTACGACGCCTTCGCCAAGCAGATGGTCGCCAGCCATGCGCCGGTGGTCGTCAACCTGTCGCGCTACGTCTGCATCAGCACCGTGGGCCTGGGGCTGCTGCTGCGCCACGGCCAGTTGCGCTTCTGGCGCCAGCCGCACCAGGGCCTGCTGCTGGCGCGAAGCAGCATGCTGGCCCTGGTGGCCACCTGCTTCATGACGGCGCTGGTGACCATGCCACTGGCCGAGGCCACCGCCATCTACTTCACGGCGCCGCTGCTGATGGTGGCGCTGGCGCCCAGCCTGCTGGGCGAGCGGGTGCGCCGTGCCCAGTGGCTCGCCGTGGCGGGCGGCTTTGCGGGCATGCTGCTGATCGTCCGGCCGGGACATGACCTCCCGCTGGCCGGCACGCTGCTGATGGCCGTGTCGGCCACCGGCTATGCGCTGTTCCAGATCTTCACGCGCCGACTGTCGGGGGTGGTGCCGGCACCGGTGCAGTTCGCGCATGCGGCCTTCGTCTGCCTGGCCGTCACGCTGGTGCTGACGGCACTTTCGGAGGACGTCGAGGTGCCGCCCTGGCCGCAGGCCCTGGTGCTGCTGGCGGGCGGCCTGGCCAGCGGCGGCGCGCAGTTGCTGCTGCTGGCGGCCTTCCGGCGCACCCAGGCCTCGACGCTGGCGCCGCTCAACTATGTGCAGTTGCTGCTGGCGGTGCTGATCAGCGCCTTCTGGTTCCATCGCCCGCCCGATGGCCTGGCGATGGCGGGCATGGCCTGCATCGCGGTGGCCGGGGTGTATCTGGCACGATCCGCCGCAACGCCACGACAACGACATCCGGAGACCGCGTGAACGCCGCCCTGCCCACATCCGCCCCCGCCTTCGCCTCGATCCAGGCGCCCGACCTGGTCGGGCTGATCCAGGCCGAGCTGCAGCGGGCCATTCTCGAAGGCCGCATCGGCCCCGGCGACCGCGTGGTCGAGGCCGAACTGGCCCGCCAGATGGGCGTGAGCCGCGCGCCCGTGCGCGAGGCCGCGCGCCGGCTCGAAAGCCTGGGCCTGCTGGTCTCGCGCCCTCGCCATGGCTTCACCGTGCGCACGGTCAGCACCAAGCAGATCGACGACCTCTATGCCGTGCGCATCACGCTGGAGGTGATGGGCGCCACGCTGGCCTGCCGCCACGCCAGCGACGCGCAGCTCGATGCCATGGCGGGCCGCGTGGACGACATGGTCGCCCGCGCCGCCACACTGAGCCAGGCCGAGCGCGTGGCGCTGGACCTGGACTTCCATGCCGCGCTCTGCGCCCTGTCGGGCAACGACTACCTGCAGCAGCTCTTCTCCAACATGGTCAACGAGGTGCGCATGTTCCTCGCGCTGACCGAGGACAGCTACGGCGACCCGGCCTCGCTGGCCCAGACGCACGAACCCATCGCCAACGCCCTGCGCCGCCGCGACGCGCCGGCCGTAGAGCAGGCGCTGCGCTTCCACCTGGAGGACGCACGCGAGCATGTCTCGCGGCTGCGGCTGGCCACGCGCTGAACGAACGCGCTTTTCCCTCGACCCTCACCGCACCGACGTCCACCGCCCATGAAAGTCATCTACAGCGACCGCCACGTCGGCCACGATCCGCAGCAGTTCATCGTGCGCGGCAAATTCAAGCGCAGCAACGAGCAGCCCGAGCGCGCTCATTTGCTGCTGCAGGCCGCGCGCGAACAGGGCCATGAGGTCATCGCGCCCGAGGACCATGGCCCGGGCCCGCGCGCTGCCATCCACACGCCGCAGTACCTGCGATTCCTGGAGACGGCCTGGGCGCGCTGGCAGCAGCTGGACGATCCCTCCTTCGAGGTGATCCCCAACGTGCATCCCTTCCCGGGCCAGCCCTTCACCTACCCCGACAGCCTGGTCGGCCAGGCGGGCTACCACCTGGGCGACATGGCCTGCTCGGTGGGCCAGCACACCTGGGAGGCGGCGGTGTGGTCCGCCCATACGGCCACGCATGCGGCCCAACTGGTACTGGACGGCGAGCGCGCGGCCTATGCGCTGTGCCGCCCGCCCGGCCACCATGCCTATGCCGACCGGGCGAACGGCTTCACCTACCTCAACAACGCCGCCATCGCCGCGCAGCACCTGCGCCAGCGCTTCGACCGCGTGGCCATCGTCGATGTGGACGTGCACCACGGCAACGGCACCCAGGGCATCTTCTGGCGGCGGCGCGACGTGCTCACCGTCTCGCTGCATGGCGACCCGCATTTCTGCACGCCCTTCTTCACCGGCCATGCGCACGAGCATGGCGAGGCCGATGGGCTGGGCTTCAACCTGAATGTGCCGCTGGCCCGCGGGACCGACACCGAGGGCTACCTGGTCGCCCTGCGGGGTGCTCTGGACGCGGTGCGCGCCTACGCCCCGGGCGCGGTGGTGGTGGCGCTGGGCCTGGACGCCCATGAACACGACCCGTACCGGGCACTCGCGGTCAGTACGGAAGGCTTCGCCCGAATCGCGGCGGAGATCGCGCGGCTGGGGCTGCCCACGGTGCTGGTGCAGGAAGGCGGCTACCTGTCGCCCGACCTGGGGCCCAACCTGCGCAGCGCACTGGGCGGCTTCGAGGCGGCGGCATGAGTCTGCAAGCGCCACCGACCTCCCAACCCGTCCGCCCTGCGCCCGGCGCGCCCGACGGCGCTCGATCCGTTCGCCCTGAACCTGTCGAAGGGCGAAACGGCGCGCCGGCCGATGTGACCCGGCTTCGGCAGGCTCAGCCCGAACGGACTGGAAGCGAAGACGACGCTTTCGAGCAGTTGCCCGAAGCCGCCGTTCTGTGCGCGCCTCCCGCGCCGGTCGATCTGAACGAGGCCACGCGCCTGCTCCAGCGTCACTACGGACTGAGCGGAACGCTGACGCCGCTGGGCGGCGAGCGCGATGCCAACTTCCTGTTCCAGCCTGCGGATGGCGGCGCGCCCTGCATGCTCAAGGTGTCGCACCCGGTCGAAAGCGCCGCCGTCGCCGACTTCCAGACGCAGGCGCTGCTGCACCTTGCAGCGACGGCTCCGGATCTGCCGGTGCAGCGCCTCCTGCCAATGCGCAGCGGCGCGTTCTCGGTGGTGGACACCGCGGTGGGCAATGTCCCCCGCGTCGTGCGCCTGTTCAGCTACCTCGAGGGCCTGCCCCTGCCCAAGGCTCCGCCCACCCCGGGCCGGGCCGCCCACGCGGGCGCGCTGCTCGCCCGGCTGGATGCCGCCCTCGCCGGCCTGTCCCATCCCGCGGGCGAACTGCCCCTGCCCTGGGACCTTCAACGCGCCCTCGGCACCCGCAGCCTGCTGGCGCATGTGGACGACCCCGCCCGCCGCGCGTTCGCCCAGGCGGCGCTGGACCGCTTTGCCGCCGACGCGCTGCCGGTGCTGCGCACACTGCCGCGCCAGCCCATCCACAACGACTTCAACCCATCCAACCTGCTGGTGGACCCGCAGGCGCCCGAGCGCCTGGTCGGCATCCTGGACTTCGGCGACATGGTCGCCGCGCCGCGCATCGTGGACCTGGCGGTCGCGGCCTCCTACCAGCTCGACACGCAGGCGCCCGCCGAGAGCATCGCGGCCTTCGCCGGTGCGTACCACGCGGTCACGCCGCTTTCGACGCAAGAGCGGACGCTGCTGCCGCTCCTGGTCGCCACGCGACTGGCCATGGTGGTCGCCATCAGCGGCTGGCGGGCGGCGCGCGAGCCGGCCAATGCGGCGTACCTGCTGCGCAACAACGGCGCCTCCTGGGCGCGGCTGGCGGCGCTGGCTGCCCTGCCTGCCACTGCACTCGACGACGCGCTGCGCCACGCCTGCCCCTGACACACCCCGAGGCGCCTGCCCATGCCGACAACCACTGCCGACCTGATCGAACGCCGCGCCCGACTGCTCGGCCCCAGCTACCGACTGTTCTACGACGAGCCGCTGCACCCGGTGCGCGGCGAAGGCGTGTGGCTGTTCGACGCCGAGGGCCGCCGCTACCTTGACGCGTACAACAACGTCGTCTGCGTGGGCCATGCGCATCCGCAGGTGGTCGAGGCCATCGCGCGGCAGGCCGCCACGCTCAACACCCACACGCGCTACCTGCACGAGGGGGTGCTCGACTATGCCGAGCGCCTGCTGGCGACGATGCCCGCCGAACTGGGCCATGCCGTCTTCACCTGCACCGGCAGCGAGGCCAACGACCTGGCCCTGCGCATCGCCCGCACCCACACCGGCGGCGAGGGCGTGATCATCACGAGCTTCGCGTACCACGGCGTCACCGCCAGCCTGGCCGAGGCCTCGCCCTCGCTGGGCCGCTATGTGCAGTTGGGCCGGGCGGTGCGCACCGTGCCCCCGCCCGATGGCGACGACCTGGACGCCGAAACGCTGGGCGGCCATTTCGCCGACGGCGTGCGGCGCGCCATCGCCGAACTGCAGGCCGACGGAATCCGGCCGGCGGCGCTGCTGGTGGACACGGTCTTCTCCAGCGATGGCATCTTCACCGGCCCGCGCGGCTTCCTGCAGGAAGCCGTGGCCGCGATCCGCGAGGCCGGCGGCGTGTTCATCGCCGACGAGGTGCAGCCCGGCTTCGGACGCACCGGCGAGGCCTTCTGGGGCTTCGAGCGGCACGGCGTGGTCCCGAACATCGTCACGATGGGCAAGCCGATGGGCAATGGGCATCCGGTCGCGGGCCTGGCCGTTCAGCCCGAGGTGATGGCAGCCTTCGGCCGGCAGTGCCGCTACTTCAACACCTTCGGCGGCAACCCGGTCTCGATGGCAGCGGCAAGTGCCGTGCTCGATGTGCTCCAGGACGGTGGGCTGCAGGCCAACGCGCAGGCGGTCGGCGACCATCTGATGACCGGCCTGCGACAACTGGCCGAGAAACATGCGCTGATCGGCCAGGTGCGCGGCGCGGGCCTGTTCATCGGCGTCGAACTGGTCACCGACCGCGCCCGCCGCACGCCGGCCACGGCCGAGGCGGCGCGCGTCGTCAACGGCCTGCGGCAGGCCGGCGTGCTGCTCAGCGCCACGGGCGAAGCGGCCCACATCCTCAAGCTGCGGCCGCCCCTGGTCTTCGAGCGTGCCCATGCCGACCTGCTGGTGCAGACGCTGGACGACGTGCTGGCCCGACTCTGAACCAGGAACCGCCCATGGCTGCCATCCCGACCCCCGACCAGCTGCGCGACGCGGCCCAGGCCCTGACGCCCTGGATGATCGACACGCTCAGCGCCTTTGTTGCTGCGCCCAGCCCTTCCGGCGCCGAGCAACCGGCTGCCGACTTCCTGGAACGCCTGATGCAGGACATGGGCCTGGACTGCGAGCGCATCGTGCTCGACAGCCGGCAGATCGAGGGCCTGGCACTGTTCTCCTGCCCTTGCGATCCGGACGGCGGCCGCCACAACCTGCTCGCCCGCCATCTGCCACCCACGGGTTCCAAAGGCCGCTCGGTGCTCTTCAACGGCCACCTGGACGTGGTGCCGACCGGCCCGGAATCGCTGTGGACCACCGGCCCCTACGTGCCGCGCGTGGAGGACGGCTGGCTGTATGGCCGCGGCGCCGGCGACATGAAGGGCGGCATCGTCTGCGCGCTGGCGGCGCTCCAGTTGCTGCGCACGCTGGGATTCACCCCGGCCGGCACTGTCGGCTTCAACGCCGTGCTGGACGAAGAGAACACCGGCAACGGCACGCTCGCGACCCTGCATGCGCTGCAGACCGCCCGGGCCAAGGCGAAGCTCAACGACTTCGACGCCGTCATCATTCCCGAGCCCTTCGGCGAGACGCTGATGAGCGCCCAGGTGGGCGTGAGCTGGCTGTTCGTCACCCTGACCGGGCGGCCGGCCCACGTCGCCTACATGGGCCAGGGGCTCAACCCCATCGAGGCGGCGATGGCGATCATGGCCGACCTGAAGGAGCTGGAAGCCGAGTGGAACCGTCCCGAGAACCGCCACCCCGCCTTCGCCGACGTGGCCCATCCGGTCAACTTCAACCTGGGCCGGATCGACGGCGGGGAATGGAATTCTTCCGTGCCCTGCACCTGCACGCTGGGTCTGCGGATCGGCTACTACCCCGGCATGGACCCGGCGGACGTTGAGGCCCAGGTCGGCGCGCGCATCCGTGCCAAGGCTCAGGCGCTCAACCCGGCGCTGATGGTCGAGATCGACGCACGCGGCCACCGCTCGCCCGGCTGCGTCTACGACCTGGAGGCGCCCGCCATGCGCACGCTGGCCGACGCCCACGAGAAGATCGCGGGCCAGCCACCGGCGCGCCTCGCCTGCACGGCCACAACTGATGGCCGGCACTTCCGGCTGATGAGCGACATCCCAGTGACCAACTACGGGCCCGTGGCCCGCCACATCCACGGCATCGACGAGGCTGTCTCCCTCGAAAGCATGCAGCGCGTGACGGCCGCCATGGCGCAGTTCATCGTCGACTGGTGCGGCGTGGTGGAAGCCTGAGCGGCCGAGCGCGCCCTGCACTGGCGCTCTGTGAACTGCCGCGCTAGAATCGAGGGCTTTTCGCGGCAAGTGCTGGCACGATGGTTGTGCACAGTGGCTCCCGCATCGACGCTCAAGGAACCACCATGGCCAAAGAAGGCATCCATCCCGACTACCGCGAAGTCCTGTTCCTGGACCTGTCCAACGGCTTCAAGTTCGTCACCCGCTCCTGCGTGAACACGCGCGAGACCGAGACCTTCGAAGGCAAGGAATACCCCCTGTACAAGCTGGACACCTCCAGCGAGTCGCACCCCTTCTACACCGGCACCCAGAAGTCGGTGGACAACATGGGCGGCCGCGTCGAGAAGTTCCGCAACAAGTTCGGCAAGACCGCGCTGTCCTCCAAGTAAGCCGTCTTTGCACACAGCGCCGCCCCGTGCGGTGCACCGAGGGCAGCCCGGATCTCCGTGCTGCCCTTTGTTTTTTCCCCCATGCGCCGCCCGATGATCCGGGCCGCACGCCCGCCCGCCAGACCGTGAGCCCCGCGCATTGAGCCCCCCCAATCCCGCCATCGTTGCCCAGAACGCCGTGCGCCGCCTGCCCCGGGCGGCGCTGTTGCTGCTGTGTGCCGCCTACCTGATGCCCGGCCTGCTGGGCCGGGGGCCGTGGAAGAGTGCGGATGTCGCCTCCTTCGGCTACATGGCGGCGCTGGCCGAGGGCGGCGGCCTGGCACGCTGGCTCGACCCGCTGCTGCTGGGCCTGCGGCCGGAGATTCCGGCCCTGCTGCCCTACTGGATCGGGGCCTGGGCGATCCAGCTCTCACCCTCGTGGCTGCCGCCCGACCTGGCGGTGCGCATCGTGTTCGCGCTGATGCTGTGGTGCACCTTCACCGCCACCTGGTATGCCGTGTACTACCTGGCACGGACGCCGCGGGCCCAGCCGGTGGCCTTTGCCTTCGGCGGGGAGGCCCGGCCGACGGACTATGCGCGCGCGGTGGCCGATGGCGGGCTGCTCGCACTGATCGCCAGCCTGGGTCTGGCCCAACTGGGCCATGAAACCACGCCGGCGCTGGCACAGCTCTTCTTTGCCTCGCTGCTGTTCTATGGCGCCGCGGCGCTGCCCTATCGGCGCGCAGCGCCCCTCACCGCCTTCGGCATCGGCACGCTGGGGCTGTCGCTCAGCGGTGCGCCCTCCATGGGCCTGATCCTGAGCGGTGGCTGCGCGGTGCTGGCCTGCCGCGAATGGCTGCTCGGCCAGCGCGAGCCCGACGGCGACGCCAGTCCGGTGTACGACCGCACCGGCGTCTTCGGCCTGGCCGCCCTGGCACTGATCGGGGCAGCCGTGGCGGCTGCCCTGGGCCAGTTCCACTGGAACCTCTCCCTGCCCGGCAGCGACCCCAACGAGCGCCTCATCGCCGAGGCGCGCGGCCTGCTCAAGCTCTTCCTCTGGTTCACCTGGCCGGCCTGGCCGTTGGCGATCTGGACGCTGTGGCGCTGGCGCCGGCAACTGACGGCCCGGCACGTGGCGCTGCCCCTGGGCTTCATGCTGGCGGCCTCGTTCTCGACCATCTTCACGGACTTCGGCGAACGCTCCCTGCTGATCGGTCTGCCCGCCTTCGCCACGCTGGCGGCCTTCGCGCTGCCCACCTTCCGGCGCAGCGTCTCGGCGCTGATCGACTGGTTCACCCTGCTCTTCTTCAGCGGCGTGGCGCTGTTCATCTGGGTGTACTGGATCTCGCTGCACACCGGCGTGCCGGCCAAACCCGCCGCCAATGTGTACCGGCTGGCGCCGGGCTTCGTGCCCGATTTCTCCTGGATCGGCTTCGGTCTGGCGCTGGCCGCCACCATCGCCTGGGCCTGGCTGGTGCGCTGGCGCACCGGGCGACACCGCGCCGCGCTCTGGAAGACGATGGCCCTGCCCGCCGGCGGCGCCGCGCTGTGCTGGCTGCTGCTGATGACCTTGTGGCTGCCGCTGCTCGACTACGCCCGCAGCTACGAGCCGCAGGTGCGCGCCCTCTCGCAACGCATGGGCGCGCAGCCCGGCTGCGTGGACGAGCTCGGCCTCAACCGCGCCCAGATCGCCGCGCTGCGCCACCACGGCCGCGTGGCGCTGCAACCGCTGGCCGACGGCAGCCGGTGCACTTGGCTGCTCGTGCATCCGGACTACCTGTTCAGCCTGCCCAACCGGGTCCGCATGGCCGACTGGCATTTCGAGGGCACCTTCCGCCGGCCCACCAGCCCCAGCGACGACCTGCTGCTGTTCCGCCGACAGGCACCGCAGTGAGCGAGCGGCGCCTCATCGCCCGCCACGCCGGCACGGTGCTGGTCGGCCAGATGGCGACCATGGCCTTCGGCGTCACCGACACCGTGGTCGCCGGCCGCTTCGACCAGGATGCGCTGGCGGCGCTGTCCATCGGTGCGGCCATCTTCATCAGCGTGTTCGTGGCGCTGACCGGCACACTGCAGGCGCTGCTGCCGGTCTGGGCCGAGCTGCACGGGGCCGGCCGGCGCGAGGCCATGGGCCGCTCGGTGCGGCAGGCGCTGTACCTGTGCGCGGCCACCACGGCGGTCGGCGCGACGCTGCTGCTGTCGCCCGGCCCGCTGCTGGCCTGGACCGAGGTGCCGCCCGCCATGCGGGGCGCGGTCGGCCAGTACCTGGCCGTGCTGGCCGCGGCCCTGCCGGCGGCGCTGCTGTTTCGCATCTACGCCACCCTGAACCAGTCCATCGGCCGGCCGAGTTTCGTCACCTGGCTGCAGGTCGGCGCGCTGGCGGTCAAGGTGCCGCTGTCGATCTGGCTGACCTTCGGCGGCCTGGGCGTGCCCGCACTGGGCCTGATGGGCTGCGCACTCGGCACGCTGACCGTCAACTGGCTGATGCTGGCCGTTGCGGTGCTGATGCTGCGCCACCGCCCCGAATACCAACCCTATCGCCTCTGGCGCCGGCCCGAGCGGCCGGACTGGCCGCAACTGGGCGCCTTTGCCCGGCTGGGGGTGCCGGCGGGGCTGTCGGTGATGGTGGAGGTGAGCTCCTTCACCTTCATGGCCCTGTTCATCGCCCGCCTGGGCAGCACGGCCACGGCGGCACACCAGATCGCATCGAACCTCACCGCGGTGGCCTACATGGTGCCGCTCTCGCTGGGCCTGGCCACCAGCGCCCGGGTCGGCTACTGGATGGGCGCCGGCCGGCCGGACCAGGCGCGGCGCGCCTGCTGGCAGGGTCTGGGCATGGCGGTGCTGGCCGCGTTGATGGTGGCCGGCTCGCTGCTGGCTTTGCGCGGCACCATCGTCCAGTTCTACACGCGCGAGGCGGCCGTGGCCCATCTGGCGGCGGGCCTGCTCGCGGCCTGCGCCGCCTACCACCTGGCCGACGCGACCCAGACGCTGTGCATCTTCGTGCTGCGCTGCTTCCGCATCACGGTCGCGCCGCTGCTCGTGTACTGCGCCCTGCTGTGGGGCGTGGGGCTGGGCGGCGGCTACTGGCTGGCCTACCACGGCCTCGGGCCCAGGCCGGCGCAACATTCGCCGCTGGCGTTCTGGATCATGGCGGCCGCGGCATTGGGCGCCGCGGCGTTGATCCTGCTGGCGCTGCTGCGGCTTGCGGTGGGCCGCGCAGGCCGCCGCTGAACCTGAACGGCGGCGGGCCGCCGGGGCTCAGCGGCCCTGGATACCCAGCAATTCGACCTCGAAGTTCAGCGTGGCATTGGGTGGGATCACCCCGCCCGCGCCGCGGCTGCCGTAGGCGATGGCCGGCGGGCACACCAGCTTGGCCTTGCCGCCCACCTTCATCTTCTGCAGTCCCTCGGTCCAGCACGGAATCACGCGGTTGAGCGGGAACTCGGCCGGCTGGTTGCGGGCATAGGAGCTGTCGAATTCCTTGCCGCTGTCCGGGAAGGTGCCGCGGTAGTGCACCCGCACTGTGTCGGTCGCCGAGGGGCTGGGGCCGGTGCCCTCCTTGACGCTCTGGTAGACCAGGCCGCTGGGCGTGGTGACGGCGGCGCTCTGGGCGTGGACAGCGCCACAGGCGAAGAGAAGGGTGGCGGCAGCGGCGCCGAGGGCACGCGAAACGATGGTCATGGGCTCTCCCGAGGTGGAAAAGCGGCGGATCATAAGCCGCGCCCCTGACGCTCTCTGCGCCCCCGCCGCAGCAGGTCAGGCCGAGCGCGGGCCCGGAACCTGCATCGCTTGTCCTACCCGGCAGCCGGGCGGCAAGCGCGATCATGCGTCGGTCTCCCGCCACGGCCGGCCCCTCGCCCACCGACACCGCCCATGCGCTACCGCACGACGATCCAGCATCAGGTCTTCGACTTCGACGATCTCCGCCAGGTGATGGCCTGTGCCAGCCCGGCACGTTCGGGCGACTACTTGGCCGGCGTCGGCGCCGCCACCGCGCAGCAACGGATGGCGGCGCGGCATGTGCTGGCCGACACGCCGCTCAAGCAGTTCCTCAGCGAGGCGCTGGTGCCCTACGAAGAGGACAACATCACCCGGTTGATCCTCGACGGCCATGACGCGGCCGCCTTCGCACCGGTCGCGCATCGCACCGTGGGCGATTTCCGCAACTGGCTGCTGTCCGATGCGGCGGACACCGCGGCGCTGACCGCGCTGGCGCCCGGGCTCACGCCGGAGATGGTGGCTGCCGTCTCCAAGATCATGCGCAACCAGGACCTGATCGTCGTCGCGCGCAAGTGCCGGGTCACCAGCCGCTTCCGCAACACCCTCGGTCTTCCCGGCCATCTGGCCGTCCGGCTGCAGCCTAACCATCCGACCGATGACCTGCGCGGCATCGCCGCCTCCACGCTGGACGGACTGCTCTACGGCGCAGGCGATGCGGTGATCGGCGTCAACCCTGTCTCCGACAGCCTGCCGGTGCTCGAGCGGCTGCAGCACATG
The DNA here is from genome assembly GCF_056314265.1 of Pseudacidovorax sp. DMC4. Classification (NCBI taxonomy): domain Bacteria; kingdom Pseudomonadati; phylum Pseudomonadota; class Betaproteobacteria; order Burkholderiales; family Comamonadaceae; genus Pseudacidovorax; species Pseudacidovorax sp. DMC4. The sequence continues at coordinate 20,052 of NZ_JBQUYR010000022.1, read as the reverse complement.
CTGGCCGAGGTCATCGAGCGCTTTGCCATTCCCACCCAGAGCTGCGTGCTCACCCATGTGACCAACACGATGAAGCTCATGGAACGGGCCGCGCCGGTGGACCTGGTGTTCCAGTCCATCGCCGGCACCGAGAAGGCCAACCTCTCCTTCGGCGTCACGCCCGAACTGCTGGACGAGGCCTGCGAAGCCGCCCGCGCACTGGGCCGCGGCACGCTGGGCGACAACGTCATGTACTTCGAGACCGGCCAGGGCAGCGCGCTGTCGGCCAATGCGCACCACGGCGTCGACCAGCAGACCTGCGAGGCGCGGGCCTATGCGCTGGCGCGGCGCTACCGGCCGCTGCTGGTCAACACCGTCGTGGGATTCATCGGGCCGGAATACCTGTTCGACGGCAAGCAGATCATCCGCGCCGGGCTGGAAGACCATTTCTGCGGCAAGCTGCTGGGCCTGCCCATCGGCTGCGACGTCTGCTACACCAACCATGCCGAGGCCGATCAGGACGACATGGACACGCTGCTGGTGCTGCTGGCCACGGCTGGGCTCACCTTCCTGATCGGCGTGCCGGGGGCGGACGACGTGATGCTCAACTACCAGAGCACGTCCTTCCACGACGCTCTGTTCCTGCGCGACACCCTGGGCTTGAAGCGCGCACCCGAGTTCGAGGCTTGGCTTCAGCACATGGGCATCACCGGTGCCGATGGCCGCTTGGTGCCAGGGCCTGCACCGATGCTGCAGCAGGGCATGCAGCGGCTGCGCCTTCTGGGAGCCGCCGCATGAGCACCGCATCGAACGAACCGACCCAAGCCTCTACCCGGGTTACTCCAGCAGAAGACCGATCTGCCCCGCCCGTGACGCCCGACCCCTGGCAGGCCTGGCGCGCCGCCACGCCCGCCCGGCTGGCCCTCGGCCGCGCCGGCAGCGGCATGCCCACCGACGAGACGCTGCGCTTCGGCTGGGCGCATGCCATGGCGCGCGATGCCATCCATGCGGCGCTGGACGCCGACGCGCTCGCCCGGTCGCTCGAAGAAGACGGCTGGTCCGTCCTGCGTGCCCGCAGCCAGGCGCCCGACCGGGCCACCTACCTGCGCCGGCCCGACCTGGGCCGCAGCCTGGACCCGGCCGACGCCGAGGCCCTGCGCGGGCGTCCGGAACGAGGCTGCGATCTCTGCCTGATGGTGGGCGACGGCCTGTCGTCGTTGGCCATCGAGCGCCATGCGCGGCCGCTGCTGGCCGCCCTTCGCGCGCAGTTGCCGACCGACCTGCGCATCGCGCCCGTCGTCGTGGCGACGCAGGCGCGCGTCGCACTGGCCGACGAGGTGGGCGAGGCCCTGGGCGCGCGCCTCGGCGCGATCCTGATCGGCGAGCGGCCTGGCCTCTCCAGCCCGGACAGCCTGGGCATCTACCTCACCCACGAACCACAACGCGGGCGACATGACGCGCAGCGCAACTGCATCTCGAACGTACGTCCGGAGGGCCTGGGCTACGAGGCGGCCGCCTTCAAGCTCGGCTGGCTGGTGCGCGAGGCGCTGCGACGTGGCCTGACCGGCGTTCAGCTCAAGGACGAAAGCGACGACGCGGTGCTCGACGACGACCGCCCGCCGCGCATCGACTGACGCCGGGCTTCGCCTGGCGCGTCAGCGCAGCAGGCTCAGGCCATGCGCGATGCCGACGGCGAGGCCGCCGGCGTTGATGACGAGACCGAGGAGGCGACGGGGAGCGGTGATGGCGGTGTTCATGGACGTCAATGCTAGGCAGCAGGTCCTGCGCTGTGAATTCGAACGTCCTCATCGCAGCCATAGCCAACGCCGCAGGCCCTGCGCCCGGGCGCAATCCGCGCGACCGCGGCCCCAGTCTCCGCTGCCTATGATCGAACGCTGGACCACACAGCTCCAACGAGACAGGAGACATCCGCCATGAGCCAACGCTACCCGCTTGCCGAACTCGACCAGGTCCCCGAGGACATCCGCGCCCGCATTCTGGCCGTGCAGGAAAAGGCAGGCTTCGTGCCCAACGTCTTCCTGGCGCTGGCCCGCCGCCCCGCCGAGTGGCGCGCCTTCTTCGCCTACCACGATGCGCTGATGGAGCCCGAGAGCGTGGGCCGCACCAGCGCACTCAGCAAAGGCGACCGCGAGATGATCGTCACCACCACCAGCGCGGCCAACCAGTGCCTCTACTGCGTGGTGGCGCACGGTGCGCTGCTTCGCATCTACGAGAAGAAGCCGCTCGTGGCCGACCAGGTGGCCGTCAACTGGCGCAAGGCCGACATCTCCGAGCGCCAGCGCGCCATGCTGGCCTTTGCGATGAAGGTGTGCGAGCGGTCGCACGAGGTCGACGAGGCCGACTTCGCCGCCCTGCATGCCCACGGCTTCGACGACGAGGACATCTGGGACATCGCCGCCATCACCGCCTTCTTCGGCCTGTCGAACCGGCTGGCCAGCTTCAGCGGCATGCAGCCGAATCCGGAGTTCTTCCTGATGGGCCGGGTGCCGCGCGAGAAGCCGGCCGACAAGCCCCCGCAGCAAGGATGACGGAGGCCGCCTGCCTATGATGGCTGGCCACACCCGCTCGCGTCCTCCATGATCTCTGCGCCCTCCGCCGCCTCGGCCCATTCCCCCACGGCTGCGGCCACCGATCCCCTGCAGCGCCTGCGCGAAGCGACCTCGTCACTGCATGCCCGGCTCGATACGGGGCTGCCCATCGCACGCGAGGGCGCCGGTCCGGTCGACTACCTCCGGCACCTTGCATTGCTGCGCGGCTGGGTCGACCTGCTTCAGCGGTCCGGCGCCGATTTGCCGCGCCTGGAGGAGGAGCGAGGCGCCCTGGATGCAGAGCTGGCCGAGGCCCAGGACCTGCTGGGCCAGCGTGCGCCACGCATCGATCTGGCGGCTGCGCGGGAACCCCTGTTCCAGGCCGAAGGTTCAGACTGGGGACTCGCGTATGTGCTGGAAGGCTCCCGGCTGGGTGGCCAGGTGCTGCGCAAGCGGCTGGGACCTGCGATGGCGCCGCTGGCGCTGAACTATCTGCGTGGGAGCGGGGCCGACACGGGTCCGAGGTGGAAACTCTTCATTGCCGAGCTCCGGACCGCACTGCACAGCGACGCCCGGCTGGATGCAGCCGCGGCTGCGGCACGGCGGGCCTTCGAACTCCTGCTGCTGTGTCACGAGGCGCTGTCCGCGGCCCAGGCCATGCCGGCTTCCGCTGTTCGCGCGCATCGGGAGTGAAGAAGGTTCGGGTCGGAACGCCCGGACCGGCTGCCACGGAGGGATCAGCCGGCCGCCTGCCGGCACCCTTCGAAGGCATCCAGCGTCGGCTTGTGGGTGGGGCTCTTGACGTCTACCAGCCCCATGACGGTGTGGTACAGGTTGTCGTGCGTCAACGGCATGTCCACCGACTTGCGCAGGCAGGCGTCTCGCACGCCGGTGCGCCCGCCGAGCCCGCCATCGAGCCAGGCCACGAAGGGCACGTGCTTCTGCACGTCCGGCGCAAAGGCATAGGGCACACCGTGTAGGAAAAGGCCGTACTCGCCCAGCGATTCGCCATGGTCGCTGAGGTAGAGCATGCCCGTGTCGAAGCGGTTGCGGCGGGCCTTGAGCCAGTCGATGGCGTCACCCAGGAACCGATCCGTGTGTGCGATCGAGTTGTCGTAGGCGTTGATCAGCTCGCTGTGCGCGCAGTCGGACAGCGTCACGGTGCGGCATTCGGGCTGGAAAGGCTTGCCGTCCGGCGGTGAGCGGCGGAAGTAGGCCGGGCCATGGCTGCCGATCTGGTGCATCACCAGCACCACGCCGCGCGCCACGCGCTCGGGCGGCAAGGCGGCGATGCGCGCGTCCAGGCCCTTGAGCATCACGTCGTCCAGGCATTCGTCGCCGCTGCACAGCGTGGGGTTGGCCGCAATCTCCTTGGCGTCGTTGGCCTCGACATGGGGCACGCGCTCGCACACGCCCTTGCAGCCCGACTGGTTGTCGATCCAGAGCACGGCCAGCCCGGCGGCCTGCACCACGTCGAGCAGGTTCTCGTAGTCCTGCTTGCGGCCTTCGTAGTCCTGCTTGCCCAGGTGCGAGAACATGCAGGGCACCGACGCGGCGGTGTTGGTGCCGCAGGAACGCATGTCGTGGAAGCTCACCACGTTGCGGGCCTTGAGCGCAGGGGTGGTGTCGCGCGCATAGCCGTTGAGGCCGAAGTGGTCGGCCCGGGCCGTCTCGCCCACCACCAGCAGCAGCAGGCGCGGCCGGCTCTGCCCCGCATAGCTGGCGCCCAGCGCCGCACCACCGGAAATCGGCACCAGCTTGCGGCTGCGATGCAGCAAGGGGCGCGTGGCCGCCATGCCGAAGGAATACACGCTGGCCAGCGGATTCATCATGTAGCGCAGATGGGGCTGGTTGCGCATGAGCGGCGCGATTTGACGCGACATGACCATGCCGCCGCCCACGGTGACGGCGACCGCGGCCGCAAACAGCACCGCATTGCGCCAAAGCGCACGCAGCGGCCGCTGCGGGATCACCGGCACGCACCACAGCCACCAGATCGCGGGCACCGCCACGACCAGCACACGCAGCGCCATCGTCAGGCTGAGCAGATCGCGCGCCTCGCCCGGATCGGTCTGCAGCACGTTGAGCGCCATGGACGGGTCCATCACCATCCGGTAGGTGGCCATGTAGTGCTGCACCACCGCAGCCACGACCACCAGCAGCATCCATAGCGGCTTCATGAAGCGCGACCAGGCCGTGAGCGACAGCAGCGCCACCAGACCGCCGCCCAGCAGCCAGGCCATGCCGACGATGTTGGGCATGTAGAGGCTGGGGGCGCGGCCGAGTTCGGCGAGTTCCATCCACAGCGGCCAGTTCGCTGCCAGCAGCAGGTAGGCGGTGAGCACCAGGACGATCGTGCGCGGCGAGCGTGCGCGCAACAGCCAGCCGCGGGGACCCGCAAAGTCGGGCGCGGAATACGCGCCCAGACGCGGCGCGGGAGAGATCAACGGCATGCCGACAGCGTAGGTGTCGGCACTGAAGTCACCCTGAACCTCTTCTTCAGGCTGCGTTCAGTTTGGCGTCAGTTGCGCGCCGGCGCCGGCCCGTCATGGCCATGTCCACCGCCCAACCGGCCATCCAGCATGCCCAGCCGCTCCACAGCGTGTGGCTCAGAAAGTGCGCGCCGCGCAGCTGCTGGCCGACGCCCAGCACCAGCCCGGCCACGACGACCGCCATGAGCCATCCCCGGGCGAATGCCGCCGAATGCCGCCGCCACACGAACCAGCCGCCGACGAAGCCGAAGGCCGCCGAGGCATGGCCCGCCGGAAAGCAGTGCCCCGGCCCGCCATCGGCCACGCCCCAGCGCCAGTGCGAGACATGCTCGGCCACGCCACCGAAGACACGCAGGTCCCACGGGCAACTGGTCAGGCTGAACTTCTTGAGCAGGGTGACGGCGCCAACCGCCGCCAGCACCGACAGCAGCAGCTGCCAGCGCTCGGGGCGCGACAGCCGGCGCCAGGGGCCCATTGGCAGCCACACGGCAGCCAGCATCCCCAGCACCAGAACCCAGCTGAGCGCCTTGCCCCCTTCGTGCATCAGGCTGGCCAGTGCCCAGTTGCTGCGCAGCGGAAAACCGAAGGGCGTGCCCGGCAGGCTGGCCAGCCACAGGTCGCCGCCCCCCAGGTCCCAGCCGACGAGGGCCGCGGTGACGGCCAGTGTCGGCCAGAGGGGGGAAACGGAACGGGAAGACGCATCCATGGGCGGCGCGCAGCCTAAGCCCGGGCCGTGAATGCAGCCTGAAGCGGCCCACCTCGGCGGCTGGCGCCGGCCCCGGACGGTGCCCCGCACTAGACTCCGCCCCATGCGCATCCTTCTCGTCGAAGACGACCTCAACCTCGCCGACGCCGTCTGCAGTTACCTGCGTGCGAAGGCCTTCATCGTCGATGCGGTGCCCAGCCTGGCGGGCGCGCGCGCGGCGCTGGCCAGCGCGCGCTATGCCGCGGTGCTGCTCGACCTGCACCTGGGCGACGGCGACGGGTTGATGCTCATGCCCGGCCTGCGCACCCTGCCCGAGCGGCCCATCGTCATCGTGCTGACGGCCCGCGACCAGGTCAGCGACCGCATCCGGGGCCTGGATGCCGGCGCCGACGACTACCTGATCAAGCCCTACGACCCCGCCGAGCTGCTGGCCCGGCTGCGCGCCGTGGAGCGCCGGCGCAGCAGCGTCGAGTCGGCCACCGTCCGCCTGGGTTCGCTCGAGATCGACCTGGGCAACGACCAGGTCCGCGTGCACGGCGCGCCGGTCACGCTCACGCAGAAGGAATGGGCGCTGCTGCGCGTGATGGCCAGCCGCCCCGACCGCATCCACAGCCGGGAGACCCTGCTCGATGCGCTGTACGGCTTCGACGACGACACCGACAGCAACACGCTGGAAGTCTTCGTCAGCCGGCTGCGCCGCAAGCTGGGCCGGTCGCACATCCAGACCTTGCGTGGCCTCGGCTACCGGCTGGCTCCTGGGGACGATGCCCCCGACGCCAGTCCGGAGCCGGGCCCGTGAGCGCCCGTCCCATCGACGAGGCCGGACGGCCCGTCGCCTCCGGCGGGGCCGCGGTCCAGAAGGGCGCGCGTACCGACGGCCAGTCCGACGCCGACGCGAGGCCGGAGCGGGCTTCCCTCGCGGCCCGCCTCACGCGCACGCTGATCCTCTCCGTCGGCGCCATCTGGCTTCTGTGCGTGCTGGCCGTCGTCTGGTATGTGGACCGCGAGATCAGCTTCAACTTCGACAACGAACTGGTCGAGGTGTCGCACCGCATGTTCGACATCGCCGTGGAGCAGTACGACAGCCTCTCCGGCGGCAAGAAGCCCGAGCAGCCGCTGGTGGCGCCCGCGCCGCTGTTCATCCAGGACGAAGTGGTCTACCAGATGGTCGACGGCGGCACGCGACTGCTGCTGCATTCGTCCAACGCACGGCCCGACTACTTCGACGTGCCGCTCGCGCCGGGCTTTGCCGACACGCCGGACTGGCGCATCTACACCGTCCGGCATCCCACGCGCGACCTCTTCCTGCAGGTGGCCGACCCGATCTCCGAACGGCGCGAGGCGGTGGACCGCACGCTGTTCGGCCTGATGGTGCCGCTGATCACCGCCCTGCCGCTGCTGGGGCTCGTGCTCTGGCGCATCGCCCGGCGCGAACTGCGGCCGTTGCAGACGCTGGCGGACGAGATCGCCAGCCGCAGCAGCACCGACCTGCGGCCCATCGAGCTGGCGGGCCTGCCGCACGAGCTGCGTTCGGTGTGCGACGACGTCAACCACCTGCTGGAGCGGCTGGCCCAGGCGCTGAACGTGGAGCGCGCGCTGGCCGCCAATGCGGCGCACGAGCTGCGCACGCCGTTGGCGGCGGCCCGCCTGCGCCTGCAGACCGCGCTGGACCACGGCCTCTCGCGCCAGGACGTACAGGCTGCGCTCGATTCGCTGCGGCAGCTGAGCCACCGGGCCGAGAAGCTGCTGCAGCTCTCGCGCGCCGAATCGGGGGCTGCGCTGGCACGGCGGCCGGTCGACCTGGTCAAGCTCGCTGGCGCGGTGGCCGAGGAGTTCTGGCAGGACGCCCGCGCCGCCGAACGGCTCACCCTGCATGTGCCCGAGGAGACGATGTCCCCCGTCCAGGGTGACGTGGATGCCCTGGCCATCGCCCTGCGCAACCTGATCGAGAACGCGCTGCGCTACGCCCCCGAGGGCGCGGTCGAACTGGAGGTGGTCGCACCCCGCACGGTGCTGGTGCGCGACAGCGGCCCGGGCGTGGCACCCGACAAGCTGCAGGCCCTGCGCGAGCGCCACGTCCGGCAGACCGACGACCGCACCGGCTACGGCCTGGGCCTGTCCATCGTCACCACGATCGCCGAGCACCAGGGGGCCGAGCTGCAGCTCCTGTCGCCGCCCCCCGGCCGCGCCCGCGGCTTCGAGGCGCGGCTGTCGATGCCCGGCTGAACTCAGCCGCCGACCAGGGCGCGCAGCCAGCCCGGCAGGGGCTTGGCCTTCTGCGCCGGAAAGTCCACCCAGATGGTCGTGGCGCCACCCGCGGCGCAGATCACCTCGGGCGCCTCGGCGCGGGCCATGGTGGCCCAGCTCTCGAAGGTGGTGCGCGCCGGATCGCTCACGTACATGCGCAGCAGCACGTCGCCGGGATACTCGATCTGGCGGTAGAAGTTGCAGAAGGCATTGACGATCACCATGCCCTCGCCCTTCGGGTCGGGCTGGAAGCCGATGGCGCGCATCCAGTCGATGCGTGCCGTCTCCATGTAGCGGAAATAGCTGCCGTTATTGAGATGGCCCATGGCGTCCATGTCGCCCCAGCGGATGGGGATTGCCATCTCGTAGACCAGCTTCTTCTGTTCGGGAATCTCGATGCGCATGGCATGGCATCGTAGGCCCGTCCGCGGGCCCATCAGGAGCGGTATCTCCCCGGGCTGGCGTCGCCTATGTGACCAGGGCCTGACCTCTAGAATGCGCAGTGCTTCACAGGCGTGCCAGCCCCATGGCCGCGCCCCCTCGAACCCATTCTCCGATCCCACCCGATGACACAAGAAGAGATCCTCGCCCAGTTCGGCCCGCGCGAAGCCATGGAGTACGACGTCGTCGTCGTCGGCGGCGGCCCCGCCGGCCTCTCGGCCGCCATCCGCCTGAAGCAGCTTGCGGCGCTCAACGAAAAGGAGATCTCGGTCGTGGTGCTGGAGAAGGGCTCGGAGCCCGGCGCGCACATCCTGTCGGGCGCCATCATGGACCCGCGGGCACTCACCGAGCTGATCCCCGACTGGCAGGCCAAGGGCGCACCGCTGAACCAGCCGGTCACGGCCGACACCTTCCTGCTGATGAGCGAGACGGGTGCGACGCGCGTGCCCAACTTCATGCTGCCGCCCAACTTCCACAACGAGGGCAACTACATCGTCAGCCTGGGCAACGTGGTGCGCTGGCTCGCGACGCAGGCCGAGGAGCTGGGCGTGGAGATCTTCCCGGGCTTCCCTGCCGCCGAGGTGCTCTACAACGAGGACGGCTCGGTCAAGGGCGTGGCCACCGGCAACCTGGGCATCGGCAAGGACGGCGAGCCGACCGAGAACTTCCAGCTCGGCATGGAGCTGCATGCCAAGTACACGCTGTTCGCCGAAGGCGCGCGTGGCCACCTGGGCCGGCAGCTGATCAACCGCTTCAAGCTCGACGACGGCCGCGATCCGCAGAGCTACGGCATCGGCATCAAGGAGCTGTGGGAGATCGACCCCGCCCGCCACGAGCCTGGCCTGGCGATCCACACCGCCGGCTGGCCGCTGCCCAACGACACCTACGGCGGCTCCTTCGTCTACCACGCCGAGAACAACCAGCTGATCATCGGCTACGTGGTCGGCCTGGACTACCAGAACCCGCACCTGAGCCCCTTCGAGGAGTTCCAGCGCTTCAAGACGCACCCCAACATCCGCTGGTACCTCGAAGGCCAGGACCAGGGCCTGAAGCCCGCCAAGCGCATCTCGTACGGCGCGCGGGCCATCACGGCCGGCGGCCTGCTCTCACTGCCCAAGACGGTGTTCCCGGGCGGCGCGCTGATCGGCTGCGAAGCCGGCTACCTCAATGCCAGCCGCATCAAGGGCAGCCATGCCGCCATCAAGACCGGCATGCTGGCCGCCGACGCCGCTTTCGAGGCGGTGCAGGCCGGCCGCCAGTTCGACGAACTGTCGTCTTACCCCGAGGCCTTCGAGAAGAGCTGGCTGCACACCGAGCTGTACAAGGCCCGCAACTTCAAGCAGTGGTTCAAGAAGGGCCTGACGGTGGGCACGGTGATGACCGGCATCGAGCAGTTCGTGCTGCGCGGCCACATCCCCTGGACCATCCACCGCACCGAGGCCGACCATGCCCGTCTGAAGCCGGCGGCCGAGTGCAAGAAGATCGCGTACCCCAAGCCCGACGGCAAGCTCACCTTCGACCGCCTGAGCTCGGTGTTCATCAGCAATACCAACCACGAAGAGAACCAGCCGGCGCACCTGACGCTGAAGGATCCGACGGTGCCCACGCGCATCAACCTGCCCCAGTACGCCGGCCCCGAGAGCCGCTACTGCCCGGCCGGCGTGTACGAGTTCGTGCCCGACGAAGCCGCCGGCGGCGGCAAGGAGCGGCTGCAGATCAACGCGCAGAACTGCGTGCACTGCAAGACCTGCGACATCAAAGACCCGACGCAGAACATCGTGTGGGTCACGCCCGAAGGCGGCGGCGGGCCGAATTACACCGGCATGTAAGCAGCAAGGGCGCCATCGGCGCCCTTCTTCTTTTTGGCAGGTTCACGGCCCGCGCAGCAGACCACCACGGCCTGCGCCTGCGAAGCTCAGGCGCGCGCCGGCACCTGCTGCGCCTGCTCGGCCCGCGCGTCGTGGCCGACCAGCAGCACCAGCACGAAGGCCAGCACCGACAGCAGCGCCAGGAACATGACCGCGAACACGTCGTTGCCCATGCGGTCGCGCAGCATGCCGAAGATCGTCGGGCCGATGTAGCCGCCGAGGTTGCCGATGGCATTGATCCATGCGATGCCCGCCGCCGCGGCCACGCCGCTCAGGATGGCAGTGGGAAAGGTCCAGAACACCGGCAGCGCGCTGAAGATGCCGAACGCGGCCAGCGTCACCGCCGCCATCTTGGGCACCGGCGCCGCGATGTTGGCCGCGGCCACCAGCCCGACGAAGATGCAGGCCAGCGGAATCAGCAGGAAGGCCTTGCGCTCGCGCCGCGCGTCCGAGGCGCGCGACCAGAACAGCATGGCGATGGCGCCCACCAGGTAGGGGAAGGCGTTGACGAAGCCGACCTCCACATTGCCCAGCCCGCCGAAGCCCTTGATGATCTGCGGCAGGAAGAAGCCCAGGCCGTACAGCGGCACCGTGATGCCCATGTAGATGAAGCCCATGGCGATGACGCGCCAGTTGCGCAGCGACTGCGTCCAGGAGATGGCATGCAGCGCCTCGCGGTTGCGGCGCTCGGCGGCCAGCGTGGTCGTGAGCCACTGGCGCTCCTCGCTCGTCAGCCACTTGGCGTCGGCCGGCCCGTCGGGCAGGCAGGCCAGCACCACCCCGGCCAGCACCAGCGCCGGCAGCGCCTCCAGGATGAACAGCCACTGCCAGCCGTGCAGGCCCATCGCGCCTTCCATGTTGAGGATGTAGCCCGAAATGGGCGAGCCGATCACCGTGGAAATGGGCACCGCGAACATGAACCAGCCCACGATGCGCGCCCGGTACGCCGCCGGGAACCAGAGCGTCAGGTAGAAGAGGACGCCGGGAAAGAAGCCCGCTTCGGCCGCGCCCAGCAGGAAGCGCACGAGGTTGAAGCTGGTGGCGCCGCCCACGCCGGCCTGGATGGCCGACAGCACGCCCCAGCTGAGCATGATGCGGGCGATCCAGCGCCGCGCGCCGAAGCGCTCCAGTGCCAGGTTGCTCGGCACCTCGAGCAGGAAGTAGGCAACGAAGAAGATGCCGGCGGCATTGCCGAACACGGTGCTGGTGAAGCCCAGATCCTTGGACATCGAGGCGCCCGCGAAGCCCAGGTTGACCCGGTCCAGGTAGGCGATGAAGTAGCTGACCATGAGCAGCGGCAGCAGCCGCCAGCTCAGCTTGGACACGGTGCGCCGTGCGATGTCTTCCATGCGTTGTCTCCTCTTGCCGTCGGATGCGCGGCCGCGCGCTTGCTGCTGCGGGCGCGTCGGACAGTATGGGCGCGCGGCGCGCCCGGCGTGCGGATGGCGTCAGCCCTCGGTCAGCCCCCGGGAGCGGCCTGTCGCCTGCACGACCGGGCGACGCGGTGTCCGCGGACGCTCCGTCCGTGAAAGTCCCGACTCGCTGGGCGGGGGCTGCGGGGCATAGTCAGGATCCCTTCAGGCGCTGGGCAATCCAGCCGCCTTGCTGCAGCGAATCAGGAGACTCCCCCATGAAACTCACCCGCCTGGCCGCCGGCCTTGCACTGGGCCTCGGCATGGCCTGCGCCGCGCTGGCGCAGACCACCATGAAGATCAGCATCTCGGTCGCGCAGAACTCACACCAGGGCGTGGCCATCGACACCTTCGCCAAGGAAGTCGAGAAGCGCACCAACGGGCGCTACAAGGTCCAGACCTTTTACAACGGTGCCTTGGGTGGCGAACGCGAATCCATCGAGGCGGTGCAACTGGGCACGCAGGAGCTGGCCTTCTCGTCCACCGGTCCGGTGCCCAACTTCGTGCCCGAGACCAAGATCCTGGACGTGCCCTTCCTGTTCCGCGACAAGGCCCATGCGCGCGCCGTGCTCGACGGCCCCATCGGGCAGGACCTGCTGAAGAAGTTCGACGCCAAGGGCTTCAAGGCGTTGGCCTGGGCCGAGAACGGCTTCCGCCACATGACGAACAGCAAGCGCGACGTGAAGGCCCCCGAGGACCTCAAGGGCCTGAAGATGCGCACGATGGAGAACCCGGTCCATATCGCTGCGTACAAGACCTTCGGCATCATCACCACGCCCATGGCCTTCCCCGAGGTCTTCACCGCCCTGCAGCAGGGCACGGTGGACGGCCAGGAAAATCCGCTGCCCGTGATCATCTCGGCCAAGTTCGACCAGGTACAGAAGCACCTGTCGCTCACGGGCCATGTCTACTCGCCCTGCATCTTCGTGATGAACAAGGGCGTGTTCGACAAGCTCGCACCGGCCGACCAACAGGCCTTCCTGGACGCCGCCAAGGAGGCCGCCAAGGCCAACCGCGCCCGCGTGGACGAGGACGACGCCCGGGGCGTGGCCGACCTGCGTGCCAAGGGCATGACGGTGATCGACAACCTCGACAAGGCCAAGTTCGTGGCGGCGCTCGCCCCGGCCCAGGCCCAGTTCGAGAAGGACTTCGGCAAGGCCAACCTGGACCGCATCCGCAACTACCAGCCCTGACCGCGCCTCGGCAACACGCCTGCGCCTTTGGCCCGCCCCCGCCGGCGGGCTTTTTCATTCCCAAGAAACGCCTGTGAGATGAAAGACAAGTTCCTGGCCTTCGAACGCCGGACCACCGCACTGTCCATGGCGCTGGCCTGCCTGATGCTGGTGGTGGCCGCGTCGCTCGGCATGTTCCAGATCGTCACCCGCTTCGTGCTGGAGCAGCCGGCCGAGTGGAGCGAGATCCTGATCCGCATCAGCCTGATCTGGATGGTGTTCCTGGGCATTCCCATGGCCTTCCGCCAGGGCGCGATGGTGAGCGTGGACGTGCTCTACCGCTGGAGCCCGCCGCGCGTGCGCCGCCTGCTCGACGCGGCGGTTAGCCTGGCGGCCCTGGCCCTGATCGCCGTCATCCTGTGGTGGGGCTTCGACTACGCGATGCGCGGCCGGGTGCAGTCGATGGCGGGGCTCGAAAGCCTGTCGATGGTGTGGGCCTACCTGGCGCTGCCCGTCGGCGCCGCGTTCTCGATCTTCGGCATCGTGGGCAACTACCTCGACCCCAAGCGCCTCGAACTGGAGACCGCGCAATGACCCCCATCATGGTCGGCACGATGGTGCTGTGCTTCGCGCTGTCGGTGTCGGTGGCGGTGTCCATCGGCCTCGCGTCCATCGTCGGCATCCAGGTCAACGGCGCCAACATGCTGATCTCCGCCAAGGAGATCTTCAACTCGATCAACAAGTTTCCGCTGGCGGCCATTCCCTTCTTCATCCTGGCGGGCAACCTGATGGAGACCGGCGGCATCTCCCGGCGGCTGGTGGAGTTCGCCAAGAGCATCGTGGGCGGCATCCAGGGCGGCCTGCCCATGACCTGCGTGCTGACCTGCATGATCTTCGCGGCGGTGTCGGGCTCGTCGGTGGCCACCACCTTCGCCATCGGCGCCATCCTGATCCCGGCGCTCATCAAGCATGGCTATCCGACCAACTACGCGGCGGCGCTGCAGGCGACGAGCGCCGAACTGGGCGTGATCATTCCGCCTTCGATCCCCATGATCCTGTACGGCGTGAGCGCCGAGGTGTCGATCGGCGAGCTGTTCATCGCCGGCTTCGGCCCGGGCCTGCTGATCAGCGGGGCGCTGATGCTCTTCGTGTGGGTCTACTGCAAATGGAAGGGCTGGGGCAAGAACGATGGCGAGGGCCGCATGCCCTTCGGCCGTGCGCTGTGGCAGGCCGGCTGGGCGCTGCTGATGCCGGTGATCATCCTAGGGGGCATCTATGGCGGCGTGTTCACGCCCACCGAAGCGTCGGCCGTGGCGGTGTTCTACGCGCTGGTCGTCGGCATGGTGATCTACCGCGAGATCCGCCTGCCGGACCTCTACGCCATCCTGCGCAAGTCGGTGCTGTCCTCGGCCGTGATCATGTTCATCATCGCCAATGCGGGGTTGTTCGCCTTCCTGATCACCCGCGCCGGCGTGCCCGAGGCCATCGGCCACTGGCTGGAGGCGGTGCTGCAGTCGCCCACCATGTTCCTGCTCGGCGTCAACGCGGCGCTGTTCGTGATCGGCATGTTCATCGAGACCAGCGCCGCCATCATCGTGCTCGCCCCCATCCTCGCGCCCGTGGCCCAGCACTTCGGCATCGATCCGGTGCACTTCGGGCTGATCATGGTGGTGAACCTGGCGCTGGGCATGATCACCCCGCCCTTCGGCGTCAACCTGTTCGCCGCCTGCACCGTGGCGCGCATCTCGCTCGACAAGATCGTGACGCGGCTGATCCCGTTCATCCTGGTGGTGCTGGCCTGCCTGATGGTCATCACCTACGTGCCGGCGGTGTCGCTGGGCCTGCGTGACCTGGTGTACGGGCGCTGAGCGGCTTCAGATAGCGTCCGCGACGCGCGCCTTGTCCCTTACACTGCGCGCTTCGTCAGGAGAGAGCCCCGCGCGACGGGGCCGCCGAAGGCGCAGGACTCGACGAGTTCCGAACGCTCAGGCAAAAGGACTGGCGGCACGCCCCGGGTTCGGGGCGTTTCCCTGCTGGAGAGAGGCGTCGCGGCCCAGGCCGCGCGTCCACCGAAGGAGCAAGCCCCCATCGCGGGGTGAATCTCTCAGGTAAAGCGGACAGCCGGGGTGGACCACGACAGCCGTCGTGGCGCTGTACACCCCGTGAGATGCCCATGTCCGCTGCTGCCCCCTCTCCTGCCACACCCCTTCTTGACACCCCGCTGCGCGGCCTGCATGTCGAACTCGGCGCCCGCATGGTGCCCTTTGCCGGCTATTCGATGCCGGTGCAGTACTCCGCCGGCCTGATCGCCGAGCACCGCCACACGCGCACCGCCGCCGGGCTGTTCGACATTTCGCACATGGGACAGCTGCGCGTCTCGGGCCCCGAAGCCGCCGCGGCGCTGGAGACGCTGATGCCGGTGGACGTCATCGGCCTGGCACCCGGCAAGCAGCGCTACGGTCTGCTGCTGGACGACGCAGGCGGCATCCTCGACGACCTGATGTTCTTCAACGAGGGCGGCGATTCCTTCTTCGTCATCGTCAACGGCGCCTGCAAGGCGGCCGACATCGCCCATATCCAGGCCCGCATCGGCCGGCGCTGCACGGTGCAGCCCCTGCCGGATCACGCACTGTTGGCGCTGCAGGGCCCGCAGGCGGCGGCCGTGATGACGCGGCTGGCGCCGGGCAGCGAGCGCCACGTGTTCATGACCGGCGGCGCCATGGCCATCGGCGGCATCCCGGTCTTCGCCACCCGCAGCGGCTACACCGGCGAGGACGGCTTCGAGATCTCCGTCGCCGCCGCCGACGCCGAGCGCCTGGCCCGCCTGCTGCTGGCCCAGCCCGAGGTGGCGCCCATCGGCCTGGGGGCCCGCAACTCGCTGCGGCTGGAAGCCGGCCTGTGCCTCTACGGCAACGACATCGACACCACGACCACGCCCGTCGAGGCCGCGCTCACCTGGGCCATCCAGAAAGTGCGCCGCACGGGCGGCGAACGCGCAGGCGGCTTCCCGGGCGCGGACAAGGTGCTGGCCCAGCTGGACGGCAGCGCCCCGGTCGCCCGCCGCCGCGTCGGCCTGGTGGCGCTGGAGCGCGTGCCGGTGCGCGAGCACACGGCCCTGCATGTGCCCGGCGGCGCAGCCATCGGCGAGGTGACCAGCGGCCTGCTGGCGCCCACGGTCGACCGGCCCATCGCCATGGCGTACGTCGATACGGCCCACGCCGTTGTCGGCACCCGCATCGACGCCCTGGTGCGCGGCAAGCCGGTGCCGATGGAGGTCGTTCCCATGCCCTTCGTGCCGGCACGCTACTACCGCGGCTGAGCCGCTGCGCGCGCCCCTCTCCGCCTGCGTTCCGACATGCCGCACCGCGTCCGTGCCGTCAGACAAATGCCGACGCGCCTGCGCCCGGGGCGTACACGCAGCCGCCCCGCCCTGCGCTGATACTCGTCGCTCGACCTTTTCATTCAATCCCCCTCTTCTTCTTTCAGGAGCCCCGCATGACCATTCACTACTCCAAGGACCACGAGTGGATCGAGATCGCCGATCACGAAGCCGCCACCGTCGGCATCACCGTGCATGCGCAGGAAGCGCTCGGTGACGTGGTCTTCGTCGACCTGCCCGAGGTGGGCAAGACCTTCAAGCAGGGCGAAGTGGCCGGCGTGGTCGAGTCCGTCAAGGCGGCCGCCGACATCTACATGCCCGTGACCGGTGAAGTCGTCGAGGTCAACGAAGCATTGCGCGCCGACCCCTCGCTGGCCAACAGCGACCCGATGGGCGCCGGCTGGTTCTTCAAGGTGCTGCTGCAGGACAAGGACATGGCCGAGTTCGACCAGCTGATGGACGAGCCGGGCTACGCCAAGTTCACCGAAGGCGCCTGAGGCCCCCGCCGGCGCGTTCGCGTGGACGCGCTGGCATCACTCCCTCTCCCTCTGGGAGAGGGTCGGGGTGAGGGCCACGGCCTCTCCTTCACCCTCCGCGCTTCCATTTCCCACGGCCCAGAGCTCCCGCTGTGCGAGAGCCCCTCTTTTTTTCTCTTCTTCCCACCACCCCGCCGGTTCGCTGCCATGAGCTCTTCCGCCCCCTCCCTGCGCGACCTCGAGAACCCCACCGAATTCATCGCCCGCCATATCGGCCCCGACGCCGAAGCCGAGGCGCGCATGCTGGCCACCGTGGGAGAAAGCTCGCGCGCGCAGCTCATCGACAGCATCGTGCCGCCCTCGATCCGCCGGAGCCAGCCGATGCAGCTGCCGCCGGCGGTGACCGAGGCCGTGGCGCTGGCCGAGTTGAAGGCCATCGCATCGAAGAACCAGCGCGTGAAGAGCTTCATCGGCCAGGGCTACCACGGCACGCACACGCCAGGCGTCATCCTGCGCAACGTGCTGGAGAACCCCGCCTGGTACACCGCCTACACGCCCTACCAGGCCGAGATCAGCCAGGGCCGCATGGAGGCGCTGGTCAACTTCCAGACCATGGTCACCGACCTGACCGGCATGGCCATTGCCAATGCCTCGATGCTGGACGAGGCCACCGCCGCCGCCGAGGCCATGACCCTGGCCAAGCGCAGCGTCAAGAGCAAGAGCAGCCGCTTCGTCGTTGCCGGCGACGCGCATCCGCAGACCATCGAGGTGATCCAGACCCGCGCTGCGCCGCTGGGCATCGAGGTGGTGCTGGCCAACTCACTGCAGCAATGGAACGATCTGCTAGCCGGCGACTACTTCGCCGTGCTGGCGCAGTACCCCGCCACCAGCGGCCGCATCGACGACCTGCGCGCCGACGCCGAGCTGATCCACGGCAAGCAGGCCGCGCTGATCGTCGCCACCGACCTGCTGGCCCTGACGCTGATCGCGCCGCCCGGCGAATGGGGCGCCGACATCGTGGTCGGCAGCACCCAGCGCTTCGGCATGCCCATGGGCGCCGGCGGCCCGCACGCGGCCTTCATGGCCTGCCGCGACGAGTTCAAGCGCTCGCTGCCCGGCCGGCTGGTGGGCGTGAGCGTGGACAGCCACGGCTCGCCCGCCTACCGCCTGGCCCTGCAGACGCGCGAGCAGCACATCCGCCGCGAGAAGGCCACCTCCAACATCTGCACGGCGCAGGTGCTGCCGGCCGTCGTGGCCAGCATGTATGCCGTCTACCACGGCCCCGCCGGGCTGACGCGCATTGCACGCCGCGTGGCCGCCTATACCGCCATCCTGGCCGCGGGTCTGAAGCAACTGGGCGCGCCGCTGCGCGAGGTGCCCAGCTTCGACACGTTGTCGCTGCACACCAAGGACCAGACCCAGGCGATCCTGGCGAAGGCCCTGTCGCTGGGCCTCAACCTGCGCGTGTACTTCGGCGAATACCTCTGCATCGCCCTGGACGAAACCACGACCCGCGCCGACCTGGCGCTGATCTGGCAGGCCTTCGCCGCCGACGGCCAGGCGCTGCCGCGCGTGGAGGACTTCGAAGCCGAGCTGCCCTCGCTGATTCCCGCCAGCCTGCGGCGCACCAGTGCCTTCCTGACGCACCCGGTCTTCAACACGCACCTCAGCGAGACGGCCATGCTGCGCTACATCCGCAGCCTCTCCGACAAGGACCTCGCGCTGGACCGCAGCATGATCCCGCTGGGCAGCTGCACGATGAAGCTCAACGCGACCAGCGAGATGATCCCCATCACCTGGCCCGAGTTCGCCGATGTGCATCCCTTTGCGCCCGCCGGGCAACTGGCCGGCTATGCCGAACTCGACGCGCAACTGCGCGACTGGCTGTGCCAGGCCACGGGCTATGCCGGCATCAGCCTGCAGCCCAATGCCGGCAGCCAGGGCGAGTACGCCGGCCTGCTGGCCATCAAGGCCTGGCACGAGAGCCGCGGCGACAGCCACCGCAACATCTGCCTGATCCCCTCCTCCGCGCACGGCACCAACCCGGCCAGCGCGCAGATGGCGGGCATGCAGGTGGTGGTGACGGCCTGCGACGCCAACGGCAACGTCGACATCGACGACCTGAAGCGCGCCTGCGAGAAGCACGGCGACAAGCTGGCCTGCATCATGATCACCTACCCCAGCACGCATGGCGTGTTCGAGACGCGAGTGAAGGAGCTGTGCGAGATCGTGCATGCCCACGGCGGCCGCGTGTACGTGGACGGCGCCAACATGAACGCGCTGGTGGGCGTGGCGGCGCCCGGCGACTTCGGCGGGGACGTGAGCCACCTGAACCTGCACAAGACCTTCTGCATTCCCCACGGTGGCGGCGGCCCCGGCGTGGGTCCGGTGTGCGTGGTGGAGGACCTGGTGCCCTTCCTCCCCGGCCATGCGACGGGCGGCAAGCCGGCGACCGTGGGGGCGGTGTCCGCCGCGCCCTTCGGCAACGCCGCCGTGCTGCCGATCAGCTGGATGTACATCCGCATGATGGGCGCCGAGGGGCTGAAGCAGGCCACCGAAACGGCCATCCTCAACGCCAACTACATCAGCGCACGCCTCGCCGACCACTACCCCACGCTCTACGCCAGCGCCAACGGCCATGTGGCCCACGAATGCATCCTGGACCTGCGCGGCCTGAAGGAGAGCAGCGGCGTGATGGCCGAGGACGTGGCCAAGCGCCTGATCGACTACGGCTTCCATGCGCCGACGCTGAGCTTCCCGGTGGCCAACACGCTGATGGTGGAGCCCACCGAGAGCGAGCCGCTGGCCGAGCTGGACCGCTTCATCGAGGCCATGATCGCCATCCGCGGTGAGATCCGTCGCATCGAGGAAGGCGTATGGCCGCGCGAGGACAACCCGCTGAAGAACGCGCCGCACACGGCAGCCACGCTGGTGGCGACCGACTGGGCGCATCCCTACTCCCGCGAGGTGGCGGCCTTTCCGCTGGCCACCCTCAAGCAGGCCAAGTACTGGCCGCCGGTCGGGCGGGTGGACAACGTCTATGGCGACCGGAACCTGTTCTGCAGCTGCGTGCCGGTGAACGAACTGCAGGACGAATCGGCCTAGGACTGGGTTGATCCGGAGCGGCCACTGTCGGCACCCGTGACGGGCGATCTCGGCGCTGTTGTGCGCGGTGTTTGTTGGCTTTGGGCTTTGGGCTTTGGGCTTCGAAGTGTGTGCGCGATGGTCCGGCCCTGGCGCCGGTGAGGGCGTGGCGGCGCTTCAAGTGGGGCGGTCGGCGCTGCGCGCCGACTCCCCTCCGGTGCTCGGACAGACGGGCCGCGGCAGAACT
>NZ_JBQUYR010000021.1:0-77269 GCF_056314265.1 Pseudacidovorax sp. DMC4 | reverse complement strand
CAGCGCATGCGACGTCGCCAGGTTCCTTATCGACGCTCGGCGCAGGGATGGGGTGATGACTCAGGGTGTCGGTCGGTGGGGTCTGAAGCTACCGCCGATGCTTGTCGATGTCCCTACATCCCGGCTCCTCGCCCTTTCTTACGGTTTGGTTGATGGGAGCCAAACCATACAAGCCTGTCGAAGCCTCACCCAGCAAGGTGGAACCGAGGCAGGTGAGGACGGCCCGCCTTTGAGCCGCGCGCCGCTCTGCCCTTAGACGAGTTCAGGGCGAACGGAGTGAGGACTTGGACGGACGAACCCGGCAGCTGAGGCGCAGCGTCGAGGCGGAGGATGGCGGTGTGCGTGCGGAGGAGCCATTCGCGGCGCCGTGCAGTGTCCCAAGCACGTCGGTGTAGAGCGAGCACCCGTCCCGTGCAGCAAGTCGGTCAGCGCGAGCGTGCACCGGGAGCGCGCATGCCGACGTCCTCTGCCGGGTTACCGTCCCGGCGACGCGGCCACCGCAGCCAGGCAACTGACCGCCCAGTGCAGGACTCAGCGCCGCGCCGGCACCACCGCCGCCAGCTGCTCGCGCAACCACCGGTGCGCCGCATCCTGCTGGTGGCGCAGATGCCACACCATGTACATCGGCAACGGCGGACAGGCGACCGGCACCGCCGCGCTGGCGAACTCGCGCATCAGTCCCTCACCCAGCAGCCCCGGCACCGTCGCCAGCAATGAAGTGCCGCGCAGGAAGGCCGGCAGACCCGCGAAGCCCGGTACCGTGACCACAAAATGCCGCTCGATGCCTCGCGCCGCCAGCGCCTCGTCCAGCGCCATGCGCCGCTGGGGCGGATAGACCACCGTGGCATGGTCCGCGGCCAGCCATTCGCGCCGCGTGGCCGGCGCCTCGCGCACGGCCGGGTCGTAGAAGACGCGCCAGCGGTCCTCGAACAGGCGCTTCTGCACGATGTCGCTGCCCTCGGGCGGGCGCGGGCTGACCACCAGCTGGCACTGGCCGCTGCGCAGCATCTCGGCCGTGGGCACGTCCGAGGGCAGCACGCGCAGCACCAGCCCCGGCGCCTGCGCCCGCAGCCGCGCGGCCAGCGGCACCAGCAGCACCTCGCGCTGGAAATCGTTGGCGGCGATGGTGAGCGCGCCGCGCCAGGCCGCCGGATCGAAGCGCGCATGCCGCGCAAAGGCCTGCAGCTGCGCCAGCAGCTCGCGCGCCTGCGGCGCCAGCGCCTGCGCATGGGCCGTCGGCACGATCCCGCGGCCCGACTTGACGAACAACGGGTCACCCGTGATGGCGCGCAGCTTGTCCAGCAGATGGCTCACCGCCGACTGCGTGACACCCAGGCGCTGCGCCGCGCCGGTGATGGAACCCGTCTCCACCACCGCCACCAGCAGGCGCAGCAGCCGGGCATCCAGATCCGACCAATCGAAATCGCTCATGCGATCCATGATGATCCATCGGTTTATCTTTGGCAACGGCAGGCGAATACTGGCGGCCTTCCTTCACCACGGGATCGACGAGGAGACCGCATGACCACCCCCACGCCAGGGCCCATCGAGGGCACCACCCTGTTCGACGGCGATCAGGCCCGCAAGGGCTACGCGCTCAACAAGATGTGCTTCTCCTTCAACGAAGAAGCCAATCGCCAGGCCTTCCTGGCCGACGAGGAGGGCTACATGCGCCGCTATGGCCTCAATGCCGAGCAGGCCGCGGCCATCCGCGCGCGCAACGTGCTGCAGCTGATCGCTGCGGGCGGCAATGCCTACTACCTGGCCAAGTTCGCGGGCATCTTCAAGCTGGACATGCAGGACATCGGCGCCCAGCAGACCGGCCTCTCCAAGGACGAATTCAAGGCCCGGCTCGTCGCAGCCAACTTCCAGTAACACAAACCCGGAGACATTCCATGGCCACGATCATCGGCGGCGTCGGCACCTCGCACATCCCCGCCATCGGCAACGCGATCCACAAGGGCCTGCAGGCCGAGCCCTACTGGAAGCCCTTCTTCGACGGCTACCCGCCCGTGCACGACTGGCTGGCGACGGCGCGGCCCGACGTGGTGGTCATGTTCTACAACGACCACGGGCTCAACTTCTTCCTCGACAAGATGCCCACCTTCGCCGTCGGCGCGGCGTCGCAATACCCCTCGGCCGACGAGGGCTGGGGCATTCCGGCGCAGCCGCCGGTGGGGGGCGAGCCGGCGCTGTCGTGGCAGCTGATCAACACGCTCGGCGAGCGCGACTTCGACATCGTCAGCTGCCAGGAGATGCTGGTCGACCATGCCTGCACCCTGCCGCTCAAGCTGCTGTGGCCGCAGGGCGACTGGCCGGTGACGATCGTGCCGGTGTGCATCAACACGGTGCAGTTCCCGTTGCCCAAGGCCAGCCGCGTCTATGCGCTGGGCAAGGCCGTCGGCGAGGCGGTGGCGGCCTGGGGCGAGGACCGGCGCGTGCTCTTCGTCGCCTCGGGCGGGCTATCGCACCAGCTGGACGGCACGCGCGCCGGCCACATCAACAAGCGCTTCGACCTGCAGTTCATGGACAGCCTGCTCACCAACCCGGAATGGGCCACGCAGTTCTCGATTCACGAGATCGTCGAGAAGGCCGGCACCCAGGGCGTGGAGCTGCTGATGTGGCTGGCCATGCGCGGGGCGCTCACCGCCGCAGGCCCGTCGGTGCGCAAGGTGCACGCCAACTACCACCTGCCGATCTCGAACACCGCAACGGCGCTGCTGGCGCTGGAGACGGCCTGACGCGCGCGGCCCCGCCATCGGGGGCCGCCAGAAAGAAAGAGCCCCATGAATAAAAGCCCGCGGGCAATCGCCTCGCAGGCCTTTTGGTTGGGGCTGCCCCGCTTACTTGCTGGCCGTGCGGTGCAGTTCGGACTCCGGCACCGTCTTGAGCTCGCCCGGCAACGAGGCGATGTACTGGGCCAACTGCTTGAGTTCGGCGTTGCTGTAGGGCTTGACCTGCGTGCCCATGACCGCGTTGGAGCGGCCGACGAGGGGGTGGCTGGTCTTGTAGGCCTTGAGCGCCACGAAGAGATAGTCGCCGTACTGGCCGGCCAGCTTGGGCACGGTGACGTCATTGGGGGTGTTGAAGTTGGCGCCGTGGCACTTGGTGCAGCTGTTGTCGGCATTGCGGGCGATCAGGGCCTGGACCTTGTCGCTGGGTGCCGCGGCATTGGCCGGCGGCGCCGCCCCGTCGTTCAGCCCCAGGGCCGAGTAGTAGGCGGCCAGGTCGGCGATGTCCTGCTCGGTGAGGGTGTCGGCGATGGCCCGCATGGTCGGGTGCTTGCGGTCGCCGCCCTTGTAGGCGGTGAGCGCCGCGGTGATGTAGCCGGCGCTCTGGCCCGCGATCTTGGGCACCTTGTGCACCTCGGGGAAGCTGGCCTGGTAGCCCACGATGCCGTGGCAGCCCACGCACATGGCCACCTTCTTCGCACCGTTGTCGGCATTGCCCGTCACCTTCTGCGCGGAGGCCACGCTGGTCACGCAAGCGACAGCGAGGGCAAACATCGTGGTCAACAGCTTGTTCATTTTGCGCGCAAAATCTCGTGAGGACTTGGGGGATCGGCGGGCGATTATAGGAAGCCGACCCTTGCGCCGACCCGCTGGAAAGCCCTGATCGCACGTGCATCGGGCGCACCTTTCTCCCGCTTTTCCCCACTGCAAGCCATCCATGAAATTCAAGGGTTCCGACAACTACGTCGCCACGCAGGACCTGATGCTGGCGGTCAACGCCTCCATCACCCTCAAGCGCCCGCTGCTGGTCAAGGGCGAGCCGGGCACCGGCAAAACCATGCTGGCCGAGGAAGTCGCCAGCGCGCTGGGCCTGCCGCTGCTGCAGTGGCACATCAAGTCCACCACGAAGGCGCAGCAGGGCCTGTACGAGTATGACGCCGTCAGCCGCCTGCGCGATTCGCAACTGGGCGACGAGCGGGTCAAGGACATCCACAACTACATCGTCAAGGGCGTGCTGTGGCAGGCCTTCACCGCCGACGAGCCGGTGGCGCTGCTGATCGACGAGATCGACAAGGCCGACATCGAATTCCCCAACGACCTGCTGCGCGAGCTGGACCGGATGGAGTTCTACTGCTACGAGACGCGCCAGCTCATCAAGGCCAAGCACCGGCCGGTGGTGTTCATCACCTCCAACAACGAGAAGGAGCTGCCCGACGCCTTCCTGCGCCGCTGCTTCTTCCACTACATCAAGTTCCCCGACGCCGAAACGATGCGCCGCATCGTCGAGGTGCATTTCCCCGACCTCAAGCAGGAACTGCTGGCCGCGGCGATGAAGACCTTCTACGACGTGCGCGGCCTGCCCGGCCTGAAGAAGAAGCCGTCGACCTCGGAGCTGCTGGACTGGCTCAAGCTGCTGGTCGCCGAGGACATCCCGCTGCAGGCCCTGCAGAGCAAGGACGAGAAGGTCGCCGTGCCCCCGCTGGTGGGCGCGCTGCTCAAGAACGAACAGGACGTGACCCTGTTCGAGAAGCTGGTGTTCATGCAGCGCAACAATCGCTGATCGGCCTGCGCCGCTGCAACGACCGTCCTGCCCACCTGCCAAGCTGCCATGGCCTTCGTCGACCCCGTTGAACTGAGCGAGCGCGGCGTGCGTCTGGTGCCCCTCGCGCCCGCACACGAGTCGGGCCTGGCAGCCGCTGCCGCCGACGGCGAACTCTGGAACATCCGCGTCACCTCGGTGCCCGAGCCCGAGAACACCGCCACCTACATCGCCCAGGCCCTGAAGATGCGCGAGGACGGCAGCCGCCTGGCCTTCGCCGTGCTCGACGAGGCCAGCGGCACGGTGCTCGGCACCACCAGCTACCACGACATCGTGCCCACCATCCGCCGGGTGGAGATCGGCTACACCTGGTATGCCAAGCGGGTGCAGCGCACGCATGTCAACACGACCTGCAAGTTCCTGCTGCTGCGCCATGCCTTCGAGACGCTCCAGTGCCATGTGGTGGGCTGGCGCACCGACAACTTCAACTTCGCCAGCCAGCGCGCCATCGAGCGCCTGGGCGCGAAGAAGGACGGCGTGATCCGCGGCCACGCCCTGCGCCGCGACGGGACGATCCGCGACACCGTGATGTACAGCCTGCGCACCGGCGAGTGGCCGGAGGTGAAGGCGCAGCTGCTGTACCTGATGGACAAACCCCGTCTTGCCTCAGGAGGCTGACATGAGCGCACTCCCGAAAGAAATCGCCCAACTCGGTGTGCACGAGAAGCTGCAACTCGTCGAGGATCTGTGGGACAGCATCGACCAGGACCTCATGCCGCCGCTGAGCGAAGAACTCAAGGCAGAGCTCGACCGTCGCTGGGCGTGGGTTCAGGCAAATCCCGGCACCGCATGCACGCCCGCCGAACTCGCCGCATCGCTGGGCGTCCGGCTCTGAATCGATGCAGTTCGAAGTGCATCTCGAGAAGCCTGCGCAACAAGACCTGCGCATGGCCTTCGAGTGGTACGAAGCGAAGCAAACGGGCCTTGGCGCCGAACTCCTGCGCAGCGTCGCCGCTTTGGTGGAATTGCTTTCGCGCGATCCGCAGCGCTTCCGCCACGGGCCTGGCGCCTATCGCAGCGCCAAGCTGCGCCGCTTTCCCTACGCCATGCACTATCGGATCGAAGGCCAGCATGTCCATGTGCTGGCGTGCGTCCATTTCCGCCAGAGTCCCGAGCGCTGGCCAGGAGCCTGACCCATGCTGATCGACTTCTTCTACACCCTGCGCGCGGCCAAGCTGCCCGTGTCGGTCAAGGAATACCTCACGCTGCTGGAGGCCCTGCAGGCCGACGTGGTGGGCCCGAACTCGGACGATGCCTTCGGCATGGACGACTTCTACTACCTCAGCCGCACCGCGCTGGTGAAGGACGAGAAGCACTACGACAAGTTCGACCGCGCCTTCGCCGCCTACTTCAAGGGCGTGGAGATGCTCACAGACTTCACCAAGGAAGTGCCGCTGGACTGGCTGCGCCAGGTGCTGGAGAAGGAGCTCACGCCCGAGCAGAAGGCCGCCATCGAAAAGATGGGCTGGGACGAGCTGATGGAGACGCTCAAGAAGCGCCTGGAGGAGCAGAGGGAGCGCCACGAGGGCGGCAGCAAGTGGATCGGCACCGGCGGCACCTCGCCCTTCGGCAACGGCGGCTACAACCCCCAGGGCATCCGCATCGGCGGGGTCGGCAAGAACAAGAGCGCCGTCAAGGTGTGGGAGCAGCGCGCGTACAAGGACTACGACGACACCCAGGAGCTGGGCACGCGCAACATCAAGATGGCGCTGCGCCGGCTGCGCCGCTTCGCGCGCGAGGGGCATGAAGACGAGCTGGACCTGGACCAGACCATCAGCCGCACCGCCGCCAATGCCGGCTACCTCGACATCAAGATGCGGCCCGAGCGGCACAACAACGTCAAGGTGCTGCTGCTGATGGATGTGGGCGGCACCATGGACGAGCACGTCGCACGCGTCGAAGAACTCTTCTCGGCCGTCAAGACCGAGTTCAAGCACCTGGAGTTCTATTACTTCCACAACTGCGTCTACGACTTCATGTGGAAGAACAACCGCCGCCGCTTCAGCGAGAAGTTCGCGACCTGGGACATCATCCGCAAGTACAACAAGGACTACAAGCTGGTGTTCGTGGGCGACGCGACCATGAGCCCCTACGAGATCCTGCAGCCCGGCGGCAGCGTGGAATACAACAACGAGGAGCCCGGCGCCGAATGGCTGCAGCGCCTGACGCACGCCTTCCCCAAGTTCGCCTGGATCAACCCCGAGCCGCAGGGCGTGTGGCAATACCGCCAGAGCATCTCGGTGATCCAGCAGCTGATGTCGCAGCGCATGTTCCCGCTGACGCTCAAGGGGCTGGAAGACGCGATGCGGCTGCTGTCGAAGTAGCACAAGGCCGCCGAACTCGCATCGGCAAGCCCCCGCAGGACGGGCGGCATTCCGACATGGCGGCCTCGAGGCCGATGCCAGAATGCTGCCCATGCCCAGGGTGGATTCCCGTCGACCGACGCCGGCACGCACGCCGGCGTTTCTTTTTGTGCTGCTGCTTCTCGGTGCCCTGCTGCTGCAGGGCTGCAGCCTGCTGTCCGGCCGGCACAAGGACGACAAGGCGGGCGCCGACGACGCGCCGTCGGCCCTCACGAGCAACGGCACAGACGCCTCGGGCGGGCGGCACGGCTTCAACGTGCGCGTCGAAGGTCCCGCCGAAGCCCGCGAACTGCTGGAGCAGCACCTGGAGCTGCAGCGCTACCGCCGCCTGGACGACCTGCAGCTGGCCGAAATCTCCCGCCTGATGGTGGCCGCCGACGCCAATGCGCGCGAGCTGCTGGGCACGCTGGGCTACTTCACGCCCACGCTCAAGATGGAACTGGTGGACCTGCCGGCCGACGCCGCCGTGCCCTACGAGGTGCGCATCCAGGTCGATCCGGGCCCGCGCACCAAGGTGACGGCAGCCCAGGTGGACTTCGCCGGCCCCATCGCCACCGCCACCGACGAGAAGACCGCCGCCCAGCGCAAGGCCATCCGCGACGGCTGGACCTTGTCGCCCGGCCAGGACTTCACCCAGTCGACCTGGGACGGCGCCAAGAACACCGGCCTGCGCAAGCTGGTGGCGCAGCGCTTTCCCACCGGCAGCATCTCGCTGAGCCGCGCCGACATCGACGCCGATGCCGGCACAGCCCGGCTGTCGGTCACCTACCAGTCGGGCCCCGCCTACCGCTTCGGCCCCCTGGAAGTGCGCGGCGCCGAGCGCTACAGCGTGGACGGCGCGCGGCGCATCGCACGCGTGCCCTCCGGCCAGCCCTACGACCAGCAGGAACTGCTCGATGCCCAGGCCCGCATGGCCAGCAGCGGCTACTACGACTCGGTCTTCCTCACGCTGGACACCGATGCCGACCCGCAGGCCGCCACCGTGGTCGCCCAGGTGCGCGAGGCCAAGCTCCAGAAGATCGTGCTGGGGGCGGGCTTCACCTCCGACTCCGGGCCGCGGCTGTCGGCCGACCACATCCACAACCAGATGCCGCTGCTGGGCTGGCGCGCGGTGACCAAGCTCTCGGTGGACCGCGACACGCGCTCGCTCAACAGCGAATGGAGCGCGATTCCCGGCGACGACGGCTGGCGCTGGATCACCTCGGGCGAACTCAAGCAGGACCTGTCGGGCGACTACGAGGTCGACAGCGGCCGAGCCCGCTTCGGCCGCAGCAAGTCCGACCCGAAGATCGACCGGGCCTACTACCTGCAGTACGACTACGCGCTCAACCGCGGCCTGGGTGCGCCACCCTCGGCCTCGGCATTGAGCGCCAACTGGTCCTGGACCGGCCGCTACTTCGACGACGCCGGCGCGCCGCGCCGAGGCTGGGGCCTGGGCCTGGAGCTGGGCGCCGGCTACACCTTGAGCGGCGCCCAGCGGCCCTTCACCCGCGCCGACGTGCGCTCGCTCTACATCCTGCCGCTGGGCAGCGTGTCCGAAGGCGACGCCCCCGGCCTGGCGCGCCAGTCGCGTCTGGCGCTGCGGGCACAGGTCGGCGCCGTGACGGCCAAGGACGATGCGCAGATCCCCTCCACCCTGCTCTTCCTGACCGGCGGCGACACCAGCGTGCGCGGCTACGCCTACCGCTCCATCGGCACCACCAATGCGAGCGGCGCCACCGTGGCCGGCCGCTACCTGGCCGTGCTGAGCGCCGAATGGCAGAAGCCGCTGGTCTTCAACAACAAGGTCTCGGCCTGGGAGAGCGTGGTCTTCGTCGATGCCGGCAGCGTGGCCGACCAGGTGAGCCAGCTCAACAAGCCGCAGGTGGGCGTGGGCTTCGGCGCCCGCTGGCGCAGCCCGGTGGGGCCGGTGCAGGCCGATCTGGGCTATGGCGTGGAGACACGCAAGTTCCGGCTGCACCTGCGCCTGGGATTCAGCTTCTGACGACATCGTGAGCACCGACACGCCGCCCTCCCCGACGCCGGACCGCCCGTCGATGACGCCGGGTGCGTCCAAGCCCCGCACCCGCTCCCGCACGCGCCGAGTGCTGCGCGGCCTGGCCTGGACCGTTGTCGCCCTGCTCGCCCTCGTGCTGGTGCTGCTGGGCGGCGCCTGGTGGTGGACCGGCAGCGACAGCTCGCTGGCCACCGTGCTTGCTCGGGCCGCCCGTTACCTGCCCGCCGGCCAGACGCTGGAGACGCAGGCGGTGACCGGCTCGCTGCGCAAGGGCGGCCGCATCGGCCTGCTGCGCTACCGCACGCCCGAGCTCACGGTCGAAGTGCACCAGGCCGAGATCGGCTGGCAGCTGCGCCCGCTGTTCGACCGCCGGGTGCAGCTGGGCGAAGTGCGTGCCGCGCAGGTGCTCATCGAGGCCAAGCCAGCCCCCGCGGATGCGCCCAAGAAGCCGCTGCAACCGTTGGAGCGCCTCGTGCTGCCGGTGGAAGTGGATGTGCCCTTCCGCATCGGCGAAGTCCGCTGGGCCGGACCGCCGCCGGTGGTGGCGCAGCAGTTGGCCGGCCGTTACCGCTACCAGAAGGCCCAGCACCAGCTCGACCTGGAGGGCGTGGACATCGAAGGCGGCCACTACAGCGGCCAGGTGCAGCTGCAGGGCGACGGGCCGATGGCGCTGAACGCAGCGCTCCAGGGCCGTCTGCAGGCACCGCTGGGCGACGGCCGCACCCTGCCCGTGCAAGCCATGGCCACCGCCAAGGGCAACCTGGCGGGCGCCAATGCACGGCTGGCCGTGCAGGCCGAAGCCCGCGCCGAGCAGGCCGACGAGAAGGCCGGCGCGCTGTATGCCAAGCTCGATGCCCATCTGGCGCCCTGGGCGCCGCAGCCGGTCATCGATGCCCTGGCCACGCTGCGCGACGTCAACGTCGCCACCTTCTGGCAGGCCGGCCCCCTCACACGCCTGAGCGGCGAGGTCGCCGTGCAACCCGACGCCCAGACCGGCGAACAGGCCTGGCGCCTGCGCGCCGACCTGCGCAATGCCATGCCCGGGCCCTGGGACAAACAGCGCCTGCCGGTGGAGCGCCTGCGCGCCCGCATTGGCTACGCCGGTCCGGCGGACGGCACCTGGACGGTGGACGAGGCCCATGTCGAGGCGGGCCATGGCCGCATCGACGCCCAGGGCAGCTGGAAACCCGCGCCGGCCCCCTGGCAGGTGCAGGCCCGCATCGACGGCGTGCGGCCTGGCGAACTGCACACCGCGCTTGAAGGCGGTGCCATCAGCGGCCCGGTGACTGCGCGCCAGGAAGGCGATGTGCTGCGCTTCGACACCGACCTGCGCGCCC
Source organism: Pseudacidovorax sp. DMC4 (assembly GCF_056314265.1). NCBI lineage: Bacteria > Pseudomonadati > Pseudomonadota > Betaproteobacteria > Burkholderiales > Comamonadaceae > Pseudacidovorax > Pseudacidovorax sp. DMC4. The sequence continues at coordinate 67,022 of NZ_JBQUYR010000021.1, read as the reverse complement.
AGGGCGGCCGTGCCAGCGCCCAGGGCCTGCAGGGCTTCGGCCTGGAACGTCTGCTGGCCAAGGGCCAGTACAACCTGCGCACGCAGCTGGCCGAGCTGCCGACCCTTCGTGTGGAGGCCGAGGGCGCCAGCATCGAGGGTCAGGTGCGCGCCCGTGTCGCCGAGCAGGCCGGCAGCGGCGATCTGCGCCTGGTGCTGCCCGGCGTCAACGCAAGGCTGCAGGCCGACATGGCGCCAATCCGCGGCACCGGCCAAGCCGAGGTCACGCTGCAGGATGCCGCCCGGCTGCAAGCCTGGCTCAAGAAACTGCCCGGCCTGTCCAACATCGACAAGGCCATCACGGCCGAAGGTGGTGCGCGCCTGGATGCCCACTGGAGCGGTGGGTGGCGCAGCTTCCAGGAACGGATCGCCAAGCCGACGGCGCCGCTGCCCCGTGGGAGCGCTGAACCCACGGTCAACGCCAGGCTGAGCACGCCGCAATTGCTGCTCAAGCCTGGCCCGGGCGCGGACGGCACGCGACCTGCTCCCATCCAGCTGACGACCTTCTCCGCCACGGTTGACGGCAGCCTGGCCCGCGCCAGCCTCGCGCTGTCGGGCGAAGTGCGTCAGGGCGAGCGCCGGGCACGGCTCGACACCACCGCAAGCGGCGGCCTCGAAGCCGCCGGCCAATGGCGACTGGCGCTGGCCCGCCTGCGCGCCGACCTCGACGACGGCGGCCGTGGCGACACGCCCTGGGTGCTGGAACTGGGCCAGGGCTTCGAGACCCGCGTGCGCCAATCCGGCGACCGACTGCAGGTGGAGACCACCGCCGGCAGCGCCACCGTGCGTGGTCCGGTGCCCGGCACCGTGCGGCTGTCGTGGGAGCCGATCCGCCTCAGCTCAGGCAATAACGGCGTGCAACTGCAGACCAAGGGCCGCCTGCAGGGCCTGCCCATGACCTGGAGCCGCGCCTTCGGCGGCGACACCAGCCTGCGCGAGCTGGGCATCAGCGGCGACCTGGTCTTCGATGGCGACTGGGACATCGCCGCCCTCGACCAGTTGCGCGCCCGCGTGCGCCTGGGCCGTGCCAGCGGCGACCTGCGCGTGCAGGCCGGCGAGGCCGCCCTGGTGCGCAAGCTCGAAAGCCACGGCACCGGCGCGCCCGGCGAGATCAAGACCGACTCCAGCGACAGCGCGCCCTCCACCCCTGCCGGCCTGCGCCAGGCCGAGCTGCGCCTGGACGCCGAAGGCGACACCGTGCGCGCCAGCCTGGACTGGGACAGCCAGCGTGCCGGCCGCATCCAGGCCAATGCCTCCACCCGCCTGCAGCGCCAGGGCGAAGGCTGGCAGTGGCCGACGGACGCCCCGCTGGCCGGCCGGCTGCAGGCCAGCCTGCCGCAATTGGGCGTCTGGTCCATGCTGGCGCCGCCGGGCTGGCGCATTGCCGGCACGCTGGAGGCCGACGCCACCCTGGCCGGCCAACGCAACGACCCGCGCTGGAACGGCACCGTCCGCGCCGACCAGCTGGCGCTGAAGGCCGCGGTCGAGGGCCTGGACCTGCGCGACGGCCGTCTGCGCGCCACGCTCGCGGGCAACCGCGTGGTGATCGAGGAATTCCGCCTTCAGGGCGGCCCCGGCAGCCGGGTGCGCATCCCCGGCCGCAGCGGCAACCTGAGCACCGCCTCCAGCCAGGCCGCGCAGGACGGCGGCAGCCTGTCGATGAGCGGCGAGCTGCGCTGGGGCCCGGCCAGCGCGGGCCGCTCGGGGCTGTCGATGTCGATGCGCGGCGAGATCCGCAGCCTGCGCGCGCTGGTGCGCTCCGACCGGCAGCTCACGCTCTCGGGCCAGCTGCAGGCCGGCCTGCAGGACGGGCAGATCCGCCTGCGCGGCGACCTCACGGCCGACCGCGCCGTGATCATCCTGCCCGACGAAAGCGCGCCCGGCCTGGGCAGCGACGTGGTGGTGCATTCCGCCGCCCGCGACGCCCAGGAACGCAAGAAGGCCGAGGCGGCCGAGGTGTCGCCGCAGCAGCCGACCACGGCCAGGCCGCCGGACATCCAGGTGAGCTTCGACCTGGGCCGCGACTTCGCGGTGCAGGGCCGCGGCATCACCACGCGGCTGGAAGGCAAGCTGGACATCCGCGCCACCAGCACCACCGCGCCGCCGCGCGTGACCGGCGAGATCCGCACCGTGCAGGGCCAGTACCGCGCCTACGGCCAGGCGCTGGACGTGGAAAGCGGCATCGTCCGCTTCAACGGTCCCGTGGACAACCCGCAGCTGGACATCCTGGCCCTGCGACCCAACATCAGCCAGCGCGCGGGCGTGCAGATCACCGGCTCGGCGCAGGCGCCGCGGGTCAAGCTCTATTCCGACCCGCCGCTGTCGGACGCCGAGGTGCTGTCGTGGGTGGTGCTGGGCCGGGCCTCCGCCGCCAGCGGTGGCGAGGCGCAGCTGATGCAGCAGGCCGCCCTGGCGCTGCTGGGCCGCCTGGGCGCGGGCGGCGAAGGCGGCAGCCTGGCCAGCCGCTTCGGTCTGGACGAGATCGGCTTCAAGGGCGGCGGCAACGGCGACGTGGCCGGCTCGGCCATCACGCTGGGCAAGCGGCTCTCGGACGACTTCTACGTGACCTACGAGCGCAGCCTGGCGGGCACCCTGGGCACGATCTACTTCTTCTACGACCTCACGCGCAACCTGACGCTGCGCGGGCAGGCGGGGATTCAGAGCGGGATCGACCTGATCTACACGGTGCAGTACGACTGACGGGCGCGTGCAGAGCACGGCAGTCGAGGGGCAGGAAGACCCGTCAGCGGGACGGCGCAAACCCGACCTTGCCCGTGCGCAGGCGATAGACCTTGCCCACGCCTACCGTCGCGACATACAGCGTGCCCGCCTCCGGGCCGCGACCGAAGCCCACGTTGACGGGGCTTTCACGGTTCGGCAGGGTGAGTCGCGCCACCAGGGCGCCGTCCGGCGTCATCACGTAGATACCGGGCCCCGACGGCGCACTCGGCAGGGCGAGATAGAGGTTGCCATCCACATCCGTCGTCATGCCGTCCACGCAGCCGGCCTTCTCCAGGTCGAGCAAGACGCGGGGTGCCCCCGGTCGGCCGGCGGCATCGAGCGCATACGCCACCAGCCCGCCCGCCCCCGTGCGGTCCAGGGCCGGCTTGCCCTGCTCGCCGAGCGCATTGGTCCCGGGATCGCAGTGGCCCACGTACAAGGTCTGTCCGTCCGGCGACAGCTCGACGCCGTTCATCTTGGCGTCGTTGCCGAGGATGCGCGACACCGGCCACAGGCCCTTCGCATTGGCCTCGGGCGGATCGAGCCGGTAGACGGCATTGATCCGCTGTTCGATGGTCTCGGGTCCGAACAGGCGAAGGTCCGAGAAGAAGATGCGGCCGGCGCGATCAATCGCCACATCGTTCGGTGCATTGAACTGCCGGTTCTCGTGGAAATACGCAACCACGCGGTAGCTGCCGCTGCGCAGGTCGGTCACTGAGACGCGACGGCCGCCGTAGTCGGCCCCTTCCGCGGCGATCAGCCGATCCTGCGCGTCGATGGCCAAGCCGGCGGCCATGTTGCTGGGCTCGCGGAAGATGCGCGGCGTGCCACCGGGCGGCACCACCCAGATGCGACCGCCCTGCACACCGGCCGCATCGCTGCAGCCGACCGAGCGTGTGATCTCGGTGAAGTAGACGCTGCCGTCGGACGCACTGGCGATGCCTTCCATCACGCCGCAGCCGCCCGCGTGAACCAGCTCGAAGGAAGGTGCGGGAAAGAACTCCTGCTGGCGCGCCGGTGCGGCATCGCCGATTTGGCTCAGCCGCATGGGCGCCGTTTGCGCATGGGCCTGCAGCGCCAGCACGAGCCCCGCCAGCAGAATCATCGGTCGCATGTCATGTCTCCTTGTTCTCGGCGTTCAGGCGTGGCGTTGGAGGAAGGGCAGGACATGCCGCAGCACCTCGTCCGGTGCCTCCTCGGCCATCAGGTGACCGCAGTCGATGGCCGCACCCTCGACGTGGTCGGCCCAGGCCCGCCAGGTCTCGACCGGATCCGGTGCGCCTGCGCTCGATGCAGACCACAGCACCTGCAGGGGGCACGCGATGCAGCGGCCCGCCGCGAGATCGTCGCGGTCGTGCTGCAGGTCGATCGAGGCCGCCGCGCGGTAGTCCTCGACCATGGCATGTCGCACCGACTCCTTGGCGAATGCCCGGTGGTACTCGGCCAATGCCTCGGGCGTGACGGCGTCGACCTTGAGCACCGCATTGCGCAGCGCCCAGTCCAGGAAGTAGCCCGGATCGGCGCGCAGCATGCGCTCGGGCAGGTCGAAGGGTTGCGCGAACAGGTACCAGTGGAAGGCCTTGAGCCCGAAGGCCATGCCGGCGCGCTGCCACATCGTCTCGGTCGGGACCACCGTCAACGAAACGAAGGCGCTGACAGCCTCCGGACGATCCAGGCACAGGCGATAGCCGACGCGCGCGCCGCGGTCGTGGCCCATGACCGCGAAGCGTTCATGGCCAAGGGCATTCATCACGGCCACTTGATCGCCCGCCAGCGTGCGCTTGCAGTGACGGATGTGCAGCGGATCGCCGCCCGGCCCGACGCTGTCGCCGTAGCCGCGCAGATCCGGGGCCACGACGGTGAAATGCCGCGCCAGCGTCGGCGCGATGCGGTGCCAGGCCACATGGGTCTGCGGATACCCATGCAGCAGCAGCAGCGGCGGCCCGCTGCCGCCCACCTCTGCATGGATGGTTGCGTCACCGAGTGCGAAGCGACGCACGTCGAAACCTGGAAAGAAAGGCGTGCTCATCGCTGGTCTTCGTCGAAGAAGAAATCGGCCATCGCTTCGAGCTGCTCGTCCATCATGTGCCGGCCCGGCACGACGCGCGCACCGAGTTGCCGTGCATGCGCCAACAGCGGCGTGATGGACGGCTCCATGATGACCTCGGCCACCGTGTGGCCGGGCAGGATGGCCGACGGCGCGATGGGCAGTGGATCATCGGGCCGCATGCCCGCGGGCGTCGCATTCACGACGAGATCGCGCGGACTGGCAGCGTCCCACCGGCCGGCGGCATGCCCAAGCGCACGCAGGCGATCGACCAGGGCAAGCTGCTTCGTCTCGTCGACGTCGTGCACGTCGATGGCCGCCGCGCCCGCCGCGGCCAGCGACAAGGCAATCGCGCAGCCCGCCCCACCCGCACCGACCAGGCCCACGCGCCGGCCCTCGACGTCGAAGCCGCTGCGTAACAGCCCGCGCAGAAAGCCGGCACCGTCGAGCAGGTCGCCTTGCCAACCGTGCGGGGTGCGCCGGACCACGTTCACGGCGCGCGCCCGCTGCGCGGCCGGCAGCAGTTCCATCGACAGCGCAGCCACGCGCTGCTTGTGCGGCACGGTGACGACGATGCCCGCGAAGTTGTGCACCACATGCAGGGCGTCGAGCAGGCTGCCTACCGCCTCTCCCCGCACATGCATCGGCACCAGCACCGCGTTCGTTCCCCGAGCCTGAAGGAGGCGCGTCAGTGGCAGCGGCGCCTTCACCTGGACAACGGGGTCTCCGATGATGCCGAGCACGACGGTGCGGCCGTCGAGCCGCAACCCCTCCCAGCTTTCATTCGTGGTCATGGCCATGTCCTTGCAGGAAGTGATGGGCGCTGCGCCAGGCGGCGGCGGCGCGCGAATGGATGTCGAGCGTGGCCGTGCGGATCGCACTCGGCGACTCCACCGACAGCACCGCGTCGTCGCCCAGGTAAGGCAGCAGACGATGGACCGGCAACACACCCTCGCCGGCAAAGAGCCGGTGGGCCCGGCCCTCTTCGCTGGCCGACAGGCCGGGATGCCGCTGGGCGGGTGCGTCGTTGATCTGCATGAAGTGGTGGTCGATGGACGGGTCCGCCATGTCTTCCGGCGTGCAGCCTGCGCGGAAGAAATGCAGCGCGTCGACCACCACGCGCACCGCATCGTGCGCGAATGGCCGGACCAGTTCCCGGGCCACCTGCAGCGAGCGCGCCGCCGTGTAGACCATGAACTCGAGGCCGAGATTCAGGCCGTGCGAGGCGGCACGCTCGGCCAGCATGCCGATGTGGGCCGTGGCGCGGCCGGTGTCGACGTCGTCCACGTTCACCATCAGCCGCCGTGCGCCCAGCGCCTGGGCCGAAGCCAGGACGCCGTCGAACGCCCGCGCGTCGAACGCAGGCCCGATGCGCACGATCTCGACATCGTGTACCTCGATCCCCAGGTCGTGAAGGCGAGCGAGCGTCTCGCGCAGCATCGGGCCGCCCTCGTGCATGGGAAAGGGCGCCTCGCCGGGACGCGCTGGATGCAGCCGCATCCCGACGCCGCGAAACCCCGCCGCATGGGCCGCCTCCACCAGTTGCGGCGGCGACGCATCGAGCATGCCCAGGTGCGCGAGCGAGAGCGCGAAGCTCATGCCGGCACCGCCGCGCGCGCCTGGCGCAGCGGCACGCCCTGTGCCGTCAGCGCCGCCTGCAGCCGCTTCAGGTCCACGTTGCGCGGCAGCACGTTGTGGTCGGCCGCCAGCGCTGCGGCCGTGCCGGCGGCCTGGCCGGTGAGCCAGCACTGGGGAATCTCCCGCAGGAAGCCGTGGGAGTTCGCATCGCAGGCGATGTGCTTGCCCGCCGCCAGCACGCCGTCCAGCGTCTCGGGCACGAGCGCACCGTAGGGCACGGAGATGTTGGGAAAGCGCGGCGACGGGCTGGGACTGATGCCGATCTCGTCGGGCTCGATGGCACCGGCGTCCCACGTACCGCGAAGCACCCGCTTCACGCCCACCAGCCGGCGTCCGTGGCGCGTACCGATCTGCGGTGCCATGAGCATGATCCAGGCGCGCTCGAAACCCGGTGCATGTGCGCGGTAGAACGCCAGATGGTCTTCCATGCTCCGGCGCGATTCCCATTCGACCTGCGTCATGTCGTCGACATCGAGCGCGCTGAAGCCGGCCTTGCGCGGACCGAGGAAGGTGGCGACGTCGTTGCGCCACGAGACGAGGGGCTTCTCGAAGCTGCCGACCGTCTCGCGACCGCGCGCCATGAACGCGGCAAAGGCCTCGGGCTCGTGGGCGCGGAAGTCGAGCCAGCGCTGCATGTCCACGCCCGCGTACAGCCAGGAGGTGTTGATGCAGTGATGGATCTCGCGCGCGTCGATGTCCGAGTCGTAGGCCGCACCGGCCGCGGCATAGAGGTCGCCCTCGCCCGTCGTGTCGACGACCACGTGGGCCAGGATCGCGCGGCGGCCCTGCTTGCTCTCGAAGATGGCGCCGGTCACGCGGCCGTCGTCGACCACCGGCGCGACCATCCAGGCGTGCAGGATCAGGTCGACGCCCGCCTCGCGCACCATCTGGTGGTACACGCCCTTCAGCCGCTCGGGATCGATGGTCGGCGAATGGGTGACCACGCCGTGGAAGGCCGCGGTGCGCAGCGCCCAGTGCGCGGCCTGGTCCGGATCCTTCGATCCCCACGCCTCGCGCGGCGGCCCCGCGACGGCATCGGCACCCAGTCGCTCCATGATCTCGGCGGCAAGCCCCTGGATCACCGGCTCGCCCTCCCAGTCGCTCATCCGGTCGATCCAGATCACGAGGCCGCCGGTGGAGAGGCCGCCAAGGTGGTTGTAGCGTTCGAGCAGCACCACCCGCGCGCCGGAACGCGCAGCGGCAACCGCGGCCGCGACGCCGGACGGGCCGCCGCCCAGCACCAGCACGTCGCAGCGTGTGTGCACCGGCGTGTGCCGTGCGGCCTCGGCGATGTGGCCTTGCGGCGCACGCTGCGTGCGCTGGCTCTGGCGCAGGTTGACGTCGGATTGGAAGAAGTGGCGGTCTTCCGCGGTGAGGGTTCCCATCGTGCAGCTTTCGAGAAGGAGAAGTGGATGTCAGGCGGCCAGTTCGCGAAGGAGCGCGCTCAAGGGCCCGGGGGCGGTCACCATCGCGTCATGGCCGGTCGCGAGCTTTCGCGTCTGCCAGCCCGCGTCCGCGCGCACGCGGGCCTTGGTCGGCTCCAGCGTGGCGATCGGATCGACGGTGCATTCGATGTAGGTCTTTGGCAGGCCGTTGCCCAAGGAGGACTTGAGCTGCAGCGGCTGCAGGTAGGTGCCCACGGGTTGCGGCGTCATGCGGCGCTGGACCCATGCTGCATCGGCCGCAGCCGTGACCCCGAATGCCGACGGCGGCAGCGCAGGCGCCGCGCCCACGCCGGCACCGGTCTCACGGATGGTCTTCATACGCTGGTCGACCACGGACTGCGGGAAGTCCGAGAACAGGCTCTTGCCGGATTCGAGAAGCAGCGAATCCAGGAACACCAGCTGCCTCAGCCGGGCGCGCGCACGATCGGCGACGCCGGAGATGACGATGCCGGCGTAGCTGTGGCCCACCAGCACCACGTCTTCCAGCTCCTCGTACTCGAGCAGGTTGACGATGTCGTCGATGTGCGTGTCGAGGTTGACCTGGGGCGACAGGAGGTGCCGGCGCTCGCCGAGCCCCGTGAGCGTCGGCGTGAAGACCAGATGTCCCGCGGCGCGCAGTGACGCCGCCACGTGCTTCCAGCACCAGCCGCCGTGCCAGGCCCCATGCACGAGGACGAAGGGGGGTGAATCCGAGCGCGCCGAAGCGCGCAGCGGGCCGGCGAGGCTGGCTGCGGCCAGGCCGACAGCGAAGAGATCTCTGCGTTGCATGTCCGCTCCTTATTCGTTGCGTGCGCCGGTCAGCTTGATCACGCGGCCCCACATCGCGGTGTCTTCCACGATCTGGCGGGCGAGCACATCGGGCGCACTGCCGATGGCCAACCAGCCCTGGTCCTGCAAGCCCTGCTTCACGGCGGGGATGCGCAGGATCCGGGCGATCTCCTCCGACAGGCGGTCGGCCGCGGACGAGGGCAGGCTGGCCGGGCCGAAGATGGCGTTCCACGAAGTCACGTCGAACGGGCTGCCCGAGGCGTCGAGCGCCGACTGGATCGGCGGCACATCGCCCGCGCCCGGAGAAGGCTGGGCCGAGCTGATTCCGTAGAGCCGCAGGCGCCCGTTCTTCGCCTGCGGCACGGCGATGGAGGGAATCATGAATGCCAGGTCGATCTGCTGGCCCATGAGCGCCGTCGCGACCTGCGGAAAGCCCGGGAAGGGCACATGCACCGCGCGGATGCCGGTGTGGGCCTTGAGCAGCTCCATGGTCAGGTGCGAACCCGAGCCTGGCCCGATGGACCCATAGCTGAGCTTGTCACCCCGGGTCTTCGCAAAGTCGAGAAAGCCGCGCAGGTCAGCCGCCGGCATCGCATTGCTGCCCACGAGCACGAAGGGACTGCTCGCGACGAGCGAGATGGGCCGCAGGTCGCGCGCCACGTCGTAGGGGGTGGAAGGCGTCAGCGCCTTGGCGGTGGTGAGCGGGCCATTGCCGGTGAGGCCGATGGTGTGCCCGTCCGTTGCCCGCGCCACCGCGGTGACGCCGATGCTGCCGGTGGCGCCGACCTTGTTGTCGACGACCACCGGTTGGCCGAGGGCCTGACCGAGGGGATCGGCGATCAGGCGCGCCAGCGCGTCGGGGGACGAGCCTGGCGGAAAGCCGACGATCAGGCGCAGCGGCTTCTGGGGCCATGCAGGACTGGCGTGCACCAGGGCCGGCGCCAGCGACGCTGCGAGCGCACCGCGCAGCAGATGGCGCCGTCGGGATGAGAAGTCGATAGGGGCTTGCATGCGTGTCTCCGGTCTGTCCGCGTTTGTCGTCCCCCCCATTCTTGAACCGGCGCACCGCGGCGAGCGTGATACTTCGTCATTCTTCGCATCACGCTTCGTGATGACCTGGAGGGGACAACGACCATGCCGCCACTCACCCCACCGCGCACGCCCCGCAGCCACACCGTCGACATCGACCTGCTGCGGGTGTTCGACACCTTGCTGCGCGTCGGCAGCTTCACCACGGCCGCCAAGGCGCTGTCGCGCACGCAATCGGCGGTCAGCATGCAGCTGAAACGGCTGGAAGATCAGCTCGGCGTCCAATTGGTTGACCGCAGCAAGCGGCGGCTGAACGCCACGCCCGAGGGCCTTCAACTGCTGCCGCTGGCGCGGCAGATGCTCGGCCTGAACGACCAACTGTTCCACGACATCGACATCGCAGAGGTGTCGGGAAGCATCCGCATCGGTGCCATCGAGCACTACGCCACGCGCGTGCTGCCGGCGCTGATCGCGGAGTTCTGCCGCCTGTATCCGAGGATCCATGTCGAGCTGGAGCACGGGGTGTCGTCGCTCATGCACGCGGAACTGGGTGCACGCTATGACCTTGTGGTGGGCATCGGACCGGTCGGCTCGGGGGAGGGTCGACGCCTGTCGAAGTCGCGCGTGGTGTGGGCATCGACGCCAGGCTCGACCACCCATCTGCAACGCCCATTGCCGCTCGCGCTCAATCCCGAGGGCGCGATGCTGCGTGACTGGGCGACGCACGCGCTCGACCGGGCGGGCATCGCCTGGCGGATCGCCTACACGAGCACCACGGTCACGGGGCTCGAAGCGGCGGTGCGCGCGGGCATCGCCATCGGCGTGTTCCGCGAGGCCACGATCTCGAAGCGGCTCAAGGTGCTGGGCGGACGTGAGGGCATGCCCGCCATGCCGGAATGCGAAGTCTGGCTGGCGGCCGCGCCCTTGCCAGGACGCAGGGCGGTGGAGCTTCTTGAAGCGTTCCTCATCCAACGGTTGCGCAGATCGCCGCGCTGAGCAAGCCGCACCTGCAGGCACGGTCGTCTCTCATCCAACCCGCTGCACGCGCCGTAGAAGCGACATGGCCACCCAAGCGTCCCCTCCTTCCCCCAGCCAGAGCGCGGCAGCGAAAGCCGTGGCACCCTTGCCGCCGCGCCGGCTGCTGTGGGCCAACTTTGCCTGGACGCAGATCGCCTGGTTCGCCGCCGTGCTGGGCGCGGCGCACGGCTGGCCGGTGCTGGGCTGCCTGCCGTTGGTGGCGGGGTTGGCTTGGCACCTCTGCACGGTCCGGCGCGCGCAGCCGGAGGCGCGGCTGCTGCTCTATGCCGTGCTGCTGGGCACGCTGGCCGATGCCGGACCGGTGCTGCTGGGCGCCGTGACCTATCCCAGCGGCCAGTGGACGGCGGCGCTACCGCCCTTCTGGCTGAGCGGACTGTGGGCCGCCTTTGCCACATCGATCAACCTCACGCTGCGCTGGCTGCACGGCCGGCCCGCGCTGGCGGCACTGCTGGGTGCGGTGGCGGGGCCGCTCGCCTTCTCGTCGGGCGTGCGGCTGGGCGGCGCGCAGTTCGTCGACGCGCCGCTGGCCCTGGGCTGGCTGGCGGTCGAATGGGCGCTCCTGCTGCCGCTGCTGTGCTGGCTGGGACGGCGACATGACGGCGCGGCCGGCCCCGCTGCGGCCGTGCCGCTGCGCGAAGGCGGTTGAAGGCAGGGTGCCGCCGACGGCAGCGCGCGGCCACCCGTCAACGCGGTCGATCCGCCCGGCGCCGTCAGGCTACAGCGGCCGCACCATGAAGCGCGCGGCCGCGTCATAGCTGGCCAGCTTGGCCGCCAGTGCGGGCACCTCGCGCACCTCGAAGCCCTGCCGCGCCCAGAAGCCGGCCGAGCCGTTGACGGCCACCAGCGCCATCTCGCGGCAGCCGGCGGCCACGGCCTGCGCGGCCAGCAACGGCATGGCGCGCCCGGCCGCCCCCAGGCCCCGGGCCACGGGCAGCAGCGCCATGTCGTGCAGGTAGTAGATGGGCGCAGGCTCGGGCAGGCGCTGCAGCAGCGTGTCCAGCGCGGGCGGCGCATCGGCATGCCAGGGATGGCTCAGCACATAGCCGGCGAGCGCACCGTCGCGCGTGACCAGGCACAGGCAGCCGCCGCCGAAGAGGGCCAGGCGCTCGGCGAAGACGGCCTCGCCCTCCGGATAGTCGGGATGGACCTCGGCCGCGATCTGCAGCACGGCGGGCAGATCCTGGCCTTGCATCGGCCGCCAGTGGGCAGCGGGTGGCGAAGCAGGCGAAGCAGGCGAAGCAGGCGAAGCAGGCGAAGCAGGCGAAGCAGGCGAAGCAGGCGAAGCAGGCGAAGCAGGAGCGTCGGACATGCCCGAAGCATAGACAGCGCGCCACCGTCACCGCAGCGACACGTTCGCGCCCTCCAATGCCGGCCATGCACAGCACGAGCCGGAACCACGCGTGAGCCGCGGCATGCACTGGCTGCTGGCCGCGCAGTTCTTCTCGGGCCTGGCCGACAACGCGCTGCTGGTCATCGCCATCGCGCAGTTGATGGCGATGGGCGCGCCGGTGTGGATGGCGCCGATGCTCAAGTTCTGCTTCACGCTGGCCTATGTGCTGCTCGCGCCCTGGGTGGGCGCGCTGGCCGACCGCTGGCCCAAGGCGCTGGTGATGCTGGCCGCCAACCTGCTCAAGGCGGGCGCGGCCTGCGGCATGGTGCTGGGGCTGCATCCGCTGCTCGCCTTCGCGCTGGCGGGGCTCGGGGCCGCGGTCTATTCGCCGGCCAAGTACGGGCTGATCACCGAGCAGGTGCCGCCCGCGATGCTGGTGCGCGCCAATGGCTGGATCGAGGTCGGCACGGTCTGCGCCATCGTGCTGGGCACGGGCTTCGGCGGCCTGCTCGTCAGCGCGCGCATGCCGGGCGTGGACATGGCCCTGGCCGTGGTACTGGCCACCTATGCGCTGGCAGGCCTGCTCAACCTGCTGATCCCGCGTGGCGTCTCGCACGGCAGTGAGGTGGGCTGGGCCCCGGCCGCGCTGGTGGGCCGCTTTGCCGCCGCCAACGCCACGCTGTGGCGCGATGCGCAGGGCGGGCTGTCGCTCGCCATCACCACGCTCTTCTGGGGCGCGGGCGCCACGCTGCAGCTGGTGGTGCTGGCCTGGGCGCAGGACGCGCTCGACCTCGGCCTGGATCAGGCCGCCTACCTGCAGGCGGTGGTGGCCCTGGGCATCGTGGCGGGCGCGGCGCTCGCCGGGCGCCTCGTTCGTCTGCACCAAGCCACCCGCGTGCTGCCGCTGGGCGTGCTGATGGGCGCCGGCGTGCCGCTGATGGTGGGCGTGGACACGCTGCCCCTGGCCGTCGTCCTGCTCACGCTGATCGGCGCCCTGGCCGGCCTGCTGGTGGTGCCAATGAACGCGCTGCTGCAGCACCGCGGCCATGTGCTGCTGCGGCCGGGCGAATCCATCGCCGTGCAGAACTTCAACGAGAACCTGGGCGTGCTGCTGATGCTGGGCGTCTACGCCGCCCTGCTGGGCCTGGACCAGCCCATCGCCCTGCTCACGGGCGCACTGGGTGCCTGCGTGGCGCTGGGCACGCTGCTCGCCGCAGGCCTGTATGCGCGGCGCAGCGCAACCCCCGCTCGATGCGCAGGCGCTTCCTGTGCGCCCTCTTTGCCCTCCACCTCTTCCACCAGGGACCTGCCATGAAACTGCTGATCGTCTCGGATGCCTGGGAACCCCAGGTCAACGGCGTCGTGCGCACGCTCAAGATGACGCGCCGCGAATTGCAGCGCCTGGGCGTGGAGGTGCATGTGCTCTCGCCACTGGACTTCCGCTCGGTGCCCTGCCCCACGTACCCGGAGATCTCGCTGGCGCTGACCTCGCGCGCCGGCGTGGCCCGCCGTATCGACGCCATCGACCCCGACTGCCTGCACATCGCCACCGAAGGCCCTCTGGGCTGGGCCGCGCGCAGCATCGCCCTGTCGCGCGGCTGGCCCTTCACCACGGCCTACCACAGCCGCTTTCCGGAATACGTGCATGCCCGCGTGCGGCTGCCGCTGGGCTGGAGCTATGCGGTGCTGCGCCGCTTCCACAACGCTGCGCGGGCCACGCTGGCGCCCACACCGGCCATCGTGGACGACCTCAAGCAGCGCGGCTTCACGCAGGCGCGGCTGTGGTCGCGCGGCGTCAACCTGGCGGCCATGAACCCCGAAGGCCCGCGCATGGAGCGGCCGGCCGAACCGGTCTTCCTGTACGTGGGCCGCATCGCGGTCGAGAAGCAGGTGCACCGGTTCCTGGAACTCGAGCTGCCAGGCCAGAAATGGGTGGCCGGCGAAGGCCCCGAACTCGCCCGACTCAAGGCCCGCTTCCCCGAGGCCCGCTGGCTGGGCCTGCTGGACGTGGAGGCGCTGGCCAGCCTCTACCGCACGGCCGACGTGACCGTCTTCCCCAGCGTCACCGACACCTTCGGGCTGGTGATGGCCGAGTCCATGGCCTGCGGCACGCCGGTGGCCGCCTACCCGGTGCCGGGCCCCATCGACGTGGTGGGCATGGATTCGCCCGGCGGCGTGCTGGACGACGACCTGCGTGCCGCCTGCCTGGCCGCCCTGCACAAGCCCCGCGACGGCGTGCGCCGCTTTGCCGAACGCTACAGCTGGCCGGCGGCCACGCGGCAGATGCTGGAGGCCCTGGCGCCGCGGCGCGGCGACAAGTCCGCCGCGCTGGCCGCCGCCGAACGCATCGCTGCCGAGGAGACGGCGTCCGTCAATGCCGATGCCGATGCCGATGGCAATGGCAGTGGCGCCCGTGAGACGGCGGATCACAGCGCGAGCACCCCGCTGGCCGCAACGACCGCCGCCGCCTGAGGCCACCGCGGAACCGCCGCCATGAAGATCGCCGTCGTCGGGGCCGGCTATGTCGGCCTGGCCAATGCCGTGATGCTGGCGCGCCATCACCATGTGGTGGTGCTCGACACCGATGCACGCAAGGTCGAGGCCCTGCGCGCCGGCCTGAGCCCCATCGTCGACGCCGAGCTGCAGGCGCAGCTGGCCGGCGGCGGACTGGACCTCAGCGCCACGCTGGACCGCAACCTGGCCTACGACGGCGCCGAGCTGGTGATCGTCGCCACGCCCACGGACTACGACCCGGTGGCCAACCACTTCGACACCCGCAGCGTGGACGCCGTGACGGCCGATGCGCTGGCCTGGGCGCCGCAGGCGCTGGTGGTGGTCCGCTCCACCGTGCCCGTGGGCCACACGCGGGCGCTGCGCGAGCGCCTGGGCCACGACGCCATCGTTTTCGCGCCCGAGTTCCTGCGCGAAGGCCGCGCCCTGCACGACAGCCTGCATCCCAGCCGCATCGTGGTGGGCGACACCGGCCCGCGCGGCCAGCGCGTGGCCGCCCTGCTGCGCGAGGGCGCGCTGGCGGCAGAGGTGCCGCTGCTGCTCACCGGCAGCAGCGAGGCCGAGGCCATCAAGCTCTTCGCCAACACCTACCTGGCGATGCGCGTGGCCTTCTTCAACGAGCTGGACACCTATGCCCTCAGCCATGGCCTGGACCCGCGGCAGATCATCACCGGCGTGGGGCTCGATCCGCGCATCGGGCTGCACTACAACAACCCCAGCTTCGGCTACGGCGGCTACTGCCTGCCCAAGGACACGCAGCAGCTTCTGGCCAACTACGCCGACGTGCCGCAGAACCTGATCCAGGCCATCGTCACCGCCAACACCACGCGCAAGGACTTCCTGGCACGCGACATCCTGGCGCGCATGCATGGCGCGGCGGGCACGGTGGGCATCTACCGGCTGACCATGAAGGCCGGCTCGGACAACTTCCGCACCAGCAGCGTGCAGGGCATCATGAAGCGCATCAAGGCCAAGGGCGTGCCTGTGATCGTGTACGAGCCCACGCTGGCCGATGACCAGTTCTTCGGCTCGCCGGTGGTGCGCGACCTGGCGCAGTTCAAGCGCGAGGCCGCACTGATCGTGGCCAATCGCGCCACGCCGGAGCTGGACGACGTGCGGGACCGGCTCTATACCCGCGACCTCTTCGGTGGGGACTGAGAACGCTCCCCCCAAGCCGCTTCGCGGCTCCCCCTCCCTGGCGCCTTCGGCTTGGAGGGGGCGCACCCAGAGGCCTGGCAAAGCCAGTTCCTCGGGTGCCCTGGCATGGCCTGCTCCGCGGCCATCGGTGTGTCGAATTTGCTCAGGTCTGCTGCGCCTCGCCCGCGCTCACGAAGCGGCGCTCGCGCATCCACTTGGTGACGACCCACTTCTCGCCCTGCTCCACCGGGCTGCTGGCATGCAGGCAGCGCGGGTCCACGCCGCCCTGGCCGTCGCCGTACTCGAAGTAGCAGGCATGGCCCTGCACGGGCGAGAAGGCCAGTCCCAGGTGGGGAAACACGGTCTGGCCCCCTGCCGGCACGTCGTTGAGGTAGGTCACCAGCGTGCTCACGCGCTGGCCGCTGCGGGCCACCGAGTCGCGGTTGGCGGCATTGGTGGGCGCCAGGTAGTCGTGGTGCGGCTCGCTGCCCGCGCCGACCGGGTAGTGCAGCAGCTGCAGCCCCTCGCCGTTCTCCAGCGGCAGGTTCATCAGCGCCGACAGGCGCCGGTCGAGGCGGGCCACCAGCGGGTTCTCGCCCAGGCGGAAGAACATGCCCCAGCTGCTGCGGTGCTGGCTGACCACGTCCCGGCCGCTCATCGGATCGACCAGCGTGGACGGCCGCAACCGCGGGCGCGCCATGTCGATCAACGCCCGGCATTCGGCCGCGTCCAGCACCGGGCCCAGCGCGGCCCACACAGGATCGTGGCCGCGTGCATGCACGGTGACCTCGCGGTCCGCCGCAGCGATGCGGTGGCCCGCCGCCAGGCGTGGCCGGGCGATGAAGGGACGTGCCGCCGGCTCATCCGGCAGCGCCACGCTGTCCACCGGCGGAGCGACGCCACGTTGGCGGGCGTCCACGAAGGCCGCGACGATGGCTTGCGCCGCAGGGCCGGCCATGCCCTGACCGACCATCGCGTCGACCAGCCCACCGGGTGGCGCGCCGGCATCGAGGTTGTGGGTGATCCAGTGGCCCAGCTCGGGCAGGAAGCGAAGGACGGTACTCATGACAAGGGAATGATCGGCCGGACTGGCAGCCCGCAGCCTGACGCGGAAGGCACCCGCTGGCCCGCGCGCGCCGACCGTTGCCGGCCGCTGCGCCGCCGCAGACTGCGCCACCGCACCACGGCCGCACGCAGGGCCATGGCCACGCCGGTCATCACCAGCAGGCTGAAGACCACGTCGCTGGCAAAGTGCCCGCCCTGGGCCACCCGCGCCGCGCCGAGCAGCAGGCACAGCAGGGCGCCGGCCGCCCACCAGCGCCGGCGCACCCGCCGCACGCCCCACAGGCCGAAGCCCGCGATCACGAAGCCGGTGGCCGCATGGCCGCTGACGAAGGAACAGTTGCGCTCGCAGGCCCGCGAGAGGCTGCCCACCGGCACATAGTCGCTCGGCCCGCCGAAGGGTCGGACCTGCTGCGGCCGGGGACGGCCGACGTGCTCCTTGAGGCCCTGGTTGACCACCAGGCACACGCCCAGCAGCAGCAGCGCCACGGCGGCCAGCAGCCGGCCGCGCCAGCGCCGCACCACGCCGAAGGGAATGCGCCGCGCCGGCACCAGCAGCACCAGCAGCCCCGCCATACCCAGCACGCGGCCGAGTTGCGGCACCAGCCGCCACAGGTCCAGCACTCCGTGGTACAGGTTGCCGATGAAGCCGGTGGGAATCTGCGGCAGGTAGAAGGGCGCGGAGGCCGCCAGGTCCAGCGCCGGCCAGGTGCGGAAGACCAGGCCGCAGGCCAGCATGGCCGCCAGCCAGCCGAGCCAGGCCACCTGGCGCGGGCACGGTCGACGCCGCGCGCGACCGGGTACCGGCCGGACCTGGGACGCTGCAGATGCAGGGGCCGATGCAGCAGGCGCCATGGACGCCATCGGCACGGCGCACATCTCCTCACCCAGGGCCAGCGGCTGCAGGCTCATGGTGCACCGTTCCATCGCAGCAGCACCAGGCCGCCCATGCGCAGCAATGGCTGCCAGGTCGGCAGCGTGGCATCCGCGCCGGACGGCCGGCGCCCCGCCGGCAGGGCCGCCAGTTGCGCCGCGAGGATGTCGACCTGGTCCTCGCGCGCCAGGGCCAGATCGCCCGGCAGGGGCGGCCGTCGCGGGGCTTCGCGTCGGGCGTAGACGGCCACGCTGGGCAGGTGCAGACCCCACTGCACCAGCGTCGCATTGGCCGCGTTGTCGGTCCGCGCCAGCACTTCGGCGGCCCGCTGGCCCGCCGCGCGCACCGGCGCCTGCAGCTGCCGGCCCCACCATGGCACGACGGCCAGTGTCAGCACAAGGGCCACACCGGCGCCGGCCGCGCTCCAGCGCACGGACGGGGACCAGCGGCGCAGGCGCAGCAACAGCAGCACGCCCAGCGCGGCGGCCAGGGCCGCGACGGCCAGTGGCGCCAGCGCGGCGGGCTGGCCGATCAGCGCGCGATAGAGCGGATTGGCCACGCGCGCCGCATGCAGGGCGATCCAGGCCGTCACCGCCACGGCCGCCGCCGGCCACACCGCCAGCAGGCCCGCCTGCACGTAAAGGGCCCAGCGTGCATCGGGCGCGCCTTCCAGCCAGCGCGCCGCCTCGCGCCCGGCCAGCAGCGCCACCGGCGTGAAGCCGTAGAGCACATAGTGCGGCAGCTTGGTGCCCGAGAAGCTGAAGAAGGCCAGCACGAAGCCCGCCCACAGCAGCAGGTAGCGGCCCAGCGGCTCGCGCCAGTGAGCGCGCAGGCGGGCCAGCAGCGGCACCAGCAGCGGCGTCCACGGCAGCATCAGCAGCGGCAGCAGCACCACGTAGTACAGCAGGCTGCCGCCATGGCCTTCCAGCGGTCCGCCGTAGCGCTGCAGGTTGTGGCGCAACAGGAAGCCGTCGACGAAGGCCATGCCATGCCGGTGGAGCGCGTAGGCATACCAGGGCAGCGCGACGGCCGCGAAGATGAGCCACGCCCCGCCGTCACCCAACAGCGCCCGTACGCGCGGTGCCCAGCGCGCGCGGCCCGACGTGACGATCCACAGCAGCAGGGCGGCCACGGGCACCAGCAGCGCCACCGGCCCCTTGGTGAGCACGCCCAGCCCGCACCACAGGGCGGCCCTTCGCAAGGCAGCACGCGCATCGGCGCCTCCTTCGGCATGTCGCCACAGCTCCAGCGCCGTGAGGGCCAGCCACAGGTTGAGCAGCGCATCGGCCGTGGCCGCGCGGCCGATCAGCAGCACGCCCGCGCTGGTGCCCAGCACCGTGCCAGCCAGCATGGCGGCGCGGTGGCCCCAGCGCGGCCAGGCGAAGAACGCCGCGGCCAGCACCCAGGCCCAGGTGGCGAGACCCGAGGGCAGGCGCAGGGCCGCCTCGTTCAGGCCGAAGAGTTGCACGCTCGCGGCCTGCAGCCAGTAGATGAGGATGGGCTTGTCGAAGCGCGGCTCGCCGTTCAGCGTGGTGTGGCCCCAGTCGCCGCTGGCCAGCATCTCGCGCGTGGCCTCGGAGAAGGCGCCTTCGTCCACGTCGAAGAGCGGCGCCAGCCCCAGGCCCAGCAGTGCGACCAGGCCCATGGCCAGGGCCCACACCGCCATCGTGCGCCGCTCGGCGGCCGGCAGCGACGCGATGAACTCAGCCATGCGCATCGGCGCCTCCGCCGCTCCAGCCCTCGGCGGCCGGCGGTGCGGCGGCCTGGCCACGCCGCAGCACATAGGGCGAGCCATGCCGGCCGCCGTAGTAGATGCGCGTGACCAGCTCGGCCAGCACGCCGGTCATCAGCAGCTGCAGCCCGCCCAGCAGGCAGAAGAAGCCCAGCGACAGCAGCGGCCGGCCGCCGATGTCGTGGCCCGCCAGCTTGAGCGCCGCCAGGTAGGTCAGGATGAGCGCGCCGGCCCCGCCCACCGACAGCCCCAGCACGCCGAAGAAATGCCCCGGCCGCGCCGCGAAGCGCATGAAGAAGGTGATGGCCAGCAGGTCCACCACCACCCGCAGCGTGCGCGAGAGGCCGTACTTGGACCGGCCCGCGCGGCGCGGATGGTGGGCCACCGGCTCCTGCGCCATGCGCGCCGGCGAGGTCACGGTCGCGAGCCAGGCGGGGATGAAGCGGTGCATCTCGCCATACAGCCGCACCTCGCGCAGCGTCTCGGCGCGGAAGGCCTTGAGGCTGCAGCCCAGGTCCTCGAAGTCCAGCCCCGTCACACGCCGGATCAGCCGGTTGGCCAGGCGCGAAGGCAGCTTGCGCAGCCAGAGCCCGTCCTGCCGGTCGCGGCGCCAGCCCGCCACGATGTCCAGGTCCTCGGCCAGCAGGCGACGCACCAGGCGCGGGATGTCGCGCGGGTCGTTCTGCAGGTCGCCGTCGAGCGTGACGATGACGTCGCCGCGTGCCGCGTCGATGCCGGCCTGCATGGCGGCCGTCTGGCGGAAGTTGCGCGCCAGGCGCAGCACGCGCACATGCGGGCCCAGCTCGGCGGCGCGGCGCTCCAGCGCGGGGCCGGTGCCGTCCTGGCTGCCGTCGTCGACCACGATCAGTTCCCAGGGCGCGGGGTAGTCCGACAGCGCGGCCTGCACGGCGTCGATCAGGGCGGCGGCGTTCTCCACCTCGTTGTACATGGGCACGACGACCGAGAGGCGGTGCGCCGGCAGCGGCGCGGCGTCGCGCGCGAGCAGATGGGTGGGATCGGTGCGGTCCATGGAAGAGCAAGAGGGGATTCACGGCAGCGCCCGCGCGGGCGCTGCAAGGCCGCGGCGCGCCGCCAGCACGGCCAGCGCCGCGCCCACGCTCGCCAGCAGCCAGAGGGCATGCACCAGCAGGGCGGCGCCGATGACGGTGGTGGCGTCCACCGGCGCGGCGCCCGCGGCGCACGCATGCACACCCGCCAGCGCGCCGGCCTCGAACACGCCCAGCCCGGCGGGCGCCTGCAAGGGCAGCGCCGCACCCGCCTCGGCCCCGGCCGCGCCGCACCAGCCGAGGGCCACCGGATGCAGCCCCGCCGCATGCAGCAGCAGGGTCGAGACGCCCAGCTTGATGGCCCAGTTGGCCACGCAGAAGACCCACGAGCGCCAGCCGCCCCGGCCGCCATACAGCCCCTGCAGCAGGCGCTGCAGCCGGGGCGCGCCGTCGGCTTCGATCACGTCGCCCACACGCCCGACCCAGCCCCTGCGCAGCACCACGGCGGTCAACAGGACCAACGCGGCAACGGCGGCCAGCGCCAGGGCCGGCGACACCAGCAGCGCCAGCAGCGCCAGCACCATCGTGCCCAGCACCACCGCGTCCTGCAGCCGCAGCCACAGCAGGCTGGGGAGCGACTGGGCCAGCGGCACCTGCCAGTGGCGATGCAGCCACCAGGCATAGCCCGCCTCCCCGGTGCGCAGCGGAAGCAGCGACACGGCCGCGTTGTGCCAGGCGAACAGCGCCAGGCAGTCGACGAAGCGCGCGCCGGTGCGGGCGCGCCATTCGGCATGCAGCCGTGCTGCACGCAGCCCGTAGGTGGCCAGCACGCCCGCCAGCGCCAGGGCCCAGGTCGCGGCCGGCATGCGCCGAGCGGTGCCGGCCAAGGCGCGGGCATCCACGCCACTGAGCAGCCAGGCCAGCAACAGCAGCGCAACCAGCGCCGACAGGGCCTGCATCGCTCGGCGGATCGCGGAACCGGCACGCAGCGGCATGGGGCTCACCCCGCCCGCTCCGCCATCCAGCCAGAGCGGCGCCCCGACACCGCGGGCACCACCACCCGGCGCAGGCGCAGCAGGCCACCGGCCACGCCGGCCAGGCCCAGGGCCCACTGCACCGGCGCGCCCAGCGGATAGCCGGTCGCCGTCCACAGCATGGCCAGGCCGGCGCCCAGCTGCACGGCGGCCATCACCGCCTGGGCCCGGCGCCGCGTGAGCAGGCCGCTGAGGTCCCAGCGCTGCGCCGCCCGCAGGCTGAGCGCCGCCGCCACCAGTCCCAGCGCCGCACCGGCCAGCACGTCGCTGGGCCAGTGCGCGCCCACCGCGATGCGCGACAGCGCCACCGCCGCCGCCATGCCCCACAGCAGCGCGCGCTGCGCCGCCGAGCAGCGGCGCGTGTGCAGCACCACCCAGACGAAGGCCACCGCCGCCAGCGCATGCCCCGAGGGCATGGCCAGGTGCACCAGCGGATCGCCGATCACATGCAGCTGTTCCGGCGGCAGCACGCCCGGCGGGCGCAGCTGCACGAACAGGCGCTTGGGCACATGCGAGAGCAGCCCACCCAGCGCAAAGGCCCACATCAGCGCGTTGATGAGCCGCATCGCCCCACGCTCACGGCCCGGCGACAGCGCCAGGCCGACCAGCCCGATGGACAGGCCCAGCCCCAGCACGCTCAGGCCCGACCAGAGCGTCTCGGGCAGCCCGGCCGCCCATGTGTTGAGGCCGCGGAAGAGCGGCAGGTCGGCCTCGGTCAGGCGCAGCAGTAGCGCGCCGAGCAGCAGGGCCGCCACGGCCAGGGGCAGCCGGTGCATCGGCAGCGCCGAGGACGCGATGGAAGAAGAGGTCGGGGTCGAGGACATGGCGCAGCGGGCAATGGACAACGCGGACCGCCTGACGGTAGGCAGGCTCCATGTCAGCGGTGCGACCGAAAGCTGAATGCCACATGGCTGACTTGTGGCGGCGTCACATTGCGGCGCATGACCTCCGTGCTCGTCACCGGCGCTGCCGGCTTCATCGGCGCCCATGCCGCGGCGGCCCTGGCGTCGGCCGGCCACCGCGTGGTGGGCTGCGACAGCTTCAACAGCTATTACGACCCGCGGCTCAAACACGCCCGCGTGCAGGCCCTGCTGACGCCGCTGGGCGTGGAGGTGGCCGCGCTCGACCTGTCGGACGTGGCCGCCACCCAGGCCTTCTGGGCCCGCCACCGCTGCGAGGTGGTGCTGCACCTGGCCGCGCAGGCCGGCGTGCGCCATTCGGTGCAGCGGCCGCTGGAGTACGCCACGGCCAACCTGGTGGGCTTCGCCTCGGTGCTGGAGGCCTGCCGGTTGAACGGCGTCCGCCACCTGCTCCACGCCAGCTCATCGAGCGTGTATGGCCAGCGGGCCGACGCGCCCTTCCGCGAGCAGGACAGCACCGATGCGCCGGCCTCCTTCTATGCCGCCACCAAGAAGGCCAACGAGCTGATGGCGCATGCCACGGCGGCCGTGCACGGCCTGCCGGCCACCAGCCTGCGCTTCTTCACCGTGTACGGGCCCTGGGGCCGGCCCGACATGGCCTACTGGGGCTTCGCCGAGGCCATCCAGGCCGGCCGGCCGATCACGCTCTATGGCCACGGCCTGCTGCAGCGCGACTTCACCTGCATCGACGACGTGGTGGATGCGCTGCTGCGCCTGGTGCGGCGCGGACCGCCCGCGCCCGATGCGGAAGGCGTGCCGTGCGAGGTGCTCAACCTCGGCCACCGGCAGCCGGTGCGGGTGGTCGACTTCGTGGCGCAGCTCGAAGCAGCGCTGGGCCGCCGGGCCGTGGTGGCCTTCGCACCCAGGCCGGTGGGCGACGTGCCGCTCACCTGCGCCGACCCGTCGCGGCTGGAGGCGGCCATCGGCCCCTGGGCAGCGACGCCGCTGGCGGAAGGGTTGCCGCGCTTCGTGCAGTGGCTGCGGGGGTGGAAGGGATGGGGCGAAGACCCGGCCCGGGTACCGGCGGCGGCCTCGGTCCAGCTCGCCCCCGCCTGAGCACCGACCGGGCGAGCTGTTCCGCCACAGACGCTCAGTGGATCGCCGCGTACATGATGTCTTCCTGCGTCACCCGGTCGCCCGCGAACTCGGTCACCACCTTGCCCTGCTTGGCCACCAGGATGCGGTCCGACAGCGCCATCACCTCCGGCAGGTAGGAGGAGATGACCACCACCGCCTTGCCCACATCGGCCAGGCGGTTGATCTCGGCATGGATCTCGGCGATGGCGCCCACGTCCACGCCGCGGGTCGGCTCGTCGAAGACGATCAGCTCGGGCCCCTGCACCAGCGACTTGGCGATCACCACCTTCTGCTGGTTGCCGCCCGACAGCTCGATCACCTTGACCTCCTTGCCGATGGCCCGCACGTTGAGCAGCCGCGTCCAGTGCTCGCCCACCTGGCGGGCCCGCTCGCCCGACACCAGGCCGCCGATGCCGCGCAGCTTGCCCAGCAGGCCCATGTAGATGTTGTGGGCGATGGACATGGTCTCGAAGAAGCCCTCCACCTTGCGGTCTTCGGTGATGTAGGCGATGCCGTCGCGCACCGCCTGCCGGCCCACGCGGTAGCGCACCGGCCGGCCGTGCAGCAGCACCTCGCCGCCATGGAAGAAGTCGCGCTTGATCAGCCCGGCCACCACCTTGAAGGTCTCGGTGCGGCCCGCCCCCACCAGGCCGAACACGCCCGTCACCTGCCCGCGGAAGACCGACAGCGAGTTGTTCTTGACCATGGCGGCCATGCGCAGGTTGCGCACCGACAGCACGCATTCGCCGGGCGGCCGCACGCTCGCCTTCTTCTGGCCGTAGAGGGTCTGCGACAGGTCACGGCCCACCATGGCCTGCACGATGCGGGCGGTGTCGAAGTTCTGGCGCAGGTCGGTCACCACGTGGCGACCATCGCGCAGCACGGTGATGCGGTCGGCCAGCAGCAGCGCCTCCTCCAGCGCATGCGAGATGAAGACGATGGACACGCCCCGCGCCTTGAGGTCGAACACCAGGTCGAAGAAGTACTTCTTCTCCTCGGGCGTGAGGCTGGCCGTGGGCTCGTCGAAGATGATGATGCGGGCCTTGTGCAGCACGGCGCGGGCGATCTCCACCATCTGCTTCTTGGCCGCCCCCAGCGAGGCCACGGTGGCCGTGGGATCGACGTCGAAGTTGA
Source organism: Pseudacidovorax sp. DMC4 (assembly GCF_056314265.1). Classification (NCBI taxonomy): domain Bacteria; kingdom Pseudomonadati; phylum Pseudomonadota; class Betaproteobacteria; order Burkholderiales; family Comamonadaceae; genus Pseudacidovorax; species Pseudacidovorax sp. DMC4. The sequence continues at coordinate 42,480 of NZ_JBQUYR010000021.1, read as the reverse complement.
GCGACTGCAGGAACTGCTGGGCGGCGATGTAGATGCCGCGCAGCCGGTTGAAGAAGGCCTCCTGCCCCAGGAACAGGTTCTGCGCCACCGTCATGCTGGGCACGAGGCTGGTCTCCTGGAACACCATGGCGATGCCGCGCTGGCGCGCCTCCAGCGGGGTGCGCAGCTGCACCGGCCGGCCTTCCACATGCAGCTCGCCGCTGCTGAGCGCCACCACGCCGGCCATCACCTTGGTGAGGGTGGACTTGCCGGCGCCGTTCTCGCCCAGCAGGGCATGGATCTCGCCGGCCTGCAGCGCGAAGTCCACGCCGTCGATGGCCGGCACGCCGCCATAGGTCTTGGTGGCCTGGCGCAGTTCGAGCACGGGGGCGGTCGTCGTCATGCGCAGGCTCCTCGGTCCAGCGGAAGACGCAGCAGCCGGCCGCTGCCACGCGAGGCGATGTACAGCGCGCCGTCGTGCTCGGCCACGGCGGTGATGCCGTGGTGCCGGCCGTCCACCTGGCTGTGCAGCGAGCGGGTGACGCGGCCCTGCGCATCCATGTGCAGCACCAGGCCGTAGGAGCGCGGCGGCGCCCAGGGCTTGAGCACGCCCATCTGCTTGACGCCCGCGCCCTGCAGCGGCTCCAGGAAGCTCTGGCCCGAAGAAAGCGCCGGCGCGATCCAGTAGCGCGGGTCGATGTCGGCCAGCATGCGGCGGCGGTAGGCGTCCTCGCGCAGCACGAATTCGACCAGCTGGGTGCGGCAGACAAAGCAGCAGACCCAGAAGCCACCCTGCGCTGCCGGCACCAGCCGCGAGGGATAGCCGGGCAGCTCGGCCAGTAGCGGCGCGGCGCCCCCATTGCCATGGCCCGCCCGGCGCTGCACGCGGTGGCGCCAGCTTTCGCTCCAGAGTGCGCCGCCCGCGCCATCGCTGGCCACGCCGGCCACGTAGTGCTGGCGCTCGGCCAGCAGCGTCACCTGGCCGCTGTGGGGCTGCCACAGCCCCACGCGGCCGGTGGCGCCGTGGCTCATCAGGTCGCGGCACCAGTCCGCCGGGCCATGCACGGTGGAGCCGTCGCCCACCAGCAGGCTGCCATCGGCCGTGAAGGCCAGGGCCACGACGCTGCGCAGCGGCTGCTGCCCCAGCTGCCGGAGCACGGCCCCTTCGGCGCCGCACAGCAGGCGCACCTCGGCACCGTCCAGCGCCACGGCCACGCGGCCGTCCACCGCGGCGGCCAGCGCCGTGATGGGCACGCCGAAGCGCTGCTGCGGCTGCAGCCGCCCGTCCTGCCAGGCATGCAGCGTGTCGCCCGCGGTGGCGAGCAGCCGGCCCTGGCTCACGGCCAGGTCGTCCAGGCCGGGCAGCTCGGCCACCACCTCGGCCACGTCGAGCAGCCGGTTGGGCCGCAGCGCGCCGTCCATCACCGGCACGGCGATGGAGGCGCTGCCCCGGCCCAGCAGCCGGTCGGCGGCATGGCGCAATGTCTGCAGCATCAGCGGCTCCCCCTGCCCCAGCGGCGGTCGTACTGCACGAAGTCGGGATCGGCCCCTTCGAGCCTGTAGCGGCCGATGCGGTTGTTGGAGATGCCGCCCAGGTACAGGTGGCCCCGGTGCTCGCGCATGGAGGTGATCATGGGATGGTTGACGCCGCCCAGGTCCCACAGCGTCTCCAGGATCTCGCCCGATTCGCTGAACTTGAGCACGCAGCCCGTGTTGATGTTGGGGAACAGCCATTCGTCCACCGGCACGCGCGTGGCCATGCGGCGGCGGAAGCCCGGCATGCGCAGCGCCAGGTCGTAGGCCGGGCTGCGCATGCCCACCAGGGCCAGCCAGTAGTGGCCGTCCGAGGCCAGGTTGATGTTGTCCGGGTAGCCGGGCAGGTTGTCGATGACCATCTGCACCTGGCCCTTGCGCGGCCCGTCGAACCAGTAGCGCTGCACGCAGCAACCCCAGGTCTCGGCGAAGAGGATGGATTGCCCATCGCTCGCGATGGCGATGCCGTTGGGAAAGCGCAGCCCGCGCAGCACCGTGCGCGTGGTGCCGTCGCGCGGGTCGTGGCAGATGATGCGGCCGTTGCCCCGGGCCTCCAGCCCGTCCACCGGCCATTCGTGCATCTCGTAGCGCACGGTGGCCTCGCTGAAGAAGATGCGGCCGTCGTCGGCGATGTCCAGGTCGTCGGCCAGGCGCAGCCGGCTGTCGTCGTTGATGGAGCTCCAGCTGCGGTTGGTCTCGTCGCTGACCCGCTGCACCTCGCGCTGCGGCGTGATGCGGTACAGGCCCATGCCGCCGACGCAGACATGCAGGTTGTCCTCGCGGTCGAAGGCCATGCCCAGCGGCTGGCCACCGATGTGGGCATAGACCTCCATGCGCTGGTAGTCCGGTGCGAAGAAACGGATCACGTCGCCATGGCGCGAGCCGGCATAGAGGTTGTCGTCGCGGTCGAGGATCACGTCCTCGGGCGCCTCGATGCGGCCGGTGCCGATCAGCGTCACGTCGCGCAGCTTGTTGTTGAGCGCGTAGGGGCTGCGGGCGTCGGTGCCGCAGTCCGGCGCGGGCGGCAGCGACAGGTAGGTGGGGCTCACGTAGACCTTGCTCACGATGCGCTGGCGGTTCTTGAGCCAGCGCACGTCCACCACCGCCGCCGTCACCAGCACGGCGGCCAGCACCATGCGGATCACGCCGCCGGGTGCCGACATGGAGGTCAGGCCATTGGTGACCAGCAGCACGATGAGCGTGCCCACCAGTGCCTTGGTGACCGAGCCGCGCCCGCCGCCCAGGCTGATGCCGCCCAGCACCGCGGCGGTGAGCACCAGCACCTCCAGGCCCACGCCGATGTCGGCCCCGGCCGTGGCCAGGCGCGAGGCGAAGAAGCAGCTGCCCGCGGCCGTGAGCACGCCGCTGGCCACATAGCACAGCGCCACCGTGCGCCGCACCGGGATGCCGCTGTTGTAGGCCGAGCGGCGCGAGCCGCCGATGGCCAGGATGTGCCAGCCGGCCCGCAGCCGCGTGAGCAGGATGTGGCCGCCCAGCGCCACCACGGCATAGAACCAGGCCACCGTGGGCAGGCCCAGGAAGGTGCCGCTGCCCAGGAAGTCCCACACCGCCGAGTCGGGCAGGCCGCCGGCGATGGCGGTGGAGTACTCCAGGCTCAGGATCTCGTAGAGCGAGCGGAAGATGATCAGCGTGATCAGCGTGGTCAGGAAAGCCCGCAGCCGCAGGTAGCCGATCAGCAGGCCGTTGACCGCGCCCATGGCGGCCCCCGCCACCAGCGTGACCAGCACCGACACGCCCACCGGCCACTTGAGCACATGCATGCACAGCAGGGCGCAGAAGTTGGCCAGCGCGAACATCGAGCCCACCGACAGGTCGATGCCGCCCACGATCATCACCAGCGCCAGGCCCAGCACCACGAAGCCGACCTCGCCCGCCTGGCGCAGGGAGTCGGCCATCATGGTGGCCGAGTAGAAGTTGGGCACCAGCGCGCCCGAGGCCAGCACCACCAGCACCAGCAGCAGCACGGGGACGGCCGTCTCCGTCCAGCGCTTGGCCAGGATCTCGCCGATCCAGTGGTCGGGCCACCAGCGGTAGCGCAGGCGCGCCAGGCGCTCGCGCCAGTCGGGGGGAGCGGCGGCCGGCCGGGCCCGCGCCGCCGCGGGGGCGGACAGGGAAGCCCCGGCCGGCAGGCCGGCGTCAGCTGCGAGATGCGCCATGGCCGCTGCGCGTCAGTTCGCCGAGAGCTTCCAGCAGGTGCCGTCGGCGCCCGCATTGGCCTTGGTGATGGGCACCAGCGTGGTGTAGATGTTCTGCTTGGCCGCACCCGGCTTGACGCCGCCCTGCACCAGCCACTTGATCATGGCCGCCATGTTGCTGGCCTGGGTGGGCACGTCGTAGCTGACGTCGTAGTCGAAGGCGCCGGACTTGACCTGGTCGCAGGCGCCCTTCTGCTCGCCGCCGCCCGAGGTGGCGAGGAAGACCTTGCCCGTCAGGCCCGCCTCCTTGATGGCGGCGGCGGTGCCGATGTCCATGCCGTCCCAGAAGCCGATGATCCCGCACAGGTCGGGGTTCTGCTTGAGCACCGTCTGCGTCAGCGCCTTGGCCTTGGCGGCGTCCCAGTCGGCTGCCTGGTTGGAGACCACCTTGATCTGCGGATTCTTGGCCAGCACGTTCTCCACGCCCTTGAGCGTGTAGGCGCTGGTGGCGGCCGTGGGCGCGCCCTGCATGATGGCGATGTTGTTGGACTTGCCCTTGCAGGCCTCGACCACCGCATTGGCCTCGCGTTCGCCGATGTCCACCCAGTCCGCGCCCACGTAGGCGGTCGATGGCTGGGTCGAGCGCATGTTGATCTGCACGATGTAGATGCCCTCCTCCTCGGCCTTGCGGATGAGCTTGGCATAGGTCTGGATGTCGGGGTTGTGCACCACGATCACGGCCGGCTTCTCGGCGATCAGCGCCGTCAGGGCCTGGGCGCCGGCATTGGTGTTCCAGTTGGGATCGCGCACCACCACCTTCATGCCCCAGGGTTCGAGGTCCTTCTTGAGGCCCTGGTACCAGCCCTGGGCCAGGTCGAAGCCCATGGCCACGGGGATGTAGCCCACGGTCTTGCCCGCCAGGGCCTTGCGGTAGCCGTCGCGGAAGGGCTCGTCCAGCCCCTTGCCCTGCGCCAGCGCCTGGGTGGCGCCGGCCGCGCCGAGCACCAGCGTGGTGGCCAGCGCCAGGCGGCGCAGCATGTCGGATGCGGTCTTCATGTCGTCTGTCTCCTCGTTGTCGTCACTGGGCGCCAAATTCGCCTGGCGCCGGGGCCGGGAACCGGTGAATCAGATGTCGCCCTGCTGGGCGGTCTCCTCGTTGCGCGGATTGAGGAAGGAGTCGATCAGGATGGCGGCCAGCAGCACCACGCCCTTGATGATGTTCTGCAGCGAATAGGACAGATCCAGGATCGTCATGCCGTTGAGCAGCGTCCCGATGAGCAACGTGCCGATGACCACGTTGAGCACGCCGCCGCGCCCGCCGGCCAGGCCGATGCCGCCCAGCACCACCACGAGCACCACGTCGTAGATCATGGTCGAGTTGAAGATGCGCGTGGGCATGCTGCTGACCGAGGCCGCCATCACCATGCCGGCGAACACGCCGATGAGTGCGGCCAGCACGTACTCCAGCACCACCATGGGCCGGGTGGGCAGGCCGGTGGCCCGCGCGGCATTGGGGTTGTCGCCCAGCGCATAGATGAAGGCGCCAGCCCGCATGCGCCGCAGGAAGAAGGCCATGGCCGCGGCCGACAGCCCGAACATGATCACGGGCATGGGCACGCCCGCGAGCGTGCCGCGGCCCAGCCAGGCCAGGCTGTCGAGGGCCGCGGGCCACTGCACCACTTCGAGCTGGAAGAAGAAGGCCTGCCCCAGCCCCGCCAGGAAGAGCCCCGAAGCCAGCGTCGTGAAGAGCGAGGGCACCTCGGCATAGGCGATCAGCCAGCCATTGACCGCGCCGAAGACCAGCGACAGCGCCAGCGCGATCAGGCAGGCCGAGGGCAGGCTGTGGCCGTTCTGCACCAGCTGCAGCAGCAGCCCCGACGGCACCGCCAGCGCCGCGATCATCGAGATGTCGATGCCCCGCCCGATGACCACCGTGGCCATGCCCAGGCCCAGGATGCCGAGGATGGCCACGTTCTGCACCAGCGTCAGCAGGTTGTCGACCTGGGCGAAGCCGGGCAGCAGCAGCGCGAAGCCACCGAACAGCAGCAGGAACAGGGCGAAGACGATGGTCTGCTGGGAAATGCGCATGCGCTTCATGCTCGGGTCTCCTGCGTCGTTCTTGTTCAGCCCAGGGCGGCGCGCAGCGTCTGGCGCAGCTCGCGCTTGAGGATCTTGCCGTTGAGGTTGCGCGGCAGCGGCTCGGTGCCCAGCGTCCAGGTCTCGGGCACGGCGTAGTCGGACAGGCGCTCGGCGCAGAAGGCGGCCAGCGCGGCCTGCAGGTCTTCGTCCATGCGGTCCACGCAGGCGAAGGCATGCACCCGCTCGCCCAGCACCGCGCAGGGCACGCCGACGAGGGCGGCCTCGACCACGCGTGGGTGTTCGGCCAGCACGTTCTCGACCTGGGCGCAGAAGATCTTGTAGCCGCCGCGGTTGATGACGTCCTTCTTGCGGTCGAGGATGCGCAGGAAGCCGTCGGCATCCATGCTGCCGATGTCGCCCGAGCGCCAGAAGCCGCCGCGGAACTCGCTGGCCGTGGCCGCCTCGTTGCGCCAGTAGCCCCGCACCACCATGGGCCCGGCGATCCAGATCTCGCCGGCCTCGCCGCGCGGCAGTTCGTTGCCGGCCTCGTCCACCACGCAGATGTCGCCGCAGGCCACGGGCAGGCCCACGCTGTCGCGGTGCGTGGCCGTCATGCCGGCCGGCATGATGGTGGCGGGCGAGCAGGTCTCGGTGGCGCCGTAGGCGTTCATCAGCGTCAGGCCGGGCAGGCGCTCGGCCAGCGCCTCGATGGTGGCGGTGGGCATGGAGGCGCCGCCATAGGCGCCGATGCGCCAGCTGCCCAGGTCGTGTTCGGCCATCTCGGGCAACAGCAGGCACAGGTTGTACATGGCCGGCACCATGATGCTGTGCGTGATGCGCTCCTGCTCGATCAGCCGCACGCAGTCGGCGGCCTTGAACTGCGGCATCAGCACCATGCAGCCCCGGCAGTGCACCAGGGTGTAGAGCTGCGCGACAAGGCCCGTGACGTGACTGAGCGGCACGGCCACCAGGCTGCGGTCTCGCGGGCCCAGCTGCATGGCATGGGCGAAGTGCTGCACCGAATGGGCCACGTTGAAGTGGCTGATCATGGCGCCCTTGGGCCGGCCGGTGGTGCCCGAGGTGTAGAGCAGCACGGCCAGGTCTTCCTCCTGCACCGGCTGCGGCTGCAGGCGCGGGGCCGACTGCATCAGTGCGTCGAAGGCCTCGAAGCCGGGCGCCACCTGGCCGGTGGCCACGCGCAGCCGCAGGGCCGGCAGGCTCTGGGCATCGGGCACCAGGGCCTGCAACTCCTCGGCGCAGATCAGCACGGCGGCCTCGGCATCGGCCAGGTTGTAGGCCAGCTCGGCGGTGCGTGCCCGCATGCTGATGGGCATGGCCACCGCACCGAGCCAGGCGCAGGCCAGCGTGGCGATCACGAACTCGGGCCCGTTGCCCAGGTACAGGGCGACGCGCTCGCCCGCCGTCACGCCGCGCGCGGCCAGGCCGCCGGCACAGCGGGCGACGGCGTGCTGCAGTTCGCGCCAGCTCAGCCGCAGCGCGCCGCACACCAGCGCGTCCGCCTCGGCATCGCCCGCCACGGCGTCCACCAGCATCTGCGCGATGCTGCCGGGCCGCTGCACGAAGCAGCGGACCATGCGGCCGTCGAAATGCATTTCACGTCGGATCTCGGGCATCGGGGCTCCCCAGGGCAGGTTGGAGGGTGCGGCCTGCGGGGCCGGCGCCGGGGCAGGCTCGGCCAGCACGCCGCGCATCAGCATCTCGATGCCGTGGCGCACGGCGTCCTGCAGGCTCTGGTCGGCATGCTCGTCAGGGCGGTACCAGCGGCCGATGCCGCCCAGCGCGCCGACCACGGTGTAGACCGCCATGGCCGCATCGCTGCGCACGATCCAGCCGGACTGCATGCCGGGGTCGATGAGCGCATGGAAACGGGCATCGATCTCGGCGCGCAGCGCGGCCAGTTCCTCGCGCCGCGGCGCGGCCAGCAGCTCCTCCCCCAGGCGCACCACGCACAGGCCGAAGGGGCTGGTCACCGCGCCGGCATAGGCCTGCAGCGCCTCGCGCAGATGGCTGCGGGCCTGGGTGGGCGGCACGGCGCCCAGCGGCGCAGGTACCGCGTCGCGCAGGGCGGCCAGGCCGCGCTGCATGCATTCGAAGAGGATCTGCTCCTTGGCCTGGACGTAGTGGTAGACCGTGGGCTTGGTCACGCCCAGCCGGCGGGCGATGTCGTCGATGGAAGTCCCCTGCACGCCGCGGCTGGTGAACAGCGCCGCCGCCGCCTGCAGCACCGCGTCGCGCTTGGCGCCGTGGCGTTGCTGGCGTTCGCTGGCACCGGGCCAGGGCGAGACGAGGGACTCAGTAGGCATGCGACTCCTGAAGCCTGAATTCGGGCTGACCGCCGCAGTGCGGGGCCAGCGCCTCAATGGCCGAAAAGGGTACTCTGGAGTAGCCTTCTTGACTGGCGGCGATTATTGGGAGCGCTGGACCAGTCCGCGTTCACGGACTTACCCTGAATTGCGGTGCAGCATGGCGAAGGGAGAAGCGGGCGCAGGCAGGCCCTGCCGAAGCAGGTCGAAGACGGGTGACGAGGCCCTGCAGCAGGGCGGTCCGGAAGACCGGCGAGGCTCAGCGCCGGCCGAGCAGCCGGTACTCCCGCGGCGTGCAGCCCGTGGCGCGGCGGAAGGCCTTGGAGAAGCTCGCGGCCGTGGAGAAGCCCGCTGCATAGGCGATCTCCTCGATGGGGCATTCACGTTCGCGCAGCCAGGCCTTGGCCCGCGCGATGCGCCGCTCGGCGACGAAGGCATGCGGCGGCTGGCCGGTCGCAGCGCGGAAGCTGCGGGTGAAGTGGCCCACGCTCATGCAGGCGACCTCGGCCAGTTCGGCCACGCTCAGCTCCAGGTCCAGCCTGGCATCGATGGCGTCGAGCACCCGGGCCAGACGTCGGCTGTCCATGGGGCGCGCCGCCTTCTCGACCAGCGGCCGTGCGGGCCCTTCCTCGGCATAGTGACGCAGCAGGTGGGCGCTGAGCGCCACCGACAGGCTTTCCACCAGCAGCCGGCCGGCGCCCGACTCCTGGTTCAGCTCGGCCACGATCTGCTGTGCGACGGCCGCCACGAAGGGATCGTGCTCGATGGTCTGGTAGCGCAGCACGGCGCGCGCAGGATCGATGTCGAACTCGCGCTGCACCGTGTCGGCAAACGGCCGGGCCGGCAGGAACAGGTGCAGGCAGTCGGCCATGGGCTGGACGACGTTGATGTATTCCTCTTCGATGCCGGCGGGGCACAGCCAGATGGTGCCCGGCCGCCCCACGGTGTTCTCGCGCCGGCCGCCGCCCCGGCGGTCCACGCGGGTGTGGCCGCCGAGCTGGATGGCGACCTCGGTGTCGCGCGGCACCAGCCGCGGCAGCTCGCCCGCCGCATGGCTCCAGCGCTCGGCCAGGACATGACGCCAGCCCTGCGCATTGGAGGTCTGGTGCATCGTGCTGTTGACGTACTTGTCGACCGAATGTCCCAACATGGTGCTGGCGGGGTTGTCGATGCGCCGCGGCGGTGGGTGTGGGGCGCTGCACGCAGTTTCCGTGCCAATGGTCGACATGGCCGAGCGGGACAAGAACAGAGCAAACCCGGACAAGGGCTTCGGGGCCTTGCCTCGCCAGACTCGATGCATCCCACCGATGCGCCGACGAGCGAAAGGAAAGAACGCCATGACCCGCACCACCGTGATGGGCGCCTGCCCGCATGACTGCCCCGACACCTGCTCCCTCATCACCACGGTCGAAGATGGCAAGGCCATCGCCGTGCGCGGCAATCCCGACCATCCCTTCACCCGCGGGCGCCTGTGCGTCAAGGTCAACAACTACCAGGACCGCGTCTACAGCGACCAGCGCCTGCTCTACCCCATGCGGCGCACCGGCCCCAAGGGCAGCGGCCAGTTCGAGCGCATCGGCTGGGACGAGGCCATTGCCGAGATCGCCGCGCGCTTCAAGGACGTGATCGCGCAGGACGGGCCGCAGGCCATCCTGCCCTACAGCTACCTGGGCACGCAGGGCATCCTCAACGGACTGAACGTGGGCGATCCGCTGTTCAACAAGCTGGGCGCCACCGTGTGCGAGCGCACCTTCTGCGACTCGGGCTCGTGCACCGCCTACATGATGACCATCGGCCACACGCCGGGCGTGGACCCCGAGAGCTTCGTGCATGCGCGCTACATCATCCTGTGGGCCTGCAACACGCTCAGCACCAACTCGCACCACTGGCCCTTCATCGAGCAGGCCAAGAAGAACGGCGCCAAGCTGGTGGTGATCGACCCGGTGCGCACGCGCACCGCGCGGCTGGCCGACTGGCACATCCCCATCCGACCCGGCACCGACGGTGCGCTGGCGCTGGCCATGGCGCACATCCTGATCAAGGAAGGCCAGCTGGACCGCGACTACATCGCGCAGCACACCGTCGGCTTCGACGAGCTGGCCGAGCGCGTGGCGCAGTACACGCCCGAGTTCGCGGCCGGGGAGACGGGCATTCCGGTCGAGGACATCCTCAAGCTCACGCGTGAGTACGCCAGCACGCCGCCGGCCGTGATCCGCATCGGCGTGGCGGTGGAGCGCCATGCGGGCGGCGGGCAAACGGTGCGCGCCATCTCCTGCCTGCCGGCGCTGATCGGCGCCTGGAAGCATGTGGGCGGCGGCCTGCTGCAGTTGCCCATCTGGGCCTTCCCGGTCAACTGGCCGGGCCTGATGCGGCCGGACCTGCAGCCGGCCTCGATGCGCGTGATCAACAGTTGGCGACTGGGCCCGGCGCTCAATGGCGAGCTGCCTTCGGGGCCGCCCATCCGCGCCCTCTTCGTCTACAACGCCAACCCCATGGCCATGGTGTGCGAGCAGGACAGGATCGCCCAGGGCCTGGCGCGCGAGGACCTGTTCACCGTGGTCAGCGAGCACTTCATGACCGACACGGCGCGCTATGCCGACATCGTGCTGCCTGCCACCACGCAGCTGGAGCAGGAGGACATCATGTTCTCCTGGGGCCACCTCTACCTCAGCTACAACAACCAGGCCATCGCGCCGTTGGGCGAGGCCATCCCCAACACCGAGCTCTTCCGCCGGCTGGCGAAGGCACTGGGCATCGACGACCCCTTCTTCCAGCGCAGCGACGCGCAGATGATCGCGGAGTCGATGGACTGGAGCAGCCCCGTGATGCAGGGCATCACGCTGGACGAGCTCAAGGCGCGCGGCTACATGCGCCTGGCCATGCCCGCCGCGGCCGACTGGGCGCCGCACCGCGAGGGCAACTTTCCGACGCCTTCGGGCAAGTGCGAATTCAAGTCCTCATTGGCCGAAGGGGGCAACTTCGTCGCGCCGCTGTTCCGCCAGGGCTACGGTGCCGACCAGTCGGGCGAGCCGGTGGACCCGCTGCCGCACTACATCCGTCCCAACGAGACGCCGGCCACCGCGCCAGCGCTGGCCGAGCGCTATCCGCTGAGCCTGATCTCGCCCAAGAGCCATGCCTTCCTCAACTCCAACTTCGGCAACCTGCCGGCGCAGCAGATGCAGGCCGGCGAGGAACAGCTGGTGCTGCTGCATCCGGAAGACGCCGGCCGGCGCGGCATCGAGGCCGGCACGCCCATCCGCGTGTTCAACGACCGCGGCGCCTTCGAGGCCAAGGCCACGCTGTCGGCCGACGTGATGCCCGGCCTGGTGGTGGCGCCCTCGGGCTACTGGCACCGCAGCAGCCGTGGCACCGGCAACGTGCATGCGATCACGCCGACGGTGTTCGCGGACCTGGGACGGGCACCGACCTTCTCGGACACGCTGGTCCAGATCGCAGCCCTCTGATTGGAGACGGACACCCCCATGGCCTACGTCGTCACCGACCTGTGCAGCGGCTGCCGCTACACCGAATGCGTCACCGTCTGTCCCGTGGAGTGCTTCCACGTCGACGACCGCATGACCTACATCGATCCCGACAACTGCATCGACTGCGGCGGCTGCGCGCCCATCTGCCCGGTCGGTGCCATCCAGGCGGACTTCCTGCTGCCGGCGGACAAGAAGGAATGGATCGGCCTCAACCGCGAGCGCGCCGCGCTGACGCCCGTGCTCACGCAGCGCCTGCCACCGCTGCCGGGCGCGCCGGCGCTGCCGCAGGGCGCAGGCGCATGAGTGCCCCACCCGTCGGCCCCCGCATCGCCGTCGTCGGCGCCGGCCCCAGCGGCTTCTACACCGCCGAGGCGCTGCTGCGCGCCGGCATCCCCGGCCTGCAGGTGGACCTGATCGAGCGCCTGCCGGTGCCGCATGGCCTGGTGCGCTACGGCGTGGCGCCGGACCATCCCAAGCTCAAACAGGTGAGCGCCGTGTTCGAGCGCATCGCCGCCATGCCGGGCCTGCGCTTCGTGGGCGGCGTGGCGCTGGGCCAGGATGTGACGCTGGAGGACCTGCGCCGCAGCTACCACGCGGTGGTGCTGGCCACCGGCGCCGCGCAGAGCCGGCGCCTCGGCATACCCGGCGAGGACCTGCCCGGCTGCCATGCGGCCGGCGACTTCGTCGGCTGGTACAACGGCCACCCCGACCAGCGCGACTGCCACTTCGACCTGTCGGCCGAACGGGCCGTGGTGGTGGGCCACGGCAACGTGGCGCTGGACGTCGCGCGCATCCTGCTGCGGCCGATGGACGAACTGCGCCGCACCGACATCGCCGCCCATGCCCTGGACGCCCTGGCCGACAGCCGCGTGCGCGAGGTGGTCGTGGTGGGCCGCCGCGGGCCGGCGCAGACGCGCTTCTCGCCCAAGGAGCTGCACGAGTTCGGCACCCTGGCCGGCTGCGATGCGCTGCTGGACGACAGCGACTGGACGGCACGCAGCTTCGAGCCACTGCCCGAGGCGGACGCCGAAGCCCGCGCGGCGATCCAACTGCTGCAAGGCTTTTCGACGCATGCGCCCGCGCAGCCGCGGCGCTGCATGTTCCGCTTCCACCTCACGCCGGCCGCCATCAGCGGCCACGGGCGGGTGCAGGCCATGCACTTCGTCCGTCCACCGGAGGCCCCGGCCGGCGGCGAGCTGACGCTGGATTGCGGGCTGGTCTTCGCCAGCGTGGGCCGACGCGCATTGCCGCTGCCCGGTGTGCCCTACGACGCCGGGCGAGGCGTGCATGCCAATGCGCAAGGACGCATCACCGAAGCCGGCCGGCCCGTGGCCGGGCTGTATGTCTGCGGCTGGGCCAAGCGCGGGCCGCAGGGCACCATCGGCAGCAACCGCGCCTGCGGCGTGCAGACGGCCGAAGCCGTGCTGGCCGACCTGCCCCTGCTGCGCGAGCGGCACGTGTCGCCGACCCCCGCCATGCAGGCCGCCTGCGAACGCGCCGTGGACCATGGCGCCTGGCAGCGCATCGACCGCGCGGAGCTGGCCCGTGGCACCGCCCTGGGCAAGCCGCGCGAGAAATTCGTCGACGTGGACGCGATGCGAGCCGCTGCCCGCCTGGAGGCCACCGCATGCTGATGGACACCCGCACCCGGGTCGCGATGCCGCCCCTGGTCGACCCTTTCGGCCGCGCGGTGCGCTACCTGCGCCTGTCGGTCACCGACCGCTGCAACCTGCGCTGCGTCTACTGCATGCCGCAGGACATGCGCTTCCAGCCCAGCCCGGAGCTGCTGTCGCTGGAGGAGCTGGAGCGCGTGGCGCGTGCCTTCATGCGCCAGGGCGTGCGCAAGCTGCGCATCACGGGCGGCGAGCCGCTGGTGCGCCGCGGCATCCTCTCGCTGTTCGAGGGCCTGTCCGATGGCCTGCGGGACGGCTCGCTGGACGAGCTGACGCTCACCACCAACGGCACCCGCCTGCCGCAGCTGGCCGAAGGGCTGGCCGCGGCCGGCGTGCGGCGCATCAACATCTCGCTCGACACGCTCGACGCCGATCGCTTTGCGCAGCTCACGCGCGGCGGCTCGCTGCAGGCGGTGCTGGACGGCATCGACGCCGCGCTGGACGCGGGCCTGGCCGTCAAGCTCAACGCCGTCGCGCTGCGCGGCAGCACCGAGCACGAGATCCACGACCTGATCGCTTTCGCGCATGGCCGCGGCATGGCGTTGACGCTGATCGAGACCATGCCGCTCGGCGACACCGGCATGGACCGGGCAGACGGCTTCCTGAGCCTGGCGGCGCTGCGCCGGCAGATCGCGCAGCGCTGGACGCTTGCCGATGTGGCCGAAGGCAGCGGCGGTCCGGCCCGCTATGCGCGCGTGGCGCAGACCGGCGGCCTGCTCGGCTTCATCACGCCGCTGACGCAGCACTTCTGCGGCGACTGCAACCGCGTGCGCGTCACCGCCATGGGCATGCTCCACACCTGCCTGGGCCATGAGGACGGCACCGACCTGCGAAGCGCCCTGCGCGCCTCGGCCAGCGACGACGCGCTGCACGCCGCCATCGAGGGCGCCATCGCCCACAAGCCGCAGGGCCACGACTTCCGCATCACCGGGCGCGAACAGCCCGTGCGGCTGGTGCGGCACATGTCGGTGACCGGCGGATAGGCCGCGCGGGGCAGGGTCGAAGGCGGGCGCGCTAGCATCGCCGCCTTCGACCCCACCCCATGCACCTCCACGACCTGCGCCTTCGCCTGCGCGCCGCTGGCGCGGGCCCCAGCCACGAGCACCGCATCCTGCGCACTTGGTCGCAGGCGCTGCCGCGCGATGGCGGCAAGCGACCGACCGCCAACTACTTTCCCGCCGGCCTGCTGGCCGAACTGCCCGCCATCGATGCCGAGCTGGCGGCGCTGGCGCGCGTGCAGGCGGTGCACCCCGGTGAGGACGGCGCCGAGCGCCTGCTGGTGGGCCTGGCCGATGGCCAGACGGTGGAAAGCGTGCTGCTGCCGCGCGGCGGCGTGTGCGTCTCGTCGCAGGTCGGCTGCGCGGTGGGCTGCCAGTTCTGCATGACGGGCCAGGCCGGCCTGCTGCGCCAGGTGCGCAGCGCCGAGATCGTGGCCCAGGTGGCCCTGGCACGGGCCCGGCGACCGGTGAGCCGCGTGGTGTTCATGGGCATGGGCGAGCCCTCGCACAACCTCGACGGCGTGCTGGAGGCCATCGACTTCCTGGGCACCGTGGGCAACGTCGGCCACAAGAACCTGGTCTTCTCGACCGTGGGCGACCCGCGTGCCTTCGAGCGGCTGCACCGGCAGACGGTGCGGCCCGCGCTGGCCCTGTCGCTGCACACCACCGATGCCGCGCTGCGCCGCCGCCTGCTGCCGCGCGCGCCCGACCTCACGCCCGAGCAACTGGTGGAGGCGGCCGATGCGTATGCCCGCGCCAGCGGCTACCCCGTGCAGTACCAGTGGACGCTGCTGGAAGGCATCAACGACCGGCCCGAGGACATCGAGGGCCTGGTGCGCCTGCTGCGCGGCCGATGGGGCGTACTCAACCTCATCCCCTTCAACAGTGTGGAAGGCAGCGGCTTCGCCCGCCCTGCGCTGGACCATTGCGAGCGCATGGCGCGCACGCTGCACGAGCGCGGCATCCTCACCAAGCTGCGGCACTCAGCGGGGCAGGATGTAGATGGCGGCTGTGGGCAGTTGCGGGCGCGGGCGCTGGGCGGCGCTACGCAGCCGCTGCGTCGGGCGCCTCGACCAGCGCCAGCACCCGCAGCGGACTGCCCGAGCCTTCCTCGATCTTGAGTGGTGCCGAGATGATCAGCGCGCCGGTGGGCGGCAGCTGATCGAGGTTGCGCAGGCACTGCAGGCCGTAGCGGTTGGCACCGTGCATCAGCGTGTGGCACGGGTAGGCCAGCGGCCAGGCGTAGGACTGGCCGGCATCGGTGTTGATGGTCTCCACGCCGAAGCCATGCACCTCGCGCTCGCGGATCAGCCATTCGACCGCCGCCTGCGTGGGGCCGGGGGTGTGCGCGCCATCCTCACGCATGTTGACGAAGGCGGCCGGGTCCGCCAGGCGCTTCGACCAGTCGGTGCGCAGCAGCACCCAGGCACCTTTCGGGATGCGGCCGTGCGCCGACTCCCATGCCTGCAGGAACTCCACCGTCAGCAGCCAGTCGTCGTCCTCGGCCACCTGCGCACTGGCGTCGACCACCACGGCCGGCGCGATGAACTGCTCGGGTGCGATGGTGTCGACGGTGTTGCCCGCATGGTCGCGGCCGCTCACCCAGTGGGCGGGCGCGTCGAAATGCGTGCCCGTGTGTTCGCCGCAGGAGAAGTTGTTCCAGTACCAGCCCGGGCCGGCTTCGTCGTAGCGCGAGATGCGTTCCTTCTTGAAGGCCGCCACCTGGCCGAACTGGGGCGGCAGCTGCAGCGGCGGAAAGTCTTCGCTCAGCGTGTGGGTGAGGTCGATGGTGCGGATGGTCTGCGCGCGCATCGCCGCGGCAAGCTGGGTCAGTAGGGTCATCGGTGGTCCTGGTTGGGAGGGAGAAGGTCAGGCGTTGCGTCGGGCGGTCACTTCGATCTCGACCCGTGCGCCCTCCACGGCGAGCGGGCTGCACACGGTGGTGTTGGCCGGGCGGTTGTCGCCCAGTCGCCGTCGCAACGCATGGCTGACGGCCACCACATCGCCGCGGTCGGGCACGTAGACGCGCACGCGCACCACGTCGTCGAAGCCGGCGCCCGCCTCGGCGAGCGCATCGCCGATGGTGTCGAGCGCCAGTTCGGCCTGGGCTGCGGCGCCCTCGGGAAGGCGGCCAGTGCGGAAGTCCTGTCCCACGGTGCCGGAGACGAAGACCCAGCGGCCATCGACCACCGCCCGTGCATAGCCGGCCAGCTCTTCCCAGCGCGAGCCGCTCAGGATGAAGCGGCGGCCGTTCATGTCGCCTTGAAGCCGGAATCGCGGATCACCTTGCCCCAGGTGGCGTTGGCGTCGACCACCCAGCGCCCCACCTCGGCGGAGGACGCGGGCGTGACCTCGTTGCCCATCTTGGCCAGCCGCTCCTGCAGGTCCGGTTGCGCCAGCACGGTGCGCACGGCACGCTCGAAGGGCTCGACCACCTCGGGCGGCACGCCCCTGGGGCCGAAGAAGGCGAGCCAGGGGTTCTTGTCGATGCCCGCAAAGCCCAGCTCGCGGAAGGTGGGAATGTCCGGCGCGGTGCGGCTGCGCGTCTCGCCCGAGCTGGCGAGGATGCGCACCTTGCCGACCCGGTGGTGCTCGATCAACTCGGTCATCGAGGCGATGCCGATCGGGATCTGGCCGGCGAGCAGGTCCTGCACCATCGGCGCGCCGCCCTTGTAGGGCACGGAGTTCAGCGGCACGCCGAAGGACTGGCCGATCACATGACCGATGAACTGCGGCACGCTGCCTGCGGCCGGGATGCCGTAGTTGGCCTCGGTGGGCCGGGCCTTGACCCAACTGCCGAGTTCGGCCATCGAGGTGACCCCCGTGGCCGCGCTCACCGCCAGCACGTTGTAGTAGCTGGCCACGCCGGCCAGCGGCGTGAAGTCGCGCACCGCGTCATAGCCTGCCGCCGCAATCGTGAGCGGCACGATGACCTGCGTGTGATCGATGGACAGCATGATGGTCGAGCCGTCGGGCGCGGCGGCCTTCAGCGCCTGCGCCGCGATCTGGCCACCGGCGCCGGGCTTGTTGTCGATGACGAAGACCTGGCCGTTCATGGCCTTGCCCAGGCGGTCGACGATGGCGCGGGCCACCACGTCGGTGGCGCCTCCTGGCGGAAAGCCCACCAGCACGCGCACCGGGCCGCTGTAGGGCTTGGCGCCCGCGGCAAGCGGCAGCGACGAAAGCGCGGGCAGCGCGCAGGCGGCGGGAAAGAGGCGGCTGAACTGGCGTCGGTTCATGGCAGGGGTCCTCGGTTCATGGCGTCGTGGAAAAGAAAGCTCATCGGGCAAGCAGCGACTGGATCAGCAGCACTTCCACCTCGTGGCAGCGCACCAGGCGCAGCCAGCGTGCGTCGTCCATGTCGGGCGTGCGGGCCGCATGCAGGCTGATGCGGCAGCCGCGGGTCGTTGTGCCAGGCAGGGGCGCGGACTCGACCGTGGCGTGGATGCGGGGCGCCAGCGCATCGGGCGCGCCGCCGACGTGATAGGTGACCCTGCCGCGCGCCGCATCGAGCACCGGCCGCACAAAGCCCTCGGAGCCGTCGAACAGCGAATGGCCCTGCACCACGCCATCACCCACGTCACGGGTCTGCCAGCAGCCCAGCGCCCAGCGGCCGAGTTCCAGGCCGTCGACCAGGAAGGCCAACGCCCGGTCGGCGGGCACGGCGCACAGCACCGACGCGCAATGGATGGAAGCGGGAATGGCATCCATGACGGTGCCGTTCAGCGCGTCAGTCGCGCCAGCTCACGCAGCGCGCCGACCACGTCTTCCGCCGTGTTGTAGAAGTGCGGCGCGATGCGGATCACGTCGTTGCGGGCCGACACCACGAAGCCGGCAGCCAGCATCCGCGCCTCCACGTCGGCGGCGTTGCGCACGCGGATCGCGGTGTTGGCCCCCTTGGCGCCGGGGGCCGTCGGGCTCACCACCTCGAGTCCGAGACGTGGCGCCTCTTCCAGCGCCACGGCCGAGAGCAGGCCCAGCCACTCCTCGATGGCCGGCACGCCGATCCCGTTGAGCAGGCCGATGCTGGCGCGCGCCACGCTCGCGCACATCATGGGGGGCGTGCCCGTGTTGAAGCGTTGCGCACTCGCGGCAAAGTCCAGCCGGGCAGGATCGAAGGCGAAGGGATTGACCCGGCCGAACCAGCCGGTGACGGCCGGCTCCAGCTGGCGAGCCAGCTCGGGTCGCACGTAGAGGAAGGCGATGCCCGGAATGCCCAGCAGGTACTTCTGGGCGCCGGCGGCGAGCATGTCGACGCCCTGGGCGCGCACGTCGATGGCCAGCGAACCGGCCGACTGGTAGGCATCGACGAACTGCAGCGCGCCCTGCGCGCGCGCGGCGGCACCCGTGGCGGCGATGTCCACGAGCTGCCCGTCATAGAAGCAGGCCTGCGACACGGAGACCAGCGCGGTGGACGCGTCGATGGCCTGCACGAGCCGGGCCGTGGTGTCGCTCGCGCCGGGTCGGGCCTGCACGAAATGCACCCGGGCGCCGCGCCGCGACTGCTGCGCCAGCCACACGTGGCAGACCGAAGGAAAGTCCAGGCTGCCGGTGACGATGCCGTCGCGCCCGTCCTCGAAGCGCAGTGCCGAGGCGATGCTGGACGCGGCATCGGACACGCTGCCGAGCACCGCCACATCGTCGGCATCGGCATGGATCATGCGAGCGAACTCGGCACGCGCCAGCGCCACCTGTTCCATCCAGTAGCCCCAGTCGGCACCACGCGTGGTCCACACCGCCAGGTAGTCGTCGATGGCCTGCTTGACCGGCAGGCTCATCGCGCTCTGCGAGCAGCTCGACAACTGGACGGTGTTCTCCAGGATGGGGAAAAGCTTTCGGTATGAAGAAAATGGATGGGTCATGACGCTGTTGTTGTGGAGGCCTTGGGGTGCTTGAAGCGATGAATCCGCACGCCGGCGCGGCGGCTTCGCCCTCGGCCTGGATCGAGGTGCCGCAGTTCGACTGGCAGGCACTGACGGCAGCCGGCGCCCTGCCTGCGGTGGCTTTCCGCAAGGGCCAGACGCTGTTCTCGCAGGGGGATGCCGCAACGCATGTGCAGCTCATCGAACAGGGGCGGGTCCGGCTGATGCTGTGGTCCGAATCCGGTCACGAGAAGCACCTGGCCATCGTCGGCCGCCATGGCCTGGTGGGCGAGTGCAGCGCCTTTCTGGATGGCCGGCAGTCGATGACGGCCGTGGCCTCGTGCGACGGGATGGCGCGCCAGATCGAGCGCACCCATCTGCTGCGCTGCATGCAGGCCGACGCCACCTGTCTGCGGCAGGTGCTGTGGCTCATGGGCACCAAGCTGCGCGTGCTGGCGCAGCAGAACCTGCTGCTGAGCCAGACCAGCGCGGCCGAGCGTGTCGTGCACCACCTGCTGCAGCTGGCCGACACCTACGGCGAGACGCAGGCAACGGGCGTGGCGATCGGCGTCTCCTTCACGCACCAGGAGATGGCCAACATCACCGGCCTGAGCCGCGTGATGACCTCGAACGTGATGAGCCAGCTGCAAGGCCAGGGGCTGATCGAGATGGCGAAGTCCCATTGCGTGATCCGCGACATGCAGGGGTTGCGGCGACTGGCGCCGAAGCTGTAGACGCCCGGGGGCGGCGCAGCCAGTCTAGGAACGCGGCTGGGGGGTGTATGTCAACGGCTTTACAAGGTGCATCGCGCAATGCCCCCCAAAGAGAAAGCCCGCACAAGCGTGGGCATGTGCGGGCTTGAAGCTGGTGCCCCCAGCAGGATCCTCATCTAACTGCTAAGTATTTGATTTATCTCGGAAACAACTGCCATCCAAAAGTCTGATACCGCCAAAACTACCGTCAGCTTACAGGGTGTGGTCGTCCGCTAGGGGCACGTGCTATGCGACGATTGTCGCGGAATAGAGCAGTAGCACGCATCGGTCGCACCCGCGGGCTGCCATGTGTCCGGTACAGACTGTGAGCCGCCAGTCGCGCGTGCAACGACGAACGACTGCTTTCGGCGAGAGCGGCCAGCAGATCAGATTACCAGCACTGATGCACGTGGCACGGCGTGCCGCCGAATCGTGCCACTAGAGGGCTTTTGCCGCGTTGATCCGAACGACACTTGTATAGCCATTGCGCCGGCGGAAGATACGGTTTCAAACAAGGCTGAGCCCCAAGACCTGTCAGGCTCTGGGCATCAAGCACACCTTCACCCGGCCTTACCGCCCCCAGACCAACGGCAAGGCCGAGCGTTTCATTCAGACCTGTCTGCGCGAATGGGCCTATGGACGCACCTGGGCCAACAGTGCCGAGCGCACCGCCTGGCTGCCAGCTTTCCTGCGCTACTACAACTGCGAGCGCCCGCACTGCGCTCTGGCACACCAACCACCAGCCTCCCGCCTTTGTGGGAACAACCTATTGCAACTCGACAGCTAGGCCTGGACGGCACGGCGCTCAGCCTCACAGGCGTGGTGATCGGCTGGAGACGGCTCGCTCTGAAAGGGCGAGGAGCACGAGCGGCACGGCGTCGGCGAAGAGCCGAATCGGAGCGCATAGCGCGTCTACCCTCGTAAAAGGCGCTATAAATTCAGTGCCCGACTTCAGCTGCAAGTTTCGATTCGAAAATCCCCTTGCAGCACTCAATCTCGCAAAGCGGCGTCATTGCGCCACGGCTCCAGCAAGGCACCCACTTTTGCAAGCAACGTTGAGGGATCCAACCGTACGGGCTCGGGCCCGGAGATGGGCCTCTGGCGGGGTGCGAACGTTGTCCGTTAGTGCTCCGATGTTGGAGCCAAATCTCGGGTGCGGCGAACGCTCGATTCCAGCTTAGCACTGACGCCTGCGGCGGAAGCGCCCACCCCATAGAAGTAGATTGCACTTTCGAGGGAAGTTAGCCGGGTTAGCAGCTTAGCTACCGTTACGTCCCGATTGCTCTAGCTCTTTCAATTCTGCGAGATAGTTATACACGGTGAATCGCGTAACTTGGAGATGGCGAGCTACCTTTTCGGCGCTGCCCTTGATAACGAAGACGCCGCGCTCGACCATCGACTGAAGTACTTTCAACTTGTCTTCCTTGTCCATCGCGATGGCCGGCTTAGCAACGCTGTTCATTGCGTCAGCGATGATTTCCTCAATCAACTCGTCAACGCTGAGGCGCCCTCTCGATGGTTGCGAGCCTTCGGCCGGCGGTTGCATGATCTGCTGAAGGTGCGACTGCAGCAACTGGAACAGGGTTAGGTCGCTATTCGCACACACTGTGGCGAAAACCTCGCCCGCAGAATTTCGCAGTGCGATGGTCGTGGATTTTAGTTCGCGTCCATCCTTGGCCCGCGATTTGTAGACAACGGACTTGTCTGGAACTTCGACGTTGTCATGAGCGCCTTCATGAAACCAAAAGCCTTTATCGTTGGAGGGTGCCGCAACGATGGGATCTCCAACTCTGCGGCCGGTCACGTGCCCGTTTGCGATCGCGTAGGTCGATGAGCGTGGATGTCGTATGTCGTGAAGCACGATTTCGACGCTTGGACCAATGATTGCTTCCAAGCCTTCCACGACGCTCTTCAACGCGTTCAGCATCATGATCTCCTCCGCACGGGTCTGCGGACGGCGATCCACAGCGCGTCGACTAGATGGCGCCTCCGAATCCTTTGATGGCGAATCGCCGACGGGCTTCACGGACTTCAGGGTACGAGGCATCAAAGTGCGTTGGTGGCTGCCATCTCATCGAGATCTGGGGGCAGATTCTATTCATCACGCCCGAGTCCAACTCAGAGCGACATCGCGGCATGGGTAGGCATCGCGCGTGCCTAACTGTCTCACCGGCGAAGCTTCAGCGCAACAACATATCGTTGAAGAAACAACAAGTTGTTGACCAAGGCACTCGGAAACCTCTTGAACTTCAACGATAAGTGCTAGAGTCAACAAAATGTTGACTTCATCAGAACCACTGATGCCAGCTTGCCTCAGCATCCGAGATCAGTTCCCCTTCCTTGCCGAATGTGCCTACCTTGACGCTGCCGCAGCGGGACTAACTGCACCGGGTATTGGGGCAGCAGTTGCGCATCATTTGGATCAATCAAAGAGTCGCGGAATCTTGGGACGCGACGAGTGGCGAACCAAGCAAGAGAGCCTCAGGGAGCGACTGACCAGTCTGCTTAGCATCCCCGGTGAAGACCTGTCATTCACTTCGAGCACCTCCGAGGGAATCAATTTGTTTGCTCACAGCTTGGCTTGGCGGGCAGGCGATGAGATTGCTTTCGCTGCGGACGAATACCCGACGCTTTGCGAAGCTTGGCGGCCGGCCGTGGCCTCTGGTGCCGTTCTGGTGCCGATAGATATTTCTGTCAGCGCGGTAGATGAAACCGAGCGGGAAGAGGCACTCTTGCAGGCGCTGTCCTCTCGTACGCGCGTCTTGGCGCTGTCCCAAGTTCACTGGGTCAAGGGTACGCGCATCGATTTGGCGCGAGTTGGACGTGCGTGCAGAGCCAACGGGACGATTCTTGTGGTCGATGGGGTGCAGGCCCTAGGGGCCACGCCAGTAGACCTCGCGTACGTTGATGTGTACAGCGCCGCCACATTCAAGTGGCTTCTATCAGGCTTCGGCTTCGCACTCTTGGTGATGAGAAAGTGGGTGCGCGCACAGCTCTCTCCCGCGTTCCGAGGCGCCGTTAATGCGCTGACCGCCGGACCTGCGCAGGCATCTCAACTGCAGTACGCCCATCCCAACTATTCCGGCATATACGCGCTGGACGCTTCCTTGCAATTCTTTGAGTCGTTTGGCTGGGCGAATGTGCACTCGCAAATCGAGTCATTGACCATGCGGCTTCACGATGGACTTGAGCGCATCGGATTGCCCTCAGAAACACCGAGAGATCGCATGGCAGGGATCGTCTCGATCCGGCTGGCAGATGCTGAAACTGCCGCTGCCCAACTCTCATCTCGCTCGATCCGCGTGACAGGCCGCAACCAGGCGATTCGCGTGTCGCCCCATTGCTACAACAACGAGTCAGACATTGATCGTTTGCTGGATGCGCTAAGCGAGCAGATTGCAGCCGCACCTCAAATGTTCATCCGAGACTTGAAAACATAGGCGTTACTTGATATGGAAGTGAGAATATTGAACCGCAACCACATTCGCGAAGTCTTTACGATGCGCGAGTGTGTAGACCTGACGCGCAAGGCACTCGCACTCGTGTCTGACGGCAAGGCGATTCAGCCAATCCGGCGAGCTCTGTCATTGCCACACGGGCGAGGCTCAGTCAGCACCATGCCAGGACATATCTCGGAGCCCCCGGCATTTGGGGTGAAAGTCGTTTCTGTCTTTCCTGCAAATCACGGCACCGCATATGGCTCACACCAAGGCGCAGTACTCCTCTTCGACGACGCAACAGGTGCCCTGCGCGCGGTGCTAGACGGGAGAGATATAACGGCGATCCGCACAGGAGCTGCTAGTGCCGTCGCCACTGACGTCCTTGCACGCGAGGATGCACGAACGCTCACGATCTTTGGCTACGGAGACGAAGCGCGCACTCATCTCGAGGCGCTTGTCTTGGTGAGAGACTTTGATCGCATCACGATTTGCGGCCGCTCGCTGGAGAAGGCTGAAAGGTTTGCTGGTCACATGAGCGAAATCCTGGGACGAAGGCTTTCAGTTAGCGACGACTTTGAGGCGTCCGCAAATGCAGACGTGATTTGCACGGTGACCTCTGCTTCAGAGCCCTTTTTGCTAGGACGATTTCTTAAGCCGGGAACGCACGTGAATGCAGTTGGCTCGAGCATCCCAACAACGGCCGAGATCGACGACGCGCTCGTCCAGCGGGCCCGTCTCTTTACCGATTTCACTGACAGTGCAATCGAGTTAGGCGGCGACATCCGCGGCGCGATCTCGCGCGGCGTTATCACGCTAAGTCATATTCTGGGTTGCGTGGGCGACGTGATTACCGGCAAGGTACCCGCACGCCAGGGGCCAGAGGACATCACGCTGTTCAAGTCGCTTGGCATGGCGGCTGAGGATCTGGTTTCCTGCGCCTACATCGCCGACAAAGCCGAGCAACGCAAAGTTGGTGTCGTCGTGCCTTGGTAATCAGTACTGATTCATCATCATCTGTGTAATGCGCGGCGAAGCCGCAAACTTGAGGAATTTGCAATGGCAAAAATATCTTCTGTTAAAGCGGCAGCTGCCATGCTTCTGGCGCTCTCCTGTACTGGTGGCCTTGCACAAGGCTCTACGCAGCCGGCTCAGCCCGCTTCGACGGTGTCGCCGACACTGAATGCTGTGAAGGCGCGGGGCAACCTGGTCTGCGGCGTCATCGGCTCTTCCGCAGGGTTCTCGCTGCCTGACAACCAAGGAGTAATGCAGGGCATCGACGCCGACGCCTGTAGAGCAATCGCTGCGGCGGTCTTCGGCGATCCATCAAAAGTCAAGTTCGTTTCGCTGACCGCACAACAGCGCCTGACCGCACTCCAAAGCGGAGAGGTGGATGTTGTTTACGCCAATTTCACATGGACGATGTCTCGTGAGACCCGATCCGGTGTGCAGTTCGCGACTGTGCACTACTATGACGGCGCCGGCTTCATCGTTCCGACACAACTCAAAGTTACGACAGCCACCAAGTTGCGCGGAGCCACCGTATGCATGCTTGCCGGCCCGGCTGAAGTCGTAGCGCAAGAGTACTTCAGCAAACACAAACTGACCTATAAGACGGTCACATTCTCCGACGGCGAAGAGTTGCGCAAGGCCTTCCTCTCGAAAAGATGCGACGCCTACCTTTCTGATCAATCCAGCTTGGCGAAATTCAGGGGAACCCTTGGAGCCAACGCGTCGAACTTCCTTTTGCTGCCCGAAGTGATCAGCAAGGAACCACTGGGAGGTGCGGTCCGCAAGGGCGATGATCGATGGTATGACATCGTTCGCTACGCTCATTTTGCGATGGTGACGGCTGAGGAGATGGGCATCAATTCTGCCAATGCGAAGTCCTTTTCTTCCACCGATCCTGCAGTGAAGCGCTTCCTCGGGCAAGAAGGGGAACTCGGCGCCTCTATGGGCTTGGACAATCGTTGGGCGATCAACGTTGTCGCGTCGGTCGGAAACTACGGCGAGGTTTGGGATCGCCACTTCGGCACAAGCGGCCTGAACCGCGGATTAAACCGGCTGTGGTCTGAAGGCGGCCTCATGTACTCACCTCCGCTGCGCTGATTTATGCAGCAGGTGCGAGCGCACAGCCGCGCGTGGCGGACTGTCGCGCGGAATATTCTGTGGCAGGCGTTCGCATTCGCGGCAGCCGGCCTTCTTATCTTCTGGGCGTTTCGCTCGACAAGCGCGAATCTTGGCGCCCGTGGAGTGGCCTCTGGATTCGACTTCTTGGATCAGGTTGCCCGGGTTCCGGTCACCAACTCGTCCATTTCGTTCGAAAGTGGGGTCGACACCTACGGCCGCGTTCTTCTGGTGGGTTTGGTAAACACCATCAAGATTTCGTTGGCGGCCATAATTAGCGCAACTGCGATCGGAATGCTGGTTGGCGCCGGCCGGCTCTCGCTCAACCCGCTTGTCCGATCCATTTGCAGCGCCTATGTCGATGTGATGCGCAACGTGCCAGTCTTGCTGCATATCTTGATTTGGTACATGGTTCTTTTGGTGCTTCCCGCGCCAAGCGAAGCGATCACTTTCAAGGACTGGTTTCTTCTTTCGAATCGTGGCTTGTATTTACCTGGCTTTGAATGGTTGAATGACTCACTGGTTTTAAGCCTGCCACGAATCGATGGTCTCGAGATTCTGGGGGGAATATTCGTTACTCCGGAGTATTGCGCTTTACTGATCGGAATCAGCACTTACACTGCAGCGTTCATCGCAGAGATCTTTCGAGGCGCGTTCCTTGCCATACCGTCAGGCCAATGGGAGGCCGGGTATTCGGTCGGCATGACACGGGGATCGGTCTTCCGGAGAATCGTTTTTCCGCAGGCTTCAAGGATCGCTTTGCCAGCACTTACCAGCGAATATCTGGGCGTCGTGAAAAATAGTTCACTCGCAGTTGCCATCGGGTACCAAGATCTGGTCGGCGTCGGAAACTCTGTGCTTTTCGAAACAGGTCAGGCGATCGAGGTGATAGGCCTTATCGTGGTCTTCTATATTGCGTTCAGTCTCACCGTGAGCCTTCTGATGGAGCTGGTCAATCGCAAGATCGCCCTTCGCGAGAGATGAAATCCTCAGCTCAATCGGTCAGATTTGTCCGCGATGAGATAGTGCCGTTCAAGGCGCGGCCAGTGTCCGATCGATCCCTACTGGCTCGTCTGCGCTACGCCTTCTTCTCAGGCATTGGTGATTCGCTGCTCACCGTCATAACGATCGTAGTACTTGCAGTTATTGGGACTTGGCTTGCAAGATGGGCTGTCTTTAATGCAGTTCTTTTGCCGGGTACCGATGCCCTCGCACGATGCCGTGCTGCTGAGGGTGTAGGGGCCTGCTGGCCAGTAATTGCAGAAAAGTGGCGCTTGATCCTCTTCGGCCTTTATCCATTCGACGCGCAATGGAGGCCTGCCGCCGCGTGCGCTGTCATCATGGGTGTACTTACCGCCTCAGCAATACCAAGATTCTGGCGCCCATCGCTCGTGGCTGTTTGGCTCGCAGCTGCAATCCTTGTTGCACTGCTGATATGGGGTGGCGTAGGCGGGCTACAGTTCGTGCCGTCTGACCAATGGGGCGGACTGTTAGTTACGCTATTGCTTTCATCGATTGGTCTGATTTGCGGCTTCCCGTTGGGAATACTGCTTGCGCTAGCGCGGCGAGCAGTCGCGTTCCCTTCGATCAAAGGCTTCGCTCTGGCATACATAGAGCTTGCGCGAGCGATTCCGCTACTAGCAGTCCTCTTCATGGCCAGCGTGATGTTCCCGCTTTTTCTGCCTCAGGACGTCAGCGTCTCCAAATTACTTCGAGTACAAATCGCAATCGCCCTATTTGCGGCGGCGTATTTGGCCGAGGTAATTCGCGGCGGACTGCAAGCGATACCGAGGGGCCAGGAAGAAGCCGCCGACGCGATCGGACTCGGTTATTGGAAGAAAACGATCTTCATCATCCTGCCCCAGGCACTGCGAATCTCGATTCCCGGCATCGTCAATACGTTCATAAGCTTCTTCAAGGCTACGTCGATCGTGGTCGTCGTAGGAATCTTCGACATCATGACTGCAACAAAAAGGGCAATCGCCGACCCTCAATGGCAAGGCTTCGGGTTCGAGTTGTACTTGTTTGTCGGTGCTCTGTACTTCGTCATTTGCTTTTCAATGTCTCGTTACAGCCGTTGGCTGGAGTTTCGGCTAAAGAAGGATCGATAATGACTTCAACCTCACATGTCGGAGGCGACTATCTTCTTCGGATTGCCGGACTTCAAAAATGGTACGGCGATTTTCATGTGTTGCGGGGGATCGATCTCGATGTCGCCCAAGGCGAGCGCATCGTGGTCTGTGGTCCGTCGGGCTCCGGGAAGTCTTCCCTCATCCGCTGCATCAATCAATTGGAAGACTTTCAGGAAGGTCAGATTGTCTTCGAGGGAAGGTCCCTAAGCGCAGCAGAGAAATCCAAGGCCACAGCTCGTCAGAGGATTGGCATGGTTTTCCAAGGGTTCAACCTATTCCCCCATTTGAGCGTTCTTCAGAACTGCACTATCGGCCCGATCAGGGCGAAGGGCGAGGCGCCGGCCAAGGCCGAGAGCCGGGCACTTGAATTGCTGGCTCGTGTAAGGATCGCAGACCAAGCAGACAAGTACCCCAGTCAATTGTCAGGAGGGCAGCAGCAACGTGTAGCAATTGCTCGCGCACTTTGCATGCAACCCGCTTTGATGCTATTTGATGAGCCGACGTCCGCCCTTGACCCTGAGATGGTGAAAGAGGTTTTAGATACGATGGTCTCCTTGGCTGATGACGGCATGACAATGATTTGCGTCACTCACGAGATGGGATTTGCGAAAGAAGTCGCAGATCGCGTCGTGTTCATGGACCAGGGACAGGTCATTGAGGCGGGAACTGCTGACGAAATCTTTAGAACGCCTCAACATGAACGGCTCAAGAGCTTCCTCGGGAAGTTGATTGCATAAGCTGCGGGCTGCAGCCCGGTGTCACCTTCCTCAGCTGCCATATGGCTGAGACCGCATGGACTTGGGTCGAATGACAGTCAATGATGAGCTGCGATTGCTTCGAAGGCACTTGGCGCATGTCTAGCTCAAGGCGGGCGGCCTCGGATCGCCACGGCGCAAATGCAAAAACGCACAACGCGCCTCATGGAGTCTAAAAAGCTGTCAGCACTTCTGGTCGCGGCGATGTCGGCGTCAACTTAGGACCGGAGAACGCAGATAAACCGGAGAACGCAGATAAGGCTTGCGCACTCCGAGGCGCAGTACGGCAAGGCCGTTGAGGTCAGGCGCAATGAAGTCAGGAGTTCGAGTTACAAGGACGCAGTCAGAAGGCCGTGTCTTTTCACGAGTGGCATCTGATGTGGCGCACCGCGCTCAGTAGCGCCTGCGCGCAGCGGTCGGCGTCGGCTCGTGTATTGAAAACGTGGGGACTGATGCGCACGCTACCGTGTCGCTGGGTGAACGTCACACCCTGCTCCCTACAGCGTGCGGCTACGCCGTCCGGCAGCCCGCCGACTCCGAGGATGTGGACGCTGCGATTTGATGCCGGCACGCAATCCAGGCCCTCTGCTGCGAGTTGCGCTGCGATCTGCCCTGTAAGGCCCGAGAGGTGCGTACGTACTGCATCGCGTGACCACTGGGCGCCCAGTTCCAACGCTGACAGCGCGGTAGGCAGGCCGACGAACGTGTCGCGCTCGCCCATGTCGAAGCGCGCGGCTCCTTCTGCATACCCACCGTCAACAGCTCGATTAAAGCTGTTCTGCTCGAGCGGCTCTCCGCCTTGCCACTGTGGTCCGACGTAGAGAAAGGCAACGCTATATGGGCCCAACAACCATTTGTACATCGGAAACACAGCGAAGTCCGCCTGCAGCGTGGGCAGATCTGCATCGAGGACGCCAACGGACTGGGTCAGGTCAAGCACGAGATGCGCTCCTCGCGCCTTCAATATCGGACATACGGTCGGCAAATCGATTCGGCTACCATCAATCCAGAACGTGGCGCACAGCGACGCAAGTGCGATTCGGCGCTTGTCGTCATTGGCCAGGTGGTCAGTAATCGCGCGGGTCCAGTCGCCATCGCGCGGTCGGGCAACCTGGTCGACCACCGCGCCGCACGCCTGAGCATGCGCCTGCCAAGTCAGCATCTGGGACGTGTGATCGCCTTCCAGTACCAAGATGCGCTCGCCGGGACTCACTGGCAGATTGGCGCGCGCGACGGCGAGACCGTAGCTCGCAGCGCAAGTCACAGCAATATCCTGCGGCCGTGCCTGCACTAATGCTGCGGCGCGCTCACGCAGCTCGGAGACCAGGGCCTGCGCCCGCAGTCTGTCGCGTCGCCATGGTCTGGCTTTGCTCGACACGGCTTGCTTCGCAGCCAATTCCACAGCGATGGGAATCGGTGAAATCGAGGCGTTGTCCATATAGACCACACCGCTCTCAAGAGAGAACAGCTCGGGGCAAGGCAGCGGCAAGGTCATGAATAGCTCACGCGTCTGCCTTGGCGCATCCAGTCCTGGATGACTTCGCGGGAGACCTCGACGACGTGTTGCACTGTCTCGCTGACTTCGGAAGCCACCCGGTAGGCGACACCGACTTCCATCGGTTCAAGCGGCGGCACACTGGCATATCTGTCGAACTCGGCCTCGTGTGCGTAGCTGGAGAGTACCGTCGTCGGCACGACAGTCACCCAGTCGCCGTTGCGGGCCAAGTTAAGCCGATCCACTGGACCGCTGCAAATGTCGACGCGGCGCGGCTTGACATTCGCGGATCGGAACCAGCCGACGACCGCGCTGTGGATGGGGGAGCCGTGGGCGTCTGTCGAGATCGGAAAGCGGGCCAGGCTATGTGGCGTGACCGGGTTCTGAAGGCCTGTGCACAGTCGGCTTGCTGCCCACTCAAGCTGCACCTCGTACAGGTGGCTATAGCCGATGGCCGCATCATCGACGCGACCCAGTACGAAGGCCATGTCGAGCTTGCCCGCTCGCAGCAGGTCGGTCAGACGCTCGCTGAGCTCGACTACGAGCTCGATCTCCACCCCAGGCAGCTTGTCGTACACAGCGCGCAGCAAAGCGGGCAACCAGCTCGAAGCCGTGCCATGGTTGGCACCGAGGCGGACCGTACCGTAGATCGGGCTGGCCGAATTGGCGTGTTGTTCCATGCGCGCGGCCAATTCGACGATGGATTCGGCCAATCTCAACACCTCGCGACCCTGCGGCGTGATGCGCACGGGTCGCTTGTCGCGAAGTAGCAGGCTGATGCCAAGGTGTTCCTCAAGCTCCCGCAGGCGTGCCGATGCCGCAGGCTGGGACGTACCCAATTGGCTGGCAGCTTTCCTCACGCTGCCGAGCCGGCAGGTCCAGACGAGTGTTTCGAGTTGGCGGAGGTTCATGCTCACACAGCTGATTTTGCGATCACGAGGAATCTCGTGCCGCGCATGATCAGGTTTTTTGATCATCGCGCCATCAGATTACTGAGCGGAGCTTGGCGAAGCGCTGGGGCGGCCGGACATTTGCACCGTCAATTCATCTTCCCTGATCCACATGAGCTACAGAATCGGCGTGGACATCGGCGGCACCTTCACCGACCTCGCCCTGGTCGATGACGCAACCGGCCGAGTGTTCACCCACAAACTGCTGACCACTCCCGAGGCCCCAGAGCGCGCAGTGATTGATGGCGTCGCTGCCATCCTCAAACTCGCCGGAGGCATGATCGAGCAGGTCAGCGCCTTGGTACACGGCACCACATTGGTGACAAATGCGCTGATCGAGCGGCGCGGCTGCAAGGTAGCAATGCTGGTCACGCGCGGCTTCCGAGACACGCTCGATATGGGCCGGGAGACCCGATACGATCTCTACGACCTGCGGTTGCAGTTCGCGCCGCCGCTAATCGCTCGCAGTGCCCGCCTGGAGGTCGATGAACGGATTGACCACCGAGGCCGCGTGGTGCAGCCGCTCGACTGCAAGTCGGTTATTGCACCGCTCGCAGAACTCGTGGAGCGCGAACAGCCGGAGGCCATCGCTATCTGCCTGCTGCATTCGTACGTGGACGCGACGCATGAGCGCGAGCTTGCCGAACTTGTGCGGCGCGAGCACCCAGGCCTGCAAGTTTCACTGTCGGGAGAGGGCTACCCGGTGATACGCGAGTACGAGCGGTGGACCACGACCGCATTGAATGCCTACGTGCAGCCACTGGTCGACCGCTACTTGACCCGCCTGGAAGACGAGTTGGCCGCCAATGGCTTTGCAGGGCGCCTTCTCATCATGGCGTCAAACGGCGGCACGCTCACTCCAAAGATCGCGCGCCGATTCCCATCGCGGCTGCTGGAGTCGGGCCCGGCTGCAGGGATCCTCATGTCGGCCGCCGTTGGCCGCGCGCTCGAGCGCCCGGACGTACTGGCCTACGATATGGGTGGCACCACAGCCAAGGGCGCACTCATCCGGGACGGGCAGCCGATGAAGCGCTATGAGCTGGAAGTTGCACACGTCCACCACTTTCGCGCAGGCAGCGGCCTGACGATGAACCTGCCCGTGCTCGACATGATCGAGATCGGCGCTGGCGGCGGTAGTCTGGCTGGCGTGGACGAGCGAGGCATGCTGCGCGTCGGCCCGACCAGCGCCGGAGCCGTTCCGGGTCCTGCCTGCTACGGCCGGGGTGGCACCACGCCCGCCCTGACCGATGCCAACCTCACGCTCGGATATCTCGACTCGGCGTCGTTTCTCGGCGGCCGCATGTCGGTCGATGCCGATGCAGCCCGGCAGGCGATCGGTGCCGGTGTGGCGGCGGCGCTGGATGCGAGCACGACGCGCGCGGCGTGGGGCATCCACGAGGTGGTCAACGAGAACGTCGCGGGCGCGTTCCGCGTCCATGCCTCAGAGCGCGGCGTCGATGTGCGCCGCTGCACCATGGTGGCGTTTGGAGGTTGCGGTCCCCTGCACGCGGTCCGCATCGCTCGCAAGCTCAAAGTGCCGACCGTGGTATTGCCGCCTGCGGCGGGCGTCATGTCGGCATTGGGCCTGCTCATCAGCCCGTTATCGTTTGAGGTCGGTACCACGCGCGTGCTGCCTTGGAGCGAGGTCACTGTGGAGGTGTGGTCGCAGGTGTTCGGGCAACTGCGCGCGCAAGCTGCCCAGGTGCTGGGCGAGGCCGGACTTGCCGTCGACGACATGGTATTGCGCGGCCGGCTTGACCTGCGCTATGCCGGCCAAGGCTACGAGGTCGGCGTCGACGTCGATTTGTCGCAGCCCGCTGCGCGTGCTCGCGACGCTGTGCCACAACTCTTCGAGCAGGCGTATGTGGCGGTATTCGGGCTTGCATTGGAGGGCCAGCCTTTGGAGGTAGTGCAGTGGCGGCTCGAGACAGTCTCCCGCCAACAGGAGACGGCGCAATCGTCGCAGTTCGCATCTTATGAGGCGCCCGGCAGTGCTGACCGTGGGAGCCGCCCGGCGTACGACCCCGATAGCGGCGAATTTGTCGCGCATCGCGTGCTAGACCGATATCGGATGGCACCTGGCAGCGAATTTACCGGACCCGCGCTCGTAGAGGAGATGGAATCCACGACCGTCATTGGCGCTGGCGTACGCGGCCGCGTCGACGCGCAGCGCAACCTGATACTGGAACTTCAATGACCGCGAACCCGACTGACACCATCGCCTTGGGCATATATTGGGACCGACTCATCTCCATTGCAGACGAGATGATGCAGGCGCTGATTAGAACCGCCTTCTCGAGCACAGTACGCGAGACACACGATTGCTCGACCACGCTATTTGATGCGCGCGGCCGCGCCATTGCACAGGCCACCAGTGCCATTCCCTCGTTCACCGGCACGGCGCCAATGACGCTCGCACACATGCTGGCTCGCTACCCGGCGTCCACACTCAGACCGGGCGACGTGCTGCTGACCAACGACCCCTGGATGGGTACGGGCCATATGTTCGATGTAAGCGTCATGCGCCCGATCTTCAAGGGCGGCTGCCTAGTGGGCTATTGCATGAGCGTCTCCCACCTGCCCGACGTGGGTGGGGCGGGCTGGTCACCCGAGACCATTGAGATGTACCAGGAAGGGCTGCGCCTGCCGGTGAGTCGTTTCCTGGAAGCTGGTGTGCGCAACGAGTGGCTCGTTGACCTGATCACGGGGAACGTGCGCGTTGCCGAACAGGTGCTTGGCGACTTGATGGCAAATGTGTCCTGCACGGCGGTGGCTGAACGCCTGTTCGTCGAGTTCCTTGAAGAATATGGCATCGAGGACCTAACCCCGGTCGCAGACGCAATTCTCGAGTCCAGTGAGGCCTCGATGCGCGCCAGCATTGCCCGTATGCCCAATGGAACTTGGCGCAACGCCATCACAATCGAGGGCAAGTCCGGGCCGATTCGCCTGGCCTGCGCCGTGACGATCGATGGGCATGGCATCACCGTCGATTACGAGGGCTGCGACCCGGTCGGTCCCTGGGGCATGAACGTGCCTATGTGCTACACACGCGCGATGACTGGCTACGCCATTAAGTGCCTCACGCTGCCCAGCGTGCCGAGCAACGACGGCGTCATGGCTGTCATCGACGTACGGGCACCGGTGGACTCGATCGTCAATGCGCAGCCGCCCGCCGCGACAGCGGTGCGCCACTCTGTGGGCCACGCCCTGTACCCGCTGCTCATGGGCGCCATGGCCGAGCCACTGCCGGATCGTGTGCATGCGCAGTCCGGTGGCGGAAACATGCTTAACGTGCGGGGTCAATACAACGGCCGCAAGCATGCGCAGGTGTTTTTCTGCTCTGGCGGGTATGGCGCGCTTTCAGGCTTTGACGGTCACAACACAACGCCCGCACCGTCTAATCCTCGCGGCATGCCGGTAGAGGTTTGGGAAGCGCAGACTGGCATGTTCATCGAATCAAAGGCGCTCCTGCCGGACTCCGGTGGCGCCGGCGCTTCTCGTGGCGGCCTCGGCCAGAGGCTGCGCATGCGCAACGACAGCGGTGCGGCGGTATCGATTTCGTGCTTCTCAGGGCGCACCGACTTTGGCGCCGAAGGCTTCGCCGGCGGAGCGCCCGGCAAGCTGCGCCGCTACTGGATCAACGGTCAACCTGTGGCCTCGAAGAAAGCCTATCAACTGCAGCCCGGCGATGTCTTGATGACTGACGAGGCGGGCGGCGGCGGTTTCGGTGTGCCAGCCGAACGCGCCGAAGCGCTGATCCTCGCTGATCTGCGCGCTGGCTATGTGACGCCCGACGGGCTGGCCCGCGACTGGGGCCTAGCGCCTGGCCGCATCGCAGCGTTGGTCGAGCAAGCCGGCCTGACGGCCGGACTCGACCGCCATTCGATTACTAACTTCTAACACTTCACAACGTAAGGATTACCGCCGTGATGTTCGCTTCCCCTCGATGGATGACTCGTTGGTTTGTCCCGGTGCTATTGGTGGCAGGAATGGTGGGCAACGCCCAGGCACAGGCGTACCCCAACAAGCCTGTGAAGGTCATCGTGCCATTCCTCGCGGGTGGAGCACCCGACACCTTGGCTCGGCTGCTGGGCGAGCGCCTGTCTGCGAAGTGGGGACAGCCGGTGGTCATCGACAACAAGCCGGGCGCCAGCGGTGCGCTTGGAGCGCAGGCGCTCAAGACGTCACCGCCCGACGGATACACCTACTTGATTGCAGTGTCGAGCCTCGTGCAGCTGCCTCACCTGATCCCCAATACACCCTACGACGTCAAGAAAGACTTCGCCGCCGTTTCTCATCTCGGCGGCACTCACTTGGCGCTGCTGGTCAACGCCAGTTTGCCCGTCAACTCTGTACAGGAGTATGTGGCCTACGCGAAGGCACGGCCGGGCAAGCTCAACTATGGGTCGTATGGTGCAGGCTCGTTGAGCAATATCTTTGGCGAAGTGTTCAACGATTCGACAGGCGTGCAAGTTCAGCACGTGGCGTACAAGGGTGATGGTCCAGCGCTCATCGACTTGATGGAAGGTCGCGTCGAATCTGCGTTTCTATCGGTGTTTCAGGTCAAGCAGCACCTCGCATCGGGCAAGCTCAAGATGCTCGCGGTGACCGGGCCGACCCGCTCCCCCCTGATGCCCAATGTGCCCACCATGGACGAATTGGGCGTGAAAGGGTTGAGCCTGCAGGGGTGGTTCGGTCTATTCGCGCCAGCGGGTACGCCGACCGCGATCCAGGAGAAGGTCGCCGTCGACCTGCGCGAGATCCTCTCGCAACCGGAGATCAAAGCCAAGCTGCTCGAGTCGGGCATAGTCGCCGGCGGTGGCACCTCTGCCGAGTTTTCGCGCTTAGTGAGTTCCGATTTCGACAGGTACGGCGAAATTGTCCGAAAGTACAAAATCTCATTGAACTAGAGCTAGAAGCGCGTGGACCAGGCGAGCAGCCAGTGGGAGCCACACCCCTCCGCGCGGCAACTCCGACATAGTCGAGTTCTGGCTGCCTGCTTGGTCACGGTGCGCTTTGTTTAGATCAGGCCGCGCTCTGCCATCGAGCAGATGCTGGCTCCAGCCACGATCAGGTGATCGATCACCCGCACCTTGACCAGGTCGAGCGCGTTCCTGCGCGTCACCGGCAAGGCCTCATCAGCGCGCGACGGTTTGGGCGAACTCGATAGGTGGTTGTGCACCAGGATCATCGCGGCCGAATTCCGTGCCAGGGTGCGTATTTCGGCCCATCGTGACCGCCCGTTCCGGGATCGTGACCGGCGATTTCGGGATCGTGACCGGCCGCTCCGGTGCCGTGACCGACGAGATCAGGAGGGAGTGAAAGGGTTGCGTATGACTGACCTGCGGGGCCATAGGCTGCCGGCCTTTTGCCGGAGCGCCGATGGCACCGCCAACGATGGACATACGCATGATCAAGGATGTACTGCGACTGAAGCTGCACGGCGGCCTGTCGCATGAGGCAATCGCCCGGAGCCTGTCGGTCTCCAAGGGCGTGGTGGCGAAGTACGTGGCGCTGGCCGGCGCTGCGGGCCTGAACCGCTGGGAGGCCGTCGAGCCGCTGGGCCAGGCCGAACTGGAGCGGCGCCTGTTCGGCCTCTCGGCCGAGCAGCGCCGCGTGGCCCAGCCCGACTTCGCCCGCGTGCACGTCGAGCTGCGCCGCAAGGGCGTGACACTGACGCTGCTGTGGGAGGAGTACCGCGCCGCCCACCACGGCGAGCGCACCTGGGGCTTCACCCAGTTCTGCGAGCACTACAAGCGCTACGCCAGGACGCTCAAGCGCTCCATGCGACAGCAGCACCGCGCCGGCGAGAAGCTGTTCGTGGACTACGCCGGCCCCACCCTGGCACTGGCCGACGGCGCCCGCGGCCAGGTGTTCGTGGCGGCCCTGGGTGCGTCCAGCTACACCTTCGCCTGCGTGACGGCGGACCAGTCGATGCGCTCCTGGCTGGGCGCCATCGGGCGGGCGCTGCGCTTCATCGGCGGCGTGCCCCAAATGATCGTGCCCGACAACGCTCGGGCGCTGATCGCCGAGCCCGACCGCTACGAGCCGCGCGCCAACGACACCGTGCTGGACTTCGCGCGCCATCACGACGTATCGATCCTGCCGGCACGACCCTACAGCCCTCAGGACAAGGCCAAGGTGGAATCGGCCGTGCAGGTAGTCGAGCGCTGGATTCTGGCGCGGCTGCGCCACCAGCGGCTGGCCGACGTGCGCGCCGCCGACCTGGCCGTGAGCGAGTTGCTGCCGCTGCTCAACGGCCGTCGCATGCAGAAGCTCGACGCCACGCGCGCGAGCCTGTTCGCCGCCATCGACGCCCCGGCGCTGCGGCCGCTGCCCACGCAGCACTGGACCTGGGCACGCTGGAAGGCGGTGACGGTGCACATCGACTACCACGTCGAGGTCGAGGGCCACCGCTACAGCGTGCCGCACGCGCTGGTGGGCACGAAGCTGGAGGCGCGCGTGAGCGACGCCCTGGTGGAGCTGATGCACCGGGGCGAGCGCGTGGCCGTGCACGCCAGAAGCGACCGGCGCGGCGGCTTCACCACGCGCGACGACCACATGCCCGCGGCCCACCGCGCCCACAAGGACTGGACGCCCCAGCGGCTGATCCACTGGGGCGGCAGCATCGGCGCGAGCACCGGCCGCTTTGTGACCACGATGCTCGAGCGCCACCGCCACCCCGAGCACGGCTACCGCGGCTGCCTGGGGCTGCTGAGCCTGGCCAAGCGCTACGGTCCAGAGCGGCTGGAGGCCGCGTGTGCCAAGGCCATCGAAATCGACGCCGTCTACTACCGCCACGTGCGCGACATCCTGGCTCGCGGGACGGACCGGGTGTCCAGCGCCAGCACCGACGCGCCAGCTGATGCCGCCTGGGTCAGCCCCGCCCACGACAACGTCCGTGGCCCCGGCTACTACCACTGAGCAGGGGGGCTGACGACATGATCGACGACACGGTGCAACGCCTGAGCGAACTGCGCCTGGCCGGCATGGCCGCAGGTCTGCAGGAGCAGCTCACCAACAGCGCCTGCGCGGGCCTGGGCTTCGAGCAGCGGTTGGCGCTGCTGGTGGACCGCGAAATGCATCGCCGCCACGACAAGCGCCTGGCGGCGCTGCTCAAGCGCGCCCGGCTGAAGTATCCGCAGGCCTGCATCGAGGACGTGCAGGCTGGTGCGGGCCGGGGCCTGGAGCGCAACGCCTTCACGCAACTGGCCCTGTCGCGCTGGGTCGAGCAGGGCATGACGGTGTCCATCATTGGCCCGACGGGCTCGGGCAAGAGCTGGCTGGCGTGCGCGCTGGCGCAGCAGGCCTGCCGGCGGGGGCACTCGGCGCTGTACCTGCGGGTGCCGCGCCTGGCCGAGGAACTGCGCATCCTGCACGGCAAGGGCGGCTTCGCGGCGTGGCTGGCGAATCTGGCGCGCACCGAGGTCCTGGTGCTCGACGACTGGGCCCTGGCCCCGCTGGAGCCGGCGAGTCGGGCGGACCTGCTGGAGGTCATTGACGACCGTGCCGGTACTGCGGCTCGCGCCACGATCCTGACCACGCAGCTGCCGGTGGAGCACTGGCATGCCTGGCTGGGCGACCCGACCATGGCCGATGCCATCCTGGATCGATTGTTGGCCAACGAGCACCGCATCAGCCTCAAGGGCGACTCGCTGCGCCGTGCGGCGGGCAGCGCTCAGCCCAACGACAAAGGAGGTCCCGAACAGATCCAGTAAACCCCAAAACTACACTGACTCCGCGCAACCCGCCTCTACAGCCTCGCGTCGGTCACGATCCCGAAATCAGCGGTCACGATCGCCGAAATACGCACCAGGGCCTCTTTCATCACCTCTCGTGGGTACATCGACGTCTGGCTCACCGTCCTGCGGAACATCTCCCTGTACTCGAGCACACGGTGCTGCGCGTCCAGGCGGACCACGGCGAACACCTCGGGTTCCAGCGTTCCCCAGCTGGACCCGCATATAGTCCCGCACGACCTGTGGCAACGACAGCACCTCGGTGCCACGCAGTTGCTCCCCTCAACACGCGCAGTGCCGCTTGCAACACCTCGTGCGGCTCGGCCGGCCGGTAGACTCCCGCAAAGAAAAGCAACTGGTCCGACTCTCTGGAGGACGAGACGGCACTGTGGGCATTACTGACTGGCCAAGTACCGGGACGGCTCAGCACCAGAAGCTCTACGCGGCTCGGATGCTTTTGAGCGTCCAGGCGACGTGGCAGAAAGGCGTGTAGTCGCCGGTGGTGCAGAAGCTGGTCAACCACGACAAGGTGCTCGGGCGGCTACGTGCAACGAGCCGGGATTTCCGGAAGCAATCTATGACCCCTTAAGACTGACTGCCGTCGTTCACTACCAGATGATCGAGTGACAGCTTCCGCCAGCAGCGAAGTGATCTCCGCTGGTGCAGCCACAGGGCAAGTGCATGCCGCCGAGCTAGTCAAAGCGATTCACGCGGATGGCATCGCCGACGCATCCCTTACCGATACGGCTCAGGATATTTCCACTAGTCCCGCGGCCCTCCTCGAGCAGCTAACAGTCTGTTCGCGCTATGCAGCGGACGTTTCGGGCTCCGCGTCGCCGCTTCCTTCGGTGGCGACGTGCGCCTCGGGCGCCTCCTTGAGGACGCCTTCGAGGTATTTGGCGTAGTGCTCCTGCAAATGGCGCAGCGCCGATCCCTTGTCCGCCTGGTATTCGAGCTTCTCTTGGTAGAACTGCAAACGCGCGCGGTTCTCGTCGATCACCTGGCTCCACGTCTTCAAGAAGATGGCAACGTTGTCCTGGCGCATGATCTCTCCGCCCTTCGTCCCCACGCGGAACTTGCCGACGGGCCCCAGGTCGTCGCTGATGGCCCAGAACTCCCACTGCACGTCGACGTTTCGGAAGCGCTCGTCCGCCGTGACGGAGGCGGCGTAGCCCTCGATCTGCGAGATCTCCTTGACGTCCAGCTTCACGGACGGCGCTTTGAGTTCCACGACGAGATGCGACAGGCTGTTGGCCTGGTGGCGCCGAATCGCCTTCGATAGCATCAGGTCGACGATCCCGCGCTCCTGAGAGACGTGCTTCACCGGTGCGTCGATGACGGTGTCGTCGCCCAGCAGCTTCCTGTGCTTGCGCAGGACTTCGGTGAGCGATTGGTCGTCGACCGACAGGCTGAATTGCTCGCCAAAGAGCCAGGTGTTCTGCGCGACGATGCGGTGGAGCTGGCTGCGCTCTTTGAGCCGCTTCTTCGGCTCTGCGTCGAAAAGGATCGCTTCGAGCCCCGTGAGGAAGCGCAGGCGATCGGCCACGACCTTGGCCGAGCTGATGATCGCGGAGAGCGACACGTCGCGCAGCAGCTCGGCGAGCTCCTCTTGCTTGCGCTTGGGAAGCCGCAGCACCTCCGCCAGTATCAGTTGGAGCTCCTCGGGGCTCTTCTCGATCGCCTGGCGCAGCATCCGCAGCTGGAACGCCTTGTTCTGCGACTGCGCGTCCTCGAAGTCGGGAAGGTGGCGCGCAACGCTCACCGCGACGATGTCGAACACCTGGCGCTCGACCTGCTCCACCGGGTTGCGCGGATCCTCGGCGAACGGATAGACACGCTCCGCCTTCCATTCCTCGACGTAGCCGCGAGCGGCGACCGCCGCTCGCTGCCGGAAATACTCTTTGATCTGCTTCACGGCCTCGTCGATGGAGGCGACCATCGGCGTCTGCATCTCGGCGAGTTCGACTGTTCCCTCCTTCTGCGCGGCGGTCAGGTAGGACGTCTCGAGATACGCGGTGAACTGGAAGTCGCCTACGTGAAATCGGCGGTCCGCTTGCGCGAGCGGGAAGCGCTTCTCGTTGCAGAGGAACAGCGCGCGGTTCGACAGCCCTTTCCACTCCACGATTTCGAGCTTCGCGGCGTGCGTCGCCTCGCCCGCCTTGATGTCGGCGAGCTGGAACTCCTTGCGGCTGGCGATCACGGCCTTCGGATCAATCCTGTTGCCGCCGACGGTGACCTTGATGTCCTGGTAGTCAGCGAGGTAGAGCGCGAAGACTTCGGTCAGCGAATGCAGCCCCGCCTGGCTCACGAAGGTCGTAAAGTCCTTGCGCGGGTCGCTGATCGTGAGGGTCACTCCGCGGCGCGCGCCCGGCGCCTCCGCCTCGTCCGAGATCGAAACGTGGCGGATGTCCGCGGCCGACATCGTGATTTTGTAGACCCAGGGCTTCCCGTCCTTTTCGTAGACCACGGCCCACTCCGCGAAATCTCCGATGGCGAACGCCTTAAAACGTCCGCGCCCCTCCTGCCCGTGGAGGAAGCGGCCGCCTTGCGTCGCCGCGCCGGGACGCTTCCACGAGCCGCCTAGCCGGCGGAAATATTCGGGAGCCTTGTC
Organism: Pseudacidovorax sp. DMC4; assembly: GCF_056314265.1. NCBI lineage: Bacteria > Pseudomonadati > Pseudomonadota > Betaproteobacteria > Burkholderiales > Comamonadaceae > Pseudacidovorax > Pseudacidovorax sp. DMC4. Next base: position 1,393 of record NZ_JBQUYR010000021.1, on the reverse strand, counting down.
GCGCGCGATGCCAGTGCCGTTGTCGCGCACGATCACATGCGAGAGCGAGTCGAGATCGTTGTAGTCGAACGAGACGGAGACTTCGCTGGCGTCGGCGTCCAGCCCGTTCCAGATCAGCTCTGCAAGCGCCTGCACCGGCTTGGCGCCGGTGATTTTCTTGAGAAAGTCCGGTTGGACTTCGACGGGGTATTGCTGGTTAGCCACGCGGCCGGTCCCCCTGGGTAACTCGTCGTTCAGCTCCACAGTGTATTGCCGCGCTTAGCGGAGCCGGTCGGCCGGTGGCTGCGCCTCGGTGAGCGGCGCCAGCCACAGTCTTGCCGCGTCCTCGGGCACGAGCTCGCGCAGCCGCTCGCTTCGCCAGAGTTCGACCGCCGCTGCTTCGAGCTCAGCGAGGTGCGCGGTGCGCCAGCGCTCGCCCAGGCGAGCGGCGCAACGTGCGTTCCACTGGCTCGGCGTCGGCGTGTCCATGCCCCATGATACTGTATCTCCATACAGTCTACAGCTCGGCTGCCAATCGTCGCTTGGCGCGCGGTGCTCGGTTACGAAGCGGCACGAGCTCAAAACGGGATTTCGTCGTCCATGTGATGTATTGGGGCGGTCGCTCTCGACGCCATGTCGTGATTTCGACTTGGCAAGGTCGGGAGCTCCTTAGATCCCGGGCGTTCGGGCCGCGATTGGGTGCGTCTCTCAATGACCGGATCGGAGCGAACACCTGGCATTGGGCGGCATCGGCCGTCCGACCGCAATCGCTGCATAGCTGCCTGTCCAGTACCGTTAGGCGGGTTCAGACTGATCTGCGACGTTCGACTTTGGTCGGGCGAACGGCAGCGACCCGCAGAATTCGGAAACTGAGTGGCTTGATGAGCGGTCGACCGGTCTACATCTGGAAGCGACCGATCGCCGTCGGCTGGCGATCTTCATCCTGGCGATGCAACTAGCCGAGGCATCCGGGATGGTTTCCCCGTTCAATCGTCCTTCTGCGCCTGCCAGGCGTGATAGCCACAAAGACCATTGTTGTCTTGGTCATCCGGGCCTAGGACCTCGCCGCAGATCGCGCACTCGGTGAACTCCAGCTCGCCCTTGCAGGCGACACATTTGCTCTCGTCGATGAGGAACGTTTCTCTGCTGCATTCGTGGCATGTTGCGGTAGGCCGATCCCCGCCGTCGGTCATGGCGACATATGTCTCCCATTCGTAGAAGTTGCCAACGGCTGCTTCGATCACTTCGTCGAACAACGACTCCCGACCGCAGGAGGAGCAACGAAACTCGAGTTGGTAGGGGTGCTCGACCTGCGGGTCAGTGGGTCGAACCAAGTCCGTGGAGTGAACCCCTGCGGCTGGACCACCGATAGTTGTAGAGACTGATACGCTGGCTGGGCCTTCACCAGGAGAAG
>NZ_JBQUYR010000020.1:0-85329 GCF_056314265.1 Pseudacidovorax sp. DMC4 | reverse complement strand
AAGAAGGTCTGCGCTTCGCCATCCGCGAAGGCGGCCGTACCGTCGGCGCCGGCGTCGTGGCCAAGATCATCGAGTAATTATTCGGTGTTCCGGGACGCTCACCGTCGTGGTGGCGTCTCGAAGCCTGTTGATCAGGTCTTAGGGGTATAGCTCAATTGGCAGAGCGTCGGTCTCCAAAACCGAAGGTTGTAGGTTCGATTCCTACTGCCCCTGCCACCTCCTAGTGGGTGGCGATGGGTCCGGAACCTCACAGCACGGATCCAGCCGACTCCGATTCGGCGAAAACGAACAGATTCAAGCCCGCCGCGCTCCGGCGGGCTTCGGCGTCTTCCGAACAGGCGTCTATACAGGCCGCAAGGCCAGGAATTTGCCGAGATGGCCACAACTCAAATCGAAACGGTCCAGACGGGCGCCGACAAGGCCAAGCTGGCGGCAGCCGTGGTGCTGCTGCTGGGTTCGCTGGTGGCGTTCTACATGCTGGCCCGGCAGGGGGCATGGGTTCAATGGGGCGTGCTGCTGGTGGGCATGGCTGCGGCCGTGGCCGTCTTCGCCGTCTCCGAGAGCGGAAAGCGTCTTTACGGCTTTGGTCGTGACGCCTGGCGCGAAGTGCGCAAGGTTGTGTGGCCGACGCGCAAGGAAGCCATCCAGATGACCGCCTACGTCTTCGCCTTTGCGGTGATCATGGCGCTGTTCCTGTGGGTGACGGACAAGACCCTGGAGTGGTTCTTCTACGACCTGCTGCTGGGCTGGAAAAAGTAATGAACGACACCGTCGACAACGACACCACCGCCCCGGCGCAGCCGGCCAATCCGGACCTGCGTTGGTATGTCGTCCATGCCTATTCGGGGATGGAGAAGGCCGTCGAGCGCAATATCACCGAGCGCATCAACCGCGCGGGCATGCAAGGCAAGTTCGGCCGCATCTTGGTGCCCAGCGAAGAGGTGGTGGACGTCAAGAACGGCCAGAAGCGCACCATGGAGCGCCGGCTTTTCCCTGGCTATGTGCTGGTCGAGATGGTGATGGATGACGACACCTGGCACCTGGTCAAGCACACAAGCAAGGTGACGGGCTTCGTGGGCGGTGCCAAGAACCGGCCTGCGCCGATCTCGCAGCGTGAGGTGGACGAGATTGTCAACCAGATGCAGCAGGGCACCGAGAAGCCTCGCCACAAGGTGGAGTTCATGGTGGGCGAGCTGGTGCGTGTCAAGGAAGGCCCGTTCACTGACTTCAACGGCACTGTCGAGGAAGTCAACTACGAAAAGAACAAGCTGCGCGTGTCCGTGATGATCTTCGGCCGCGCAACGCCGGTGGAACTCGGCTTCGCCGAGGTCGAGAAGACCTGAGACAGAGACAAGAACGCGGCTGGCAGCGCCAGTCGCGGCTTCGGGTGGTCCGCGCCTTTCGACTCGGCGGTCCGCCTTTTTCCTGAGTCGCAACCCCGGGGAGCCGCGGAAACATCCGTGGCGCTATCACCCGCAAGGAGTCAAGCATGGCGAAGAAAATCGTCGGCTTCATCAAGCTGCAAGTGCCGGCAGGCAAGGCCAACCCCTCGCCGCCGATCGGTCCCGCGCTGGGTCAGCGTGGCCTGAACATCATGGAGTTCTGCAAGGCGTTCAACGCCCAGACCCAGGGCGTCGAGCCCGGTCTGCCGCTGCCGGTGGTGATCACCGCCTTCGCGGACAAGAGCTTCACCTTCATCATCAAGACGCCTCCGGCGACCACGCTGATCAAGAAGGCGATCAAGCTGGACAAGGGCTCGGCCAAGCCGCATACCGACAAGGTCGGCAAGATCACCCGCGCTCAGCTCGAGGAGATCGCCAAGGCCAAGATGAAGGATCTGACCGCCGCCGATCTGGACGCCGCAGTGCGCACCATCGCCGGCTCGGCCCGCTCGATGGGCGTGAACGTGGAGGGCGTGTGAGATGGCCAAGCTGACCAAGAAGGCAAAGGCCCTGCAGGGCAAGGTCGAGACCACCAAGCTGTACCCGCTGGCCGACGCGCTGGCGCTGGTGAAGGAACATGCCACCGCCAAGTTCGATGAGTCCATCGACGTGGCCGTGCAGCTGGGCATCGACGCCAAGAAGTCGGACCAGGTGGTGCGTGGTGCCGTCGTGATGCCCAACGGCACCGGCAAGACCAAGCGCGTGGCCGTGTTCGCCCAGGGCGCCAAGGCCGAGGAAGCCAAGGCCGCTGGTGCCGACATCGTCGGCATGGACGACCTAGCTGCGCAAGTCAAGGCGGGCGACATGCCCTTCGACGTGGTGATCGCTGCCCCTGACGCGATGCGCGTGGTCGGTACGCTGGGTCAGATCCTGGGCCCGCGCGGCCTGATGCCGAACCCCAAGGTCGGCACCGTGACCCCCGACGTCGCCACGGCCGTGAAGAACGCCAAGGCCGGCCAGGTGCAGTTCCGTGTCGACAAGGCCGGCATCATCCACGGCACCATCGGCCGCCGCTCCTTCGACAGCGACAAGCTCCAGGGCAACCTGGTGGCGCTGATCGACGCGCTGAACAAGGCCAAGCCGGCCACCAGCAAGGGCGTGTACCTGCGCAAGGTCGCCGTGTCGTCCACCATGGGTGTGGGCGTGCGCGTGGACACGCAGTCCATCGCCCAGGCCTGAGCCTGAACGTGATTTGCCGGGCTGTCCTCGGACGGCCCGGCGGATGTGGTGGGCCGGGGCCTTCTTCCTATGGAAAGGGGCTCCGGGTCATCCAAGACCGCTGGCGGCGGCCGGGGTGCGAACCCCGGCGCCTTAATCGACCGAAAGTCGGCCAGCGCAGATGGCGATCCCACTGCAAGGAATTCCGGTTCCGAAACAGTTGGTCGCTGCATGAAGGCGTCGTCCGGGCAACCGGGCGACATTGAAAAGGAGTAGACCTTGAGTCTGAATCGCAGTGAGAAAGAAGCGGTCATTGCTGAAGTGACCGGCCTCGCCGCTAAAGCTCAAACGCTCGTCCTGGCGGAATATCGTGGCATCACGGTGGCCGACATGACCCGTCTGCGCAACGCAGCCCGCGACAAGGGTGTGAGTCTGAGTGTTCTGAAGAACACGCTGGCTCGCCGTGCCGTGGCTGGCAGCGCATTCGAAGTCGTCGGCGACCAGATGACCGGTCCGCTGATCTATGGCTTCTCCGAAGACGCCGTCGCTGCCGCCAAGGTGGTGGCCGACTTCGCGAAGACCAACGACAAGTTGGTGATTCGCGGTGGCGCTTTCGGTGGCAAGGCCCTGGATGCGGAAGGCGTGAAGCAACTGGCCAACATTCCTACCAAGGAAGTGCTGCTGGCCCAGCTGTGCGGCTTGCTGATGTCGCCGATTTCCCGCACCGCCGTGGTGCTGGGTGCCCTGGCGGCCAAGCGTGGCGAAGGCGCTGCAGAAGAACCTGCAGCCGAGGCCGCCGCGGCCTGATCCATTGATCGCGCGGCAATCAACCCAATCTGTTTTAGGAAATCAACATGGCATTCGATAAAGACGCATTCCTGACCGCTCTGGACAGCATGACGGTCCTCGAGCTCAACGACCTGGTCAAGGCCATCGAAGAGAAGTTCGGCGTGAGCGCCGCTGCAATGGCCGCTCCGGCCGCCGGTGGCGCCGCTGCCGCTCCGGCCGCCGAAGAGAAGACCGAGTTCAACGTCGTGCTGACCGAAGCCGGCGCGAACAAGGTGTCGGTCATCAAGGCCGTGCGCGAAATCACCGGCCTGGGCCTGAAGGAAGCCAAGGACCTGGTGGAAGCCGCTCCCAAGGCCGTGAAGGAAGGCCTGGCCAAGGCCGACGCCGAAGCCGCCAAGAAGAAGCTGGAAGAAGCCGGCGCCAAGGTGGAACTGAAGTAATTCAGGCCCCTCTGGAGGCTGGAAGTGCCCTCGCGGGCCTTCCAGCCTTTGCCGCTTTCAGAGCGCACCCGAAAGCCGCATCGATGCGGTGGCTTTCGAGTGTCTTCTGACCCCGACTGCAGAAGGACTCTTGGTTCGGGCGATGTGCAATGCATCGCCGTCCGCCATCGGCTGGTAGTGGCCAGCCGCCAAGCAGGAACGCCCGCGCGTTGCTGACCCTAGTCGCTGATGATCTCAAGCCCCGGAGCTCTCATGGCCCAAGCATCGACCTACAGTTATACCGAACGCAAGCGAATCCGCAAAAGCTTCGGCAACCGCGACAGCGTCGTCCAGATTCCCTACCTTCTGCAGATGCAGAAGGACGCCTACACCGCCTTCCTGCAAGCCGCCTCGGCGCCCCAGAAACGCAGCGACGAAGGCCTGCAAGCCGCATTCAACGCCGCCTTCCCGATCGTCTCCCACAACGGTTTCGTGGAGATGAAGTTCCTGGAGTACAACCTGGCCAAGCCCGCCTTCGACGTGCGCGAGTGCCAGACCCGGGGCCTGACCTTCGCCTCGGCCGTGCGCGCCAAGGTGCAGCTGATCATCTACGACCGCGAGTCCTCGACCTCGCAGTCCAAGGTGGTCAAGGAAGTGAAGGAACAAGAGGTCTACATGGGCGAAGTGCCCCTGATGACCGACAAGGGCTCCTTCATCATCAACGGCACCGAACGCGTGATCGTGTCGCAGCTGCACCGCTCCCCCGGTGTGTTCTTCGAGCATGACAAGGGCAAGACACACAGCTCGGGCAAGCTGCTGTTCTCGGCCCGCGTGATCCCCTACCGCGGCTCCTGGCTGGATTTCGAGTTCGACCCGAAGGACATCCTGTACTTCCGCGTCGACCGCCGCCGCAAGATGCCGGTCACGATCCTGCTGAAGGCCATCGGCCTGAACCCGGAATCGATCCTGGCGAACTTCTTCGTCAACGACAACTTCCGCCTGATGGACAGCGGCGGCCAGATGGAGTTCGTCTCCGAGCGGTTGCGCGGCGAAGTCGCACGCTTCGACATCACCGACAAGGCCGGCAAGGTGATCGTGGCCAAGGACAAGCGCGTCACGGCCCGCCACACCCGTGAGCTGGAGCAGTCGGGCACCACGCACATCAGCGTGCCGGAAGACTTCCTGGTCGGCCGCGTGCTGGCCCGCAACATCATCGACCCCGACACGGGCGAGGTGCTGGCCAAGGCCAACGACGAGCTGACCGAGACCGTGCTCAAGAAGCTGCGCACCGCCGGTGTGCAGGAGATCCAGTGCATCTACACGAATGAGCTGGACCAGGGCGCCTACATCAGCCAGACCCTGCGCATCGACGAGACGGCCGACGAGTTCGCCGCCCGCGTGGCCATCTACCGCATGATGCGCCCCGGCGAGCCGCCGACCGAAGACGCCGTGCAGGCCCTGTTCCAGCGCCTGTTCTACAACCCGGACACCTACGACCTGTCGCGTGTGGGCCGGATGAAGTTCAACGCCAAGATCGGCCGCGAAGAGTCCACGGGCCCGATGGTCCTGACCAACGAGGACATCCTCGCCGTGGTCAAGATCCTGGTCGACCTGCGCAACGGCCGCGGCGAAGTCGACGACATCGACCACCTGGGCAACCGCCGCGTGCGCTGCGTCGGCGAGCTGGCCGAGAACCAGTACCGCACCGGCCTCGCTCGCATCGAGAAGGCCGTCAAGGAACGTCTGGGCCAGGCCGAGCAAGAGCCGCTCATGCCGCACGACCTGATCAACAGCAAGCCGATCTCGGCCGCCCTGAAGGAATTCTTCGGCGCCTCGCAGCTGTCGCAGTTCATGGACCAGACCAACCCGCTGTCCGAGATCACGCACAAGCGTCGCGTCTCGGCCCTGGGCCCGGGCGGTCTGACGCGCGAACGCGCCGGCTTCGAAGTGCGCGACGTGCACGTCACGCACTACGGCCGCGTGTGCCCGATCGAGACGCCGGAAGGCCCGAACATCGGTCTGATCAACTCGCTGGCCCTGTACGCCCGCCTGAACGAGTACGGCTTCATCGAGACGCCGTATCGCCGCGTGGTGGATGGCAAGGTCACGATGGACATCGACTACCTGTCGGCCATCGAGGAAGGCAAGTACGTCATCGCCCAGGCCAACGCCGCGCTGGACGAGGAAGGCCGCCTGACCGGCGACCTGGTGTCGGCCCGCGAGAAGGGCGAATCGATCCTGGTCGGCGCCGACCGCATCCAGTACATGGACGTGTCGCCCGCGCAGATCGTGTCGGTGGCTGCATCGCTCGTGCCCTTCCTGGAGCACGATGACGCGAACCGCGCACTGATGGGCGCCAACATGCAGCGTCAGGCCGTGCCCGTGCTGCGTCCCGAGAAGCCCTTCGTGGGCACCGGCATCGAGCGGGTCTCGGCCGTGGACTCGGGCACCGTGGTGACGGCCACGCGCGGTGGCATCGTCGATTACGTGGACGCGACCCGCATCGTGGTGCGCGTCAACGACGACGAAGCGCAGGCCGGCGAGGTGGGTGTGGACATCTACAACCTCATCAAGTACCAGCGTTCCAACCAGAACACCAACATCCACCAGCGTCCGATCGTCAAGCGCGGCGACAAGCTGGCCAAGGGCGACGTGGTGGCCGACGGTGCCTCCACCGACCTGGGTGAGCTGGCCCTGGGCCAGAACATGCTGATCGGCTTCATGCCGTGGAACGGCTACAACTTCGAAGACTCGATCCTGATCTCCGAACGCGTGGTGGCCGACGACCGCTACACCTCGATCCACATCGAGGAACTGGTGGTCATGGCCCGCGACACCAAGCTGGGCGCCGAGGAAATCACCCGCGACATCCCGAACCTGGCCGAGCAGCAGCTCAACCGCCTGGACGAGTCCGGCATCATCTACGTGGGTGCCGAAGTCACCCCCGGCGACGTGCTGGTGGGCAAGGTCACGCCCAAGGGCGAGACCACGCTGACGCCGGAAGAGAAGCTCCTGCGTGCCATCTTCGGCGAGAAGGCCTCCGACGTGAAGGACACCTCGCTGCGCGTGGACCAGGGCTCCTCGGGCACCGTCATCGACGTGCAGGTCTTCACCCGTGAAGGCATCCAGCGCGACAAGCGTGCCCAGCAGATCATCGACGACGAGCTCAAGCGCTTCCGCCTGGACCTGAACGACCAGCTGCGCATCGTCGAGGCCGACGCCTTCGACCGTATCGAGAAGCTGCTGACCGGCCGCGTCGCCAATGGCGGCCCGAACAAGCTGGCCAAGGGCACCAAGCTGGACAAGGCCTACCTGTCCTCGGTCGAGAAGTTCCACTGGTTCGACATCCGTCCCGCCGAGGACGAGGTCGCCATGCAGCTGGAGTCGATCAAGAACTCGCTGGAGCAGACCCGCCACAGCTTCGACCTGGCCTTCGAAGAGAAGCGCAAGAAGCTCACGCAGGGCGACGAGCTGCCCGCGGGCGTGCTCAAGATGGTCAAGGTGTACCTGGCCGTCAAGCGCCGCCTGCAGCCCGGTGACAAGATGGCCGGCCGCCACGGCAACAAGGGCGTGGTGTCCAAGATCGTTCCGGTCGAGGACATGCCCCACATGGCCGACGGCACGCCGTGCGACATCTGCCTGAACCCGCTGGGCGTGCCCTCGCGGATGAACGTGGGCCAGGTGCTGGAAGTGCACCTGGGCTGGGCCGGCAAGGGCATCGGCCAGCGTATCGGCGACCTGCTGCAGACGCAGGCCAAGGTGGCGGAGCTGCGCCAGTTCCTGGAGCAGTTCTACAACAGCACCGGCCGCAAGGAGAACCTGGACGCCCTGAGCGACACCGACATCGTGGAGATGGCGCACAACCTGCAAAACGGTGTGTCCTTCGCCACCCCGGTGTTCGACGGCGCGACCGAAGAGGACATCCGCGCGATGCTGAAGCTGGCCTTCCCGGACGACATCGCCAAGCTCAAGGGCCTGACCGACAGCCGTACCCAGGCCTACCTCTACGACGGCCGCACCGGCGATCGCTTCGACCGTCCCGTGACCGTCGGCTACATGCACTTCCTGAAGCTGCACCACTTGGTCGACGACAAGATGCACGCCCGCTCCACGGGCCCGTACTCGCTCGTCACGCAGCAGCCGCTGGGCGGCAAGGCCCAGTTCGGCGGCCAGCGCTTCGGTGAGATGGAAGTGTGGGCGCTGGAAGCCTATGGCGCCTCCTACGTGCTGCAGGAAATGCTCACCGTGAAGTCCGACGACGTCCAGGGCCGTACCAAGGTCTACGAGAACATCGTCAAGGGCGAACACGCCATCGAGGCCGGCATGCCGGAATCGTTCAACGTGCTGGTCAAGGAAATCCGCTCGCTGGGTCTCGACATCGAGCTCGAGCGCTCGTAATTGAAAGGGAAAGAGTCACATGAAATCGCTACTCGACCTGTTCAAGCAGTTCACGCCGGATGAGCATTTCGATGCCATCAAGATCGGCATGGCTTCGCCCGAGAAGATCCGTTCGTGGTCCTTCGGCGAGGTGAAGAAGCCCGAGACCATCAATTACCGCACCTTCAAGCCCGAGCGCGACGGCCTGTTCTGCGCCAAGATCTTCGGGCCCATCAAGGACTACGAGTGCCTGTGCGGCAAGTACAAGCGCCTGAAGCACCGCGGCGTCATCTGCGAGAAGTGCGGCGTCGAAGTCACGCAGACCAAGGTGCGCCGCGAGCGCATGGGCCACATCGACCTGGCCGCGCCCTGCGCCCACATCTGGTTCCTGAAGTCGCTGCCGTCGCGTCTGGGCCTGGTGCTCGACATGACGCTGCGCGACATCGAGCGCGTGCTGTACTTCGAAGCCTATGTGATCGTCGACCCCGGCATGACCCCGCTGAAGAAGTTCGGCATCATGACCGAGGACGACTACGAGGCCAAGCGCACCGAATACGGTGACGAGTTCATCGCCAAGATGGGCGCCGAAGGCATCAAGGACCTGCTGCAATCGATCGAGCTCGACACCGAGATCGAACGCCTGCGCGGCGACCTGACCGGCTCCGAAGTCAAGGTCAAGAAGAACTCCAAGCGCCTGAAGGTGCTCGAGGCCTTCCGCAAGTCGGGCATCAAGCCCGAGTGGATGGTGCTGGACGTGCTGCCCGTGCTGCCGCCGGACCTGCGTCCGCTGGTGCCGCTGGACGGTGGCCGCTTCGCGACCTCCGACCTGAACGACCTGTACCGCCGCGTCATCAACCGCAACTCGCGTCTGCGCCGCCTGCTGGAGCTGAAGGCTCCGGAAATCATCGCGCGCAACGAGAAGCGGATGCTGCAGGAAGCCGTGGATTCGCTGCTGGACAACGGCCGCCGTGGCAAGGCCATGACGGGCGCCAACAAGCGCGCGCTCAAGTCGCTGGCCGACATGATCAAGGGCAAGAGCGGCCGCTTCCGCCAGAACCTGCTGGGCAAGCGCGTCGACTACTCGGGCCGTTCGGTCATCGTGGTGGGCCCGACGCTCAAGCTGCACCAGTGCGGCCTGCCCAAGCTGATGGCGCTCGAACTGTTCAAGCCCTTCATCTTCTCGCGTCTCGAAGCCATGGGCATCGCGACGACGATCAAGGCGGCCAAGAAGGAAGTCGAAGCCGGCACGCCGGTGGTGTGGGACATCCTGGAAGAGGTGATCAAGGAGCACCCCGTCCTGCTGAACCGCGCCCCCACGCTGCACCGCCTGGGCATCCAGGCCTTCGAGCCGATCCTGATCGAAGGCAAGGCCATCCAGCTGCACCCGCTGGTCTGCGCCGCCTTCAACGCCGACTTCGACGGCGACCAGATGGCCGTCCACGTGCCGCTGTCGGTCGAGGCGCAGGTGGAAGCCCGCACGCTGATGCTCGCCTCCAACAACGTGCTGTTCCCGGCCTCGGGCGAGCCCTCCATCGTGCCTTCGCAGGACGTGGTGCTGGGCCTGTACTACACCACCCGCGATCGCATCAACGGCAAGGGCGAGGGCCTGATCTTCTCCGACATCGGTGAAGTGCAGCGCGCGCTGGACGCCGGCCAGGTCGAGCTCACCGCCAAGGTGGCGGTACGCATCACCGAGTGGAACAAGGACAAGGACACCGGCGAGTTCGAACCCTCGACCTCCCTGGTGGACACGACCGTCGGCCGCGCGCTGCTGTCGGAGATCCTGCCCAAGGGCCTGCCCTTCAGCAACATCAACAAGGCGCTGAAGAAGAAGGAGATCTCCAAGCTGATCAACGCCTCCTTCCGCCGCTGCGGCCTGAAGGAGACGGTGGTCTTCGCCGACAAGCTGCTGCAGAACGGCTTCCGCCTCGCGACCAAGGCCGGCATCTCGATCGCCATCGACGACATGCTGGTGCCGCCGGAGAAGGAAAAGATCATCGACGACGCCTCGCGCGAGGTGAAGGAGATCGAGCAGCAGTACGTCTCGGGTCTGGTCACGGCCGGCGAGCGCTACAACAAGGTCGTGGACATCTGGGGCCGCGCGGGTGACGCCGTGTCCAAGGTGATGATGGCCCAGCTGTCCAAGCAGAAGGTCACCGACCGCCATGGCAAGGAAGTGGACCAGGAGTCCTTCAACTCCATCTACATGATGGCCGACTCGGGCGCGCGGGGTTCCGCCGCCCAGATCCGCCAGGTGGCCGGCATGCGGGGCCTGATGGCCAAGCCGGACGGCTCGATCATCGAGACGCCCATCACGGCCAACTTCCGCGAAGGCCTGAACGTGCTGGAGTACTTCATCTCCACGCACGGTGCCCGTAAGGGTCTGGCCGACACGGCCCTGAAGACGGCCAACTCGGGTTACCTGACCCGCCGTCTGGTGGACGTGACGCAGGATCTGGTCGTGACCGATCCGGATTGCGGCACCAGCGACGGCACCGCGATGCGCGCCATCGTGGAAGGCGGCGAAGTGATCGAGTCGCTGCGCGACCGAATCCTCGGCCGCACCACGGCCGACGACGTGCTGCATCCCGAAAACCGCAGCGTGCTGGTCAAGGCCGGCGAGATGCTGGACGAGGACGTCATCGAGGTGCTCGAAGCCGCCGGCGTGGACGAGGTGAAGGTGCGCACCGCGCTGACCTGCGCCACCCGCTACGGTCTGTGCGCCAAGTGCTACGGCCGCGACCTGGGCCGCGGTGGCCTGGTGAACATCGGCGAAGCGGTGGGCGTGATCGCCGCCCAGTCGATCGGCGAACCCGGCACGCAGCTGACGATGCGGACCTTCCACATCGGTGGTGCCGCCTCGCGCGCCGCCATCGCCTCGAGCGTGGAAGCCAAGTCGAACGGCATCATCGGCTTCAACGCCACGATGCGCTACGTGACCAACTCCAAGGGCGAGCTGGTGGTGATTGCCCGTTCGGGCGAGATCATCATCCAGGACGAGCACGGCCGCGAGCGCGAGCGTCACAAGGTGCCGTATGGCGCGACGCTGACGATCAAGGCCGACCAGCAGATCAAGGCTGGCACGATCCTGGCCAACTGGGATCCGCTGACCCGACCCATCATCACGGAATTCGCCGGCCAGACGAAGTTCGAGAACGTGGAAGAGGGCGTCACTGTGGCCAAGCAGGTCGACGAAGTGACCGGCCTGTCCACGCTGGTGGTGATCGATCCGAAGCGCCGCGGCGCCGCCAAGGTGGTGCGTCCGCTGGTCAAGCTGCTCGACGCGCAGGGCCAGGAAGTCAAGATCCCGGGCACCGACCACTCGGTGGCCATCGGCTTCCAGGTGGGCGCGCTGATCCAGGTGCGCGACGGTCAGGACGTGGGCCCCGGCGAAGTGCTGGCCCGCATCCCGGTCGAAGGCCAGAAGACCCGTGACATCACGGGCGGTCTGCCCCGCGTGGCCGAGCTGTTCGAAGCCCGCTCGCCCAAGGACAAGGGCCTGCTGGCCGAGATGACCGGCACCATTTCCTTCGGCAAGGAGACCAAGGGCAAGATCCGCCTGCAGATCACCGACCCCGAAGGCAAGGTCTGGGAAGAACTCGTGCCCAAGGAGAAGAACATCCTGGTGCACGAAGGCCAGGTGGTGAACAAGGGCGAAGTCGTGGTCGACGGCCCGGCCGATCCGCAGGACATCCTGCGCCTGCTGGGTTCCGAAGAACTGGCCCGCTACATCGTGGACGAGGTCCAGGACGTGTACCGCCTGCAGGGTGTGAAGATCAACGACAAGCACATCGAGGTGATCGTTCGCCAGATGCTGCGCCGCGTCGTGGTCGAGAACGCCGGCGAGTCCGGCTACATCCAGGGCGAGCAGGTCGAGCGTTCGGAGATCCTCAACACCAACGAGCGTCTCCAGCGCGAAGGCAAGATCCCGGCGGTCTACAGCAACCTGCTGCTGGGCATCACCAAGGCCTCGCTGTCCACCGACTCGTTCATCTCCGCGGCCTCCTTCCAGGAGACGACGCGCGTGCTGACCGAAGCGGCCATCATGGGCAAGCGCGACGAGCTGCGTGGCCTGAAGGAAAACGTCATCGTCGGCCGCCTGATTCCCGCAGGCACCGGCCTGGCGTACCACCAGGCCCGCAAGGCCAAGGAAGCCATGGACGAGGCCGAGCGCCGCGCCATCGCCGATGCGGAAGCCGCCGAACTGGCCGCCTCCACCTCGGACGAATCGGCCGACGCCACGGCCGACGCGGGCGAAGCCCCGGCTGGCGAATAAGCCGTGACGCGCATGGCCCCGCAGGGCCATGCGCCTGCCGCGCAAGACGACCGCATCGCTTCCATGATCGCGTCCCGACGCCCTCCCGCCCTCATCGGCGCGAGGGCGTTTCTTCATTCACCGACCGCCGGGGGTTCGCCATGAACGGCTGGGCCAGTTCGCTGACCAGCTGGGGCGTGATCGCCATCGGCGTGTTCTGGTATGTCGGTGCCCACAACCGGCTCGTGCGCCTGCGTTCGACGGCCGTTCAGGCCTATGCGCAGCTCGATGCCGCGCTGATGGCGCAGGTGCAGCATGTGCAGGCACTCCTCGCCCAGGCGCCGGCGTCTGCCGACGAAGTCCAGCGGGGCCTGGATGCCACGCTGCGTGGCGCCTGCGGACAGCTGGCGACCTCGCTGGGTACGGCCCGGCTTCGGCCGTTGCATGCCCCCACCATGGCCGCGCTGGCGACTGCCGTGCGGGCCTGGGCGGCGGCCTGGCACCAGCATGCCCAGGCCGCGGGCCAGGCCCTGCCGGCCCTGCTGGCCGGCGATTTGCTTGCCGGCACGGCATGGCCGCTGCCGCCCACCCATGTCGAAGTGGCGCAGGCCCAGTTCAATGCCGCGGTGACGCAGTACAACGCGGCGGTTCGCCAGTTCCCGGCCATCCTGGTGGCCTGGCTGGCCCGCTTCAAGGTGGCGGCACCGCTGGTCTGACTCGTCTCGGGTGCAGGGCGCCGCCGTCTTCCGCCGGAGCGCTGCCTGGGCAGCGCACGGGCACCCATTACCATCGCCGTCTTCCTGTCCCACACCGATGTCCGTCGGAGATCCCATTTCCCCTTCCGCCCCTCTTGGGCCTCCGCTGTGGCGCCAGCTCCAGCTGGTGGCCGGCGTGCTCGCGGCCGTCCGTGGCGGCACGTCCGGCACGGCGGCGCTCGACGAGGTCGAGCCTGGCCTGCGCCCCGGTGTGCAGGCGATCGCCTTCCAGACCATGCGCTGGCTGGGCCGTGGCGAGGCGCTGCGGCGCCACTTGGCCAAGCGCACCCCGCCGCCGGCCGCGGACGCCCTGCTGTGCACGGCGCTGGCCCTGGCGTGGGACCCCGAGCGTGCACCTTACGAGCCGTTCACGCTGGTCGACCAGACCGTCGAAGCCGCCAAGCGCCAGCCCCACACCCGCGCGCAGGCCAGCTTCATCAATGCCTGCCTGCGCCGCTTCCTGCGCGAGCGCGACGAACTGGTCGCCGCCACCGAGCGGGAGCCCGTGGCCCAGTGGAACCATCCCCGTTGGTGGATCGAGCGGCTGCGCCGCGACCATCCCCAGGCCTGGCAGCGCGTGCTCATGGCCGACAACGGCCCGGCGCCCCTGACGCTGCGCATCAATGCACGCAGAACCTCGGTCGCCCGCTACCTGCCCGCACTGGCGGCCCTGCAACTGCCGGCCCGCAAGGTCGCGGAGCAGGGGCTGGAGCTGCGCGAGGCGCGCCCCGTCCAGCAACTGCCCGGCTTCGAGGTCGGCGAGTTCTCGGTGCAGGACGCGGCGGCCCAACTGGCCGCGCCGCTGCTGCTCGAAGGCCTCAAACCGGCCGGTCCGGCGCTGCAGGTGCTCGATGCCTGCGCCGCGCCGGGCGGCAAGACGGCGCATCTGCTCGAACGTGCCGCCGCCGTGCCGGTTCAGGTCACGGCGCTGGAGATCGATCCCCAACGCGCCCGGCGCATCGACGAGAACCTGGCCCGCCTGGGCCTGCAGGCCGATGTCCGGGTGGCCGATGCGGCCCGCCCCGAAAGCTGGTGGGACGGACAACCCTACGACGGCATCCTGCTCGATGCCCCCTGCACGGCCTCGGGCATCGTGCGCCGCCATCCCGATGTGCGCTGGCTGCGGCGCGAGAGCGACGTGGAGCAACTTGCACTGCAGCAGGCGATGTTGCTGGCCGCGCTGTGGCCGCTGGTCCGAGTCGGCGGCCGGCTGCTGTATTGCACCTGTTCGGTGTTCCGTGAGGAAGGCTCGCGCCAGATCGACGCGTTTCTTGCACACAACACCAACGCCCGCCTGCTGCCGTCCCCCGGCCATTTGCTGCCCCAAGGTGGTGCCGGCCCCCGTGGCCTCCCGGACAATGCATTGGGTGAGCACGACGGATTCTTCTACGCCCTGCTTGAAAAGCACGCCTCCTGAGCCGGGGCGGCGGCAGCTCCTGGCGGGCGTGCTCGGGGCGGGCATGCTGGCCGTCGTGCCTGCCTTCGCCCAGCAGACGCGCGCCGAGCTCACGCAATTGCGCCTCGAGGCGACCGACGACGGCATCTACCTGAGCGCCGCGGTGCGCTTCGAGTTGCCGGCGGCGGTGTCCGATGTGCTGGACAAGGGCATCGCCCTGCATTTCGTGGCCGAGGCCGAGCTCTTCCGCGAACGCTGGTACTGGACCGATCAGCGCATCGGGCAGGCCGCCCGCTACATGCGGCTCGCCTACCAGCCGCTCATGCGCCGCTGGCGCCTCAATGTGTCGCCCACGCCCATCACGCCGCTCGCGTCGAGCGTCGTGCTCGGGCAGCATTTCGACACCCTGGACGAAGCCCTGGACGCGGTGCGCCGCATCGGCCGCCTGCGTCTGGCAGATGCCGGCGAGATCGGCGAGGGGGGCTCGCACCCGGTGGTGTTCCGCTTCCGGCTCGACACCTCCCAGTTGCCCCGGCCCTTCCAGATCGGGCTGGTGGGCCAGTCCGAGTGGAACGTGTCGGTGGAGCGCAGCACGCGACTGCCGCTGGAGCCGGCGCGATGACCCAGACGCAGCCCGGCGGCCTGGGCAACCCGCCCCGCCGGCGCTCGCGCGCGCGGCGATGGGGCGTGGGGGTGGCGGCGGCCGCCATCACGGCGCTGGGCCTGGTGCTGATGTTCCTGCTGGCCCAGTCCACCAACAACCGCGCCCTCTACGAGCAGAACTATGCGCGGCTCTTTGCCGTCAACGTGGTCGTGGCCTCGCTGCTCATGCTGGTGTTGGTGTGGGTGGGCTTCCGCCTGACGCGCCGGCTCCGTCAGGGCAAGTTCGGCAGCCGCCTGCTGATCAAGCTCGCGGCGATCTTCGCGCTCGTCGGGGTGGTGCCCGGCATCCTGGTGTATGCCGTCTCCTACCAGTTCGTCGCCCGCTCCATCGAGAGCTGGTTCGACGTGAAGGTCGAGGGCGCACTCGATGCGGGCCTCAACCTCGGCCGGGCCACGCTCGATTCCCTGTCGGACGACTTGGCGGCCAAGGCCCGTACCGCGGGCAACCAGCTGGCCAACACGCCCGAGACGGCATTGCCCGTGGCGCTGGACCGGCTGCGCGAGCAGTTGGGCGCCAACAGCGTGCAGGTGTGGTCCTCCACCGGTCAACTGGTGGCCAGCGCGGGGTCGCTGCGCTTCGAGCTGAGTCCCGAGCGGCCCAGCCCGCAGCAGCTGCGGCAGGTGCGCGCCGACCGCGCCACGGCGCGCATCGAAGGGCTCGACGAGACCGCCGAGGCGGCTGCGACGGCATCGGCGGCGTCCTCGCGGGCGGTGGTCAAGGCCATGGCGCTCGTGCCGCGACCCGGCTTCGAGCTGAACGAGCCGCGCTTCCTGCAGATCGTTCAGCCACTGCCGCCAGCCATCGTCGCCAACGCCCTGGCGGTGCAGGAGGCCAACCGCGAGTACCAGGAGCGCGCCCTGGCCCGCGACGGCCTGCGTCGCATGTACATCGGCACGCTCACGCTGTGCCTGTTCCTGGCCGTCTTCGGGGCCGTGCTGCTCGCGGTGCTCTTCGGCAACCAGCTGGCCCGGCCGTTGCTGGTGCTGGCCGAGGGCGTGCGCCAGGTGGCTGCCGGCGACCTGCGGCCGACGCAGGTCTCGCGGGCACGCGACGAACTGGGCGGCCTCACCCGCTCCTTCGCCGAGATGACGCAGCAGTTGGCAGAGGCCCGCGCGGCCGTCGAGCAGAGCATGAAGCAGCTCGATGCGGCCCGCGCCAATCTGCAGACCATCCTCGACAACCTCACGTCGGGCGTCATCGTGCTGGACGTGGCCGGCACGGTGCTGTCGACCAACCCAGGCGCCACCCGCGTGCTGCGGGCGCCGCTCGCAGCCTACGAAGGGCGCCCGCTGGCGGAGGTGCCGGGTCTGGCCGAATTCGGGCTGGCCGTGCAGCGCCAGTTCGATGAACTCGAAGCCGATGCGCGCCAGCATGGCCTCGACCACTGGCAGCATGCCTACGAGCTGCACGCCATGGGCACGG
Source organism: Pseudacidovorax sp. DMC4 (assembly GCF_056314265.1). NCBI lineage: Bacteria > Pseudomonadati > Pseudomonadota > Betaproteobacteria > Burkholderiales > Comamonadaceae > Pseudacidovorax > Pseudacidovorax sp. DMC4. The sequence goes on along the minus strand of NZ_JBQUYR010000020.1, from coordinate 68,652 downwards.
GCGTGGAGCGCAATGCCGTCAACATCGTCGCCCGCGGCGCACAACTGCCGGGAGCGGCCCGCCTGCTGGTGTTCGACGACATCTCCGAGATCGTCTCGGCGCAGCGAAGCCAGGCCTGGGGTGAGGTGGCACGTCGGCTGGCGCACGAGATCAAGAACCCGCTCACGCCCATCCAGCTGTCGGCCGAGCGGCTCGAACTCAAGCTCACCGGCAAGGTGGCGCCCCCTGAAGCGGCGGTGCTGCACAAGTCCGTGAGGACCATCGTCGAGCAGGTCGACGCGATGAAGCGGCTGGTGAACGAATTCCGCGACTACGCGCGGCTACCCGCCGCCGAACTCAAGCCGCTGGACCTCAATGCCCTGGTGACCGACGTGCTGCACCTGTACGCCGCCGAACATGCCGGCGTGCCGGTGCAGACGGAGCTGGATCCCCGCTGTCCGCCCATCCGCGGTGATGCGCAGCAGCTGCGCCAGGTGATCCACAACCTGCTCCAGAACGCGCAGGACGCCACCGAGGCCGCGCATCGCACGTCGCCGGTACTGCTGCGCACGCGGCTTGCCGACTCGGGCCAGCGGGTGCGCCTCGTGGTGCAGGACGGTGGCCACGGCTTCGCGGAGAACATCCTCCAGCGTGCCTTCGAGCCCTACGTGACGACCAAGAGCAAGGGCACGGGCCTGGGCCTGGCCGTGGTCAAGAAGATTGCCGACGAACATGGTGCACGCGTCGACCTGTCCAATCGCATGGTCGATGGCACAGTGGCCGGTGCACAAGTGTCGCTATCATTTGCCATCGCTGTCGCACCCTCGGGCGGCAACACGGCCTCCGCGGCCTCATCGCCTGCCTGAGCGCCGCAGGCCGCAGCAAGCAAGAGAACCCTTCGCATTCATGGCAAACATCCTGGTGGTCGACGACGAACTGGGCATTCGCGACCTGCTGTCCGAGATCCTCAACGACGAAGGGCATAACGTCGAACTGGCCGAAAACGCCTCCGCCGCCCGCGCAGCGCGGCAGCGCGAGCGTCCCGACCTGGTGCTGCTCGACATCTGGATGCCCGACACCGACGGTGTCACGCTGCTCAAGGAATGGTCGGCGGCAGGCCTGCTGAACATGCCAGTGATCATGATGAGCGGCCACGCCACCATCGACACCGCCGTCGAGGCCACGCGCATCGGCGCGGCCGCCTTCCTCGAAAAGCCCATCACGCTGCAGAAGCTGCTCAAGGAGGTCGAGAAGGGCCTCATGCGCGACGAGGGGCGCCGCGCCGTCGCCTCGCCAGTGCAGCAGCCGGTGAGCGCCGTGCCAGCCAGCAGCCCCGTGGCGGCCGCCGTCCCTCCCATCCTGGCGGTGCTGCATCCGGCGGCACCCGATCCGGGGCCGCAAGCCCGGCAGACCTTCGACCTGGACCGCCCGCTGCGGGAAGTGCGCGATGCCTTCGAGAAGGCCTACTTCGAGTTCCACCTTGCCATGGAAAGCGGCTCGATGACCCGCGTTGCCGAGAAGACCGGGCTGGAGCGGACCCATCTCTACAGAAAACTCAAACAATTGGGTGTGGACTTGTCCAAAGGGAAGAAACCTGCGCTATAATCTGAGGCTCGCCTGATGTTCAATGCACAGGTAAGCCTCTAGGCCCGGTAGCTCAGTTGGTAGAGCAGCGGATTGAAAATCCGCGTGTCGGTGGTTCGATTCCGCCCCAGGCCACCAAATCCAAAGCCCCTGATCCCACGGTCAGGGGCTTTTTTCATGCCCTCGTGCGGCCCGATCAGGAGGCTGAAGCCGTGGCGCACCGAGCGTGCTGGCCGCCGGTGCCGCCGGCGACCTTGGCGCATTCGGCCGTGCGGCGAGCGTGACACGGGCGCCTCGAGCGAGGCGGTGGCCCGAAATGCGCAATCCCGCACACGGGCCACCTGCGATTGGGGTGTGCCCCAAGCCGTGGTCCCGAGGCCCTGGCATACGGTGCCGCTGCTCCAGTACGGAAGGCGCCGCGGAACCCGAGGCGTCCCCGGGGGGGGCGACGCTCGACGTGCGCTTCGGCGTGGACGAACCGGCAGGGCGCAATCTTTCCTCCCTCGCCTTCTTCGGACGGCATCGCCCTGTTTTTCGGGTCTCCTTCGGGAGGCCTTTTTGGGGCTGTTCCGGTATCGCATCGGCGCCTGCTGTTGTCCCCAAGGGCTGCCCGGGCCGCTGCCCGCGCCCTGCCTCTGCGCGATGAATGGCTGGCCTTCCGGCGGCTGTCATCGATGGGCGCTCGACCCGCTTGGAATCGTCCGTCGGGTGTGGTGTTCCAGGAATCGCTGTCGCGTGTCGGCCTATGCCTACAAGGCCGCCCCGCAAAAGCTGAGAAGCTCCACCACCTTTTGTCCGCCCCCGATTCCCCGGTCTGCCACCTTCGCTGTGAGCGCGCCCATCCATCCGCATGACTTCGCCCCCTGCCTCTCCCGCGCTCACGCCAAACCCGGGTCCGGAGTCCGCCGACCTGGCGCGCTGCGAGGACGAGCCGATCCGCATTCCCGGCGCCATCCAGCCGCATGGCCGGCTGCTGGTGATCGACATCGCCACCGGCCGGCAGTCCGCATGGAGTGCCAATTGGCCGGAGCATGAGCGCCATGCGGCCGTGGCCGAGCTGCTGGCCCGCGGGCTGCAGGCGCTCCCGGAGCAGGCCTTCCCCGTGCCGCTGGGCAGCTTCGCGGTGGGCGAGGGCGGCCACATGCACGCCTCGGCCCATGCCCGCGATGGCCGGCTCATCGTGGAGTTCGAGCCGCCGCAGGAAGAGCCCGCCCACGGAAGCACCTCCATCTACACGGTGGCACGCGCCTTCATGCCGCGGCTGCAGGCCGTGGACGACATCGAGGAACTGGCTGTGCTGGCCGTCGCCGAGATGAAGCAGCTCAGCGGCTTCGGCCGCTGCCTGCTCTACCGCTTCGACGAGAACAACGACGGCCGCGTGCTGGCCGAGGTGGCCGACGACGGCTACGAGCGCTACACGGGCCACCATTTCCCGGCCTCCGACATCCCGGCGCAGGCGCGCGAGCTGTACACGCTCAACCACTTCCGCATCATCCCCGACGCCAACTACACGCCGGTGCCGCTGATCGGGCCGGGCGACGAGCGGCCGGTGGACCTGTCGCAGTCGGGCCTGCGCAGCGTCTCGCCGGTGCACCTCGAGTACATGCGCAACATGGGCACGCTGGCGTCGATGTCGGTGTCGCTGGTGGTGCAGGGGCGCCTGTGGGGCCTGATCTCCTGCCACAACCATCAGCCGCGCCACCTGGCGCCCACCACGCGCCTGGCCTGCGAACACCTCGGACGGCTGGTGTCGCTGCAGATCCAGGCCAAGGAAAGCAATGCCTCGGCGGCCCAGCGGCTGGAACTGCGCAAGCTGATCCTGGAGATCGTCTCCCACCTGTCCGACAGCGATGCCAGCCTGCAGCGCCTGCTGGCCGAGCCGGCGCCGCTGCTGCGGCTGGCGCGCGCGGCCGGTGCGGCCGTGGTGCTTGACGACGAGGTCTGGACCACCGGCGAGACGCCGCCCAAGTCAGAGGTCCTGGCCCTGGCCAGCTGGATCGCCGGCCTGGAAGAGCCGGTCTATGCCAACGATGCCCTGAGCCCGCACACGGTGCCGTCCTGGGCGGCGGGACAGGAGGTCGCCGGCTGCCTGGCGGTGTCGATCTCGCAGGTGCACCGCCACCTGGTGCTGTGGTTCCGGCCCGAGCATGTGCGCACCATCACCTGGGCGGGCGATCCGCGCAAGGAAGTGCGGCCGGAGGACGGCCGCATCCATCCGCGGCGCAGCTTCTCCAGCTGGGCGCAGAAGATCCGCGGCCGCAGCCTGCCCTGGACGGCGGAGGAGCGCGCCGCGGCCGACGAACTGCGCCAGGCGCTCATCGGCATCGTGCTTCGGCGCGCCGAGGAGATGGCCGCGGTGGCCACGGAGCTCAGCCGTGTCAACCGCGAGCTGGAGGCCTTCTCGTACACCGTCTCGCACGACCTGCGCGCGCCCATGCGCCACATCGCGGGCTTCGTGGACCTGGTGGTCGACATGGAAGGGCGGCAGTTGTCCGAGCGCGCGCTGCGCTACCTCTCCAACGTCAAGGACGCAGCGGCCTTCGCGGGCGAGCTGGTCGACGCGCTGCTCGACTTCTCGCGCATGGGCCGCACGGCGCTCAAGCTGCGGCCGGTCAAGATGGCGGACCTGATCGAGGGGCTGATCCACGAGCTCTCGCGCGGCGATGCCGCCCGCGGCGTGCAGTGGAAGGTGGACGCCCCCTTGCCCGTGCTGGAGGCCGACCCGCTGCTGCTGCAGGTGGCCACCCGCAACCTGCTGGCCAATGCGCTCAAGTACACCCGCGGTGCCAGCCCGGCGGTGATCCAGGTGCGTGCCATCCGCGAGGCGGACGGCAGCGGCATCGAGGTCGAGGACAATGGCGTCGGCTTCGAAATGAAGTACGTGGGCAAGCTCTTCGGCGTGTTCCAGCGCTTGCATTCCGCGGAAGAATTCGAGGGCACCGGCATCGGCCTGGCCAACGTCAAGCGCATCGTCGAACGTCATGGCGGCCGGGTCTGGGCGCAGGGCGAGCCCGGACGCGGCGCCCGCTTCGGCTTCGTGCTCCCCCCCCATCACCCCGGTCTCGCACAGGACGCGCTCGGAGAACTGCATGCTTAAGCCCATCTTGCTGGTCGAGGACGACAAGCGGGACCTCGAACTCACCCTCATGGCGCTCGAACGCAGCCAGCTGGCCAACGAGGTCATCACCGTGCGCGACGGCGCCCAGGCGCTGGCCTACCTCAACCAGGAAGGCGAGTTCGCCGACCGCGGCACGGGCAATCCGGCGGTCATCCTGCTGGACCTCAAGCTGCCCAAGGTGGACGGCCTGGAGGTGCTGGAGCAGGTGCGCGCCAATCCCAGCCTGCGTAGCGTGCCGGTGGTGATGCTCACCTCCTCGCAGCAGGAGTCCGACGTGCTGCGCAGCTACGAGCTGGGCGTCAATGCCTACGTGGTCAAGCCGGTGGACTTCAAGCAGTTCGTCTCGGCCATCGCCGACCTGGGCGTGTTCTGGGCGGTGCTCAACGAGCCGCCGCCCGGCTCGGTCAAGACCTCGCGCCGCTATGAGTGAACGGGCGGCCGCCGGCGTGGACTCGGCATCCCGGGCGACGCCGGCCGGCAATGGAGCCGCACGCCTTCGTGTGCTGATGCTGGAGGACTCGGTCTTCGACACCGAGTTGCTGATGCAGGCACTGCTGCGCGCGTATCCGCATGCGAAGGTCACCACGGTGCGTGACGAATCCGGCTATGCCGAGGCGCTGCGGCAGGAGCGCTTCGAGCTCATCCTGTCGGACTTCGAGCTGCCCGGCTATTCCGGCCAGCAGGCGCTGGAGCTGGCGCGCAGCCTCACGCCGCAGGTGCCCTTCGTCTTCGTCTCGGGCGTCATCGGCGAGGACAACGCGGTCGAACTGCTGCGCCAGGGCGCCACCGACTATGTGAGCAAGGGCCGCCTCTCGCGCCTGCCGATGGTGGTGGACCGCGCGCTGCGCGAGGTGGCGGTGCGCGACGGGCGGGTGCGCGCCGAGCGCGCCCTGCAGGACAACGACCTGCTCTTCGGCCGCCTGGTCGATTCGCTGGCGGACTATGCGGTGGTGCTGCTGGATGCCCAGGCGCGCGTGCTGCGCTGGAACCTGGGTGCGCGCCAGATCTTCGGCTCGGCCGAGTCGGAGGCCCTGGGCCGCGGTCTGCATGAATTTCTCACGAGTCGCGAAGGGCCGCAGCCCATGGAGTGGCTGCACGCCAGCTGCGCGGGCGGCAGCTTCAACGCGCAGCTGTGGCTGCAGCCCCTGCGCGGCGAGCCCTGCTGGGCCGATGTGGTCGTCGCCTGCCTGGATGCCGAGGCCTCGGCCGCGCCGCCGCCCGTGGCCACCAGCCGCGTGCGCTACTGCCTGATCATCCGCGACCGCACCGCCGAGCATCGCAATGCCGAGGCCCTGCGCGCCGCCGTCGCCCAGGCCGAGGCGGCGCAGGAAGAAATGGCCCGCGCCAACGAGGCCAAGGACCGCTTTCTGGCCATCGTCTCGCACGAGCTGCGCAATCCGCTGGCCGCCATCTCCTTCGCCGCCCAGCTGCTGCAGCGACTGGCCACCGTGCCTGAGCGCCACAAGGACCTGATCCCCGGCATCCGCCGCAACGTCGAGCTGGAGGCCCGCCTCATCGACGACCTGCTGGACGTCTCCACCATCACCAGCGGCAAGCTGAGCCTGCGCGCCGACCGGCTGGACGCGGCATCGCTTCCCGCCGAGGTGGGCGAGATGATGCGCGGCGCACTGGCCGACAAGAAGCTCAAGCTCGGCGTGCGGGGCGTGGCCGAGGGGGCCTGGGTGCGGGCCGATGCGGCGCGCATCAAGCAGGTGATCGCCAACCTGCTGCGCAACGCCATCAAGTTCAGTCCGGCCGGCGCCACCATCCGGCTGGAGTCCGAGGTGCATGACGGGCATTTCGTCGTGCGCGTGGTCGACCACGGCATCGGAATCGCGCCCGACGCGCTGGAGCGCATCTTCAAGGCCTTCGAGCAGGCCGACCGCGAGGTCGCACGCCAGTTCGGCGGGCTGGGCCTGGGCCTGGCCATTGCGCGGCACCTGGTCATCGAGCACGGGGGCATGCTCACCGCCACCAGCGCCGGGCCCGGCCAGGGGGCCACCTTCGAGATGCGCCTGCCGCTGGCCGATCGCGAGGAGACCCAGCCCCTGCGTGCCGCGCCCACTCTGCCGCCGGCCCCGGCCGCTGCCCAGGGCGCCCGGGTGCTCATGGTGGAGGACAACGTCCAGGCGGCCGAGTTGCTGATGCTCTTCCTGCAGGACTACGGCTATGCCATCACCCACGCCGCCTCGGTGGCCGAAGGCCTGGCCTGCGCTGCGCAGAAGGAATTCGACATCGTGCTGACCGACCTGGGCCTGCCCGATGGCAGCGGCGTGGAGATCGGCCGCGCCCTCGGTGCCCGGCTGCCCGTGGTGGCGCTGAGCGGCTACGGCAGTCCCATCGACCGCCAGCGCACGCAGGCCGCCGGCTTTGCCGCACACCTGATCAAGCCGGCGGACCCGGAGGCGGTGCACGAGACACTGCAGGCCGCGTTGCGCAGCGCGGCCTGAGCGACGCTGGGCCGCGCCAGGCCTGGATGGGCCAGCGGCGCCGCGCGACGTGCGGGCCGGCCGGCCGCCAGCCTCCGTCGTCCTTCAGTGTTCGTCAGCCCTGGACGGTCACCGGCGGCAGGCTGCCGCCATCCTTGAGCGGCACCGCCAGGTCGGCGAGCAGCGGCAGCACCTGCCGGGCGGCGCGCTCGCCCTCTGCAATGGCGGCGGCGGCGCGGTGGAAGTCCATCGCCGCAATGTCCGACAGACGCGGACGCACCATCACGTCCGCCGGCTCGCCGGCCATGCGGCTCTGGGTGATGCGCACCTGCATGATGTTGAGACTGGTGCCCAGCACGTCCAGCAGCGAGGGCATCTCTGTGCCGCCGCCTGCGGGCGCACGCGGCGCCGGCCGCAGTTTGCCGAGTACCGTGGCCAGCACACCGGCCTTGGGCAGCTCGGCCACGGCCATCCCATCGGTGGAGGCGGTGCGGTTGCGCCGGCCGATCAGGTCCCAGTTGAGGTCCACGGCGATCACCAGGTCGGCGCCCATGGCGCGGCACAGCGACACCGGGATCGGGTTGACCAGCCCGCCGTCCACCAGCAGGCGGTCCTCCTGCTGGGTCGGCGTGAACAGACCCGGCAGGGCCATCGAGGCACGCACCGCATCGATCACCGGCCCTTCGCGCAGCCACACCTCGCGGCCGGTCGCCAGCTCGGTGGCCACGCAGCCGAAGGCCTTGGGCAGGTCGGCGAAGTCGGGGTCCTGCGAATGCTCGCGGAAGAACTTCAGCAGCTTGCCGCCCTCGATCAGCCCGCCGCCCATCTTGAGGTCCAGCATGGCCACCGTGCCCGACCACGTGAGCTTGCGCACCCAGTCTTCGAGCCAGTCGAGCCGGCCGGCCGCATAGATGGCACCCACCAGTGCGCCGATGGAGGTGCCGCACACCACGTCGGGCGCGTAGCCGGCCTCTTCCAGCGTGCGGATCACCCCGATGTGCGACCAGCCTCGCGCCGAGCCGCTGCCCAGTGCCAGGCCGATGCGGGGCCGCCGCGGCATCAGAAGTCCACGAGGCTCAGGCCGACGGACAGGACGGTGCGCTTGCGGTTGTAGTCCACCAGCGTGTCGCCGTAGCCGTGGAACAGCTGCACATGGAAGCGCAGGTCGCTCTTGGCCGGATCGCCGATGGCGCGCAGCCATTCGAGTCGCACCGAGCCCTTGCCGCTGCCGCCGATGAGCCCGCGTGCGGTGCCGCGCAGCGTGTTGACCGGGTCCACGTTCCAGGTGCCGATGATCTCGCTGTGGCCCAGGTAGCTGGTGATGTCGGGGTTGTCGTCGTCGGCCGCGCTTTCGTGCACGCGGTGCCACACGCGGGCGGTGATGGCGAATCGGTTGTCCAGCTCCACGCCGCCCATCAGGTAGACGCGGTTCCAGCTGCGCGACAGCGGCAGGCTCTGACCGTTGGACTGGTGCACCAGCCCCAGGCCCGCATAGCGCCAGCGCCAGCCGCCGGGCAGGCTCAGGTCCAGCGGGTAGGCGTACATGAGCTCGGGCTCATGGTCCGTGGTGCGGAAGGGTCGCGACAGGTCCGAGTTGAAGACCTGCCAGGTCGACTGCTGCGTGTAGCCGAACCACAGCGAATCGCGGCGCAGCGGGTCGCCACGCGTGAGCAGGCCCTCGGCCAGCTTGGTGCGCACCGAAAGCCCGATGCGCATCTCGCTGGGCTGGTAGGCCATGGCCGTGCCGGTGTGCCCCTCGGCGGGCGAGGTGGGCGTCTGCGGCCGGCCGTCGGCGGTGGAGATCGACACGTTCAGCGGCCGGTAGCCGCGGAAGGTGAAGGTGCCGCAGCTACTGCCTTCCTCCAGCTCCCAAAAGCGCGAGAGCGCTGAGTACTGGCGGTCGCGGCAGCCTTCGGTGTCGGCCACGGCGATCACGCGCGTGGCGGGCTGGGCCACGTCCACGGGTTTGTCCACGGCCGGTGCGTCCGGCGGCTGCGCAGAGGCGAGCGCGGGCGGGGCCGGTGGCAGCGTGGCGGCAGGTGTCTGCTGCTGCAGGGCCCAGCGGTCGAAGCAGGCCAGCCGGGCGGCGTTGTCGGCGGAAAGGCGCGCGCACTGCTGCCAGGTGAGTTGGGCGTCCGCCAGCGGGCTGGGCGGAAGGCCCGGTGCGGGGGCGGCCTGTGCCAGCGCGCGTGTCTGGGCCTGGACTGCGAACGGACTGGCCAGGGCAGCCAGCGTCAGGAAGCTCAGGGTGAGGGGCGTTTGCGCAGAACGACGGGCACGCTCTGCTCGGTGGCGGTGTTGCGCCATGTTCCAGTGAACTCCTTGCCGCACGAGGCGGGCTGCAGGTCTGTGGTCCAGACCGCGCTGATCGTGCGGCCGTCCCGGGATTCGTCGAGGCTGAACTGGCCGTCGGCATTGATGTCGCCGGCCAGCTGGGCCAGCGGGGAGCCGGCCCTGGCGATGGTGCCACGCACGCTGCCCGCGTATTCCGGATGCGGGCGCAATTCGACGTCAGCGGGCGCCGCGTCGTTCTGGAAGCGCGCATCCCACCAGCCATAGAGGTCCGAGGGCTTCATGTCGCTGGCCGTGGCCGGACAGCCGGGCGGCACGCGGGTGCCCGCGCAGCCGGCGGCGGCCAGCGCGATCAGCAGAGAGGGCAGCAGGCGCATCGCGGCTCCTTGGGGCGGTATCAGTTCGAGGGCTCGGCGGCCGAGGCGGCCGCAGCGGCGCGGCGCGCGAACTCGGCGCGCAGGGCCTTGAGCTTCTCGCGCGGGTCTTCCTTGGCCGTGGTCTTGTCCAGCGCCATCTCGGCGATGAAGCGGCTGGGCGCGGCCTGCACCATCTCGCGGCCCTTCTTGCGGCGCTTCATCCAGCTCACGGCCAGCGTGCGCTGGGCGCGGGTGATGCCCACGTACATCAGGCGGCGCTCTTCCTGCAGGCGCTCGGCGATGCTTTCCGTGACCTTCTCCTGCCGGCCTTCGTCGTCGTCCAGCTTGAAGGGCAGCAGGCCCTCGTTCACGCCGACCAGCATCACGTGCGGCCACTCCAGGCCTTTGGAGGCATGCAGCGTGGAGAGGGTGAGCACGTTCTGGTCCTGCTCGCGCTCGCTGATGGTGGACAGCAGCGAGATGGTCTGCGCCACCTCCAGCAGGCTCTTGGCCTCGGGGCCGCTGGTGGCGCCGGAGGCGTCCTCCACCTGGCCGCCGCAGCGCTGCGACATCCAGTCGCAGAACTCCAGCACGTTGGTCCAGCGGCTGGCCGCGGCCTGCTCGCTGTCCTCGCCGTCGTAGAGGTGCTTCTCGTACTCGATGTCCTTGAGCCAGTCCATCAGGAAGGCCCGCGCGCCCTCGGCGCCGACGGTGTGGCGGGCGCGGTATTCGAGGGCGTTGATGTAGCGGCCGAACTCGTGCAGTCCCTCGATGCCGCGCTTGGGCACGGCGCTGGGCAGCGAGGGCGAGAACAGCGCCTCGAACAGGCTGATCTTGTACTGGCTGGCGAACACGCCCAGCTGCTGCAGCGTGGTGTGCCCGATGCCGCGTTTGGGCGTGGTCACGGCGCGCAGGAAGGCCGGGTCGTCGTCGTTGTTGACCCACAGGCGGAACCAGCCGCACAGGTCCTTGATCTCGGCGCGGTCGAAGAAGCTCTGGCCGCCCGACACCTTGTACGGGATGTTGGCGCGGCGCAGCGCCTGCTCGAAGATGCGCGCCTGGTGGTTGGCGCGGTAGAGGATGGCGAAGTCGCGCCATTCCTTGTGCGTGGAGCTTTCGCGCAGGCCCTGGATGCGGGCCACCGTGCGCTCGGCTTCGTGCTGCTCGTTGTCGCAGTCCACCACGCGCACCGGCTCGCCCTCGCCCAGCTCGCTGAACAGCGTCTTGGGAAAGAGCTTGGGATTGGGCCCGATCACGTTGTTGGCCGCGCGCAGGATGGCGCTGGTGGAGCGGTAGTTCTGCTCCAGCTTGATGACCTTGAGCTGCGGATAGTCGATCGGCAGCTTCTTGAGGTTGTCCAGCGTGGCGCCGCGCCAGCCGTAGATGGACTGGTCGTCGTCGCCCACGGCGGTGAAGCGGCCGCGCTCGCCGGCGAGCAGCTTGAGCACCTCGTACTGGGTGGCGTTGGTGTCCTGGTACTCATCGACCAGGATGTGGCCCAGCAGCTTCTGCCACTTCTCGCGCACGGCCTCGTGCTTGTGCAGAAGCTGCAGCGGCATGCCGATGAGGTCGTCGAAGTCCACGCTCTGGTAGGCCGTCAGGCGCTCCTCGTAGCGGGCCATGATCTTGGCGGTGATGCGCTCGTTGTCGTCCAGTGCCTGGGCCTCGGCCTCGGCCGAATTGAGGCCCATGTTCTTCCACTTGCTGATCGTCCACTGCCAGGTGCGGGCGGTGGCCGTGTCGGTGGTGCCGCCGGCGTCCTTGAGGATCTTGGTGACGTCGTCCGCGTCCAGGATGCTGAACTGCGGCTTGAGGCCCAGCACGCCGCCGTCCTCGCGCATCATGCGCACGCCCAGGGCGTGGAAGGTGCACACCACCACCTGCTTGGCGTCGCGGCCGATCAGGCCCTTGGCCCGCTCGCGCATCTCGGCCGCCGCCTTGTTGGTGAAGGTGATGGCCGCGATGCGCTTGGGCTCCAGCCCGGCCTGGATCAGCCGCGCGATCTTGTGGGTGATCACCCGCGTCTTGCCCGAACCCGCGCCGGCGAGCACCAGGCAGGGCCCGTGGAGGTAGTTGACCGCTTCCTGCTGGGCGAGATTGAGGCCGGAGGACATGGCGAGAGGGGGGAGGGCTGCAGGCGCCGCGGCGCTGGATCGGCCGGACGCAAAAGCGCGCAATGATACTGGCGGGGGGCTGGCGACGAGAATGCGCCGCCGTGCTTGCCGTCTTTGCCGCCACCTTCCCCTTCTTCGCGCTGATTGCCCTGGGCTACCTGGCCGCTCGGCGCGGGCTGATGCCGCTGGAGGCGATTCCGGGCCTGAACGTCTTCGTCCTGTACTTCGCACTGCCCTGCATGCTGTTCCGCTTTGCGGCCGGCACGCCGCTGGCGCAACTGCTCGATGCACGGGTGGCGCTGGTGTGGGGCGTGGCCGCGCTGGCGATGGTGGCGCTGGCCACTGCCGCCGCGCGGCGCGCCGGACACCACTGGAACGACGCCGCCTTCGGCGCGCTGGTGGCCGCCTTTCCCAACACCGGCTTCATGGGCGTGCCGCTTTTGGCCGCGCTGCTGGGGCCGGCAGTCGCGGGGCCGGTGATCGTCACCATCGCCTTCGACATGGTGCTGACCTCCTCGCTGTGCATCGCCCTGTCGCGGCTGGACACGCACGAGGGCGGCGCCGCGGCCCAAGCCGTGCGGCGCGCGCTGGGCGGCATCGTGCGCAACCCGATGCCCTGGTCGATGGTGCTGGGCGCGCTGGGCTCCGCGCTGCAGTGGCGGCTGCCGGCACCGGTCGACCGCACGGTGGGCATGCTGGCGGACGCGGCGTCGCCAGCGGCGCTGTTCACCATCGGCGCGGTGCTGGCGCGCTCGGCCCTGCGGGCGCGCGAGGGCGGCGCGCAACTGCCGTGGCGCGCCGCGCTGCGCGACCTGTTGCCGGTGGTGGGCTTCAAGCTGCTGGTGCATCCGCTGCTGGTGCTCGGGCTGGTGACGGCGCTGGCAGCAGCAGGCACCGGGCTGTCGCCGCTGGCCGGCGTGGCGCTGGTGCTCACGGCGGCGCTGCCCAGCGCCAGCAATGTGTCGATGCTGGCCGAGCGCTATGGCGCGGACACCGGCCGGGTGGCGCGGATCATCCTGTGGACGACCGTCGGCGCCTTCCTGAGCTTTCCGCTGGCGGTGACGCTCACGCGCTGAGCCGCTGCCGAGACGGACGCCATAGGCCCTTCGTCCCCCCTGGCATGCGAGGTATTCCTACGCCGCGCGGACGCGGCGGGGCCTAATGTGAGCGCATGTTTCAGAGGTTCTGATCATGCAGACATGGGTTCGCGTGATGGTCGCCGTGGCGGCACTGGCCGCGGTGGGTGCAATGGCCGCGCACGGCCAGGTGCGATGGGCCGCCGCCCTTCTGGCGGCTGGCGCCGTCTTGTTCGCGATCGGTCTGTGGGCCGTCCGCCTGCGCTCGACGCGCCGGCGGGTGCTCTCCTACGTGCAGGTCATCAAGCCGCCGCTCGGGCACATCGAGCACCGTCAGGCCTGAGGGATGCCGGCATACCCCACGGGCCGGGCTGACCGCCCCGCGGTGAAAGGCCGCGATGCCGCGAGAGCGTGCCTCAGATCGCCTGGGGATCCACGTCGATCAGCCACCGGATGATCCCCTGCCCCTCCGGACCGCGCCGCAGCGCATGCAGCCGCGGATGCCACTGCGCCAGCAGGCGCTGCAGCGCCACCCGCGATTCGCTTTCGACCAGCATCTGCGCCCTTTCCACATTGGCCACGCGCTGGATCGCCAGCGGCACCGCCGGATAGCGTTGCACGGCGGTTGCCTCGGGCAGATCGTTCACCGCCGAGCTGGCGGCCGTCAGAAATGCCTGTGCCGCTTCCTGCGTACGGGCGTCGGCGCGCAGCAGCGCCTGGAAGGCGAAGGGTGGCAGGCTGGCGGCGCGCCGCTCTTCCAGCTGCTGTTCGGCAAAGGCCGCGTAGTCGTGCCGCCGCAGCGCCGCGAACAGCGGATGCTGCGGATGGAAGCTCTGGATCCACATCTCCGCTCGGCTGCCCTGTGCCGCCAGCCAGGCGCTGTCGCGGCCTGCCCGCCCGCCCGACTGCATCAGCAGCGAGAACAGCCGCTCCGGCGCGCGGAAGTCGCTGGAGAACAGCGCGCCGTCGGGGTTGATGGCCGCCACCAGCGTGATGCGCCGGAAGTCGTGGCCCTTGGCGATCATCTGCGTGCCCACCAGCACGTCCACGGCGCCGTCGTGCACCTGCGCCAGCTGCTGGGCCAGGGCGCCCTCGTGCCGGGTGCTGTCGGCGTCGATGCGGGCGATGCGAACCGGGCCGCCGCCGTCGCCCTCGGGCCGCTGCACGCCCGCCAGCAATTCGGCCAGTTCCTCCTCCAGCCGTTCGGTGCCGCGGCCCACGGGGGCGATGTCCAGGTTGCCGCAGGCCGGGCAGGCGCGCGGCACGCGTTCGGCAAAGCCGCAGTGGTGGCAGCGCAGGCTGCGGTCGATCTTGTGGAAGACGCGGTAGGCGCTGCAGTGCGGGCATTCGCTCTTCCAGCCGCAGTCGCCGCAGGCCAGCACCGGGGCATAACCGCGGCGGTTGAGCAGGAGCATGCTCTGCTCGCCGCGGGCCACGCGCTGGGCGATGGCGTCCACCAGCGCGGCCGACAGGCGGGTGCGCGGCGGCTGCAGGGTCATGTCCACCAGCCGGACGGTGGGCAGGTCGCCGGCCCCGACGCGGCTGGGCATGGACAGGCGCCGGTAGCGGCCGCCGGCATCGCCGTCCGACGGCGGGCGGCTGCCCCACCAGCTTTCCAGCGACGGCGTGGCCGAGCCCAGCAGCACCCGGGCGCCTTCGCGCCGGCCCCGCCACACGGCGAGGTCGCGCGCGGAATAGCGGGCGCCTTCCTGCTGCTTGTAGCTGGGGTCGTGTTCCTCGTCGACCACGAGCAGCGCCAGCCGGGGCAGGCTGGCGAAGATGGCCATGCGCGTGCCTAGCACGATGCGGGCGCGGCCCAGGTGTGCCGCCAGCCAGCTGGCCAGGCGCTGGGGATTCGTCATGCCGCTGTGCATCGACACCACCGCGCCCGGCCCGTAGATCGGCGCGAAGCGGGCGACGAAGCGCGCCTCCAGCTGGGGCGTGAGGTTGATCTCCGGCACCATCACCAGGGCCTGCGCCTCGGGGTCGGCCTCCAGCAGCTCGGCCACGGCCTGCAGGTAGACCTCGGTCTTGCCGCTGCCGGTGCTGCCGTGCAGCAGGAAGACGCCCGCATCGCCTGCGCGCAGTTCGGCCAGCACGGCCGCCTGCTCGGCGGTGGGCGGGCGGGGCGCGTCGCCCTCCACCGGCGCCGCCGCCTTGGGCTGGCGGGCGAGCCGACGCGCGAGCTGGTCGGCGCCCAGTTCCCGCAACTGGGGCGGCAGGCCGGCCAGCGCCACTTCGCCGATGGCGCGCTGGTAATAGCGGGCCGCGAATTCCACCAGATCGCGCCAGCCGGCCGAGAGGGGCGGCAGGCCCTCCAGCACGGCGGCCACGGCGCGCAGGGTGGTGCCTGCGGGCTCCCCCCCGGCCTCCCCCCACACCACGCCCAGCACCTCGCGCTGGCCCAGCGGCACCCGCACCAGCGCTCCCGCCGGCACCGGGCTGGGCGTGATGTAGGTCAAAGGTTCGGAGATGCCGCTGTGGGCCGGCGTCTGCACCGCCACCCGCACGCGAACCCCGGTTTGGGACGCTTCATTCATGCTTGTTTCGACAAGCAACATCTAAGTGTTTGATTTCTCGGGAGTTTGGCAGTCATCCAGAGTTCCTGTGGATAACTTTGTTGATAGGCGGCTGTGAAGGCCGCCAAAGCCCGTCAAATCAAGGCCTTGGCCAGATTGCCCGTAAAAAGGGCAGGGTGACGAATCCATAGGAATCAATCACTTAGCAGTGCTCGACGGCAGGGGCTCCGCCGTGGCAGGCACCCGGTGTTATGGCGCACCGCAGCACGAACTTTGTGCATAAGTAGGGGCGCGGGGGCTTGACAAAGCGCCAAAGCCCTGCCGGCGCCCGTTCCATGCGGGCTGGATGCTCCCTCAATGCGTGCAGCGGCGGCCGGCCGTCATGCAGTCCGCTGGGCGCGCGAATGCCGGTGGACGGCCTCCACCAGCGCGGCGACATGCTCGGGCGGCGTGAACTGGCTGATGCCGTGGCCCAGGTTGAAGATGTGGGTCGGGCCGGTGGTGGCCGGATCGCGGTGCGGCACGCCGAAACGGTCGAGCAGGCGCACGGCCTCGGCCGCCACCCGGCCGGGCGGCGCGAACAGCACATTGGGGTCGAGGTTGCCCTGCAGCGCCTTGCCCTTCGGGCCTTCGCCCACGCGGGCGCGGGCCACGGCCAGGTCCACCGTCCAGTCCAGGCCGAGCACCTCGCAGTCGAGCGTGGCCATGGCCTCCAGCCACAGGCCGCCGCCCTTGGTGAACACGATGCGCGGCACGCGCTGGCCGTCCGCGCCCTCGCGCTTGAGCTGCGACAGCACGCGCGCGGTGTAGGCCATGCTGAATTCGTGGAAGGCCCCGTCGGCCAGCGCCCCGCCCCAGCTGTCGAACACCATCACCGCCTGCGCGCCGGCGTCGATCTGGGCGTTGAGGTAGGCGGCCACGGCGTCGGCATTGATGGCCAGCATGCGGTGCATCAGGTCCGGGCGGCCGTACATCAGCGCCTTGGCATGCCGCCAGTCGCTGGAGCCGCTGCCTTCGACCATGTAGCAGGCCAGCGTCCACGGGCTGCCCGAGAAGCCGATCAGCGGCACGCGGCCGGCCAGCGCGCGGCGGATGGAGGCCACGGCGTCGAACACATAGCGCAGGCGCTCCAGGTCGGGCACTTGCAGCGCGTCGACCGCCGCCTCGTCGCGCACGGTGCGCGCGAAGCGCGGGCCTTCGCCAGCCTCGAAGGACAGCCCCAGCCCCATGGCGTCGGGCACGGTCAGGATGTCGGAGAACAGGATCGCCGCGTCCAGCGGAAAGCGGTCCAGTGGTTGCAGCGTGACCTCGGTCGCGTAGTCGACGTTGGTGGCCAGGCCCATGAAGCTGCCGGCCCGGGCGCGGGTGGCGACGTACTCCGGCAGGTAGCGGCCGGCTTGGCGCATCAGCCAGATGGGCGTGTGGTCGGTGGCCTGACGCCAGCAGGCGCGCAGGAAGCTGTCGTTCTGGAGGGGGGCGAAGGGCATCGCGGGATTGTCGCAGCGGTGCCCCAGAGCGTGACGGACTTGGCGGCGGCGGTGGCTGGCGCCCCGCCGCCGGCCTCGGTCAACCCGTGCGGTACTTGATCGAGCAGCCGTAGGGCTTGGTGCTCGCCACCGAGATCGGGCGGCCGCCGAAGGCATCGGCCAATGCCTGGTTCACGTAGTTGGTCGCGGTCCTGATGTCGTCGGGCCGCGCCGAGGCGATGCTGTCGATGCCGCCGGCGTACACCAGCACGCCCTGGGGATCGATGATGAAGATGTGCGGCGTGGTGCGCGCGCCGTAGGCCTGGCCCACGATGCCGTCCTCGTCCATGAGCACGGCGGTGGGGGCGCCCGACTGGGCCTTCATCCAGGCGGCCAGCTCGGCCGGCGGCAGGTAGTCGCTGGCGGCGCGCTCGGTGGAGTTGATGGCCAGCCAGACCGCGCCCCGCGCGGTGGCGGCCTTCTGGGTGGCCGGCATGTTGCCGCTGCCGTAGTGCTTGCGCACGAAAGGGCAGCCGGGGTTGGTCCATTCGAGCACCACGTACCTGCCGGCAAAGTCGGACAGCTGGTGGCGCTGGCCGCTCGTGTCCACGGCGACAAAGTCGGGCGCCTTCTGGCCCACGGTCGGGGCGGCATGCGCCTGGGCATTGATCAGCAGGCTGGCGCCCAGGGCCATGGCGGCCGTCATCACGGCGCGGCGCGAGGCACGGGAGAGGGCGGCACGGGCCGCGCGGACATTGCGCGCGGCGCGCTCGGTGCGCGAAAGTTTGGATGGCGACGGCGAGGTCGACATGGATGGATCAGCTCCTCATGACGGAAGGGGCCTTTGCACGGGCGGCGGGCGCCGTGTCGGCCGGGTTGAATGCTGAAGCGCAGCGGGAGCTTAGACCGCTTTCTTGAAGCCGGCGCGACAACCTGTACGGATCGGGGGAAATCGGGATCGCGCGTGCAGGCGCGGTGGCACCGGTCCAGGGCCGGGGCGCCCGGCGCCGCGTCAGAGGTGCCGGGCCACGAAGCCGAACCAGCGGGTGAGTGCGCCGACGGCATCGTCGGACTGGAGCGCCTGCAGCCATGCCTCCTCCTGGGCCCGCATGATGTCGTCGGCCATGTCCAGCGCGTCACGGTAGCGCCGGGCCGGGTCCTGCGCCGGGGTCAGCGGGTAGGTTTCCCCGACGAGCATGGCGACGATGGCGCCGCGCGCCGTCAGGCGCTGCAGGTCGTCGCCGCATTCGCCTGCGGGAATGATCGGCCCGCTCAGCGCGCCGTGCGCCACCATGGCGGCCGCTACCGTGGCCAGCACCTGCGGGGCCGTGGCGCCGTCGCCGCCGGCGGCCAGGTCGTCCCGCGCCTGCAGGCCGGCGGCTTCGATCGCCGCCTCGTGCACGAACACGCGGTCGTGGCCCGCCCGCTTCAGCCAGTGGCGCTGCCGCCAGCCGTGGTCGACCGTGAAGGCATGCAGCGACAGCGCAGGGTCGGCGCTGCCGCCGAAATAGCGGGCCGTGGGCAGGGGCGGCGCCTGCATGGCGCGCAGCGGCGCATCGTCGGCCAGCAGGCTGACGGCCGCGTGGTCCACGTTGCTCAGCAGCGAGGCGGTGGTGCGCAGGGCCAGGCCCAGCGGCTCGCCCAGCATGGCCAGCGGACCGGGCGCCGGCAGGTCGCGTGCCGAGGCCATGGCGTCCACCGCCTCGGTCAGCTTGCGCACGCCCTGCTTCACGTTGAAGCGCACTTCGCGCAGGCCGTCCTTGAGCGCCAGCGCCTTGTCCGGACTGGCGGCAGCGGCATCCTGGGGTTTGCGAGACATTTGCGACTCCGGCAAGGCACTATGTACAGGGGGTAGCATACCGGCTGGACGCAAGGGGTGTCCGCCAAGCAAGAGGTCCCTCCATTGAACCGTAAAGCCACGTCGACGGACGAAGCGGCGGCGCAGGACGGTGGCGCCGACAAGGTCACCGCCAATGCCCGCAACCGGCGCATGCGCCTGCGCGCCGCCTGGATGTACTACATCGAGGACATGACCCAGAACGACATCGCCCAGCGCCTGGGCCTGGGCCGGGTGACCGTGGTGCGCCTGCTCAACGACGCACTGGAGCGGCACGAGGTCAAGTTCACCATCGAGAGCGGCGTGCCCGAATGCGTCAACCTCGAGCGGGCGCTGGAGCGGCGCTTCGGCCTGGCCGAGGCGGTGGTGGCGCCGCTGTCCAGCCCCGAGGCCGACGCCGCCCTGGCCGTGAGCGCGGCCACCGGCCAGTACATGTCGGAGCTGGTGCGCCCGGGCATGAAGCTGGGCCTGGGCTGGGGCCGCACGCTGCTCGAATCGCTGCGCTACATCCGCACGACGCCGGTGCCCGACCTGTCGGTGGTCTCCATGCTGGGCGGCATCACCAAGATCAAGCGCTACAACCCCTCGGAATTCGCCTGGCGCTTCTCCAGCCTGTTCCAGGCCGAATGCCTGCAGATGAATGCGCCGGCGCTGGTGGACAGCCCGGCCTCGCGCCGCATGCTGATCGAGGGCTGCGGCCTGGGCGAGGTCTTCGACAAGGCCAGGGAGCTCGACGCCGTGCTGCTGAGCGTGGGCGACCTGGCGCCGACGGCCACCGCCTTCCGCGATGGCTATCTGTCGGACGAGGTGCGCCGCTCGATGCTGCGCCTGGGGGCGGTGGGCGAGTCGCTGTTCCACTTCTACGACGCGCGCGGCCAACTGATCGACCACCCCATCCACGAGTGCGTGATGGCCATCCCGCCCGACACCATCCGCCAGGTGCCGCAGCGCATCGTGGCCTCCGGCGGTGTCGGCAAGGCACGGGCGCTGCACGCCACCATGCGCCTGTTCAAGCCCACGGTGCTGATCACCGACGAGCATGCCGCCGCCCGCATGCTGGAGATCGACCAGGAAGACTGACCCTCCCTACGCCGATGCCGCGTGCCTTCTGGCGCGCCCCCAGGCCCCGCCTCGCACCGCGACGCGGGGCTTTTTGCTGCCTCCGGGTTTCCCCGATCCGTGGGCCGCGCCGCCCGGCCTTGCTGAGAGATGAACATAATGACAAAATAAAAATCAAATGTTCATTCATGGGCCGAGCCGGTCCTCCTTCCCCCACACTTTCAGGAGACTCCCTTGAGCGGATTCATTCCCAGCGGCCTGGCGGCCGATCTCGAAACCCGTGCCCTGACGGGCAAGCCCATCCGCATCGGCCTGATCGGCTCGGGAATGATGGGCGGGGACATCGTCACGCAGGTGCTGCAGATGCGCGGCGTGGTGGTGGCGGCCATTGCCGACATCCACGTGCCCGCTGCCCTGCGCGCGCTGCAGGAGGCCGGCCACGGCGGCGACGCCCATCGCGTGGTGGAGACGCAGAGTGACTTCGACCGCGCCGTCGAGGCCGGCCGCGTGGCCGTGACGCCCGATGCGCAGCTGGTCTGCCGCAGCGGCCTGATCGACGTGGTGGTGGACGCCACCGGCAAGCCCGCGGTGGGTGCCGAGATCGGCCTGACCGCCATGGAGCACGGCAAGCACCTGGTCATGATGAACGTCGAGGCCGACGTCACCATCGGCGCCTACCTCAAGCACGAGGCCGACCGCCTGGGCGTGATCTATTCGCTGGGGGCGGGCGACGAGCCCAGCTCCACCATCGAGCTGATCCAGTTCGTCTCGGCCCTGGGCTATCCGGTCATCGCCGCCGGCAAGGGCAAGAACAATCCGCTCAACATCGACGCCACGCCCGACGACTACGCGGCCGAGGCGCATTCCAAGAACCTCAACCCGCGCATGCTGGTGGAGTTCGTGGACGGCTCCAAGACGGCGGTGGAGATGTCCGCCATCGCCAACGCCACCGGCCTGGTGCCCGACGTGCCCGGCATGCATGGCCCGTCCTGCTCGCTGGAGGAATTGAGCCAGGTGCTGGTCCCGCGCGAGGACGGCGGCGTGCTCGGCCGCAAGGGCGTGGTCGACTACACCATCGGCAAGGGCGTGGCCCCGGGCGTGTTCGTGGTGGCCGAGATGGCGCACCCGCGCCTGCGCGAGCGCATGGACTACCTCAAGCTCGGCAAGGGCCCGTACTACACCTTCTACCGGCCTTACCACCTGTGCAGCCTGGAAGTGCCGCTGACCTGCGTGCGCGCCGTGCTCTACAACCGCGCCGACATGGCGCCCATCGCCCGGCCCACGGCCGAGGTGTGCGCCGTAGCCAAGCGCGACCTGCGCCCCGGCGACACGCTGGACGCCATCGGCGAGTACACCTACCGCGCCTGGGCCATGACGGCCGAGGATGCCCGCCGCCAGCGCGCCGTGCCCTGCGGCCTGCTGGAACGCGGCAAGGTCACGCAGCCGATCCGCAAGGGCGAGCTGCTGACCTCGGCCAACGTGGCCGTCGACCAGAGTTCGCGCATCGTCGAGTTCCGCCGCCGTCAGGACCGCCTGGTCTACGGCGAACTGGAGCTCGCAGCATGACGACGCCTTCCGTCCAGGGCGGCGTCGTCGGCGCCGAAGGCGTGCCGCGCGTGTTCGAGCGCTTCAGCGTCGAGCAGCTGCACGGCTTTCTGCGGCAGATGCACCTGATCCGCCAGTTCGAGGAAGGCGCCGAGCAGGCCTACATGCGCGGCCTGGTGCACGGCACCATGCACCTGTCCATCGGCCAGGAGGCCAGCGCCACCGGCGTCGGCGCGGCGCTGCGCGAGGGTGACGTGATCACCTCCACCCACCGCGGCCACGGCCACTGCATCGCCAAGGGCGCGGACCCGAAGTTCATGTTCGCCGAGTTCTTCGGCAAGGACACCGGCTACTGCCGTGGCCGCGGCGGCTCCATGCACATCGCCGACGTGGCCAGCGGCAACCTGGGCGCCAACGGCATCGTGGGCGGCGGCCTGCCCATCGCGGTGGGCGCGGCCCTGGCGCTGCGCCAGCAGGGCAAGCCCAACGTGGCCGTGTGCTTCTTCGGCGACGGTGCCAACAACGAAGGCGCCTTCCACGAGAGCCTGAACATGGCCGCCGTTTGGAAGCTGCCGGTGGTGTTCGTGTGCGAGAACAACCAGTACGGCATGTCCACCTCCACCGAGCGCTCCACGGCCGTGCGCCGCATCGCCCAGCGCGCGCAGGCCTACGACTTCCCCGGCGTGACGGTGGACGGCAATGAATTCGCCGCCGTCGCCGAGGCCGCCATCGAGGCGGTGGAGCGTGCCCGCAGCGGCCAGGGCCCCACGCTGCTGGAGTGCCTGACCTACCGCCACCGCGGCCATTCCAAGAGCGACCGCAACCGCTACCGCACCAAGGAGGAGATCGAGTCCTGGATCGCGCGCGACCCCATCGGGCGCTACGAGCAGGCGCTGCAGTCCTGCGGCCTGATCACGCCCGAGCAGGTGTCGGCCCTCGTCGACGACGTGGCGCGCGAGATCGCCGAGGCGGTGGAATACGCCAAGAACAGCCCGGCCCCCGACGCCGCATCCGTCACCGACTTCGTCTACACGCGCTCGCCCAAGGAGGCCGCCCATGTCCGTTGAGAGCCGCGAGCTGAGCTACGCGCAGGCCATCCAGGAGGCGCTGGCCATCGCCATGGAGCGCGACCCGCGCGTGTTCCTGATGGGCGAGGACATCGGCGTCTACGGCGGCGCCTTCCAGGTCACGGGCGACCTGGTGCATCGCTTCGGCGAGTCGCGCGTGATGGACACGCCCATCTCCGAGCTGGCCGGCGCCGGCGTGGCCGTGGGCGCCGCGCTCATGGGCCAGCGGCCGGTGTACGAGTTCCAGTTCTCGGACTTCGCCACGCTGGCCATGGAGCAGATCGTCAACCAGGCCGCGAAGATCCGCTACATGCTGGGCGGCAAGGCCTCGGTGCCGCTGGTGATGCGCTTTCCGAGCGGCTCGGGCACCGGCGCCGCCGCGCAGCACAGCCAGAGCCTGGAGGCCTGGCTGGCGCACGTGCCCGGCCTGAAGGTGGTGCAGCCCTCCACGCCGCACGACGCCAAGGGCATGCTGCTGGCCGCCATCGAGGACCCGGACCCGGTCATGTTCTACGAGCACAAGCTGCTCTACAAGATGAAGGGCCCGGTGCCCGAGGGCTACTACACCGAGCCGCTGCACGAGGCGCGCATCCGCCGTGCCGGCGAGCACGTGACCATCGCCGCCAACTCGATCATGGTGCACAAGGCGCTGGAGGCCGCGATCGAACTGGCCGCCGAGGGCATCTCGGCCGAGGTGGTGGACCTGCGCTCGCTGCGGCCGCTGGACCTGTCCACACTGGTGGACAGCGTCAGCCGCACCACGCGCCTGGTCTGCGTGTACGAAGGCACCAAGGAGCTGGGCATCGGCGCCGAGGTGTCGGCCGCCATCGCCGAAAGCGCCGCCTTCGACCGGCTGGACGCCCCCATCATCCGCCTGGGCGGGGCCGACTGCCCGCTGCCCTACAACCCGCAGCTGGAGCGCGCGGCCGTGCCGCAGGTGCCCGACATCGTGGGCGCGGTGCGCCGCAGCGTGCGCGCGAGGGGCTGAGCATGGCCACCGAAGTCATCCTCCCGCGTGTCGACATGGACATGGCCGAGGGCAAGATCGCCCATTGGTATGTCAAGGACGGCGACGCGGTGCGCAAGGGCCAGGTGCTGTTCGAGATCGAGACCGACAAGGCCACGATGGAAGTCGACGCGCCGGCCGACGGCACGATGCACGGCATCCGCGGCGAGATCGGCGTGTCGATGCCGGTGGGCGAGATCGTGGGCTGGATCCTGGCGGCGGGCGAGGCGCCGCCGGCCGAGTCGGGCCCGGTTGCCGCCCCCGCCGCCCATGCCGAGGCCCTGTCGGACGAGCCGGTGGCGCAGGCGATCGCCCAGCCCGCGGCCATCGCTGCCGCCGCCGCGGCGGCGCCCCTCGCGGCGGAAGGCGGCCTGCTGCGCGCCACGCCCCTGGCCCGCAGCCTGGCGCGCCAGCGCGGCATCGACCTCGCCACCGTGCGCGGCAGCGGGCCCGACGGCCGCATCCTCGCCGCCGACCTGCTGGGCGGCGCCGGTGCGGCGACGGATGCGCCGGGCCTGCATTTGCAGTGGCTGCGCACGGGGCAGGGCGCGCCGCTGGTGCTGATCCATGGCTTCGGTGCCGACCTGGGCTCCTGGCGACCGCTGCTGGCGCACCTGCCGGCCACGTTGCCGGTGCTGGCGCTGGACCTGCCGTCGCATGGCAAGTCGCCCGAGTCCGGAGCCGTGGACCTGGCGGGCGTGGCGGCCGAGGTGCTCGACCGGCTCACCCGCGAGGGCGTGGAGACGGCGCATGTGCTGGGCCATTCGCTCGGTGGCGGCGTGGCGCTGGCGCTGCTGCAGCAGGCGGCGGTGCGGGTGCGTTCGCTCACGCTGCTGGCGCCGCTGGGGCTGGGCGGCGGGGCCGATCCCGCCTTCATCGACGGGCTCACGCAGGCCGAGGACGAATCCATGCTCAAGGCCGTGATGGGGCGGCTGGTGCACGAGGCCCGCTGGATCACCGGCTCCTTCGTCGCCACTGCCTTGCAGCAGTTGCAGCGGCCCGGCCGCCGAGAGGCGCTGCGGACGCTGGCCGAACGGCTGCTGCCAGCGGCCGGGCCAGCGCCGGCGCTGCACGCGGTGCTGGCGCAGGCCGACGTGCCGGTGCATGTGCTGTGGGGCCGCGAGGACCGCATCCTGCCCTGGGCCCAGGTCGAGGCCCTGCCGCCGTCGGTGGGCCTGCACCTGCTGCCGGGCGTCGGCCATCTGCCGCAGGTCGAGGCCGGCGCGTGGGTGGGGCAGGTGGCCGCGCTGCAGTGCGGTGCGGTGGGGTCGGTGGCGCAGGGTTAGGCGCGCGGCGGGGCGCCTCGGCATCGGTGTCTGGGTCGGGGCTTGGGCTTGGGCTTGGGCTTGGGCTTGGGCTTGGGCTTGGGCTTCAGGTTGGGTCGTGTCGCGTCAGGCGACTGCTTGAGGGTGGCGCGGGGCGGGTGGGCGCTGACCCGGCAGAGTGCGCCGGCATGCGCGCTCCCGGTGCACGCATGCCGGCGTCCTCCACCGGTTGGCACTCCAGTCGTTGGGCCTCCCTGCCGGGTGGCAACCCAGTCGTCGACTGGCCCCCATTCGTCAAGCAAGCCGCCAATGGGCCCCGTGCATCGCACAGCCGCCCCTGAAGCGGCGTCATTCAGGCGGGCACGGCGACGAAGGCAGGCCGCAGTTGCGGATGCGTGGGATAGCGCCAGACTGGCTTGGCGCCACTGAACAGGTCCAGGAAGGCGATGGCCTGCCCGGCGTCTTCGCGCACGTTCTCCAGGTAGCTGGTCCAGTGCTGCGCCACGCGCGCCTCCAGTCCTGCGTCCAGCGGCGGCGCGCCGCGCGCCACACGCCAGGCTTGCAGCAGCGTCAGCGCCGCGTCGGTCAGCACACGCACCTGCGGAGCCTCGTGCGTCGCACGCGGCAGCACCAGCGGCGGGTGGCGCAGCCATTGCCACAGTAGCGCACCGCTGGCGAAGTGGGCCACGTCCACGGCATCGCGTGCTTCGAGCGGCTGGGCCTGCTCCAGCAGCGCCGCCCAGGTCCAGAAGGCCTGCGCGAGGGCAGGGCGGTCCACCGTGGCATCGACGCCGTCGGACCCCAGGGCCCGGGCGCGGCCCAGCAGCAACGCGGCATGGGCGTCGCGGCACCAGTGCCAGCGACGCAGTTGCGCAGGGAAGTCGGGCTGGACGCTCCAGAGGTGGGCGAGTTGGGTGTCGAGCATGGGGGTCGGACGATGGCACCGGCGCCCGGGCCTGGCACCTAGTGAACACCCTTATGCGTGAACATATTGACTAGTCGATGGACAAATGTACCATTTTCTCCATCGCCAACGATCGATGGCGGGCGTGCCGTAACCGAATAACCGGCCGCCGACAACAACCTGGAGACACCATGCCCACAACGCAACAACTGCTGCTTCTGCTGACCCTGTTCTGGGCCCTCCAGGTGGCGGCGTCCTGGGTGCAGTACCGCCACTACCGCGGCGCGATGGGCGAGGCCACGCGCCGCTGGTCCGACGGCTACCTGGGCGTGGGCCAGTCCCGCCGCCGCCTGCGCGGCGGCGCCGTGGCGCTGCTGGAGGTCGATCCGGCCCTGCGCGTGCGCCGCCTGCAACTGCTGGGCGGCATCAGCATCTTCGCCCGCTTCAAGCCGCAGGAAGGCGCCGAAGGCCTGACGCTGCAGCAGCTGGCCGCCCAGGCCGAGGGCAGCACGCCCCAGGCCCTGGCCATCCGCCAGGCCATCGCCCAGGTCGAGGCCGTCCATCGGCGCCAGACCGAGCGCGCCGCCGAGGCGCCAGCAGGGCCCGCCGCCCCCGAAGGCCAGGCCGTACCGCAGCCCCAGCCCCAGGCCGCCTGACACCCCGACGTCTCACGCGCCGCGCCGTCGACGCGCGCCGCCCCCGATTTCCCCCCGTCCACTCCACAACCACAACGGAGACATTCCATGGAGACTTTCGAATTCCTCGCCCGCGCAGCGGAGGCGTTCATCGGCGTGTTCAACGCCGGCGGCAAGACCTTCGTCGGCTTCGTCACGGGCATCCTGCCGACGCTGATCGTGCTGCTCACCGCGGTCTACACCGTGATCGCCCTGGTGGGCGAGCAGCGGGTGCACCGGCTGGCGCGCTTCGCCGCCGGCAACGCGATCACCCGCTACACGGTGCTGCCCTTCCTGGCCATGTTCTTCCTGACCAACCCGATGGCCTACACCTTCGGCATGTTCGTGGAAGAAAAGCACAAGCCCGCCTTCTACGACTCGGCGGTGTCGCTGTGCCACCCCATCACCGGCCTGTTTCCGCATTGCAACCCCGGCGAGCTGTTCGTCTGGCTGGGCGTGGCCACCGCCATCACCAAGCTGGCCGAACAGGGCCATGCGCCCTTCTCGTTGCCCAAGCTCGCCCTGGCCTACCTGCTCGTGGGCCTGGTGGTGAACCTGCTCAAGGGCATCGTCACCGAGAAGATCACGATGCTCATCGCCAAGCGCGACGGCGTCGCGCTGTAAGCCGCCGCGATCCGACCGCCCCGCCCCCACCGAAAAGCACAACAAGACCAGACCCGAGGAGACCCGCGCCATGTCCAGCACTTCCGCGTTCCGTTCCGTCACCGTTTCCGCCGGCCCCGGCGGCTGGGGCGGCCCGCTCACCATCACGCCGACACCCGAGCGCGACAAGATCATGGCCGTCACCGGCGGCGACATCCCCGAGGTGGCGCGCCGCCTGGCCGAGATGACCGGCGCCACGGTGGTGGACGGCTTCCGCGCCCCGCCGCCCGAGAGCGAGGTCGCGGCCGTGGTGATCGACTGCGGCGGCACGGCCCGCTGCGGCGTCTATCCGCGCAAGCGCATCCCCACCATCAACCTGACGCCGGTGGGCAAGTCGGGCCCGCTGGCCGACTTCATCGCGGAAGACATCTACGTCTCGGGCGTGAAGGTGGAGCAGTTGCAGCCCGCCGGCGGCGCGGCGGCTGCGGCCGCCCCGGCCGCGGCGGCCATGGGCGGTGCCTTCGGCGGCGCGGCCGTCATGGCGGCCTCCAGCCGCGCGGCCGACAACCAGCCGCCGCAGGGCGGCGTGGTGGGCCTGATCACCTCCATCGGCCGCGGCATGGGCGGCGTGATCGGCGTGCTGTTCAACAGCGGCCGCAAGTCCATCGACCAGGTGCTGCGCAACGTGCTGCCCTTCATGGCCTTCGTGACCATGCTGATCGGCCTGATCAACGAGACGGGCATCGGCGGCGTGCTGGCCCACCTGCTGGAGCCGCTGGCCGGCAACGTGATCGGCCTGCTGGTGCTGTCGGCCATCTGTGCGCTGCCCTTCCTCTCGCCCATCCTGGGGCCCGGCGCGGTGATCGCGCAGGTGATCGGCGCGGCCATCATCGGCCCGGCCATCGCCAACGGCACCATCTCGCCGGCCATGGCGCTGCCGGCCCTGTTCGCCTACGACGCGCAGGTCGGCTGCGACTTCGTGCCCGTGGGCCTGGCGCTGGGCGAGGCCAAGCCCGATACGATCCGCGTCGGCGTCCCGGCGGTGCTGATCTCGCGCCAGATCATGGGCCCGACCTCGGTCGTGATCGCCTGGGCGGCCAGCTTCCTTCTTTGAGCATCCAAGACCTGTACGGAGACCCCATGATCTATTACTCCACCACCGTGACCGCCATCGGCGAGGAGGTGCCCGACCTGCTGGACGGCGGCGTGCTGATCCTCTACGCCGACGGCGCCCCGCCGGCCCTGGCCGAGGTGTCGGTGCAGCACCGCGTGGCGGCCGAGGTGCCGCTGCAATGCCCGCCGGTGGGCGCGCGTATCACGCTGGGCGGCATCGACACCCGCGTCACCGCCGTCGGCAGCACGGCCTGGGACAAGGTGCGCGACATGGGTCACGTGGTCATCAGCTTCAATGGCGCCACCGCCGCCGAGCGGCCCGGCGAGATCTGCGTCGAGGCCCTGGACGCCAACGCCCTGCGCCGCGAGATCGGCGCCGGCAGCCGCATCACCATCGCCGACTGACGCTTCCCTCGCCTGCGTTCCCCGCCTGCGCCGGCACGGCCGCGGGGCGTCGGGCGCAGCGCCCGGCCCGTCCTGCCGCCGCCTTCAGCGCGCGCGGCGGTACGCCCTCCGACCTCCCCGCGCCCCGAACTCCCCATGATCGAGTTATCCACCGTTGTCCGTGTGGTGGAAGGCCTCCACACGCGTCCCGCCGCCCAGATGGCCAAGCTGGCCAAGGGCTTCAAGTCCAGCATCCACCTGGTCCGCCAGGGCAACCCGGCGGACGCCAAGAGCTCGGTCAAGCTGATGCTGCTGGGCGTGAAGGAGGGCGAGGAGGTGCTGCTGCGCGCCGATGGCAGCGACGAGCAGGATGCGCTCGCGCGTCTGGTGCAGTACCTGCAGGACCCGCGTGCCGGCCTGGAAGAGGGCGCACTGATCGCCCCCGCCACGCACGCCGCTGCGCAGGACTGCGGGGCCGACGATGCCGACGATGCCGACGAGGCCATCGCCGACAACTGCTTCTGCGGCGTGGCCGGCAGCCGCGGCACCGCCCTGGCGCCGGCCTATGTCTACCTGCCGCAGCCGCTGGTGGCCAGCCGCCAGGTGATCGACGCCGCCGAGGTGCCGGCCGAGCTGGACCGCTTCCGCCGCACGCTGGCCGACTTCGTGCAGCCGGCCGGCGGCGGCGTGCCCAACGGCGCCGCCAGCGAGCAGGACCGGGCCATCCTCCAGGCCCTGATCGACCTGGCGCAGGACGAGGAATACGTGGGCGCCATCATCCGTGGCATCGAGGGCCGCGGCGATGCGGCGGCCGTCACGCTGCGCGTCGGCCAGGTGCTGGCCGACAGCTTCAACGCCATGGCCGACGATTACATGCGCGCCCGGGCCGAGGACATCCGCGGCGTCACGCGCCACCTGGCGGCGCGGCTGCTGGGCCAGTCGCTGCCGGACCTGCGCGGCATCCACGCGCCCTGCGTGCTGGTGGCCGCCGACCTGAGCGCCTGGGAGTTCGCGCAGGTGCCCATCCGCCATGTGCGCGGCCTGGTGTGCACCGGCGGCTCGGCCACCTCGCACGTGGCCATCATGGCCCGCACCCATGGCGTGCCGGCCGTGCTGGGCGTGCCGCTGGGCGCGCCCCAGCTCAAGGCCGCCGACACGCTGGTGGTGGACGGCACGCGCGGCCGCGTCATCGTCAACCCCGACACCGCGCAGCAGCGCCATGCCGAACGCCGCATGGCCGCCGAGCGCGAGGCCCGCGCCGCGCTCGACCGCTACCGCGACCTGCATCCGCGCACCCGCGACGGCCGCGAGATCGAGGTGGTGGCCAACCTGGGCGGCCTGGACGAGATCCCGCTGGCGCAGGCCGCCGGCGCCATGGGCGTCGGCCTGTTCCGCACCGAGCTGCTGTTCATGCAGCGCCGCAGCCTGCCCACCGAGGACGAGCAGGCCGAGGTCTACCAGCGCCTGGCCGAGGCCTTCCACCCGCGGCCGGTGATCATCCGCACGCTGGACATCGGCGGCGACAAGCCGGTGGCCGGCATCGACTTCCCCAAGGAAGAGAACCCTTTCCTGGGCTGGCGCGGCGTGCGCATGTGCCTGGACCGGCCCGAGGTCTTCAAGCCCCAGCTGCGGGCGCTGCTGCGCGCCGCCTCCGTGGGCAATGTGCGGGTGATGATCCCGATGATCAGCGACGTCGACGAAGTGCGCCGCGTGCGCGCGCTGGTCGACGAATGCAGCGCCGAGCTGACCGCCGCCGGCGTGGCCCATGCCCGCTTCGAGCTGGGCATCATGGTCGAGACGCCGGCCGCCGTGCTGCAGGCCGACGCGCTGGCGGCCGAGGTGGGCTTCTTCTCCATCGGCACCAACGACCTCACGCAGTACGTGATGGCCACCGACCGCGCCAATGCGCAGATCGCCTCGCTCTACCGCACCGAGCATCCAGCCGTCATGCGCGCCATCGCGCTGACCTGCGAGGCCGCCCGCGCCGCCGGCATCTGGGTGGGCCTGTGCGGCGAGGCGGCGGCCAACCTGGACCTGATCCCGCGCTTCGTCGACATGGGTGTGACCGAGCTGAGCATGAGCCCGGCCTCCATCCTCGCGGCCAAGAAGCGGGTGACGGAGCTGTGAGCACGGCGGCCCTGCGCGCCCTGCTCAGCGACTGCGACGGCGTCATCGTCGACAGCGAGGTGGTGGCCGACCGCGCCATGCGCGAGGTGCTGGCCGGCGCCTTCGGCGGCGTCGACGTCGAGCCGGCCCTGGCCGGCCTGTTCGGCCGGCGGGTGATCGACATCATCCGGCTGGTGGAGCAGCGGCTGGAGCGCCCGCTGACCGACGAGCACCGCGCGGCCCTGCAGCGCGACATCGATGCCCGCGTGGCCAGCCTGGCGCCGGCCATGCCCGGCGTGTACGAGGCCTATGCCGAGATCGGCCTGCCGCTGGCCATCGTCTCCAACAGCGCCTTCGACCGGCTCCACCGCAGCGTGGAGGCGTCGGGCCTGTTGCCGCTCGCCGGCCGCCACGTCTATGCCGCCGAGGACGTGGGCCGGCCCAAGCCGGCGCCCGATGCCTACCTGCATGCCGCCCGCCAACTGGGCGTGCCGCCGGCCGCCTGCCTGGTGGTCGAGGACAGCGCCACCGGCGTGCTGGCCGCCCGCGCGGCGGGCATGGCGGTGCTGGGCTTCCTGGGCGGCAGCCATGTGGATGCGGACCATGGCCGCTGGCTCACCGAGGCCGGCGCGCTGGGCCTGTTCGAGCGGATGGATCAGTTGCCGGCGCTGGTGCGCGGCTGGCCGGCGCTGGCGGCCTGAGGGACGGGGCGGCCGGGCAGTGGCAGGCTGATCGAGCAGCCGTTGCCGGGCAGCAGCCGGCTGAAGGCCCTGGCAGCCCGTGAGTCAACGACCGTTCGGGCTGAGCTTGTCGAAGCCCCGCGTGGCGCTTGGGTCTTCCGGCGATCCGCTTCTCAGGACTTGCCCGCCCCGCCCGGCAACGCACGCAGCGCCTCGCGCACCTCAGCGGGCGAGAGCAGCTCGCTCAGCACCACCGGCGCCTTCCCGGGCGCCTGCAGCACATACACCGGGACGCCATTGCGGCCCAGCGCGTTCAGCGCGGCTGCGATGGCCGGATCGCGCCGGGTCCAGTCGGCGCGCAGCAGCTGCACGCCGCGCGCGTCGAAGTCGGCCAGCAGATCGGCGTTGCCCAGCGTGGTCTTCTTGTTGACCTGGCAGGTGACGCACCAGGCGGCCGTGAAGTCGATGAACACCGGCTTGCCCTCGGCCTGCAGCTGCGCCACGCGCTCGGCCGACCAGGGCTGCCAACGCGCCTCGGACGACGCGCCGCCCGCCGTGGCTTGTGGCGCGGGTGCCATCTGCAGCAGCAGCGGCCCGAAGCTCGCGGCCAGCGCCGCGAAGCCCAGCGCCAGCGCCCCGCCCAGCAGCAGCCGGGTGCGGCCGGCCAGCGTGCCCAGTGCCCAGACCACCGCGCTGCCGGCCACCAGCAGGGCCAGCAGCGCGCCGGCGCCGTCGATGCCGGCCTGCTGGCCCAGCACCCACACCAGCCAGGCGACGGTGGCGAACATCGGGAAGGCCAGCAGCCGGCGCAGGGTGTCCATCCACGGTCCGGGCCTGGGCAGCAGCCGCGCCACCGCCGGCACGAAGCCGGCCAGCAGGTAGGGCAGGGCCAGACCCAAGCCCAGCGCGGCGAAGAGCAGCAGCGCCTGCAGCGCCGGCAGGCCGATGGCCAGGCCCAGCGAGGCGCCCATGAACGGCGCCGTGCAGGGCGAGGCCACCAGCACCGCCAGCACGCCGGAGAGGAAGTCGTTGAGCACCGGATGGCGGACCTGCGTCCCTGCCAGCCGCGCCGGCGCCAGCATGCCCACCTCGAAGACGCCCGCCAGGTTGAGCCCCAGCAGCGTGAACAGCCCGGCCAGCGCCGCCACCATGCCGGGCGACTGCAGCTGGAAGCCCCAGCCCAGCTGGGCGCCGGCCGCACGCAGCGCGATCAGCAGGCCGCCCAAGGCGAGCAGGCTCAGCACCACGCCGGCGCTGTAGGCCATGGCGGCACGCCGATGGCCGCGCCGGTCGTCGGCATGGCGGGCGAAGCCCAATACCTTGATCGCCAGCACGGGGAAGACGCAGGGCATCAGGTTCAGCAGCAGGCCGCCGGCGAATGCGCCGAGCAGGGCCAGCAGCAGGCCGGCCGGTGCGACCGGGGCCGGCGCCACGGGCGCGGCCGGGCGGGCATTGGCGTCCAGCGCCGCCTGCAGCGCAGGCGAGACGGTGGCGGGCGCGCCCACGGCGGGCCATTGGCCGTCGACCGCGGCATCGACCCGCCAGCCCACCGGCTGGCCAGCGGCCTCGGCCCTTTTGCGGTCCTCGCCGGTGAGGGCCAGCACCAGCGGCATGCGCGCGGGGCTGGCCGAGCGCTGGTCGGCCACCGGGAACTGCGCCGTCCACACGCCAGCCTCCCAGCGCTGCTGCCAGTCGGTGCCGGCGACGGCACCGTTGCGCAGCACCTCGGCGGTCTCGGGCATCAGCTCCAGCGTGCGGCCCTGCGCGGCGGCGGGCAGGCCCTCGATGCGCATTGCGAGGCTGCGGGCGTCGGCGGCGAGCTTGGCCGTGGCGGGCGCTTCGACGGCCACCGGCCGCGCCGCCCAGGCGGCGTCGAACTCGGCCCCATGGCCCGCGGTGGAACTGCGTACGGGCAGGTCGAGGCGGAACTCGCCGTCCTCGGGGATGCATTCCTTGCGGCACACCAGCCAGGTGGCCGACAGGCGGATCGGCAGCGTGGCGGTGCCGGTCAGCGCGGTGGGTGGGCGGAAGTCCGGCGCCACCGTCACGGGCACCGGCAGCAGCACCTCGTTCTCGTAGCCGTAGTTGGCCAGGCTGCCGATGAAGAGCTTGTGCGGCACCGGCCAGTCGACCTCGCCCGCGTCCAGGCCCGGGGGCAGTTGCCAGCGCAGCTCGGTGGGCAGGCCGGAATCGCCGGCGTTCTTCCAGTAGGTGTGCCACTCGGGCTGGTGGCTGATCTTCAGGCCCAGCCAGACGGTGGCGCCGGGGCCCACGCCCTGTGGCGCCTGGGCCACCAGCTCGGCGCGCACATGCGGTGTGGTGACGACGGCGCTGCCGCCGCCGTTGCTGCCGGGCGTGAGCTGGGCGGAGGCGCGGGGCAGCAGGCCCGTGGCCAGCAGGAAGGCCGCGAAGAACGGCAGCAGCCAGCGGGCAGGAAGAAGGGAGTGGGCGGTGCGCATGCGCGGGGTCGGAGCGGGGCCCGGGCCTGAAGTTCCGGCCGCCAGGGTTGTCGATCTGTTCTTGCCGCCAGCCACGGCGCATCCGTCCACGGCGTAGGCCGCCGCGTGCCGCCAGGCCGCCATCAGGTTGCCTCGCCGAAGGCCAGCACCACGCGCCGGGCCTGCGCGCCCTTCTTCTCGACCTTGGCCACGCGCAGCGCGCCGATCTCGGCGATGTTGGCCACATGCGTGCCGCCGCAGGGCTGCAGGTCGATGGGCGCCTCGGCGCTGCCGACGCGGATGGTGCGCACCGTGCCGCTGCCGCGCGGCGGCTGCACGCTCATGCTCTTGACCAGGCTGGGGTTGGCGTCCAGTTCGGCGTCGGTGACGCTGCCCACGGTCACCGGCAGGGCCTGGGCCACCAGGGCGGCCAGCCCTTCGGCCAGGGCCGCGGCGTCCAGCGCCTCGCTCATGTGGAAATCGACGCGCACCGCCTCGGGGGTGATGGAACAGCCGTTGACCGGCTGTGCCACCAGGTGGCAGAGCAGATGACTGGCGGTGTGCAGCCGCATCATGCGGTGCCGGCGGTCCCAGTCGATGGCGGCCGTGACGGTGTCGCCGGGCGCGATCCGCGCAAGAAGCGAGTCCTGACCCGGTGCGGCCAGGTGCCAGATCTCGGCGGTGGGCTTGCCTTCCGCGTCCTTGCCCTTGCGGGTGTCGGCGATGGCCAGTTCGGCACCGTCGGCCAGCCGCAGCACGCCGCTGTCGCCGGCCTGGCCGCCGCCCAGCGGATAGAAGACGGTGCGGTCCAACACCACGGTGCCGGTCGCGGCCTCCACGCGCAGCACGCGGGCGGGGCAGTCGCGCAGATAGGCGTCGGCGCGGAACAGGTCGTCGGTGGTCGTGGGCGGGATGGCGGGCGCGGCCGGCGAGGGCGCAGCCGCAGGGGCATCGGCGGTCATCCTGCGATGGTAGCCCTGGGGCCGCAGCCCGTCGGTGTGCGTACGCACCGTCTGCCAGCGGGTCACGCGCGGCGTGCGACTACACAGCCCGGGACGCCCGGCCCCGATCATCCGCACCCATGATGCGCACCGCCACCCTCACCCTTGCCGCTGCCGCGGTGCTGGCCCTGGCCGGCTGCGGCGACACCGCCAAGCTGCCCTTCGAGGCCGGCACCGGCCCCAACCCGCAGCTGCCCGCGCCCAACAAGACGCTGCTGCCCACGATGAAGGTGGCGTCCGCCACGGGCTGGCAGGACACCGCCGCGCCCACGCCATTGCCCGGCTTCAAGGTCACGGCCCTGTCTCGTGGCCTGGACCATCCGCGTTGGGTCTATGTGCTGCCCAATGGCGACGTACTGGTGGCCGAAAGCGACCGGCCCCGCAATGCCGACCCCAAGCCGGGTGGCTTCTTCGACAAGATCAAGGAGAAGGTCACCGGCCTGGTGATGAAGCGCGCAGGCTCCGGCACGCCCAGCGCCGACCGCATCACCCTGCTGCGCGATGCCGACGGCGACGGCGTGGCGGAGACGCGCACCGTCTTTGCCAGCGGCCTGACCTCGCCCTTCGGCATGGCGCTGGTGGGCAACGAGCTGTTCGTGGCCAATGCCGACGCGCTGGTCAAGCTGCCCTACACCGAAGGCCAGACCCAGGCCGGCGGCCCGGCCGTGAAGGTGACGGACCTGCCCGCCACCTTCAACCACCACTGGACCAAGAACGTCATCGCCAGCCGCGACGGCGCCAAGCTCTACGTCACCGTGGGCAGCAACAGCAACATCGCCGACTACGGCATGCAGCACGAAGAAGGCCGTGCCGCCATCTGGGAGGTGGACCGCGCCACCGGCGCCAAGCGCCTCATGGCCAGCGGCCTGCGCAACCCCAACGGCATGGCCTGGGAGCCCGACACGAATGTGCTGTGGACGGTGGTCAACGAGCGCGACGAGATCGGCAGCGACCTGGTGCCCGACTACCTGACCTCGGTGCGCGACGGCGGCTTCTACGGCTGGCCCTGGAGCTATTGGGGCGGCGTGGTCGACACCCGCGTGCAGCCGCAGCAGCCCGAAAAGGTGGCCACGGCCATCCGTCCCGACTATGCGCTGGGCAACCACGTGGCGCCGCTGGGCCTGGCCTTCTCCAGCGCGCGTGGCATGCCGGAGGAATTCGCCAACGGCGCCTTCATCGGCGAGCACGGCTCCTGGAACCGCAACCCGCCCTCGGGCTACCGCGTGAGCTTCGTGCCTTTCATCGGCGGCAAGCCCAGCGGCGCGCCGCGCGAGTTCCTCACCGGCTTCCTCTCGGCCGACGGCAAGGCGCTGGGCCGACCGGTGGGCGTGGCGCTGGACAAGTCGGGCGCCCTGCTGGTGGCCGACGACGTGGGCGGCGCGGTGTGGCGCGTGTCGCGGGCCCGTTGACCCCAGCGGGCTCGCCTGTCGCGCCCGGTTAGCTGCCGCCCGCCTCGGGCGGCAGCAGCGCATGCGCCGTCATGTCGGCGCAGATCAGCCGCACCTGCCGCTGCACCTCGCGCGCGATGTCCTCCCGCCGCTCGGCCGTCAGCCGGCCCGATATCGCGGCCACGCTGATCGCCGCCACCGGGTTGTCCGGCGGAAAGGCCACGCCGATGGCCGCCGTGCCGGGCGTCACCACGCTGTCCAGAAACGAGTAGCCCTGCTGCCGCCCCTGCGCCACGACCTCGCGCAGGAAGTCGGCCGAGAAAGAGGCGTACTTCTCGTAGCGGTGGCCATTGGCCTGGATGATCGACTCCGCCTCTGCGGCCGGCATGGCGCACAGCATGGCCAGGCCGCCCGCGCCCACGCCGAGCGGCCGGCGGATGCCGATGTCCAGCGGCAAGGCCTTGATGGGGTAGTCGCCCAGCGCACGGTTGGTGCACACCGCCTCCAGGCCGCTGCGCTCGCTCAGGTAGAGGGTGTCCTGCGTCGTCTCGGCCAGCCGGTGCAGGGCGGCGTCGCACATCTCGCTGAGCCGGTAACGCGGACGTGCCAGCAGACCCAGCTCGTGCAGCAAGGGCCCCAGGTAGTACTTGCGGGTGCGCGCATCGCGATCGACCAGGCCTTCCAGTTCCAGCCGCGCCAGCATGCGGAAGCAGGTGCTCTGCGGCAGCCCGCTGGTGGCCGCCACCTCGCCGATGCGCATGCCGTTGCGACCGCGGGACGCCACAACGCGGAGCATGTTCACCACCCGTTCGATGCTCTGCGTGCCGGTGCGTGTCTGTCCACCTTGTGGCGGTCCGTCTGTGCCTTCGGCGGCTTCCTCGTTCTCTTCACTCATGTGAGCTTTGTAGTTTGCATCCACATTGTGGGCAATCTAGGGTTAACCGCATCAGGGTGAATCGGGTGCACGCTCTGTAATTCATCCATGGGTGCCGAGCAAGGCGCCACATTGTGGATAAGGAGACGAGGCGCCATGCCCCAGACGATGACCGAGAAGATCCTGGCCCGCGTGGCCGGGCTGCCCGCCGTGAAGGCCGGTGACGAGATCCTGGCCCGGCCGGATTTCGTGATCGCCTACGACTTCCCCGGCTACACCGACGTGTTCTTCAAGGAGGCCCGCGAGGAATTCGGCGTCGAGAAGGTCACGAGCCCCGAGCGCTTCGTTCTGTTCATCGACCACATGGTGCCGGCCGCCGCGCCCAAGGAAGAAGAGCTGCACCGCGTCACCCGCGCCTGGGGCGCCGAGCAGGGCGTGCCGGTGCATGAGCGCGAAGGCATCGGCCACCAGGTGTCGGCCGAGCTGGGCTATGCCACGCCGGGTGCCTTCGCCGTGCATTTCGACGGCCATGTGAGCCAGCTGGGCGCCTTCGGCACCCTGGCCTTCGGCGCGCGCAAGAGCGTGCTCGAGACCTTCGTGAGCGAGAAGATGGCGCTCACGGTGCCCGCCACCGTCAAGGTCGAGCTCACGGGCACGCTGCAGCCGGGCGTGATGGCGCGCGACGTGTTCCACCACATGGTGCGGGTGATGGGCCCGTCCTCCTGCCGCTTCAAGGTGGTGGAGCTCAGCGGCCCGGTGATCGACGCCATGAGTATCGAGGGCCGCCAGACCATCTGCGGCCAGGCCATGTTCCTGGGCGCCACCACCATGCTGATCGCGCCCGACGCCAAGACGCTGGCGTACACCCGCGAGCGGGCCAAGATCGCGCTGGAGCCGGTGTATCCCGACGCCGACGCCGTGTACGAGCGTGTGGTGCAGATCGACGTCTCGGCGCTGGAGCCCATCGTCGTGGCGCCGCCCAGCCCGGCCAACACCCGCGACCTGGCCGACTACGCGGGCCTGGAGGTGCACACCGGCTACCTGGGTTCCTGCGCCAGCGGCCGGCTGGAGGACCTGCGCGCCGCGGCCGACGTGCTGCGCGGCAAGCGCATCAAGCCGGGCTTCCAGCTGCATGTGGTGCCCACCTCGCAGGCCATCATGTCGCAGGCCGCGCGCGAGGGCTTGATCGCCACCCTGGTGGATGCCGGCGCCTTCATCAGCTCGTCGAGCTGCGACTACTGCTACGGTCGCATCGCCACCATGGCCGACGGCCAGCGCGCCGTGTCCACCGGCACGCTCAATACCCCGGGCCGCATGGGCAGCTCGGACACGGAGATCTTCCTGTGCAACGCGGCGGTGGTCGCCGCCTCGGCCCTGGAGGGGCGCATCGCCGACCCGCGGCCCTACCTGGCGGCGGCCGCCGCGGCCGAAGGGAGCGCGGCATGAGCGCCCAACTGCCCAACCTGGAAGGCCGCGCGGCCTGGATCTTCACCGAGGACGACTACGACATCGACCTCATCGTCGGCATCAAGAACATCAAGATCACCGACATCCACGAGCTGGCCGCGGTCACCATGACCAGCTACGACCCGCAGTTCGCCGCCAGCGTGCAAAAGGGAGACCTGCTGGTGGGCGGCCACAACTTCGGCTACGGCCACCCGCACTACCCGGCCATGCGCGCCATGCGCCACCTGGGCGTGGCGGGCGTGATCGCCGAATCCTTCTCGCCCGGCTTCTTCCGCGGCGAGATCAGCATGGGCTTTCCGCTCGTCACCTGCCCGGGCATCCGCGCCGCCACCGAGCGCTGGCAGCGGCTGCGCGTGGACTGGGCGCTCGGCCGCGTCATCAACCTCGA
The DNA here is from genome assembly GCF_056314265.1 of Pseudacidovorax sp. DMC4. Lineage (NCBI taxonomy): Bacteria > Pseudomonadati > Pseudomonadota > Betaproteobacteria > Burkholderiales > Comamonadaceae > Pseudacidovorax > Pseudacidovorax sp. DMC4. Next base: position 29,920 of record NZ_JBQUYR010000020.1, on the reverse strand, counting down.
CACCGGCGCCGAGCTGCCCTTCGAGCCGCTGTCGTCGGTGGAGCGCGGCACGCTGGCGGCCGGCGGCTTCATCCCCTACCTGAAGGCGCGGCTGGCGCGCGAGGCGGCGCAGAAGGCCGCCGCCGCAGACGCCGCCACCACCGGCGCCGCCGCAGGCTGAGGGCGCCGCGCATGCTGCAGATGATCGTCAGCGGCGTCGCCCTGGGCGCCATCTACGGGCTCATCGCCCTGGGCATCGTGATGGTGTTCAAGGCCACGGGCATCCTCAACTTCGCGCATGGCGAGGCCGCCATGCTGTCGGCCTTCACCGCCTGCACGCTGGTGCGCCTGGGTCTGCCGATGTGGGCGGTGGTGCCGCTCACGCTGCTGTTCGGCGCGGCGCTGGGCATGCTGATCGAGCGCTTCATCATCCGGCGCTTCATCGGCAAGGCCCTGCTGTCCTCGGCCATCTGCACGCTGGGGCTGTTCCTGCTGTTCGGCGACATGGCCATCTGGATCTGGGGCAAGGACACGCAGGAGCTGCCGAGCATCTTCCCGAGCACGCCGCTGCAGGTGGGCGATGCCGTGGTGTCGGGCATCGACCTGGGCATCGTGGCCGTGTGCGCCACGCTGGCCGCGGCGCTGTTCGCCTTCTTCCGCTTCACGCGGCTGGGCATCGCCATGCAGGCCACCATGGAGAACCCGGTGGCGGCCCGGCTGATGGGCATTCCCATCAAGCGCATCTATGCGCTGGCCTGGGCGCTGTCGCACGTCATCGCGGCGGCGGCGGGCCTGCTGATCGCGCCGCTGACCTTCGTGCACTTCTCGATGATGCAGCACGCCCTGCACTTCGCCTTCGCGGCGGCGGTGCTGGGCGGCATCGGCAGCATGCCGGGCGCGCTGCTGGGCGGCGTGATCATCGGCGTGAGCAGCAACCTCACCGGCGCCTATGTGTCCTCGGCCTGGAAGGACGCCGTCCCCTTCATCGTGATGCTGGCCATCCTGGTGCTGCGCCCGCACGGGCTGCTGGCGCGCCGGCAGGTCAAGAAGGTCTGAGGAGGCGACGACGCGCATGACCCATCTGCTCGACGGCCGCCCCTGGCTGGCCCCCGCCCTGTTCGTGGCCCTGCTGGTGCTGGCGCCGCTGGTGCCGGGCGGCTACGTGCTCTACATCGCCACGCTGGTGCTGATCTACACGCTGGCTTCCTTCGGCACCAACATCCTCACCGGCTACACCAACCTCATCTCGATGGCGGGTGCAGTGTTCTTCGGCATCGGTGCCTATGGCACGGCCATCCTGACGCAGCAGTTCGGCGTGCCGATGCTGCTGGCCATGCTCATTGCCGCGGCCATTGCCACCGTGGTCGGCCTGGTGCTGGCGCTGCCGGTGCTGCGGCTGGAGGAGGTGTTCCTCGCCATCGCCACGCTGGGCTTCGTGATGATCTCGGTGGAGATCGCCAAGTCCGGCGGCGACCTGACCGGCGGCGAGAACGGCATGGGCGCGCCCGGCCCCACGCTCTTCGGCCTGGCGCTGGACGAGCGCGCCTACCACCTGCTGGCGGCCTGCGTGCTGGGTGCCGCGCTCTGGCTGGCGCGCAACTTGGCGCGCAGCCGCTTCGGCCGCGGCTTCCTGGCCATCAAGGGCAGCGAGACGGCGGCCCGCGCGCTGGGGCTCAACACCACGGGCCTCAAGCTGGTGGCCTTCGGCGTCTGCGCCTTCTACACGGGTCTGTCCGGCGCGCTCTATGCGCCGCTGGTGCGCTTCATCGACCCATCGCTGTTCAACATCATGGTGTCGATCAGCTTCGTGTCGATGGTGATCGTCGGCGGCCTGGGCTCCATCCTGGGCTCGGTGCTGGGCGCCATCTTCGTCATCGGCGCCCCGCAGCTGCTGACCTACTTCGGCTTCGACCAGTTCCAGCGCGCGCTGTACGGCGTGGCCATGATCCTGGCGCTGATGTTCCTGCCCGACGGGCTGGCCAGCCTGTTCAAGACGCGCCGCCTGCCCGGCGCCGACGCGCCCGGCAAGGAGGGCACATGATGCGCGCGATCGACGCCCAGGCCGCGCCCGCGCGGGGCGGGGCGCGGCCGGCGGGTGCCGCGGCGCCGCTGCTGTCGCTGGCCGGTGTGCGCATGAGCTTCGGCGGCATCGTGGCCGTGCAGGACGTGGGCTTCGACGTCATGCCCGGCACCGTGCATGCGCTGATCGGCCCCAACGGCGCCGGCAAGACCACGATGCTCAACTGCATCAGCCGCTTCTACACGCCGCAGCAGGGCCGCATGGTGCTGCGCACGGCGCAGGGCGAGCACGACCTGCTGCGCCTGAAGGCGCACCAGATCTCGCGCCTGGGCATCGCCCGCACCTTCCAGAACCTGGAGCTCTTCGCCGAGCTAACGGTGTTCGACAACGTGCTCATCGCCCGCTCGCAGGCCATGCGTGCCACGCTGGCCGAGGCCCTGCTCAACCTGCCGCGCCAGCGGCGCGAGGAGCGCGCCGAGCGCGAGCGCGTGCAGGCCCTCCTGGAAGAGTTGCGCCTGGCGCCCCACGCCCACACGCTGGTGCGCGACCTGCCCTACGGCACGCAGAAGCTGGTCGAGCTGGCCCGCGCCATGGCGCTGGAGCCCGTGCTGATGCTGCTGGACGAGCCGGCGGCCGGCATGAACAACCGCGAGATCGACGCCCTGGGCGACACGCTGCGCACGCTGCAGGCGCGCACCGGCGCCACGCTGCTGCTCATCGAGCACAGCATGCCGCTGGTCATGTCCATTTCCGACACCATCACCGTGATGCACAACGGCGCCTTCCTGGCGCAGGGCACGCCGCGGGAGATCGAATCGCATCCGGCCGTGATCGAGGCCTACCTGGGAGGAGGCAAGAGTGGCCAACGTCGCTGAACCCACGGGCGCCATCCGCCCGCTGCTGCAGGTGGACCGGCTCGCGGCCGGCTACGGCAAGATCCGCGCGCTGCATGGCATCGGCCTCACGGTGCACGAGGCCCGCATCGTCTGCGTGCTGGGTGCCAACGGGGCCGGCAAGACCACGCTGATGCGGGTGCTGTCGGGCCTGCTGCCGGTCATGGACGGCACGGTGCAGTTCGACGGCCAGTCCATCGCCAACGTGCCGGCCGAGACGCTGGTGCGCCGCGGCATCGTGCATGTGCCGCAGGGTCGCATGGTGTTCGCGCAGCTGAGCGTGCGCGAGAACCTGATGCTCGGCGGCTACACCCGCCCCGCCGGCGAGGTGCGCGACCACATCACGCATGTGCTGGACTACTTTCCGCGGCTCAAGGAGCGCATCGGCTCGCGCGCCGGCACCCTCTCGGGCGGCGAGCAGCAGATGCTGGCCATCGCCCGCGGCCTGCTGGCGCGGCCCCGGCTGCTGATGCTGGACGAGCCCTCGATGGGCGTGGCCCCCATCCTCAAGGACGCCATCTTCTCCACCCTGCGCGACATCCGCGACCGTGAGCGCCTGACGCTGCTGGTGGTGGAGCAGGACGCCGACATCGCCCTCGACATCTCGGACGAGGGCTATGTGATCGAGACCGGCCGCGTGGTCATGCAGGCCAGCGCGGCCGAACTGGCCGGCAACGAGGACGTCCGGCGCGCCTACCTCGGCGGCTGATGCCGCTTCCCTTGCGCTTCTTCCTTCCGCGACAAACCCACCCCAAGGAGACACACCCATGATGACGCTGCATTCCCGCCGCACCCTGATCGCCGCGGCCGCCTGTGCGCTGGCCGCCGCCGCGCTGCCGGCCGCCGCCTTCGAGAACAAGGACGAAGGCGTGCTGGAGAAGGAGATCGTGCTCGGCTCTTCGCAGCCGCTGTCCGGCACGCTGGCCTACATGGGCAAGGCCGTGGACGAGGGCATGCGCACCTACTTCGACATGGTCAACGAGAAGGGCGGCGTCAACGGCCGCAAGATCAAGCTGATCACCTACGACGACGAGCTCAAGCCCGCCAAGTCGGTGGCCAATGCCAAGCTGCTGATCGAGCGCGACAACGTGCTGGCCATGGTGGGCAACATCGGCCATGCCACCAACGTGAGCGCCTACGAATACAGCTCGACCAAGAAGGTGCCCACCATCGGCGCGCTGTCCATCTCGGACCTGACCAGCACGCCGCCGCGCGAGCTGCTCTATGTGCTGCCCTCGCCGCAGTCCACCGAGACGGCCGCCTACATCGACTATGCCGTGGGCACGCTCAAGGCCAGGAAGGTGGCCATGCTCTACCAGAATGACGGCTGGGGCAAACCGGCCTACGACATCGCCGTCAAGCAGCTGGAGAAACACGGCATGAAGCTGGTCGAGGCGCAGAGCTTCGAGCGCTTCGCCACCGACCTCACCTCGCAGGTCTTCAAGCTCAAGCAGGCTGAGCCCGATGTGGTCGTGGTCTATGCACTGGGCCAGGAGGCGGTGCAGTTCTTCCGCAGCGCCGAGAAGCTGGGCTGGAAGCCCACCGTCTTCGGTGCCGGCGGCCTGAACGATCCCAAGTTCGTGGAGCTGCTGGGCAAGACGCAATCCAAGCTCTACGTGGCCTCCTACTACGACGCCATCGAGGGCGACAACCCGGCGATCCAGTCCTTCTTCGCGCGCTACACGAAGACCTATCCCAAGTCGGCGCCGTCGTCGAACGCGCTGATGGGCTACTCGGCCGCGGCCGTCGCCGTGGAGGCGCTGCAACGCGCCGGCAACGAGCCCTCGCGCGCCAAGGTCGTGGCAGCGCTGGACGGCCTGAAGGACTTCGACCAGAAGATCGGCCCCAAGATCACCTTCCAGCCGCTGAACGCCGGCCCCTATTCGCGCCGCGGCCAGACCGGCGTGGCGCTGATGGAACTCAAGGGCGACAAGTTCGCGCCCTTGGGCGGCTACATCGATCCGGTGAAGAGATAAGCACCCCCCATGCCGCTTCGCGGCTCCCCCCTCTCATGCGCCTTCGGCTTGGAGGGGGGCGCACCCAGAGGCCTGGCAAAGCCAGTTCCTCGGGTGCCCTGGCATGGCCTGCTCCGCGGCCACTCGATCATCCGAACAACGCTCGACAAGGAATTCTCCGTGCCCACTCTGCGCCAGACCCTTCGCCAACGCATCACCGACGGCCCCACCTTCTGGATGGCCGGCGTGCAGGACGCCCTGTCGGCCCTGCTCGTGGACCAGTCGGACTTCGACGGCATCTTCACCACCGGCTTCGGCATCTCGGCCTCGCTGCTGGGCCAGCCGGACATGGAGGTCTACACCCTCACCGAGAACGTGGCGGTGGTCAATCGCATCGCCAACGTGGTGAAGAAGCCCATCTTCGCGGACGCCGACACCGGCTACGGCAGCGTGATCAACGTGGCCCGCACCGTGCGCGAGTTCGAGAAGGCAGGCGTGGCGGCCATCTCCATCGAGGACCAGATCAGCCCCAAGCGCTGCCCCGCCGCTGCCTCGGTGATGCCGGTGGTGCCGGTCAAGGATGCGGTGGCGCGCATCCGCGCCGCGGTCGACGCGCGGCAGGATCCGGACTTCCTGATCGTGGCGCGCACCGATGTGCTCGACCCGGCCGAGGCCATGGACCGCGCCGCGCGCTATGCCGAGGCGGGCGCCGACCTCATCCAGCCGATCTCGCGCACCTTCAAGGGCTACGAGGACCTGGTGAAGCTGCGCGAGGTGTCGGGCCGCCGCCTCTCGCTGCAGCTGATGCAGGGCCTGTGGATGGAGAAGCTCACGCGCGAGCAGGTGGAGTCGGTGGCGGCCTTCGCCACCTATCCGATCGTCACGCTGATGAGCACGGTGCATGCGCTGCAGGCCAACCTGGCCACGCTGGCCGCGCGCCGCAGCGGCGAGGTGGACGGCCTGCCGGCCGGCCAGGTGCCCATGGCCGAATTCAAGCGCGTGATCGGCTGGGAAGCGATGGAGGCGCGGCAGGCGCACTACGAGCAGCAGGACTGAGCCGGGCAAAGCGCCCGGCCGGCGTGCCACGCACGCACGCCGCCCACGGGCCGGTGGCTCAGAAGCCTTCCAGCACCACCTTGCCCCGCGCCTGGCCGCTCTCGACGAAGGCATGTGCGCGGCGCAGGTTGGCCGCATCGATGCGGCCGTAGTGCTCGCCCAGGGTGGTGCGCAGGCGGCCTGTGTCGACCAGCTGCGCCACCTCGGCCAGCAATGCGCCCTGCTCGGCCATGTCGGGCGTCTCGAAGCGCGAGCGGGTGAACATCATCTCCCAGTGCAGCGAGATGGCCTTGCCCTTGAGCGGCATGGCGTCGAGCTGCGGCATGTCGTCGATCAGGCCCAGCCGGCCCTGGGGCTTGAGTGCCTCGATCAGCTGCGCATAGTGCTGGGCGGTCTGCGTCAGGCTGGCGACCAGGTCCACGGCGTCGATGCCGGCCGCCTTCAATTCGGCGGCGAGCGGGCGGCTGTGGTCGATCACCGCATGGGCACCCAGGTCCAGGCACCACTGGCGCGTCTCGGGCCGCGAGGCGGTGGCCACCACGCGCAACTGCGTCAGTTGGCGCGCCAGCTGGATCAGGATCGAGCCCACGCCGCCGGCACCGCCGGTGATGAGCAGCGTCTGGCCGGCGCCGCCGCCGCGCGGCACCTGCAGACGGTCGAACAGCAGCTCCCAGGCCGTGATGGCCGTGAGTGGCAGGGCCGCGGCCTCGGCGTCGCCGAGCGTGGCGGGCGCACGGGCGGCGATGCGCTCGTCCACCAGGTGCAGCTCGCTGTTGGCGCCAGGCCGTGCGATGGAGCCGGCGTAATACACCCGGTTACCGGGCGCGAAGCCGGTGACGTCGCTGCCGACGGCATCGACCGTGCCCACGGCGTCCCAGCCGAGCACGCGGGCCTGGCCGGCCTCGGGCGCGGCAAGGCGGCGCACCTTGGTGTCGACGGGGTTCACCGAGATGGCGGCCACCCGCACGCGCAGGTCGCGCGGGCCGGGCTGCGGTTCGGGGAGATCGAGGTCGATCAGCGATTCCGGTTGTTCGATGGGCAGGTTCTGGCGGTAGCCGATGGCTTTCATGGGCGTTCTCCGAAGAAGGGACGTTGCGATGGCGTGACTCTAGGTTCTGCGTCCGGCATTGATAAGCCGCCCGCCAGTGGCATCATCTTCAAATGGGAATTGAAAATCTCGCCGACCTGCGGCTGGTGCAGGAAGCGGCGCGCAGCGGCTCGCTGAGTGCCGCCGGCCGCACGCTGGGCCTGACGCCGGCGGCGGCCAGCGCGGCGCTCAAACGGGTCGAGTCGCAGCTGGGTGCGCGGCTCTTCGAGCGCTCGACGCGGGCCCTGCGGCTCACCGCCGAGGGCCAGACGCTGCTGGACTACGCCGGCCGCGCCTTCGAGCTGCTGGCCGAGGCCGAGGCGCAGGTGGCCGCAGGCCGCGGCGAGCTGGTCGGCACACTGCGGGTGGCGTCGCCTTCGGACCTCACGCGCCGCGTGCTGCTGCCCGCCTTCGACGAATTCCTGGCCCGGCATCCCGGCGTGCAACTGGCGCTGTCGGTGGGTGACCGGCCGCTGGACGTGATGCGCGATGAGGTGGACCTGGCCCTGCGCTATGGCCCGCTGGCCGATTCGCGGCTGGTGGCGCGCCCGCTGGCGCAGACCCGGCCCGTGCTCTGCGCCGCGCCCGCCTACCTGCAGCGGCGCGGCACACCTCGCCTGCCCCAGGACCTGGTGCAACACAACTGCCTGAGCTTTCACCGCGGCGGCCGACGCCAGCGCGAGTGGCGCTTCGGCCAGGGCGGCCAGTGGGTGGCGGTGCGCATCGATGGCGACCGCCATGCCGACGACGCCTCGCTGGCGCGCGAATGGGCGGTCGCCGGCGTGGGCATCACCTTCAAGTCCTACCTGGACGTGCGGGCCGACCTGGACAGCGGCGCCCTGGTGCGGCTGCTGCCCGACTGGGACACGGAGGCCTATCCGCTACATGCCCTGCTGCCCAGCAACCGCTTCGTGCCCGCACGCGTGCGGGCGCTGGTGGACTTTCTGGCCGACTGGCTGGCGCAGTGGCTGGCCGACGATCCCGCCGGCATCGCCACCGCCGGGGGCGGCGCGGATGCGGGGGCCGGCAGGGCGGCAGGCCGGCCTAACATCGCCGCATGACCGCCAAGCCCGCCATGCCGCCGACGCTCCCCCGCTTCTGGGCCGAACTCGGCACCCGCGACTTCGCCACGCTGGACCCGGCCACCACCGTCGCGGTGCTGCCGCTGGGCGCCACCGAGCAGCATGGCCCGCATCTGCCGCTGGGCGTGGACACCGTCATCGCCGACGGCATCGTGCAGGCCGCGCTGCCGCTGTTGCCGGCCGACCTGCCTGCGCTGTTCCTGCCCACGCTACCCGTGGGCCTGAGCCCCGAACATGCCCGATTCGCCGGCACGCTCACCCTGTCGTCGGAGACGGTGCTGCGCCTGTGGAAGGAGATCGGCGCCGGTGTCGCCCGCGCGGGCGTGCGCAAGCTGGTGCTCTTCAATGCCCACGGCGGCCACACCGGCGCGATGGACATCGCCGCGCGCGAGCTGCGCGAGGCGCACGACCTGATCGTCTACAGCCTGAGCTGGTTCAACCTGCCGCTGACGGATGCCGCAACCGGCCAGGCGCTGGTGCCGGACCGCTTCGATGTGCATGCGGGCGAGTTCGAGACGGCGTTGATGTTGGCGCTGGCGCCGCAGCAGGTGCGGCGCGAGGCAGTGAAGGACTTCCCATCCACCTCGCGCGCGCGGGCGTGGGAGTACGCCATCCTCGGCAACGGCCGCAGCGCCAAGCTGGGTTGGGCCATGCAGGACTACCACCCCGAAGGCGCTGCCGGCAATGCCGCGGCTGCCACCGAGGCGCAGGGCCGCGCGCTGCTCGACGCCGCGGCGCGGGGGCTGGCGCAGGCGTTGGAAGAGGTGTCGCGCCTGCCGCTGTCCACGCTGGGCGCCGATCCGCCGCGGCGCTGAGTCATCCGGGTGTCGGCCTATCGAGGGTCGCCGTCCCAGCCGATTTCCAAGCGGGACACCGCTGCCCAGCGGCTGCCTGTTCAGCCGGCGGCCACGGCCGGCGCGTCTCCCACCGGAATGCTGCCGTCGCCCCGCTCGTAGGTGCCGATCAGCAGGCCGCTGGCGACGGCGCGCGCCTGGATGGCCTCCACCAGCGCGTCGCGGCCCGGCGTATCGCCCAAGGCCTCGCCTTCGGCCAGGGCATAGAGCTGGAAGGCATAGCGGTGCGGCCCATGGCCCGGCGGCGGATCGGGGGGCAGCCAGGCGGCCTGCAGGTAGGAATTGCGGCCGGCATGCAGGCCCGCGCCCTCGTGGTCCGGGCTGGGCCAGACGCCTTCGGCCAGGTGGCCGTCCTCGGGCGGCAGATCCACCGCGATGGCGTGCACCAGCGGATGCGGCGTGGGGGAATCGGCGTCTTCCACGATCAACACCAGCTCTGCCACGCCGGCCGGCACGCCGGTCCAGGCCAGCGGCGGGGAGAGCCCCTCGCCATCGGCGGTATAGCGCTGCGGAATCGGCGCATGGTCCCCGAAGGCCAGGCTGCTCAGCTGCAGCGTGCCGTGGCCCGCGCGCAGGCCCACCGTGTTGAAGACGATGTCGTCCAGGCCGGCGCGTACGCCGGCCAGCGCCTGGCCGATGGCCCCAGGAAGTTTTTCGAGCATGGCGCCAAGGTAGGCGCAACTGGCCCACACGGATGTAGGACTTCGAGCGACACGCGCCGCCGGACGCCCTCCCTACATTGCGACGGTTGTGCTGTCCCGAGCGACGCACGGTCGCGTTGGTTTTTCGTTGTCCGGTTTTCCTGCCTTCATGTCCTGCTGCCCTGCCGTGTGTGTCGTCGATCCTGTGGCGGTGGCCACACGCTGAGCCATGGAGCGCCGCGTTCTCATCCATGCGCCGGAGGCGGCGGACGCCGACATGCTGGCCCGCATCGCGCGCGGCCTGGGGCTCAACGCCGTGGCCTGTCCTTCGCTGGCGGTGCTCATGACGCATCTGCAGGAAGGCGCTGCCGCCGCCCTGCTGACCGGCCCTTCCCTGTCCCTGCTGCCCGAAGCGACGCTGCAAACTTGGCTGTCGGCCCAGCCGGCATGGTCGGACTTTCCCTTCGTCGTGCTGATGAGTCAGGACGGCCATACGCCCGAGGCGATGGCACGGCTGCGTGAGCTCGGCAATGTGGTGGTGGTCGACCATCCCGCCTGCGACGAGACGCTGACGCGCGCGGTCCACGCCGCCGTTCGACAGCGCCACCGCCAGTACACGATGCGCCAGCAGATCGAACAGCTGGAGGCGGCCCGCGCCGAGGTGCAGCGCCTGAACACGGGGCTGGAGGCGCGCATTGCCGAGCGCACGCGCGAGCTGGCCGGCGCCAACGACCGGCTGATGGCCGAGATCGGCGAGCGCGAGCGCGCGCAGGCCGCCCTGCTGCAGGCGCAGAAGATGGAAGCCGTCGGCCGGCTCACCGGTGGCATCGCCCATGACTTCAACAACCTGCTGCACGTGGTGCAGATGAACCTGGACCTGCTCGGCCGAATCTCCAAGGAGGCCAAGGTGCAGGAAATCAGCGGACGCGCCCGCGGCGCCGTCGCCAAGGGTGCGCGTCTGACCAGCCAGCTGCTGTCCTTCTCGCGCAAGCAGTCGCTGCTGCCGCGGCTGTTGGATGTGAATGGGCTGATCGAGGGCATGCGCGAGCTGATCGCCGTCTCGGTCGGCTCGGCCGTGCGGGTGGAGCTGGCGCTCGACCCGGCGCCCTGCTGGGCCGTGCTGGACGCCAGCCAGCTGGAAATGGCGCTGATCAACCTGGCCGTCAATGCGCGCGAGGCCATGACGGCCGGCGGCGTGCTCACGGTGCGCACCGGGCATGTGCAGCGCGAGGCTGCGGGCGGCCTGCCCGCCGGCGACTATGTGGCCGTGCAGGTGCAGGACACCGGCGCCGGCATCCCGGCCGGCGTGCTGGGCCAGGTCTTCGATCCCTTCTTCACCACCAAGCCCCTGGGCAGCGGGAGCGGACTGGGCCTGAGCCAGGTGTATGGCTTCGCCCGGCAGTCGGGCGGCGAAGCCGCCATCGACAGCGTGGAAGGCCACGGCACCCGGGTGGACCTGCTCTTTCCCGCCGCGGCCGTCCCGGCCGCCGACGCGCCGCCGCCGCCCGAGGCCGAGGTCCAGGCCCTGGCCGCCGGCCGCTCGGTGCTCGTGGTCGAGGACGACGCCGAGGTCCGCCGCGTCATCGCCGACAGCCTGTCCCTGCTGGGCTGCCGGGTCACGCAGGCGGCCGACGGGCGCCAGGGGCTGGAGGTGCTGGGCGCCCAGCCCAGGCCCGACCTGATGGTGGTGGACTACGCCATGCCGGGCATGACCGGCGCCGAGTTCATCGTGCATGCGCGCGAACGCGTGGGCGCCGTGCCCGTGGTGCTGGCCACCGGCTATGCGGACATGGCGCAGGTGGGGCGTGTGCTGGGCACGCAGTCCATCCTCATCAAGCCCTTCGAGATCTCTGCGCTCGCGGCCTGCGTGGCCCGGGCGTTGGCGCCCGCAGCGGCGGGCGGCAATCCCGGTAAGCTGCACTGAGCCACCCGTTTCCCTTCCTTCCTTTCCAACCCCTTCAAGGAGATCACCATGGGCATCATCGGCACCATCCTCATCGGCTTCATCGTCGGCCTCGTGGCGCGCGCCATCAAGCCGGGCGACGACTCGGCGGGCTTCATCGTCACCACGCTGATCGGCATCGTGGGCTCCTTCATCGCCACCTACCTGGGCCAGGCGATGGGCTGGTACACGGTGGGGCAGCCGGCCGGCTTCATCGCCTCGGTCATCGGTGCCGTCGTCCTGCTGTTCGTCTGGGGCATGGTGGCCGGCCGCCGCCGCTGAAACCATGACCGACACCGCATGCGTGGTGATGACCACGGCCGGCACCGAGGAAGAGGCCGAGGACCTGGCCGGCGCGATGGTCGAGGCGGGCCTGGCAGCCTGCGTGCAGATCCAGCGGGTGCGCAGCGTCTACCGCTGGGAAGGCGAGACCCGCCGCGAGCCCGAGTGGCTGCTGATCTGCAAGACGCGCGCGGGCCGCTTCGAGGCACTGCAGGCGCTGATCCAGGAGCGACACAGCTATGCCGTGCCCGAGGTGGTGCAGTTGCCCATCACGGCCGGCTCGCCGGCCTATCTGCGCTGGCTGGCCGAGGCCACGGCCGAGCCGCCTGCCGCTGCCTGATCAGGCGTACGTCACCCACTTCTCGTACGCGGGGCCGTCCAGGTGCGGCAGCGTGTTGTAGGTCACCAGCATGTGCCGCTTGGGCGTGAATGCGAATTCGGTGACCGCCGTGTTGCGGATGCGCAGGTTCAGCTCGATGGTGGTCTCGGGCGAGGTGCCCAGCACATGGCCCACCGCCGTCGAGATCGGCCCGCCGCTGCTCACCACCAGCACCTTCGCGCCATGGTGGCGGTCGCGCACATGGTCCAGCGCGGTCGTCACGCCCGCCAGGAAGTCCACATAGCTCGGCATGCCCACGGGCGCCGCCTGCCCGCTCATCCAGGCCGACAGGCCCTGGCGCAGCAGGCGGAAGTGGGCCTTGTACAGCTCGGGCGTGTCGGCCTTGGGCAGCTTCTCCGGATGGATCGTGGCGACCACCGCCTCGCTGTCGTATTCGTTCAGGCCCGGCCAGGGCAGCACGTCCTGCGGCGGCAGCTGCATGCCGCGGGCGATGCCTTCCCAGGTCTCGCGGTGGCGGCGCAGGGTGCCGGTGATGACGGCATCGAAGCGCATGCCGCGCTCGCGCCAGTATTCGCCCAGCCGCTCGGCCTGGCGGTGGCCGAGTTCGCTGAGGCGGTCGTAGTCGTCGGAGCCGAAGGAGGCCTGGCCGTGGCGCACGAGGTAGAGCGTTCCCATGGCGGGCGATTGTCCAAAGCGGGCGGGCGGCGCTTGTCGCGCGTGGGACGGTATGCGCGGTGGCCGTCGCTTCGGTGACCCGGCCTCGCTCCCTCTCCCCTTGCGGGAGAGGGAGGCAATCCTCAGCCCTCGTTGGCGCCCGCAGTCAGCACCTCGGCGAACAGGGGCGCATCCACATTGCCGCCGGTCAGCGCCAGCCCGATGCGCTGGCCTGCCCAGCGGCCCCGCTGCTGCAGCGCCGCGGCCAGCGCGGCGGCGCCGGCGCCTTCGGCCACGTTGTGCGTGGCGGTGTAGAGCAGGCGCATCGCGCCAGCCACCTCGTCGTCGGTGACGGCCACCACGTCCTCGGCCTGCGCGCGCACGACGGCCACCGACTCGGCCACCGGCGTGCGGCAGGCCATGCCGTCGGCGATGCGCGTGGTGGCGGGCGATTCCACCAGCGTGCCGCTGCGCCAGGATTGCAGGCAGGCGTCCGCATGCGCCGACACCACGCCCACCAGCCGCGTGGACACGCCGCAGTGGGCCCGTGCCGCCGCGGCACCGGCGAAGCCCGAGCCCAGCCCGATCGGCACGAAGAGCACGTCCGGCGCGCCGCCGGCCGCCTTCGTCGCCTCGAAGAATTCCACGTAGGCCGTGGCCACGCCGCGCACCAGGTCGCGGTGGAAGGAGGGGATGCGGTGCAGCCCGTGCTGCGCCGCCAGCGCGGCCGCATGGTCGGCGGCGGCCTGGAAGTCGTCGCCGTGCTCGACCAGCTCCACGCCCAGGGCGCGCATGGCGGCGTTCTTCTCGACCGAGTTGCCGTGCGGCACCACGATGGTGGCCTGCAGGCCGTGGCGCCGGGCCGCGAAGCCGACCGACTGGCCATGGTTGCCGCGCGTGGCGCTGATCACATGCCGTACCGCGGGCTGGGTGCGGCGCAGTTCCTCGAAATAGGTCAGCCCGCCGCGCACCTTGAAGGCGCCCACGGGCGTGTGGTTCTCGTGCTTGATCCAGGTCTCGGTGCCCAGCGCCTGCTCGATCAGCGGCCAGCGGTACTGCGGCGTGGGAGGCAGGGCGCTGCGCACGGTGGCCAGTGCGGCCGCGATGTCGTCGGGCGTGAAGCGCATGGGGGATCCTCGAAGGTGCGGGCGAACAGGCCGGAGCAGAAGGCAGTCGGGCGCCCGGAAGGTGCGGATGAGGCCGGTGCGGGCTGGGGTCAGAGCAGCACCTGGCCCTCGATGCAGTCGGCCACGTCGCCGCCGATCCAGATCTGGCCCGAGGCGTCCTGCGCCACATGCACACGGCCGTCGCGGCCCAGGCACTGGCCCTGGCCGGCGACGTAGCGCGTCGGCATCAGGCCATCGGCGATGAGCCACTGCGCCAGGCTGGCGTTGAGGCTGCCGGTCACCGGGTCTTCCTCCACGCCGATGGGGGCGGCGAAGCCGCGCACCTCCAGATCGACCGACGGCGCGGCCACTGCTGCGGCGGCCGCCGTGCTGCTGCGCGCCCCGAAGGCGCGGGCCTCGCGGTTGGCGCGGCCGATGAGCGGTGGTGCGCCGGCATCCTGGGCGTCCGTGCGTGCCGCCACGCCCACCTTCTGGCCCAGCGCCTTGAGCGCCGCGTGATCCGGCCGCAGCGCCAGCACCGTCTCGGGGCTGTCCAGCAGCAGACCGAGCCAGACCGGCCCATTGTTGAGGCACTGCGCCGCCTCGATCTGCGAGGCCTTCAGGCCCATGGCCGCCGCCACCTTGGACAGCAGCATGGGGCTGGGCGCGCTGCGCTGCAGCGGCGGCGCGGCGAAGGCCAGGCGTTCGCCCTCGGTGCGGATCGGCACCAGGCCGATGGCGCATTGCTGCACGATGCGCCCGGCCTGCCGCGGTCGGCCGCCATGGGCCAGCCAGGCGCTGCAGGTGCCCAGGGTGGGATGGCCGGCGAAGGGCAGCTCGCCGCCGGGGGTGAAGATGCGCACGCGGTAGTCCGCGCCGCCAGCCGCGCCTTCGGCGGTGGGCGGCAGCACGAAGGTGGTTTCCGACAGGTTGGTCCAGCGCGCGAAGCGCTGCATGGCCTCGTCGTCCAGGTCCTGGCCGTCCAGCACCACGGCGACCGGATTGCCGCGGGTGGGCGTGTCGGTGAAGACGTCGGGCTGGCGGAAGGGGCGGGTTCTCATGGCGGGACTCGGGAAGCGGAAATGAAGGAGGAAGCGGAGGGGGCGGCGCCGGGGCGCCTGCGGGCGCTGGTCGGGCGCCAGGTGTCGCGGGCGGGCCCGCGGCGGATCAGGCCAGCGCCAGATCCAGCACGCCGAGGGCGGCCGGCCGGGTGCGCAGCGCATCGAACCAGCGCTCCAAGTTCGGCCAGGCCGGGCGGCGGTACTCGGCCGGCGGCAGGCCGAACCAGCGATGCACTTCGCAGGCGACCGGGATGTCGGCCATGGTGAAGCGCTCGCCGGTCATGAAGTCGCGGCCGGCCAGGTGGGCATCCAGCATGGCCATCAGCGGCTCGGTCGCGGCGATGGAGGCGGCGACGGCCTGCACATCGCGCTCGGCGGCCGGCACGCGCACCAGTTGCACAAAGGCATCGCGGCCCGCGGGGTTGAGCGTGGTCTGCTGCCAGTCCATCCAGCGTTCGGCGTCGAAGCGCGCCTCCAGCGGCTCGGGATACATGAGTCCGTGCGAATGGCGGGCGCAGAGGTAGCGCACGATGACGTTGCTTTCCCACAGCACGAAGCGGGCGTCGCCCTCGCCGTCCTGCAGCAGCGGCACCAGCGCGTTGGGGTTCAGGGCCAGGTATTCGGGCGTGTGCACCAGGCCGTGGGCGCCGCCGGCCTCGGTGCGCTGGAAGTCCAGGCCGAGTTCCTGCGCGCACCACACCACCTTGCGCACGTTGATCGAGCTGATGCGGCCCCAGAGATTGAGCATGGGTCGGTTTCCTTGTCGAAGCGGGTCAGGGGGTCATCATGCGGGCGGTGCCGCGCACGCGGATCGAAGCGCCCGGCGTAGGAGCGATATCCGCCTGCAGGCGGCAGAGCACGCCCATGTCCTCGCCCTGCGTGATGGCGATGGTGCCGCCATGGGGCCAGCCCCGGTCGCGCAGGTAGCCGCCCAGCGCGGCGGCAGCGGCGCCGGTGGCCGGGTCTTCGTAGACGCCACCGCCTGCGAAGGGATTGCGCACATGGAAGCGCTGGGGGCTTTCGGCATGCGCCAGCACGATCGTCGCCAGGCCTGCGCGCTGCATCAGTTCGCGCCCGGTCTCGAAGTCGTAGTGCATGGCGGCCAGCCGGGCCCGGTCCCGCAAGGCCAGCAGAAAGTGGTCGGCGCCGCCGTGGATCAGGGCCGCGGGAAGGCGCGGGTCCAGGTCGGACTCGGCCAGGCCGAACAGCGCGAGGGCCTCGGCCTTCCAGGCGGCGTCCAGGGGCTGGCTGCGCGTGGGCGGCGACTGCAGCGCGGCCTGCATGAGGCCGGCAGCCGATGGGCGGTCGCGGCTTCCCTCCACCGTGATCCGCGCGGCGTTGAGCGTGAGCGCGAACGTCCCATCGCCGTACTCTCGCGCCAGTGCGGCGCCCAGAGCGATGGTGGCGTGGCCGCAGAAGGGCACTTCGGCGGCGGGAGAGAAGTAGCGCACCCGCCAGGCGCCGTCCGTCATCGGCGCGGCGAACACGGTTTCGGAATAGCCGAGCGTGGTGGCGAGTTGCTGCATCTGCCCGTCGTCGGGCAGGCCGTCGCCGATCACGACGCCCGCCGGGTTGCCGCCGCGTGGGCCGTCGGAGAAGGCGGCGATGTGCTGGACATTCATGGTGTCTAGAGCTTGGAAGTGCGCCGGGGAAGCGCGATCAGGCCACGGCAGGGCGCGCCATCACCAGCAACCGCAGCGCCAGACCGAACATCACGCTGGCCAGAAGCCGCTGGCGCAAGCGCACACTGCCTTCGCCTGCGGCCATGCGCCGCGCCACCAGGCCGGCTGCGCTGCCCAGCGAGGTGTTGAAGGCCAGCGAGACGACCGCCATGACGGCGCCGAGCTGCACCATCTGCACGCCGACCGGCACCCGGTCGGGATGCGCGAACTGCGGCAGGAAGACGACGAAGAAGAGCAGCGCCTTGGGATTCATCAGCGTATGGAAGAAGCCCATGCGCGCGATGTGCAGGCCGCGCCAGGGTCCGGCGCGGTGTGCTGCTGCCGCACCGGAGCCGGCGCGCAGGGCCTGTACGCCCAGCCACACCAGGTAGGCCGCACCGGCCCAGCGCAGCAGGTCGAAGGCCGGGGGCCATGCAGCCATCAGCGCGGCCACGCCGCTGGCGGCCGCCAGCGCGAGCACCAGGTCGGCCAGGGCAATGCCGATGGCGCCGGCAAAGGCGCCGCGTGGCCCGTGCGCCGCGCCCTGCGCCAGGATGAAGGCCATGTTCGGCCCGGGCGACGCCAGCAGTGCGAGCACGGCCAGCAGGAAGAGGCCCAGGGTGGTGGCGGCGATCATGGGTGCATCTCCGTTGATCAGGCGGGCGTCATGGCCGCCGGCAGGTAGGGCGCGACGGCGGCCATCGCGCGGGCCACGTAGTCGTCCTTCTCGCCGACGGGCGCGACGTAGTGCAGCGCGTCGCGGGCCGCGGCGATGCCTTCGCTGCGCGCGATCAGCCAGGCGGCCAGGTAGGGCGAGGCCAGGCAGCCGCCGGCCGTGGCCACGTTGCCGTCGGCGAAGAAGGGCTGGTCGAGCACGCGCACGCCGGCCTCCTGCACCCAGGGCTTGGTCGTGAGGTCGGTGCAGGCGGGCACCGTGCCCAGCAGGCCCAGGCGCGCGAGCACCAGCGTGCCGGAGCACTGGGCGCCGATGAGCTGGCGCGCCGGGTCGAGCCGCAGCTGCGCCATCAGTGCCGCATCGGCCACCACCTCGCGCGTGCGGATGCCGCTGCCCACCAGCACGGCGTCGGCCTGAGCGGCTTCTTCCAGCGTGGCGGTGGCGTCGAGCGTGACGCCGTTCATCGACGTGACGCGGGCCGTGGGCGCGGCCAGTGTGACGCGCCAGCCGGGCCGCTTGATGCGGTTGAGCACGCCCAGCGCGATCAGCGAGTCGAGCTCGTTGAAACCGTCGAAGGTGAGGATGGCGATGTGCATGGTTCTGGCCTCGGCGACGGCGTCAGTGGGCGGCGGCCAGTTGCTGCTGAACCTGCGCCGCGGCGCGGTGGGCCAGCGCCTCGCGCACCGTCTCGGCCAGGGCGGCGATGGCGGTCGCGATCTGCTGCTCGGTGGCGGTCACGAAGGACAGGCGCAGCGTGCGCGGATCGGGCTCGCCCGCATAGAAGGGCGAGCCGGGCACGAAGGCCACGTTGCGCTCCACCGCCTGGGTCAGCAACGCCGTCGCGTCGATGCCCTCGGGCATGCGCAGCCACAGGAACATGCCGCCCTTGGGCACGTTGAATTCGACGTCCAGGCCCTTCATCTCGCGCTGCAGGGCGTCCACCATGGCGTCGCGCTGCGCCTTGTAGAGCGCGCGGATCTTTGGCACATGCCGCTCCAGGAAGCCGCCCTGCATCACCGTGCTCACCATGCGCTGAGTGAAGATGGGCGTGTGCAGGTCCACCGCCTGCTTGGCCTGCAGCAGCTTGGGGTACAGCGCCTTGGGGGCGACCAGGAAGCCCAGCCGCAGGCCCGGCGCCAGCACCTTGGAGAAGGAACCGAGGTAGATGCAGCCCTCGGGGTTGCGCGCCGTCAGCGGCAGCGGGGGCGCCTCGTCGAACCACAGCTCGCCGTAGGGGTTGTCTTCGATGATGGGCAGGCCCGCGGCCTGGGCGGCGGCCGAGACGGCGGCGCGGCGCGCCTCGCTCATGGTGCGGCCGGTGGGGTTCTGGAAGTTGGGCAGCAGGTAGATGAAGCGCGCACCGGCGGCCTTCGCGCTCAGATCTTCGGGCAGCACGCCTTCGGCATCGCTGGCCACGCTGACGGCCTGCGGCTCCATGGGGCTGAAGGCCTGCAGCGCGCCGAGGTAGGTGGGCGTCTCCACCAGCACCTTGGCTTGCGGGTCGATCAGCACCTTGGCGATCAGGTCCAGGCCCTGCTGCGAGCCGGTGGTGATCAGCACCTGGTCGGCCTCCACGTCCCAGGGCAGCATGTCGGCCACGGCCTGGCGCAGCGGCGCGTAGCCCTCGCTCGCGGCGTACTGCAGGGCGCCCTGGCCGTCGGTGGCCAGCACCTCGGCGCAGGCGGCCGCGAATTCGGTGACCGGAAAGGTCTTGGGCGAGGGCAGGCCACCCGCCAGGCTGATCACGTTGGGCCGCTCCGTCACCTTGAGGATCTCGCGGATGGCGGAGGGGTTCATCTTCTCGGCGCGGGCGGCGAGTTTCCAGTGGGTCATGGTGGGCTCCTTGTCGGTCGTTGTCGGGCCGGGCCTCGGTGGACCCGGCAGGGTTTTGCAAGAGGGTGAGTCGGCGACCGCGCGCGCGGCGGCGGGCGGCTGGGCGAGCTTCTTGCCGAGCAGCACCGTCGCCACCACGGCGAGGGCGAAGCCCAGCGTCATGGCGTCGATGCGCTCGCCCAGGATGGGCACCGCCGCCAGGATGGAAAAGAAGGGCTGCAGCAGCTGCGCCTGGCTCACGCGCAGCGCGCCGCCCAGCGCGAGCCCACGGTACCAGGCGAAGAAGCCCGCCCACATGGAGAACACGCCCAGGTACACCAGGCCGCCCCAGGCGACCGGCGCCACCGGCGCGGTGGGCCACAGCACGAAGGTGGCGGGCAGCGTCACCGGCAGCGCCAGCACGCAGACCCAGCAGATCACGCGCTCCGCACCCAGCGCCGGCGTGACCTGCGCGCCATAGATGTAGCCAGCCGAGGCGGCCACCACGCCGCCCACGAGCAGCAGGTCGGCGGGATCGAGGCCGAAGCCGCCCTGCGGCGAGGCGCGCAGCAGCGAGAACACGATCACCAGCGCGCTGCCGGCCACCGCGCACAGCCAGAAGCCCCAGTGCGCCCGCTGGCGCAGCACCATCGCGGCGATCACGGCGGTCACCAGCGGCAGCAGGGCCGTGACCACGGCCGCATGGCCGGCCGTGACTGTACGCAGGGCCAGCGCCAGCAGCAACGGATAGCCCAGGGCATTGCCCAGCGTGGCGAAGGCCAGCGGTCGCCAGTGCTGGCGCTGCGGCAGTGGCGAGCGGGTGACCAGCAGGAAGGCGGCCGACAGCAGCCCCGCCAGCGCCGCACGGCCCAGGGTGACGAACCAGGGCGAGAGCTGCGGCGCCTCGGCCGTGCCCGTGGCCAGGCGGGTGGCGGGCAGCGTGATGCCGAACACGGCGACGCCCAGGATCCCCAGCCACAGGCCCAGGCGCTGGTCGCGGGCATGCGTGCTCGCGCTCATGCCTTCACCATCCACGCCGCTGTCAGCAGAAGCAGCAGCGCCATCGCCCGGTTGAACATCAAGAGCCGCCGCCCTTGCGCCAGCCAGCCGCGCAACAGGGCGCCGGCGGCCGCATAGGCCAGGTTGCTGGCGAGTGCGAAGAGGATCATCACGCCGGTCACGATGGCCGTGCGCACCATCGGCTGCGCCTGCCCGCTCACCCAGCCGGCCACGATGGCCAGGGCCAGGAGCCAGGCCTTGATGTTGACGAACTGCAGGCCCACGCCCTGCCAGAAGCCCACCCGCAACTGCGCGGCCGAGGCCTGCGCCATCCGGTCCGCGCCCCACAGGCGCCAGGCCATCCACAGCAGATAGGCGATGCCCGCGGCCTTCACGGCCAGCCGCAGTGCAGGCGCCGCGGTCACCAGGGCGCCCAGACCGGCCGCCGTCAGCAACAGCAGCAGGCTCCAGCCCACCGGCACCGCGCAGACGAAGCGCATCGCCCGGCGCAGACCGCCATTGGCCGCCAGCGTGGTCGAGAGCGTGGTGTTGGGGCCCGGCGAAAAGCTCATCGCCGAGGCCAGCACCAGCAGCGCGGTGAATTCTTGCCAGGTCATGGAGGCCCACTCTACACTTTGGCGCCAGTACAGAAGCAGTACAGTTTCTCGAACAAACAGGCCCATCTGTATCGGTGGGCGCACCAACACACATGCTCACCCGCACCCACAGCCAGACCCTCACCGAGCAGCTGGCCGCGCTGTTTGCCGAGCGCATCCGCAACCGCCTGCTGGCGCCCGGCGCGCGCCTGCCGTCGGTGCGCGAATGCGCCCGGCAGCACAGCGTGAGCCCGCACACCGTGGTCGCCGCCTACGACCAGTTGCTGGCGCAGGGCTTGGTGGAGGCGCGCCGCCAGCGCGGCTTCTTCGTGCGGCAGGCCGAGGCGGCCGACCGTGCCGAGCCCCATGCCCGCGGCGCGGCGCCGGCCGCGCCGGTCGCCACCGTGCTGGCCGCGCCGCCAGCCGCACCGGCCGATGCCAGCACGCTGATCCGCGGCATGTTCCATCGCCAGAGCGACAAGCCGCAGCCCGGCATGGGCGTGCTGCCGCCCGACTGGCTGGACAGCAGCTTCATGCCCGCCGCCGTGCGCCGGGTGACGGGCCCCGCGGCGTTGCGCGAGTTCTCGCTGCAGTACGGCGATCCGGCCGGCGACGCCACGCTGCGCGCCAGCCTGGCGCAGAAGCTGGCCGGCCTGCAGCTGCCGGTGACGCCGGCGCAGATCGTCAGCACCGTGGGCGCCACCCATGCGCTGGACATCGTCAGCCGCACCCTGCTGCGCGCCGGCGATCCGGTGATGGTCGAGGAGCCCGGCTGGGCGGTCGAATTCGCCCGGCTGGAGGCCCTGGGCATGCGCGTGCTGCCCGTGCCGCGCCGTGCCGACGGGCCCGACCTGGCCGTCATGCAGCGCTACTGCGAAGCCCATGCGCCCAAGCTCTTCGTCAGCGTCAGCGTGCTGCACAACCCCACCGGCCATTGCCTGTCGCCCGGCAGTGCCCACCGCGTGCTCCAGCTGGCGGCGCAGCACGACTTCCATATCGTCGAGGACGACACCTACGGCCACCTCGCGCCCGAGCATGCGACCCGGCTGGCCGTGCTCGACGGCCTGCAGCGCGTGATCTATGTGAGCGGCTTCGCCAAGGTGCTGGCGCCCAACTGGCGCATCGGCTTCCTGGCGGCCGCGCCGCCGCTGGTGGAGCGGCTGCTGGAGACCAAGCTGCTGGCCACGCTGACCACGCCGGCCCTGTTCGAGCGGGCGCTGGCCTGGTGCATCGACCAGGGCCAGCTGCGCCGCCATGTGGAGCGCATCCGCCTGCGCCTGGACGGCGCCCGCGGCCGCGCCGTCAAGCTGGCGCTGGCCCACGGCTGCACGCTGGCTTCGGAGCCGGCGGGCCTCTTCGGCTGGCTGGACACGGGCGTGGATACCGACACGCTCACCCAGCGCATGCTGGACCAGGGTTACCTGCTGGCGCCGGGCTCGCTGTTCCATGCGCGGCGCCAGCCCACCACGCTGATGCGCATCAACTTCGCCACCGCGCAGGACGCCGGCTTCTGGAAGGCCTTCGGCCGCACGCGGGACGCGATGCGCTGATCAGTCTTCGGCGCTGGCGCTCCAGAAGGCCTGGTGCACGCCGGGCAGTGCCTCGATGGCCTGCGTGACCCGGTCCAGCTCGTCCGCCTCCACCGCCGTGGCATAGAGCACCGCCTCGATCTCCGCATCGCCCTGGCCGAAGGGATGCTGGTCGATCTCGCGCACCGGATAGCTGGCGGCGGCCAGACGCTCCACCAGTTCCTCGCGCATCTGCGCCTGCACGGCGCGCGCGCAGATCACGTAGACGGAGTACGCGGCCTCGGTGATCTCTTCCACCACCGGCTGGCGGTTGATGCGGTTGACTACCGGCCGCAGCAGCGTGTTGCTGGCCAGCACGAAGAGGGCGGCGACGATCGCTTCGCCCAGCAGGTCGGCACCGGCGCAGGCGCCCACCGCCGCCGAGCCCCACAGCGTTGCCGCCGTGTTGAGCCCGCTGATGTTGGCGCCTTCCTTCATGATGGCGCCCGCGCCCAGGAAGCCGATGCCCGACACTACGTAGGCCACCACGTGCACCGCGCCATCGCTGCCATGCAGCCGGTTGGCCATGTCCACGAACACCGCCGCGCCGACGGCCACCAGCGTGTTGGTGCGCAGTCCGGCCGTGCGTTGGCGGATCTGCCGCTCCAGCCCGATCATGCCGCCGAGCAGAAAGGCCGAGCCGATGCTCACGAGCGTGTCGAGCAGGGAAGGAAGGTTGAAGTTCTGGATGGCTTGCATGGGATGACGGGCGCGTGGGCGCGCATCATCCACCATCCCTGTGACGGCGGCGCTCAGCCGCCGAGCGCCACCTGCCGGATCGCCCGCCCCACCGATTCCAGCACCGGCCCGGCCTGCTTCTGCTCGTCCAGGTCGGCCGTGCAGGCCACGATCACCAGCGCCTTCTGCAGGTCGTCCGGGTCGAGCACGCCGGCATGGCAGGCCCGGCGGTGCTGGGTGCCGGTCTTGTGGATGAAGGCATGGTCGCGCGGCAGGCCGGCCTGCAGCCGGTAGCCGGTGTAGATGCCGTGCTTCATCGCCTTGTAGAGCAGCGCTCGCGGCGGCGCGTCGGGCAGCACCTGGCCGCGCACCAGCCGCTCCAGTATGGCGCCATAGGCGATCAGCGTGGTGGTGTTCAGGTCGCGGCGGTAGTAGCGCTCGTAGGCCTCGTCCATGCCGGTGGTGGCGAGGTCGGTGCGCTTCACGTCGACGGCGCGGCGGATGGCCTCCACACGCGCTGGCCCGTTGCGGGCCGAGGCGATGCGCACCAGCGTGCGGTTGTCCAGGTCGCGCGCCTTCGGGTGCACCTCGGCATACACGTCGCGCCGCACCTGCGCGAAGGTGGTCAGCGTGACGTTGGGCGTGCCCATGGCCTGGCGCGTGCCGTCGTTGAGCGTCTGCACGGTCACGGTGCGGATCAGCATGTTGGCGGCCGTGTTGTCGCTTTCCAGCAGCATGCGTTCGATCAGCGTGCGCAGGCTGTAGCGGGTGCCGGTCTCGTTCCAGACGATGTTGCCCACGTCGATGCGGTCGCCGTCTTCCAGCGCCAGTTCGTCGTCCAGCGAGCGGCGGCCGTCCTGCACCTGACGCAGCACGGCCAGCGCGACCGGCACCTTGGCCATGGAAGCCAGGTACCAGCGCTGGTCGGCGCCATGGTTCATCTCGCTGCCGTCCGACAGGCGCTTGACGTAGACGCCCAGGCGCCCGGGCGTCTGCTGGTCGATGCGCGCGATGCGCTCGGCCAGGCGTTGCTGCCAGGCGCCGTCTTCGGCGGCCTCAGCGCGCCAGGCCGGCAGCAGCAGCGCCGTGGCGATCGTCAGGCATGAAAGCAGGGCAGGTGGGCGCATCGAGGGTTCCTTGCGTGAGCAATCCGGATCGGCACAGGGCGGCGGCCGTCTGGGCCAGAAGATGTTCGGCGCGGGTCAGGCTGGGTGCGTCGCGGACGCAGGCCACCAGCACCACCGGGTGCCGGGCGTCTGAGCCAGGCATGCGCACCAGGCCGGCATCGCAGATGCGGCGGCGCTGGGTGCCGGTCTTGTGGGCGAAGCGCGCCTGCGGCGGCAGCCCGGCCCGCAGCCGCTGCGGGCCGGTGACGACGTCTTCCATCAGCTTGAGCAGCGTCTGCGTGGCCTCGGCGCCCAGCGCGCGACCCTCGGCGAGGGCGACGAGGATCTGGGCATAGGCATCCAGACGGCCGCTGTTGAGGCCTTCGGTGTAGTAGGCGTCGTAGGCGGCCTCGAGGGAGCCGGCCTTGAGCTGGCCGGGTGACAGGGCCAGCAGTTCGGCGAGCTGGCGGCGCCGCGCCGCGTCGCTGCCGGCGCGGTGCAGGGTCAGCAGGTCGTTGCCCGACAGGTGGCTGGCCGCGGGCGTGAGCTGGCCATAGACCTGGCGCCGCACCTCGGCCAGCGGCGTGATGCGTGCAATGCCACGCGGCGCCAGCGTTTGCGCCACGCCGTTCACAGCCTGCAGCCCGACCAGGTCGATCAGCATGTCGGTGGCCGTGTTGTCGCTGTAGATGATCATCTGGCCCATGAGCCAGCGCACGCTGAGCGACGCGCCCAATGGCTGACGCAGCGTGGCGCCCGCGCCGTCCACCCGGTCGCCCGCCCTCAGGGTGACGGTGGTGTCCAGCGAGATCTCGCCGCGCTCGACCGCCTGCAGCACGGCGATGGCCACCGGCACCTTGACCATGGAGGCCAGGTACCAGCGCTCGTCCGCCCGGTGGCCGAAGGACTGGCCGCTGCCCAGGTCCAGCACGTACACGCCGATGCCGGTCTGTGGCCCTCCGTCCAGTTGCTGCATGGCGCTGGCCATGCGGGCCCGCCAGTCCGCGCCCGTGCTCGACGTCGGAGGCAGTGCCGGCACGACCGACGGCACCGGCGTCACGTGGGACGGCGTGCCGGGCACGGTGACGGGCGCCGGCGCGAGCGGCTGCACCTCGGCGGTCGCGGCTGCACACAGCGAAAGCAAAAAGGCCGGAGCACCGGGCAGGCGCATGAGGCGGCACAGGCGATGGAGGACGGAAGGGCGCATCGGGTCGTCGGGTTGCGCGAAGGTTGCGGTGGGAAGTCGGTGGCGGAAGTCGGAAGCCGTAATGCGTTGGCAAGGGTGGTCTGCGTGGCGAGCGAGCTGGTCGACCCGCGCCGGAAAGGGGGGCCTGGCCCGCCGCGCCGACTGGACGGGCGCGGGCATTGGCGACAGGTCACAACATCGAGTCGGGCGCGAGGGGGCCGATCAGCCACAGCAAGGCGCGCAGGCTTGCGCTGGTGTCGGGCTCCGTGTGGGCATCCTGCAGGCCGCTGCCGGCCGGCGCCCGCCAGACGAGTGCGCCGCCGGCCGACGGATCGCGTTCCACCTTCCAGGCGCCTTCCTTGAGGCTCTTCTCGACGATGGACGCGGCCTCGGCGGACAGCTCGGGGCTGCGTATCACCAGCGCGATCTCGGTGTTCTGCTTCTGCGATCGCAGGTCGAGGTTCATCGAGCCGATGGCCAGCAGTCGGCCGTCGCGCACGATGAACTTGGAATGCAGCATGGCCTTGGATTCGCCCATGCCGCCCGTCACGCCGCTGCCCGTGCCCAGCGCCTGGCGCAGGCCGGCCTGGTCGGCGCGCATCTCGTAGAGCTCCACGCCCATGTCCAGCAGGTCGGTGCGGTGGCGCGCATAGCCCACATGGGCCACCGGCGCATCGTTGGACGCTAGCGAGTTGGTCAGCACGCGGATGCGCACGCCCCGCTCGCGGGCCTTGGCGAAGGCGTTGCGGATCTCCTTGCCCGGCACGAAGTAGGGCGAGACGATGACCAGGTCCTGCCTGGCCTGGGCGATCAGGGGCAGCACGCCCTCGACCACCGTCTCGCCTGCCGGCATCTCGCCGTGCGGCGCGTCGGGCTTGGCCGGCGCGGGGCCTTCCTTGGCCTGCTCGTCGGCAGGGATCTTGCCGGGCCGGTCGACCAGCAGCAGCGCGGGCGCCCACGTGAACTTCACTGTCTTCAGGTCCATGGGCTGTTCGTCCCAGCCCGGGCGCTGGGCAGCCTTGCTGTCGCCGAAGGCGGCAGCGCTTTGCGCATCCGGGCGCGGCTCTCCGTCGGGCGGGGAGGGCGCACCTTGCGCGCCCCCGCTGGCGCCCGAGCGCCCGCTTTCGGCGGCCTTCTCGCGGATGCGGTCCATCTCCTTGCGGTCCACCAGCGACTCGACGGGATAGGCGCGCTCGTCGTTCCAGTACTGGTCGAAGCTCTTGGACATCTGCTGCACGATGGGGCCGGCGGCCAGCACGTCCAGGTCGACGAAGTTGCCGGCGTCGCCGCCCAGGCCGAAGTAGGCATCGCCCAGGTTGCGCCCGCCGGTGATGCCCAGCGTGTTGTCCGCGATGAAGAGCTTGTTGTGCATGCGCTGCTGGATGCGGCCTATGTCGCCCAAGGAGACGACGACGCGGCCGATGGACGAGGCGCGAGCGCCGGCGAGCGGGTTGAACAGCCGGATCTGCACGTTGGGCGTATCCGCCAGGCCCAGCACCAGCGCATTGCGGCCCGCGCTGTGGAAGTCGTCGATCAGGATGCGCACCCGCACGCCGCGCCCGGCGGCGTCCTGCACGGCACGCATCAGGCGACCGGTGCTGGCGTCGGCGTGGATCGCGTAGTACTGCAGGTCCAGACTGCGCTGGGCCTGCTCGGCGAGGGCGAGCCGGCTGGAATAGGCGGCCTGCGGGCCGTCGATGAGCATGAAGCCGGAGGTGGTGCGCGGCGCGGCGACAGAGGTGGCCGGCTTGTCCGACCCGTTCTGCTGGATGAACGCGGCGAGCGGGCCGTCCGTCGCCGGTGGCAGGGCCTGCGACACGGGCCGGTTCACGTTCTCCGGCAGGCTGGTGCAGCCCCCCACGGTGGCGCCCAGCAGGGCGGCCGCAGCGAGCAGGGCGGCACCGGCGCCGCGGCGCAATGTCCGGCGACGGAGGGTCAGTGAAGGTGGCATTGCACGGGGCTGGCAGGCATGGTGCCCGCGGTATAGCCCGGGGTGGTGCGTCGCCGTGTCGGACAAGGGGGCGCTTCGCGCGACGGAAGGCGCCTTTTTCTGAGGCGCTTTGCGCAACGTGGCGGGACGTGCTCTCGCCGCTTCTGGCGCCCTGGGCGCGGCCTCCGGCGCTCAGCGGGCCTCGAGCACTTCCCAGCGCTCCAGCGCTTCCAGCAGTTCTTCCTCGATCTGCGCGAAGCGTTGCGCCAACTGGGCGCCCCGGCCGGGGTCGGTGCCGTAGATGGCGCCGCCGCCGCGTTCGAGTTCGGTCTGCACCGTCTTCTGCTCGGCTTCCAGGGCCGCAATGCGCGCGGGCAGCGCGTCGAGTTCGCGCTGCTCCTTGTAGCTGAGCTTGCGGCGCGGGGCCGCAGTGGTGGCGTCGGCGACAGGCGGCGTTGCCGTGGCTGGCGCCGCCGCGGGGTCGCTCGACGTTGTCGCGGCGGCCGATGCGGCCGCGATTTCGCGCGCGCGCCGCGACTGGATCAGCCAATCCTGCACGCCACCTTCGTACTCACGCCAGCGGCCATCGCCCTCCGCGGCGATGGTGCTCGTCACCACGTTGTCCAGGAAGGCGCGGTCATGGCTCACCAGAAAGACGGTGCCTTCATAGTCCTGCAGCAGCTCTTCGAGCAGTTCGAGGGTGTCGATGTCCAGGTCGTTGGTCGGCTCGTCCAGCACGAGCACGTTGGCGGGCCGCGCGAACAGGCGCGCCAGGAGCAACCGATTGCGCTCGCCGCCGCTCAGCGAGCGCACGGGGGACTGCGAGCGGGCCGGGGAGAAGAGAAAGTCCGACAGGTAGCTCTTGACGTGCTTGCGCTGCTTGCCGATCTCGATCCATTCGCTGCCGGGGCTGATGAAGTCCTCCAGCGTCGCGTCCAGGTCCAGTGCGTCGCGCATCTGGTCGAAATAGGCGACCTCCAGATTGGCGCCCTGGCGCAGGCGGCCCGCGTCGGGCGCGATCTCGCCCAGGATCAGCTTGAGCAGCGTGGTCTTCCCGGCACCGTTGGGGCCGATCAGCCCCACCTTGTCGCCGCGCAGGATGGTGGCGGAGAAGTCGCGCACCACGGTGCGCTCGCCGTAGCGCTTGGTCACCTCGGTGAGCTCGGCCACGATCTTGCCGCTGGGCAGGCCGCTGGCCACATCCATCTTGACGCGCCCCAGCGCCTCGCGCCGACTGGCACGGCGGCTGCGCAGCGTCTCCAGTCGGCCGATGCGGCTCTGGCTGCGCGTGCGGCGGGCTTCGACGCCTTTGCGGATCCACACCTCTTCCTGCGCAAGAAGCTTGTCGGCCTTGGCATTGATCACGGCTTCCTGGGCGAGCTGCTCTTCCTTCTGTACCTGGTAGCGCGCGAAGTTGCCCGGGTAGCTGCGCAACTGGCCGCGATCCAGCTCGACGATGCGCGTGGCCACGGCGTCGAGGAAGGCGCGGTCGTGGGTGATGGTGACCACGCTGCCCTTGAAGGCGAGCAGCAGCTGTTCGAGCCACTCGATGGCTTCGAGGTCCAGGTGGTTGGTCGGCTCGTCGAGCAGCAGCACATCGGGCGCCGCCACCAGGGCCTGGGCCAGGGCGACGCGCTTGCGCATGCCGCCGGAGAGCGCGCCGATGCGCGCGTCCGGCGCGAGGTTCAGGCGGTGCAGGGTCTCGTCGACGCGCTGCTCCCAGTTCCAGCCCGCCTGCGCCTCGATCTGTGACTGCAGCGCGTCCAGGTCATCGCCCTCGCCGCCAGCCAGGTAGCGGGCGCGCAGTGCGACGATCTCTCCGAGTCCATCGCTGACGGAATCGAACACGCTGTGCCCTGCGTCGAGCACTGGCTCCTGGGCCACATAGGCCACGCGCAGCCCCTGCTGCACCTGCATCGTGCCGTCGTCGGTCTTCTCCAGACCACCGAGGATCTTGAGCAGGGACGACTTGCCCGCGCCGTTGCGGCCGATCAGGCCGACGCGCTCCTGGGCCTGCAGCGAGAAATCGGCGTGGTCGAGAAGCGGCACATGGCCGAAGGCCAGCTGTGCGTCCAGTAAGGTGATAAGTGCCATTGGGCGCAGATTATCGAAGCGTGCCGCAGCGTTGCCCGGTGGCCGGGGCACAAGGTGTCTCGGGCGCACGGAGTGGACTGAATGCAGAGCCCGCTCACCTTTGAGCCGCCGGAGGCGCTTTATCCATCCCTCGTGATTCTCTCCATACAGGTACCCAGTAGGCCGCCCACTTTGCGCGTTACGCAGGATGGCGCAGCGGCAGCTAGTGGCGACAGCGGGCAGCACGCCCACGAGACTTGGGCACCATGTGTTTTTCACTTGCCCTGCACGGCGGCGCCACGCGGGAGCAGGCGACGCACTTTGACGAAGAACGGGCCCGAAAAGAGATTGTTCATCCCCCTGCTCACGTACGCACGGCCGGCGCGCAGCGCCGCGTCAGCTGCGTGGCGCGGGCATACGCGCAGGATGCCGAGTGCTGCGAGTGTGGGTCACGGGCTCGGCTGCCCCACCCGTCCGCCAACTAAGACCATCCAGAAAGAGCCTCCAAGCTCCGGGGCGAAGCTGAAGCCATCAGCCACGCACCGGGCATCCGAGGTGAAATGCGATTTCTTGTCAGACGGGGCTTGCATCTTTGTCAGCCAGCGCCGTATACTGGCGGGCTCGCTGACTGATACGTAGCCTTTGGTTGCTGAGTTTGGCTGGTGAGGGGTTTGAGAGAGTGG
>NZ_JBQUYR010000019.1:0-93684 GCF_056314265.1 Pseudacidovorax sp. DMC4 | reverse complement strand
CGCGATGTTCGATGCCCGCCTGGCGGCCACTGTCGCTTGACGAGAACCATAGAACCTCAGCCCGAACGGTCTGGGGTTGACCGGCCCCGCATGACGACCCCCAGGACTCCGCGGCCTCACGGTCCCACGGTCGCGCGGTCGCGCAGCCTGAAAAGGGGAGGGTTCGCCAGCATCGTCTAGGCGGAGGATGACGGTGTGCGTGCGGAGGTGCCATTCGCGGCGCCGTGCAGTGCGGCAGGCGCGTCGGTGGATAGCGAGCACCCGTCCCGTGCCGCAAGTCGGTTAGCGCGAGCGTGCACCGGGAGCGCGCATGCCGGCGTCCTCTGCCGGGTTACGGCCCGCACCGCCCGCATCACCCGCACCAACCCGCACCAACCCGCACCACCCGCAACGCACCGTACAAGCGGCCGATGCCCAGCTCCTCAGTCCCGCCGCAACAACGCCTGCCGCAGCAGCCGCGAAGCGCGGTCGCGGATGCGCCCCGGCATCTGCCGCAGCGGCCGGTGCGGGTGTACCCGCGCGGTGGCGCAGGCCCACAGGAAGTCGTGCAGGATCGGCGTGTCGTTGATCGTGTCCGTGCCGCCGTACTTGTGGAACTCCGGATGCCACTGCGTCGCTGCGATGTAGCTGTGGCTGCCCTGGTCCGGCCGGCGGCGGATCGCCTCGGGCACCTGGTCGGGCAGGCTCCAGGCCTCCACCTCGAAGCCCGGGGCCAGGTTCTTGATGCCCTGGTGGTGGATGCTGTTGACCCGCGCCTGCGCCACGCCCGGGTACATCTGCGCCAGGCGCGTGCCCGGCACGATCTCGATGCCGTGGAAGTTCTGGTCGTAGGTCACCGGGTCACGGTGACGCAGCGTCTGCGGATGGCCGTGCTGCTCCTCGATGTCCTGGTAGAGCGAACCGCCGAAGGCCACGTTGATCAGCTGCAGCCCTCGACAGACGCCGAAGATCGGCTTGCCCGCCTGCTCGAAGGCCTCCACCAGCGCCAGGTCGTACAGGTCGCGGATGCGGTCGCCGATCCAGGCTTCCTTCAGGGGCTCCTCGCCGTAGCTGCCGGGCCACACGTCGGCGCCGCCATGCATCACCACGCCGTCCAGCCATTCGGCGTAGTGCGCCAGGCTGGTGTCGCCGCGGGCGGTGTCGCCGGTGGGGCAAGGCACCATCACCACCATCGCGCCGGCCGACATCAGCCAGTGGCAGATCGACTGCTCCACATACTGCAGCGTCTTGTTGGTGAACAGCGAACGCTTGGGGTCGGCATGCGAAAAGCAGGCCGACAGACCGATCTTGAGGCGGGAGGAGACGGGCGGGGCGCCGCTGGACAGCGGCAACCGGGAGGCGCGGGACATGACCGCATGGTGCGCGCAGCCCGCGCCCGGGCGTGTCGGCCAAGGGCGCGTCTGGCCTGGGAAGGGCGCCAGGCCACAGGCTGCGCCGCTACAATCCCGCGGTTTTGCACCGCGCGGGCTGTCCGCGCGTGGCGACATTCAAGCGTTGAGATCGTGGCGATCCGTTTGTGGGTCGCCACGCACCCCTGACAGTTTCGCGCCCGCCTTCTCCACGTACACAGGCTCGGGCGCCGGCAACGGCAGCCGGTTCGGGTACCGGCGTCCTGCCTCCGAGAGGACATACGACATGGCGAAGGAAGAGCTGATTGAAATGCAAGGGGCAGTCACCGAAGTGCTGCCCGACTCGCGCTACCGCGTGACGCTGGAAAATGGCCACGAGGTCATTGCGTACAGCGGCGGCAAGGTGCGCAAGAACCACATCCGCATCATCCTGGGCGACAAGGTGTCGCTGGAGATGTCGCCCTACGACCTGAGCAAGGGCCGCATCACCTTCCGCCACCTCGAGCGCCGCGGCCCGCCGCCCGAAGGCTCCCGCCGCTGACCGGGCGGCGCCTGCGCAGTGCCGCAGGACTGGCCGGCCCGGCGACCACGGCGACGGGCCTTCGGTGAAGCCGTCCTTCCGACGGCGCAGGGTCTTCGGGGCGCTCGCGCTTCATGGTCCAGGGTCTCGTACAGGGGCCCTGTCCTTCTTTCCACCACCCGGGGTCTCGCAGGAGGCCCTTTCTTGTTTGTGCCCATGGACGGCGAAGACCAGCAGACCGAGATCCCTCCTTCCTTCCTCGCGCTGTACGCCGACGCCCGCCAGCGCCTGCGCGAGCCGCTGGCCGTGGTGCGCCAGCGCTACGAGCTGTGCGAGGACCTGGCGCAGGTGCTGACCGGCCAGGCGCTCGGCCTGTCGCAAAGCGGCTCGGTGAGCGACCAGGAGGTGCTGCAGCGCTGCCTGGCCGGCCTGCGCAGCACCGATTCCGGCCTGGGAGCCGACGAGGCCGGCTGGACGGTGCAGCGGCTGGCCGAGTTGCTGGGCTGGGGCTGGACGAGCAGCCCCGACCGTCCGGACTGAGCCGCCTGCGCCCATCCGGGCCGAGCGCGTCGAAGCCGGGACAGGCGTCGGCCTGCCCTTCGACGCGCTCACGGCGAACGGATCGGCGCCTGGACCCCTGCCTCGCAGGCGCCACACGCCCTGGCGGCTTTCACGTTAGGCTCCGACGCTGGAGACACCACCCAGAACGCGTCCACACCCGATGGGCGCTCGCGCCGCCCATGACCCCGCCGCCTTCCGCCAGCGCCGCCGACCCGGCGCTCCGTTCCACTTCCGCCACCCGCTCCCCGAGCCGCAGCGCCTGGACCATGCTGCTGGTGCTGAGCACCGGATTCGCGCTCAGCCAGGCCTTCCGTACCGTGGCCGCCATCATGGCGGCGCCGCTGGCGGCCGACTTCCACCTCAGCCCGCAGGCCCTGGGCCTGTTCGCCGGCGCCTTCCACTTCGCCTTCGGCGCGCCGCAGCTCCTGATGGGCATCGGCATCGACCTGCAGGGCGTGCGGCGCACCGTGCTGGTGGCCTTTCCGCTGGCCATCGGCGGGGCGGTGCTGTCGGCACTGGCGCCCAGCTTCGGCGTGCTGGTGGTGGGGCAGGTGCTGATCGGCATCGGCTGCGCGCCGGCCTTCCTCGTGTGCACCGTCTTCATCGCGCGGCACTTCGCGCCGGAGCGCTTTGCCGCCGTGTCGGGCGCCATCCTCGGCCTGGGCAGCTGCGGCATGCTGGTCACGGGCACCCCGCTGGCCTGGCTGATCGAGGCCAGCTCCTGGCGCATGGGCTTCTGGGTGCTGGCGGCGGCTTCGCTGCTCGCCTGGGGCGCCATCGCGGCCGTGGTGCACGAGCCTGCGCCAGCGGCCGATGCGCCGCGCGAATCGCTGGGCAGCGCCGTGCGCACCTTCGGCGGCCTGCTGCTGCTGCCGCACACCTGGGGCATCCTGGCGCTCGCCCTGGTGACCTATGCCTCCTTCGTGGCGCTGCGCGGCCTGTGGCTGGGGCCGATGCTGATGCAACGCCACGGCTTCTCGCTGATGGCCAGCGGCAACGTGGCGCTGCTGATGACGGTGATCGCCATCGCGGGGCCGCCGCTGTTCGGCCGCATCGATCCGGGGCCGGCACAACGCCGGCGCTGGCTGGTCGGCTTCACCGTGGTCTGCGCCGGGCTCTTCGCGGTGCTCGCCTTCGATGCGCAGGCCAGCGTGGACATCGCGCTGGCCCTGGCCATCGGCCTGCTCTCGGGCTACATGGTGCTGCAGTACCCCGACGTGAAGGGCGCCTACCCGATGGCCGTCACGGGCCGGGCCATGGCGCTGTTCACCATGGCGATGTTCCTGGGTGTGGCGCTGATGCAGTGGGTGACCGGGGCCATCGCCACGGCGGCGCAGTCGCGCGGCATCGAGCCCTTCCAGGCCGTGTTCGGCGCGATCGCGCTGATGCTGGCGGCCGGGGCACTGGCCTACCGCCTGCTGCCGCAGCCGCCGCGGGAGGGGTGAGGGCGGGGCTGGCCGGGGCAGCACCCTGCGGCGGCTCCCCCCTCTCCCCAATCCCTCTCCCGCCAGGGGAGAGGGGCCGAGACACCTGGGCGTCGTGGCCTTTCAGCCCTTGCGGCGGCCCTTCCAGAACTTCGGTGCATCCGCGAGCCGGCGCAAGGCCTTGCCGGCCTTCTTCGCGGTGCGGGGCTGCTGCGCCGCCAGCCAGCCGATGGCGAACCAGGCATGCGCGTCCTGCTCGGCCGCCTGCTCGTAGAGGCGGCGGGCCGTCACCTGGTCGTTGAACAGGCCCAGCGCGTCCTGCGCGGGGCGCAACTGGTCGAGGTAGCGGGCCGTCCGGCCGGCGTCCAGCAGGGGCGCCACGAACTCGGCCAGGTAGCGCAGCCGCTTGAGCCGCTTGCGGGTGCGATGGCGCTGGTCGTCGTCCAGCTGGTCGAAGCGCTCCGCGTCGCGCAGCGACTGGCGGTGCAGCCGGCGCAGGCGGTGGCGCAGGTGGGCGAGGGTGGCATCGGCGTCCAGCGCCCCGCCGCCCTCGGCCGGGTCTTCGGCCGCGCGGCCTGCCAGGGCCACCAGCACGCCCTGGAAGGCCGGCTCGCGCACCGCGACCGCCGGCGTGGGCGCATCCTTCGCCTCGGCCACACGGATGGCCGGTGCATCGCTGCCTTCCATCCAGCGGCGCGATTCGGCCACCACCTGCGTCCGGTCGCGCCGCGCGCCCAGGGCGCGGAAGGCGCGCTGCAGTGGTGCTTCCCAGGCTGGGTCCAGCCCGCCGGCCAGCGGCGCCAACTCGCGCAGCGCAGTGCGCAGGCGGCGCAGGCCGATGCGCAGCTGGTGGATCTGCTCTTCGTCTTCGCTGCCCTCGGCGATCTCGCTGGCATTGGGCAGGACCTGGGCGAGGCAGGCGGCGATCACCCGACGCTGCAGCGCCGCGCCATCGGGTGGGCTGGTTTCCTCGAAGCGTGGCGTCTCGGCCTTGACCGCGGGCACCTGGGCGATGCCTTTCATCAGCCGTTCGCCACGTTCGGCCTTGGAGACGGTGCCCAGCCACAGGCCATGGCGCTGCGCCCAGTCGCGCGACAGGGCGACCAGGCCCGCGAGCGGGCCCTGCACCAGCTCCAGTTCCAGCTCGCACACGGGCGCCACGCGCATCGGACCGCCGGCGGGCGCCTGCGCGACGATCTTGCCCACGTCCAGCGCCAGCTCGACCCGCGCACCCTCGTGGCGGATCTCGCGCGTCAGGCGCCAGATGTCGGTGGCATAGGTCTCGACCACATCCTCGCCCGCGGCCTGCAGCACCTGCACCAGGCGCTCGCCCACCGGCGTACCCTGATGGCGCAGCAGGTCGGGCCGCAGCAGGTCGGTGGCGCGGGCAGCGCCCAGGTCGGCGTTGTGCTCCAGCCGCTGCAGCAGGCCGTGTCCCGCGGCCTTGACCGTCTGCACCCAGCGGCGGCCTTCCTTGCGCAGGCGCAGCGCCATGCCCGCGGCGGCCAGGGCGCCACCGGGCGTGTCGAAGTAGCGGGCCTGCATGCGGGTGCGCTGCACGGCGCCCTGGCGCAGGTCGGCCTCGACCGCGGCCAGCCGCTCGGCGGGGATGTGGAACTTGAATTCGGTTTCCATGGGGGCTTGCTAACGGATGCGGGGTGCAGCGGCGTCGGCGCCCACGGACGCGGGCCTTCGGCCGACAGGCCGCGCGGGCGTCGGTGCCCAGAATGCCGCCGCCTGCCGATGGTGGCAGGTCTGTGTGTCATTGTCCCCGTCGACCGAGCCGAGCCCTTTCCATGCGCCTCAAAGCCACCAACTTCCTCAAGCTGGACTGCCAGCAGCCCTGCCCCGTCGTCGCCATGCTCCGCCCGCGCAGCGGCCTGGCCCAATGGGTGGTCAGCGAGCACTACCACCTGCGGCCCTGGGTGCCCACGGTGGAGTATGTGGACCCGTACGGCAACCTCGGTCAGCGCTTCGTGGTGCCGGCGGGCGGCATGGAGATCGAGGTGCAGGTGGAGATGGAGACCGAGGAGGCCCTCGCCGTCGAGCCCGCCGCGCCGGTCACGCCCGTGGACCAGTTGCCCGACGCCGCGCTGATGTACCTGCTGCCCAGCCGCTACTGCCCGTCGGACCGGCTGGCAGGCCGCGCGCGCGAGATCGTCGGCGACCTCCCGGCCGGCTATGCGCAGGTGGAGGCCATCCGCCGCTGGATCCACGAACACATCACCTACGAATACGGCGTGAGCGACGCCAGCACCGATGCGCTGGGCACGCTGAACCTCGGCAAGGGCGTGTGCCGGGACTTCTCGCACGTGGGCATCGCCCTCACGCGGGCGCTGCAGATCCCCGCGCGGCAGGTGGTCGGCTACCTGCACAAGCTCGACCCGATGGACATGCATGCCTGGTTCGAGGCCTTCATCGGCGGCCGCTGGTACACCTTCGATGCCACCCAGGCCGAGCCGCGCGGCGGCCGCCTGGTGGTGGGCTACGGCCGCGACGCAGCGGACGTGGCCTTCATCTCCAACTACGGCGAGATCGCGATCGAGGAGATGCGCGTGACGGTCGAGCAGGTGTAGCCCGCCGCAGGGCGCGGCGGCAGCGCCGGCCCTGCGTATCAGGCGCCGCGCCGCTCAATGCCAGCCGCGGTGCCAGCCATAGACGGGGTGGTACCAGCCCCAGCCATGGCGCGGGTGGTAGTGCCACACATAGCCCGGTGCCGGCATCGCATAGGTGGGCGCCACATAGACCACGGTGGGCGGCGGTGCATACACCGGCGGCGTGACCACCACGGGCCGCGGCACCACGTGCACCGGCTCGGGGGCCACCACGCACCCTGCCAGCAGCGCGGCCGGCAGCACGGCCAGCGCACACAGCCGGAAGGGGGAGGAAGAGGGGCGGGAGCTTGTCTTCATTGGCGGATGTTCGAAGTGCCCGGTCGGGCGATGTTCCCGATCAACGCCTGCGCGCATCCGCCCGGCCGACCGCCGGCGTGTAAAGAAGGGTTTACTCAGCCGGTCGTCAGTCCGTGCTCAGCCCACTGTCAGTGGCTTCTTCAGGCGGTGGTGCCGCGCGGGCCACTGCGCCGGCCGAAGGCCTTGCGGCGCAGCCTGTCCTTCTTGCGCAGCCGCTTCTGCCACTGCGAAGCGGCCACGCTCAGCACGGTGGCGCCACCGAGCAGCAGCAGCTGTCGCGCCAGGTCGCGCGTGGCGCCCTGCAGCCGCCGGTCCACCTCGGCCTGCACCTCGCCGGTCTGCGTCAGCGCCATGGCCGCGGGCGGCGGCGTCGCGTCGCCCGCGTCGGGCTGGCCGGTCGTGGTCTGGGTGGGCACGACGGGCGGATGGGCCACGCTGGCGGCCAGCCGTGCATCGGCCACCGAGCCGTGCTCCAGCGCATAGACCTTGGTGAACTCCGCACCCAGCAGGAAGATCTGCGCCGCGTAGTACACCCACACCAGCAGCACCACCAGCGAGCCGGCGGCCGCGAAGGACTCGGTCATGCTGCTGCGGCCCAGGTACAGCGCGATGGCCGTCTTGCCCACCTGGAAGAGCATCGACGTGACGGCGGCACCCACCCACACGTCGCGCCAGGCGATGCGCGTGGTGGGCATGAACTTGTAGATCATGGCGAACAGCAGCGTCATGATCGCGAAGGAGATGGCGATGTTGAGCAGCTGCAGCATCAGCTCCCAGCCCGGCAGCAAGGCGCCCACCCAGCTGCCCATGGCGGCCAGGAAGGCCGACACCAGCAGCGACACCATCAGCAGGAAGGCCAGCCCCAGGATCAGCCCGAAGGACAGCACCCGCGCCCGCAGCACCGACCACACGCCCTTGGGCTTGGCCGAGGGCGGCACATGCCAGATGCGATCCAGCGCGCTCTGCAGTTCGGCGAACACGGTGGTGGCACCGACGATGAGCACGCCCACGCCGATCAGCCCGGCGACCAGCCCTTTGCCGGGTTCGCTGGCGCTGCGGATCAGGCCCTGCACCGCGATGGCCGCCTCGCGGCCGATGAGGCCGGAGAGCTGGCCGACGATCTCGCCCTGCACCGCCTCGCGGCCGAACAGAGCGCCGGCAATGGCGATCACGATCACCAGCAGCGGCGCGAGCGAGAAGAGGGTGTAGTAGCTGATCGCGGCCCCCATGCTGGGGGCGAAGTCGTCGCTCCAGGCGACGACGGCTTTCTTGCACAGCGAGAAGAGTTGCTTGAAGGTCATGGCGGCGGCTTTCTGGAGACGCGTACGACGGCGCACGGATGCCGCCAGTGTGCGGTCCCCACGCCGCCGCGGCCATGCGTCAAGGCGCGCTTTGCGGGTAGGCCAAGTGCGATGTGCGGCGGGGTCAGGCCGGTGGCTGCTCCCGCTGGGCCGTGCCGTTGCCGTCCGCAAGGTGGCGGGCGACGTCAGTGGCGCGGTCGCCGACGGCGGCCACCGCGGCGCGCAGCCGCGCTTCGTCGATGTCCATGCGGCGCGCCCATTCGGCCACCGCGCCTTCGGACTGCAGGTCGATGCGGTCCGGGTCGTTGCCGGCGGGGGCGATGAGGGTGTGGTCGTCGGGCATGAGGGGTTCCTACAAAGGCGGAAGAAAGAAGAAGGGTCAGATGGCCGCCGCGGCGCGCGCGAAGCTCGCGACCAGGGTGCGCCCGGGTGGTGCCGCCTGGCGCATGACCTCCAGCCGGCCGCTCTGGCTGCGCACGGCGTCGCGCAGGCGGTCCTCGCCGCCGCCGGGTGCCTCGCCTTCCGCCGGCGTCGGCGCATGCACCGCGATGCGGAAGCGCTCGGGCTCCACGATGGAGGCGACGATGAGCCCGCTGCCCGGGGTCGCGACGGCGGCGGCCTCCGCCACCATGCGGCCCACCAGCTGGGCCAGGCGGTCCGGATCGGCCTGGCAATGGCCTTCGCCCAGGCGGTCATGTTCCAGGGCATGGCCCGGAAAGGCCTGTGCCAGCGTCTCGACGCACTGGGCCACCAGCGCATGCAGGGCGACGGGGCGGTGCGGCTCGTCGGCGCTGGCGGCGGTCTGGGCCTCGGCGATGCGCTGGTCGATCAGCTGCTGCGCGCGCTCGCCGGCGCTGTCGATGTGGTCCAGCACCTGCCGCTGCTGCGGATCGAGCGCCCCTCGGCGCAGCAGCTCGGTGCCCAGCCGGATGGCGCCCAGCGGGTTGCGCAGGTCGTGGCTCAGCCGGGCGAGCTGGCGCTCCAGCTGGTGCACCTGGGCCTGGAGCGCGTCGCGCATGGCCTCCAGCGGCTGCAGGTCGGGCCGGTCGTGGGACGCGGGCGGCTCGGCGGGGGCGGAATCCGGGTCGTGCATGGGCGCTCCTGGATGCGGGAACGGAAAGGCGATAGCAGGGAAGGGAGGCCGATGGTCGGGTGCGGCCGGGGTGCGCCGATGCGCCGTGGGCGCCACCGCGGGTAGGCCAATGACGACGCCACGGGCACTGGGCACGGCGACGGTGCGCGCGGTGGCCT
Organism: Pseudacidovorax sp. DMC4; assembly: GCF_056314265.1. Taxonomy (NCBI): domain Bacteria; kingdom Pseudomonadati; phylum Pseudomonadota; class Betaproteobacteria; order Burkholderiales; family Comamonadaceae; genus Pseudacidovorax; species Pseudacidovorax sp. DMC4. The sequence goes on along the minus strand of NZ_JBQUYR010000019.1, from coordinate 84,366 downwards.
TCACGCACAATCGGCAGCCCTGTGGCGGGCTCCGGCGCCGCCAGACCGCCGGCGCGCCTGCTTGCAGCGCAAGGCCGGCCCACCTCTTACGAACAGGCCGTCCGCGGCCCTCCAGCCTTTTCCTTCATGCAGATCACCCAAGACACCGTCGTCACCCTGCGCCTGCGCATCGCGGACGCCCAGAGCGGCCAGCTGCTCGACAGCCCCAAGGAGCCGGTCGTGTACCTGCACGGCGGCTACGACAACATCCTGCCGGCCATCGAGACGGCCCTGGACGGCCAGGCGGCCGGCCACCAGGCCACGCTGAACCTGTCGCCCGAGCAGGCCTTCGGCGCGCGCGACGAGAGCCTGCTGCGCACCATCCCCAAGAGCGAATTCCCGCCGGGCGTGAAGGTCGGCGGCCAACTGCGCGGCCAGCTCGACAACGGCGAGCCGCATGTGTTCAACGTGGTCAAGATCAAGGGGCCGCAGGTGCTGCTGGACGGCAACCATCCCCTGGCCGGCCGCAGCCTGCGCATCCAGCTGAACGTGGTGGCCGTGCGTGCCGCCACCGGCGAGGAGATCGCCCATCGCCATGTGCATGGCGATGGCGGCCATCACCACTGAAGGCTTCCCAGCCTTGCCTCGGCATCGCCAAGGGCTGAGGCGGAGGCGACGGGGCGTGCCCGGTGCCGCAGGGCGGCCTCAGCCGTGCGGCGTCACGGGCGAGGGCGGCACGCCGCGGGCCTCGATGGCCTCGGCGGCTTCCAGGCACAGGTCCTCGCGGAAGCGCGCCGCCACCAGCTGCACGCCCACCGGCGCCGGGCCGCGCTCGCCTTCGGCCATGCCGGTGCTCACCGTCAGGCCCGGCAGGCCCATGAAGGGCAGCGCGATCTGCGTCATCTGCGCCGCCCAGACGCGGGCATAGCCTTCGGGGCCCTGCAGGTCCAGGTCGACCGGGAAGGGCAGCTCGGCCGACACCGGCAGCAGCACCAGCGGATAGCGCTCGTGCAGAAAGCGCTGCCACTGCCGCGTGAGCGTCGCGCGCCGCACCAGGATGGCCGACAGCGCCGCGCTGTCCATGCGCGCGGCCACCTCGGCCTGCCCGCGCAGCACGACCAGCGCGGCCGGATCGCCCTCGCGCTCGGCCGTGCGCAGCTGCGCCTCGTAGCCATCGCCCACCCACAGCAGCGTCTGGTCGTCGGCGGCAGCCTTCAGCGGCGGCAGCGCCTCCACCTCGTCCACCAGCCAGCCGGCGTCGCGCAGGCGCGCGGCCGCGTCGCGCAGCGCTGCTTCGACGGGGGCGGTGGTGGCCAGGCCGTCCGGGCGCACGCACAGCGCGGCCCGGCGCGGCACGGCGGGCCCGACCAGCGGCGCCGCCACCGACCAGGGATCGCGCGCATCCGGTCGGGCCATGGCGGCCAGCGCGAGGCGCAGGTCGTGCACATGCCGCGCAATCGGCCCGGAGACGGCCGTCAGCTGGCCGCCGATGGTGCGCTCGGGGCTGGAGGCATTCCACGCCGCCACCCGGCCGAAGCTGGGCCGCAGGCCATGCACGCCGCAGGCATAGGCCGGGTAGCGGATCGAGCCGGCGATGTCCGTGCCATGGCCGATGGCACCGATGCCTGCGGCCACCGCCGCGGCCGCGCCGCCGGAAGAGCCGCCGGGCGTCAGCGCCGGGTTGCGCGGATTGCGCGTCACGCCGTGCAGCTGGTTGCTGGTGAACCAGCGGTAGCTGAAGGCGGGCGTGTTGGTGCGGCCGATGAGCACCGCGCCGGCGGCCAGCAGGCTGTCCACCACCGGGCTGTTGTGTTCGGCGACGAGGTCCTTCTGCAGGCGCACGCCGTTGGTGGTGGCGAAGCCGGCCTGGTCGACGTTGACCTTGAGGGTGACCGGCACGCCGGCCAGCGGCCCCACCGCCTCGCCGCGGGCCAGCGCGGCGTCGATGTCGGCGGCGCGGCGCAGTGCCTCGTCGGGCCGGTGGTCGACCACGGCGTTCAGGGCGGGGTTGACCGCCTCCAGCCGCGCCAGGGCTGCCTGCGTCGCCTCGGTGGCGGAGATGCGGCGGCTGGCGACCAGGGCGGCCGTCTGGGCGGCGCCCAGCTGCCAGAGCTCGGTCGGCAGTGCGGAGAGGGGGATTGAAGAGGGAACCAGCGGGGAGGACATCCCCGAGGTGTAGCGGGATGCGTGCCCGCTTGTCCAGCACCGGACGCGCCGCCCGTGTGCCTCAGGGCCCGGCCTGCATGGCCGGCGGGCGCTCAGCGCGCCGGCCCCTGCGCGTTGCAATAGTCGAAGAAGGCGTCCAGGTCGTTGGACTTGTCGAAGACGCGGTCGGCCCCGGCGTCGCTGCAGCGGCGGCGCATGTCGGCCGTGGCGTAGTTGGTCAGCACCACCATGCGCTGCCGGGCCCCACCGTTGCGCACGCGACGCAGCACGCCCAGCCCCGAACCCTGGCGCAGGAAGAGGTCGACGATGGCAAGGTCCCAGCCGTCGGAATGCGACTGCATCCACCGCACCGCCTCGTCCTCCCCCTCGGCCAGCCCGACGATCTCAGCGTCGGTCAGGTCTTCGAGCGTGGGGATGAGGCTGTCCCGGATGGTGGGGTTGTCTTCGACGATAAAGATGCGGGGGGCGGCCATGGTGTGGCGCGGACTGGAACAGGGGAGCTTAAGGGCCGGGGCGGTGCGGGCGTGGGCGCCCTGGGCCTCCCTTCCTGTGGGACGCGGCCTACGGAACGGGGAGGGTCAGCGCGGGCGCGCCTTCTTTTCGACCTCGGATTGCGCGGCTTCGAGGGCGTCCAGCACCTCGGCGGAGCGGCTGATCTGCTCCTCGACCTGGCCCGACTGGTCCAGCGCCTGGGCCACGTCGCCGACCTGCACATGGTCGGGCAGGGCCTCTTCGAGCACGGTGTTCACGACAGCCAGGTTGTCGGCCGCCTGGCGGATCTCGGCGGCCACCGCCTTGGCCTGGTCGATGGTGCGCTCCAGCGCTTCGACCGCCTGCGCCGTCGGGTCCTGCTTGTCTTGACTCATTCAACGCTCCTGCGGGGGCCGGGGGGAAGGCCATGCCGCGTGTGTGACGACGGCGGATGGTAGCGCCGCCCGCCCGGGGCTGCCGGTGAATCCACTGTTGCACCCATGGTCCGGGCTGTCGCGCGGGCGGGGGCTTCCACAATGGCGATATGCGCCGCATCTTCGGCGTTCGGGCTGACCGCCAGCCTTCTTGCGAACGAACGAAAGACTCTCTCCATGAGCACCCACCCCTCCTCTGCCGTCCTGGGCGTGCACCCGCTGGGCTTTCCCTGGCCGACGGTGGACCCCTTCCTCTTCTGTGCGTACCACGACGACGGTTATCCGCGCGGCGACGGCCGCATGGCGCCGGCCGCCTCGCTGGCCGGCCGCGAGATCGGCGCCGACTTCAGCCGCAAGGACGGCTGGAGCATGTACCACGGCGAATCCGTGCCCGGCTTCCCGGCGCATCCGCACCGCGGCTTCGAGACCGTGACGCTGGTGCGCCGCGGGCTGATCGACCATTCGGATTCGCTTGGCGCCGCGGCCCGCTTCGGCGGCGGGGACGTGCAGTGGGTGACGGCCGGCCGCGGGATCGTGCATTCGGAGATGTTCCCGCTGCTGCGCGAGGACGCGGACAACCCGCTGGAGCTGTTCCAGATCTGGCTGAACCTGCCGGCGGCGCGCAAGATGGTCGATCCGCACTTCACCATGTTCTGGTCGGGCCAGGTGCCGCACCTGCGCGCCGAGGGCGTGGACGTCACGGTGGTGGCCGGCCGCCTCCCGGGTGCCGACGCGCCGCCTTCGCCGCCGCCGGATTCCTGGGCCGCGCAGGCGGATGCCGACGTGGCCATCTGGACCGTGCGCCTGGCGCCTGGCGCGCGCTGGACGCTGCCGGCCGCGCGCGGGCTGGGCACGCAGCGGGTGCTGTACTTCTTCAAGGGCGCGTCGGCCACGGTGGGCGGGCAGGCGGTGCAAGGGCCGGCGGCCATCGAGCTTCGGGCCGATCTCGACGTGGCCCTGGCGGGCGGTGACGAAGTCTGCGAATTCCTGCTGCTGCAGGGCCGGCCCATCGCCGAGCCCGTGGCGCAGCACGGCCCCTTCGTCATGAACTCGCAGGCCGAGATCATGCAGGCCATGCAGGACTACCGCCGCACCCAGTTCGGCGGCTGGCCCTGGCCCGACGCGGCGCCGGTGCATGGCGCGGCGCCGGCGCGTTTCGCCCGCTATCCCGACGGGCGCCGGGAAGAGGCGGTGGACGCGGCGGAGTAAGCGTCAGCGCCGACTCGCGCTGCCGGCGATGGCGCGCGACAGCCGCCACATCAGCCACAGGAAGCCCAGCGGCAGCAGCACCGTCTGCACGACGAACAGGGCGATCAGGCGCACCATGGTGCGGGTCCATTCGCCGGCCGCCTGAAGGATCGCCTCGTAGCCGGCGCGCAGGTCGGTGGCGCGTTCGGACCAGCGCTTCAGGCGCTCCAGCAGGCTTTCCTGCGCCGGTGCGGCCGGCTGCGTGCGGCCCACCACCTGCTCGGGCGAGGCCTCGATCACGGCCAGGGCCGACTGGTATTCGCCCGCCATCACGGCCCGGTAGACGCCTTCGTTGGCCAGGCCCACGGCCGGCACCGCGAAGCGCACCAGCAGCAGGCCGGCGAAGACCGGCGACAGCCATCGCAGCGCGCGTGCGGTAGCCGCCTCCTGCCTCGCTGCGGGCGCATTGGCGCCAGCGGTTTCCGCTCGCGCGCGGGTCGACACCGTGGCCGCCCGCCAGCGCAGCACCAGCCAGGCCAGCAGCACCGCCGTCAGCGCGATCGACACCGCCGCATGTCCGCCGATGCCCAGCATCAGCAGCTGGATGCCGAAGGCCACGCTGGCAGCGAGCATCACGGCGGCGAAACGGTCCACCAGCTCGTTCAGCGGCTTGAGGGCCTGGCCCGGCGCCAGGCTCAGGCCGACGCCGGCCGGCTTGACGTCCAGCTGCGTGCCCTGGGCCACCGACAGCACTGCGCCCAGCGCCCGCGCCGCCGCAAAGGCGGTGAGCGAGCGCTGCAGGCCGGCGCGCAACTGCTCGCGGGCCAGGGGCTCCAGTGGCACCAGCCAGCAGCCGGCGAGCACCGCGGCGGCCACGAACAGCAGCAGGGCGCGTCTCAGAGGGGCCGCGGGGGCCCGCCCCGGTGGCGCTCCCGGGCGCTCGCTCATATCGATTTGAGCGCCTCGGCGCCGGGTGCGGTCATGCTGGGCGTGAACTCGACGATGTCGAGGCGGGCCAGCTTGTGCTGCGCGAACGGGTCCTGCGCGAGCACCGCTTCGAGCGCGGCCCGGTCGCCCGAGCGGGCCAGGATGACGCCGCCCACGCGCGGCACCTGCCGGCCGGAGGCGACGAACAGGCCGCTGTCGTAGTGGCGGCGCAGCCAGGCGACGTGGGCCTCCATGTGGGCGTCGATCTCTTCGACGGGGCGGATGTAGGTGAGGGTCACGATGAACATGCGCCCGAGGGTAGCCCGCTGCGCCAGCGGCTGTCTCGGATGGCCTCGGTGGGCGCGCGGATTGCGGCGCTTCGCCCGGCGGGGCGCTGCCTTGTGCGGCGGGTGCCAGCGCCGCATCCTGGTCGGCATCGCGCCGCCGCTGTGCCTGCCCTCGGCAGTTCAGCCCTGTCCTGTGGCCACTGTCCAGACCAGCCACACATTGGCCGCGCCGATCACCGCGAACAGCCCCCAGGCCGTGGCCTTCATCGCCCAGCCGCTGGCGAATTCGCCCATCAGCCGCCGGTCGCTGGTGAAGCGCACCAGCGGCCAGATGGCGAAGGGCAGCTGGAAGCTCAGCACCACCTGGCTGAGCACCAGCATCTTGCCCACGCCGCCGTCGCCGAACCACCACACGCCCACGAAGGCCGGCACGATGGCCAGGGCCCGGGTGATCAGCCGCCGCTGCCAGCAGGGGATCTTCAGGTCCAGGAAGCCTTCCATGATGATCTGGCCGGCGATGGTGCCGGTGAAGGTCGAGCTCTGGCCCGAGGCCAGCAACGCGATGCCGAAGAGCGTGGCCGCCAGGCCGCCCACCACTGGCTCGATGAGCCGGTAGGCGTCCTCGATCTCGGTGACCGGCGCGCGCCCGCCGCCGTGGAAGGCGCTGGCCGCCAGGATCAGGATGGCGGCATTGACGAACAGTGCCAGCGTGAGCGAAAGCACGGCGTCCATCGTGCCCAGGCGCACCGCCTCGCGCGTGGCCGCGGGCGTGCGCGCCACCAGACGGGTCTGCACGATGGAGGAATGCAGGTACAGGTTGTGCGGCATCACCGTCGCGCCCACGATGCCGATGGCCAGGTAGAGCGCGCCCGGCTGCTGCAGCCGCTCCAGGCTGGGCACGAAGCCCATCGCCACGCCGAACCAGTTGGGCTGGGCCATCGCCAGCTCGACCGCGAAGCAGCCGGCGATGGTCAGCACCAGGCCGAGCACGATGGCCTCCACGCGCCGGAAGCCCGCGCCCTGCAGGCCCAGCACCAGCAGCGTGTCGAAGGCCGTGATGGCGATGCCCACGGTAATGGAGACGCCCAGCAGCAGGTGCAGCGCCAGCGCGCTGCCCAGCACCTCGGCCAGGTCGCAGGCCACGATGGCCAGCTCGGCGCCCAGCCACAGAAAGCGGTTGGTGCGCGGGCCGTAGCGTTGGCGGCAGGCGCGGGCCAGGTCCAGCCCGCCGGCCAGGCCCAGGCGCACGCACAGGGTCTGCAGCAGCATCGCCGCCAGGCTGGCCAGCAGCACCACGAAGAGCAGGCCATAGCCGAAGCGCGAGCCGGCCTCGATGTCGGTGGCCCAGTTGCCCGGGTCCATGTAGCCCACCGACACCAGCAGCCCGGGGCCGGCGAACTTCAGCAGCTTCTTGTGGAAGGGCTGGCCCGGGTCGACGGTGACGCTGCCCTTGACTTCGGAAGGGCAGAAGGGCGCGGTGGCGGTGCGGGGCAGGCGGAACATGGCGGGGCCGATGGTAAGGAGCCGCCTCGCGCACCGTGCGGCGCGGCGACGCTGGGCGGCAGCGTCAGAAGTGGTCGGGCGACGGCATGTGCTCGCGCATCCACGCCGTGAAGGCGCGCAACCGCGGCGGGTACTGGCGCGCGTAGGGATGCATCAGGTAGATGGGCAGCGGATCGCCCACCCACTGCGGCGCCAGGCGCACCAGCCGGCCCTCGGCCAGGTCCGGCGCCACGGCCCAGGCCGACACCAGCGCGATACCCGCCCCACCGAGCACGGCGCGGCGGGTGGCATAGAGGCTGTCGGTCGCGAGGCGGGGCCGGATGGCGAAGGTCTCGCGCCTGCCGTCGGCCTCGTGCGTGAGCGTGACCTCGTCGCGGTAGAAGGTCTGCAGCGCCAGCCAGGGCAGGGCGGCCAGCTGCTGCGGCGCCTCGGGCGGCGGGCCTTCGCCCCAGAGGCCGGGCGGCGCCACCACGATGCGCTGGATCTCGGTCAGGCGCTGGGCCACGACCGACGGATCGCTCACGGCGCCCACGCGGATCGCGCAGTCGATGCCCTCGGCGATGAAGTCCGGCTGGCGGTCGTGCAGCAGCCATTCGACGCTCACTTCGGGATGGGCCTGCAGGAAGCCCAGCAGCGGCGCCATCAGCTGGTCCTGGCCGAAGGCATGCGGCACCAGCACGCGCAGGTGGCCGCGCGGCGTGTTGCGGGCGCCGCGCACGTCGGCCTCGAAGCTGTCCCAGCGCTCCAGCAGCTCCCGCGCCTGGGCCAGGCAGCGCTCGCCGTCCTCGGTCAGCGCCATGGCATGGGTGGAGCGGTGCAGCAGCCGCAGGCCCAGGCTGCGCTCCAGCGCCTGCAGGCGGCGGCTGACGGTGGGTTGGGTGCTGCCCATCTGCTGGGCGGCGGCCGAGAGGCTGCCGGCGTCCACGATGCGCACGAAGGTCTGCAGCAGGTCCAGACGGTCGACAGCAAGGGGTGCTTCTTTCATGCGTTGGGCGTATAGCCGATCTGCAATCCAGCCGTCTACAGCTTTTTGTCATTCGTTGAAAGAATGCTCCACATTCGGCAGCGCCCACATTGCCCGTAAGCAAAGGGCGGCGCCGCAGACTGCCAAGGAGTTCCCCATGTCATCCCTTCCTCTTGCCTCCGGTTCCGCCGCCGCGCCTGCCCAGCCCGACCTGTCGCGGCCGCTGGTGCTGATGCTGGCCGCGGGCGCCGGCCTGGGCGCCGCCGCCCTCTACTACGCGCAGCCGTTGCTCGGCATCCTGGGTGCGGACCTGGGCGCCAGCCCGGCCCAGACGGGCCTCGTGCCCACGCTCACCCAGCTCGGCTATGCCGCCGGCATCCTGCTGCTGATTCCGCTGGGCGACCGCTACGACCGTCGCCGCATCATCCTGGTCAAGGTGGTGCTGCTGATGCTGGCGCTGCTGGCCAGCGCCCTGGCGCCCGGCCTGGGCGCGCTGCTGGTCGCCAGCCTGGCCATCGGCCTGACCGCGACGCTGGCGCAGGACATCGTGCCCGCCGCCGCCGCGCTGGCACCCGAGGCGCACCGCGGCCGCACCGTCGGCACGGTGATGACCGGGCTGCTGCTGGGCATCCTGCTGTCGCGGGTGGCCAGCGGGCTGGTCGGCCAGCAGTGGGGCTGGCGCGCTGTGTTCCTGGCCGCGGCGGGGTCCATCGCCTTGATCGGCCTGGCGCTGTGGCGCGGGTTGCCGCGCTTCGTGCCCTCGACGCAGTTGAGCTACGGCCAGCTCATGGCCTCGCTGGTGCAGCTGTGGAAGCGCTACGGCCCACTGCGCCGCGCGACGCTGGCCCAGGGCCTGCTGTCGATCGGCTTCAGCGCCTTCTGGTCCACGCTGGCGGTCATGCTGCACGAGCGCTTCCAGATGGGCAGCGCCGCCGCCGGCGCCTTCGGCCTGGCCGGTGCCGCCGGTGCGCTGGCCGCCCCGCTGGCCGGTCGCCTGGCCGACCGGCGCGGTCCCAACCGCGTGACGCAGCTGGGGGCAGGGCTGGCGCTGCTCTCCTTCGCGCTGCTGCTGGTGCAGGACCTGCTGCCGCCCGCGGCGCAGATCGGCCTGCTGGTGGTGGCCGCCATCGGCTTCGATTTCGGCGTGCAGGCCACGCTGGTGGCACACCAGACGCTGGTCTACAGCCTGGACCCGGGCGCCCGCAGCCGGCTCAATGCGCTGCTGTTCACCGGCATGTTCATCGGCATGGCCGCCGGCGCCGCGCTGGGCAGCCAGGTGCTGGCCCATGCGGGCTGGTTCGGCGTCGTGCTGCTGGCCATGGCGAGCGCCGGGGCCACGCTGGCCGTGCGGCTCTGGCCGTCACGGCGCGGCTGAGGCGCTCGGGTTCTCCAGCAGACAGGCCGCCTGGCGAGCGCCGGGCGGCCTTTCTGCATCTGGCGTCATCGCCCGGAAAGTTTGGGGAGTCTGGGAAAAGGCCGGCTCAGAAAGGGCGAGGCCGCCTCGCCGAAGCGCCAGGGCACGTCCGCCGCGCGGGTGATGCCGATGCGCGGCCCGGTCTGCACCTGAATGCGTTCGCTGGCAGGCCGGGGACGGAGTTCGAAGGGCGGCGCATCCAGCCGCAGGTGGTTGAAGCTGGCGTCCACGCCCAGCGCCTGCCCTACGCGGCCGGGGCCGGCGGCCAGCAGGCGCACATCCTGCACGCCGCGGCGCTCGCGCATGCGGGCCAGGCCCTCGGTTGGCGCCAGCGCACGGATCAGCACGCCCGCGCCGTGGCCCTGGGGGCCGCAGACGAAGTTCAGGCACCAGTGGATGCCATAGGAGCGGTAGACGTAGGCCCGGCCCGGCGGCCCGAACATCGCCGCATTGCGCGGCGTGGGCCCGCGATGGCTGTGCGAGGCCGGATCCTCGCGGTCGTAGGCCTCGGTCTCCACGATGCGGCCGCCCACGCCGTCGACCAGAACCTCGACGCCGATCAGGGCCCGCGCCACTTCGTGGGCGGGGGCGAGGAAGTCGATGAAGGCGGTCGTGGGCGATGAGGCGGTCACGGAGCGGAAGGGGCGAGGACGGATCGCACCAGTCTAGGAGGTGCGCCAATCCGCCGGAGCCGGACGAATGCCGGTGCACCCGACAGCCCGCGCCCGGGTGCATCGCGCCAGAATCGCCGGGTCCTCGTCACCCAGGAGCCGGCGCCGCGCCGCGGCCGCCGTCCTCGCCCGCCATGCCCCAGCCGACCGACTTCGCCACACTGATCCACCAGGGCGCCACCGCCTGCGCCCGCGCCGTCGCCGCGGGCGAGGCCACGGCGCTCGAACTCTGCGACGCCGCCATCGCCGCCATCGAGGCGAAGGACGGTGCCTTGAATGCCGTCGTGCTGCGCGACTTCGATCGCGCGCGAGACCAGGCCCGGGCCGCCGACGCCCGGCGCGCGAAGGGCGAGCGGCCAGCGCTGCTGGGCGTGCCGATGACGGTGAAGGAATCCTTCAACATCGCCGGCCTGCCCACCAGCTGGGGCCTGCCGCCCTTCCGCGACTTCCGCCCGGCGACCGATGCGGCGGCGGTGCAGCGGCTCAAGGCCGCGGGCGCCGTCATCCTGGGCAAGACCAATGTGCCCGTGGCGCTGGCCGACTGGCAGACGGCCAACCCGATCCACGGCCGCACGGTGCATCCGCTGGACGCCTCGCGCACGCCGGGCGGCTCCTCGGGCGGCGGCGCGGCCGCGCTGGCGGCGGGCCTGGTGGCGCTGGAACTGGGTTCGGACCTGATGGGCTCGCTGCGCGTGCCCGCGCATTTCTGCGGCGTGTGGGCGCACAAGCCCAGCACCGGCATCCTGCCGATGCGCGGCCAGGCCTTTCCCGGCACGCCCGAAACGCTCGGCCCACCGCCGGACCTGCCGACGGTCATCGGCCCGCTGGCGCGCAATGCCGACGACCTGAGCCTGGCGCTGGACGTGCTCGCCGGCCCGGAGATGCCCATGGCCCAGGCCTGGCAGCTGCAACTGCCGCCACCGCGGCAACCCGACCCGGCGCGCTGGCAGGTGCTGGTGCTGGACGCCCATCCGCTCGCGCCGGCCGACGCCGAGGTGCGCGGCGCGGTGGCCGAGGCGGCGCGGCGCCTGCAGGCGCAGGGCGCCCGGATCGTCCGCCCGGACGAACTGCCGACCGGCGCCCTGCCCGACCTGGCGGTGCTGCACCGGGCCTACCAGCAGTGGGTGATGACGGTGCTCGGCGCCTTCGAGCCCGGCGCCGAGTGCGACCTGAACGCGCACGAATGGATCCGCCTGGTGGCCGACCGCGGCCGGCTGCGGGCGCAGTGCTTTGCGCTGCTGGAGCGGGTCGATGCCCTCGTGATGCCGGCCTTCGGCTGCGCCGCCTTCGCGCACCAGGACGATCCGGACTGGGGGCGGCGCACCCTGCGCATCGATGGCGAGGACACCCCTTACGAGGCCCAGGCCGCCTGGGCCAGCCTCGCCTCGCTGGCCAGCCTGCCCGCCACGGCCGTGCCGGTCATGGCGGGGGCGGGCGGGCTGCCGCTGGGTGTGCAGGTGATCGGCCCGTGGCTGCACGACCGCGGGACCATCGACGTGGCGCGTCGGGTTGCGGGTGCAGGCCCGCGGGCATAACGGCGGACCGCCAACGGAAAAGCGCGCCACGGGGGCGCGCTCTTCATCGCAGTCCAGGGCCGCGGGGGCAGCCCGTGCGGCGCTGCTTACTTGGCGACGACGCGGGTCATCTCCAGGCACTTGTTGGAGTAGCCCCACTCGTTGTCGTACCAGCTCACCAGCTTGACGAAGGTGCCGTCCAGCGCGATGCCGGCCTCGGCGTCGAAGATGGAGGTGCGGGCATCGCCGCGGAAGTCGGTGGCCACCACCTTGTCCTCGGTGTAGCCCAGCACGCCCTTCAGCGCGCCTTCGCTCTGGGCCTTCATCTCGGCGCAGATCTCCTTGTAGCTGGCTTCCTTCGACAGCTCGACGGTCAGGTCGACCACCGACACATCGGAGGTGGGCACGCGGAAGCTCATGCCGGTGAGTTTGCCCTTGAGTTCGGGCAACACGACGCCCACGGCCTTGGCGGCGCCGGTGGAGCTGGGGATGATGTTTTCCAGGATGCCGCGGCCGCCGCGCCAGTCCTTGTTGGACGGGCCGTCGACGGTCTTCTGCGTGGCGGTGGCGGCGTGCACGGTGGTCATCAGGCCGCGCTTGATGCCCCACTTGTCGTGCAGCACCTTGGCCAGCGGGGCCAGGCAGTTGGTGGTGCACGAGGCGTTGGAGACGATGTCCTGGCCGGCGTAGCCGCTGCTGTTGACGCCGTACACGAACATGGGCGTGTCGTCCTTCGAGGGGGCCGACATGATCACCTTCTTGGCGCCGGCGGCCAGGTGCTTGCCCGCGGTTTCCTTGGTGAGGAAAAGGCCGGTGGATTCGAGCACCACGGTGGCGCCGACTTCGTCCCACTTGAGGGCGGCGGGGTCGCGCTCCTGCGTCAGGCGGATCTTCTTGCCATTGACGATCAGCGTGTTGCCCTCGACGGCGATGTCGCCCTTGAAGCGGCCGTGCACCGAGTCGTACTGGAGCATGTAGGCTAGGTAGTCGGGCTCCAGCAGGTCGTTGATGCCCACGACTTCGATGTCGGGGAAGTTCTGAACCGCGGCGCGCAGCACGTTGCGGCCGATGCGGCCGAAGCCGTTGATACCCAGTTTGATGGTCATGCGAATGCTCCAGGAAGTTATGGAAAAACCAACTCAGTCGGCAAGGACGGCCTCGACCGTCGCCGCCACGTTCTCGGGCGTGAAGCCGAAGTGCTTGAACAGCACGCCGGCCGGCGCCGATTCGCCGTAGGTGTCGATGCCCACGACGGCATCGACGCCGTATTTCCACCAGCCGCCGGTGCTGCCCATCTCCACGGCGATGCGCGGCAGGCCCTTGGGCAGTACGGACTTCTTGTACTTGACGTCCTGGCGGTCGAAGGTGGTGGTGCTGGGCATGGAGACCACGCGCACGGCAATCTTGCGGCTGGCCAGCAGCTCCTGCGCCTTGAGCGCCAGTTGCACCTCGGAGCCGGTGGCGATGATCACCGCCTTGGCCTTCTTCTTGAGGCCCACGCGCGAGGGCTCGGCCAGCACGTAGGCGCCGCGGCTGATGTCGGCCAGCTCGTCCTTGGGTGCGTAGTTCAGGTTCTGGCGCGACAGCAGCAGCGCGGTGGGCTGCGCCTTGTTGCGCAGGGCGCAGGCCCAGGCCACCACGGTCTCGGTGGTGTCGCCGGGGCGCCAGACGTCCAGGTTGGGGATCAGGCGCAGGCTGGCCGCATGCTCGATCGACTGGTGCGTGGGGCCGTCCTCGCCCAGGCCGATGGAGTCGTGCGTGAAGACATGGATCACGCGCTGCTTCATCAGTGCCGCCATGCGGATGGCGTTGCGGCTGTAGTCGCTGAAGGTCAGGAAGGTGCCGCCGTAGGGGATGAAGCCGCCGTGCAGCGCCACGCCGTTCATGATGGCGGCCATGCCGAATTCGCGCACGCCGTAGTTGATGTGGCGGCCGATGCGGCCGTCTTCGGTGCGCACCACGGCGCCGTCGGCGGCGAAGCGCAGGTCGGGCGTGGCGGCGGTCTTGGTCAGGTTGGAGCCCGTGAGGTCGGCGCTGCCGCCGAGCAGTTCGGGCAGCTGCACCGTCAGCGTCTCCAGCGCCAGCTGGCTGGCCTTGCGGCTGGCCACGGTTTCGGCCTTGGTGTGGGCGGCCAGCACGGCGTCGACCACCACCTGGTCGAAGGCGGCGGGCAGTTCGCCCTTCATGCGGCGCTCGAAGGCGGCGGCCAGGTCGGGGAAGGCCTGCGTGTAGGCGGCGAACTTCTCGTTCCAGGCGGCTTCGGCGGCCGCACCCTTGGCCTTGGCGTCCCAGTCCTGGTAGACGGCCTCGGGCAGCTCGAAGGGGGCGTGCTCCCAGCCCAGGGCCGAGCGGGTCAGGCCGATCTCGTCGGCGCCCAGCGGCTCGCCGTGGGCCTTGGCGGTGCCGGCGCGGTTGGGGCTGCCCTTGCCGATCTGCGTCTTGCAGACCACCAGCGTGGGCTTGCTGCCTTCGCCCATCTTGGCCTGGGCGACGGCGGCGGAGACGGCGGCCGCGTCATGGCCGTCCACCGGGCCGATGACGTTCCAGCCGCAGGCCTCGAAGCGCTTGGGCGTGTCGTCGATGAACCAGGGCGCGACCTTGCCATCGATGCTGATGCCGTTGTCGTCGTACAGGGCGATCAGCTTGCCGAGCTTCCAGGCGCCGGCCAGGGCGACGGCCTCGTGGCTGATGCCTTCCATCAGGCAGCCGTCGCCCAGAAAGACGTAGGTGTGGTGGTCGACGATGGCATGGCCGTCGCGGTTGAATTCGGCGGCCAGCAGCTTCTCGGCCAGCGCGAAGCCCACGGCATTGGTGATGCCCTGGCCCAGCGGGCCGGTCGTGGTTTCCACGCCGGGGGTGATGCCCACCTCGGGGTGGCCGGCGGTGCGGCTGTGCAGCTGGCGGAAGTTCTTCAGTTCCTCGATGGGAAGGTCGTAGCCCGTCAGGTGCAGCAGGGCATAGATCAGCATCGAGGCATGGCCGTTGGAGAGCACGAAGCGGTCGCGGTCGGCCCAGTGCGGATTGGCCGGGTTGTGCTTGAGGTGCTCGCCCCAGAGCGCCGCCGCCATGTCGGCCATGCCCATCGGGGCGCCGGGATGCCCGGAGTTGGCTTGCTGGACGGCGTCCATCGCCAACGCGCGGATCGCGTTGGCCATCAGGGCTTGGTTGGCCATGAGAAAAGGCTTTCGGGGAGGTGTAGGAGGGGAGAACCCGCGATTTTAGCGAGGGGCGCCCGGGCCCCTCGCCGGGACGCTTCACACAGGTCAAGCGCTGTCAGCCTTGGTACAAGGCAGGACACAATCGTGTCCAATTTGCGAATAAATCAGTCGTACACCCTCCCCGTGCCCCGCACGGGACTGCTAGAGTCCACGCATGCACGGCCTGCACCTTACTGCCGACCTTCACGATTGCCAGTGCGATGACTTCTGGCTGACGGACGGCACCATCCTCCTCGAGTGTCTGACGCGCGCCGTTGCCGTCGCCAAATTGAAGGCGGTGGGGCAGCTGGCTCATCACTTTCCCTCCACCCCTGCCGGGCGCGGCGGCGTCACGGCGGCGCTGCTGCTCGCGGAATCCCATGTGTGCATCCACACCTGGCCCGAGCAAGGCAGCGTGACGCTCGATGTGTACGTCTGCAACTTCGGCGGCGACCATTCCGACGCCGCGAAGGCTTTGCAGGAGGCGCTGATCGTCCTGTTCTCGCCGCGGCACGTCGAACGCAACGTCCTGCACCGAGGCAGCGTGTCCCGCCACCTGGTGTGACGGTGACGCCGGCCATGGTCCTCGCCGCGGGCCGCGGCGAGCGCATGCGCCCGCTGACGGACCGGCAGCCCAAGCCGCTGCTCGATGTCCGGGGCAAGCCGCTGATGCAATGGCCCATGGAGGCGCTCGCGCGCGGCGGCTTCACCCGGCTGGTGGTCAACACGGCCTGGCTGGGCGAGCAGATCGAACAGCGTTTCGGCACCGCGCCGCAATGGGCCGGGGGCCTGGGCTCGCAGATCGCCTATTCGCACGAAGGCCGTGATTTCGGCGCGGCGCTGGAGACGGCCGGCGGCATCGCCCGCGCCCTGCCGCTGCTGGACGCCGAGCTCTTCTGGTGCCTGGCCGGCGATGTGTACGCGCCCGACATCCATTTCACGCAGGCCCAGGTGCAGTCCTTCGCCGAGAGCGGCCGGCTGGCCCACCTGTGGCTGGTGCCCAATCCGCCGCACAACCCGCGCGGCGACTTCGGCATCGGCCAGGACGGCTCCGCGCTGAATCTGCCGGCCGACGACCCGGCGCCGCGCTACACCTTCTCCACCATCGGCCTGTACCGGCGCGAACTCTTCGCGCCGCCGTACTGCGACATCCCGCCCGGCAACCCGGCGGGCGTGAAGGCCGCGCTGGCGCCGCTGCTTCGGCGCGCCATGGACAATGGCCGCGTCAGTGCCCAGCTGCACACCGGCCGCTGGACCGACGTCGGCACCCCCGAGCGCCTCGCCCAACTCAACTCGTCGCCATGAACGCCAGTCCCTCCCTCTACGCCGGGCGCCGGGCCCGCCTTGCCGCCCAGCTCGGTGCCGACGGCATCGCCCTCATCCCCACCGCGCCCGAGCGCCAGCGCAACCGCGACAGCGACTTCCCCTACCGGCACGACAGCTACTTCCATTACCTGACCGGCTTCACCGAGCCCAACGCCTGGCTGGTGGTCGACGCCGCGGGCCGCAGCACGCTGTTCTGCCAGCCCAAGGACCTGGAGCGCGAGATCTGGGACGGTTACCGCCTCGGCCCCGAGGCTGCGCCCGAGCGCCTGGGCGTCGATGAAGCCTTCTCGGTTGCCGAACTCGACAGCCGCCTGCCGAAGCTGCTCGAGAACCGCGCCACCGTCTGGTACCCCTTCGCCACCCATCCCGGCCTGGAAGGGCGCGTCGACGGCTGGCTGCAGAAGGTGCGCGCCCGCGTGCGCTTCGGCGCCCTGTGCCCCGAGCAGCAGCGCGACCTGTGCGGCCCGCTGGACGAGATGCGCCTGGTCAAGGACGCGCATGAGCAGGACGTGATGCGCCGGGCCGCCGACATCAGCGCCCGCGCCCACATCCGTGCCATGCAGCTGAGCGCCCGCATGTTGCGCGAGGGCCGCGACGTGCGCGAGTACCACCTCGACGCCGAGCTGCTGCACGAATTCCGCCTGGGCGGCTCCCAGTTCCCGGCCTACGGCTCCATCGTGGCGGCCGGCGCCAATGCCTGCGTGCTGCACTACCGCGCCGACGTGGCGCCCGTGCGCGCCGGCGAGCTGGTGCTGATCGATGCCGGCTGCGAGCTCGACAGCTACGCCAGCGACATCACCCGCACCTTCCCGGCCGACGGCAGTTTCACCGGCCCGCAGCGCGCGCTGTACGACCTGGTGCTCGCCAGCCAGGAAGCGGCCGTGGCCGCCACCAAGGCCGGCAACCGCTTCAACGATCCGCACGAGGCCACGGTGCGCGTGCTGTCGCAGGGCATGCTCGACCTGGGCCTGCTCGACGCCAACAAGGTCGGCAGCGTGGACGATGTGATCGAGCAGCGGGCCTACTTCCGTTACTACATGCACCGCACCGGCCATTGGCTGGGCATGGACGTGCACGACTGCGGCAGCTATGTCGAGCCCACGCAGGTGGGCGAGATCAGCGAGCGCCGCGACCCGCTCTCGGGCGAGGTGATCAAGAACCGCCCCAGCCGCATCCTCCAGCCCGGCATGGTGCTGACCATCGAGCCGGGCATCTACGTGCGCGCTGGCGACGACGTGCCCGCGCAGTTCCACGACATCGGCATCCGCATCGAGGACGACGCCATCGTCACCGCCACGGGCTGCGAGCTGATCACGCGCGGCGTGCCGGTGGACGGCGACGCGATCGAAGCGCTGATGCGCGGCTGATCGGGCGGCATCCTGCCGCCCAGCCCGCCCGACGTTCAGCCGAAACGCCGCGCCGAGTAGGGCGCCGCGTCCACCATCGTCGGCCCGCCGTCGATGAGTTCGGCCAGCAAGCGGCCGCAGGCCGGGCCCAGCGTGAAGCCTTGGTGCGCATGGCCGAAGTTGAACCACAGGCCGCGGTGACGCGGGGCGGCGCCGATCACCGGCAGCATGTCGGCGGTGCAGGGCCGTGCGCCCAGCCAGGGCTCGCCTTCCACCGGATGCGGCAGGTCGAGCAGTTCGCGGGCATAGGTCTCGGCGCGCGTGAGCTGCCAGGGCGTGGGCGCGGCATCCTGGCGGGCGAATTCGGCGCCGGTCGTGATGCGGGCGCCGCGCCGCATCGGCGCGATCACCAGGCCGCGGTCCAGGTCGTACACCGGTCGGCGCAGTGTGGGGCCACCGGTGTAGTGCCGGTGGTAGCCGCGCTTGACGAAGAGCGGCAGCCGGTAGCCCAGGGGCTTGAGCAGCCGGTCGGCCCAGGGGCCCAGGGCGACCACGGCGTCCTGCGCCTCCACCGGCCCGCGCGTGGTCTGCACGCGCCAGCCCTGGGCGGTCGCCGTCAGCGTGGCGGCGTCGCCCTGCACCAGCACGCCGCCGAGCTGCTGGAAATGCGCGGCATAGCGGGCCACCAGCTCGCCCGGGTCGCTCACGCACCACGGGTCCTGCCAATGCAGCGCGCCGGGCAGGGGCTGCGTGAAGGCGGGTTCTTCGGCGCCCAGGGCGGCGCCGTCGAGGGCGCGCACCCGCAGGCCGTGCCGGGCCGCGGTGGCCTCGGCATCGCGGCGCGCCTGCGCAAAGCTGGCCGCGTCGCGGAACACGTGCAGGTAGCCGTCGCGCTGCACCAGGTCGTCGGCGCCGGCGGCTGCGATCAGCGGGGCATGCTCGCTCGTCGAATGTTCGATCAGGCGCGCATAGGCCGCGGCGATGGGCGCATAGCGCTCGGGCGCCGAGTTGCGCCAGTAGCGCGACAGCCCGGCTGCCACCGCCGGCAGTGCGCCAAGATGCCAGTTGACGTCGGCCCCGCGCTTGAGCGCCACGCCGGCCAGCTTGGCCAGGCTGCGCGGAAAGGCATAGGGCGACACGGCCTCGCGCTGGATGATGCCTGCGTTGCCGTACGAGGTCTCGCGCCCCGGCAGGCCGCGGTCGACCAGGGCGACCGAATGGCCGCGCATCGCCAGATGGAGGGCGGTGCAGGTGCCGACCATGCCGGCGCCGAGGACGAGGATCTCGCGGCCCATGCGCCTCAGGCCTTCTGGTGGGCGATGACGGTCAGTTCCACCAGCGCGCCCGGCAGCATCAGGTCCGTGCGCACGGTGGTGCGCACCGGCCGCGGCTCGGCGAAGGCGGCGGCGTAGACGCCGTTGAAGGCGGCGAAGTCGGCCGCATCGACCAGGTAGGCCGTCACGCTGACCACGTCCGACAACGCCAGGCCCTGGCCGGCGAGCGTGGCCGCGATGCGCTCCAGGCACAGGCGGGTCTGGGCCTCGATGCCGGCCGGCACCGAGCCATCGGCGGCGATGCCCAGTTCACCGGAAAGGAAGACGAGCGGGCCGACGGTGCGGACCTTGGAGAAGGGCAGGGCGGAGGTCTGAGTCATGAGGGGTGCCGGCGCCGAGCGCCGGCCCTGAAGGTGGGGAAGCGGCGCCATCCAGCGCCGAAGGCGATTATTCCGCCGGCTGCATTGCCGACCAATGTGTGCTTCGCAAGATCGTATTGCCGATTGGGCAATGCGTTCACGCTCCGAGCCCGAGTGGCCGCGTGGGGCGGAACTGTCCGCCAGGGCACCCGAGGAACCGGCTTTGCCGGGCCTCTGGGTGCGCCCCCCCTCCAAGCCGAAGGCGCCAGAGAGGGGCTGAGGTCCGCGGCTCCGAGCCTGCCAATGCAGGCTTGGGCGTGCCCGAAGAGCAGCCGCCTCTGGCGGCCGCCCGGAGCCGCGAAGCGGCATGGAGGGTGTCATTCCAATGCCTTGCGCAGGTGGTCGATGAAGGCCCGCGCCGCATCGGGCAGGTGCCGGCCGGCCATGGTCTGCACCTCGAAGTGGCGCTCGTTCATCTCGCGGTCGCGCAGGGGGATGGCCACCACGGTACGGTTGTGCAGTTGCTGGCGCAGCGCCAGTTCGCCGCAGAAGGTGACGGCCTGGGTGTGGCTGACGTACTGGATCAGCGGATAGAGGTGGTCGCTGGTGATCACCGGCTGCAGGACCAGGCCCTGCCGGCTGCTGCTGATGTCCAGCAACTGCCGCAGCGTGGAGGTGCCGGCCGGCAGCGCCAGCGGCCAGGCCAGCAGCTGCGCCAGCGACACCTGCCGGCGATCGGCCAGCGGATGGGCGGGCGCCACCACCGCCATCACCGGCGATGGATGGCGGAAGGCCACCTGCAGGCCGCTCTCCGAGCTGAGGCTCACCGTCACGCCCAGGTCCACCAGCCCCTCGCGCACGCGGCGCGCCACCTCGCGCTGCACCGCCATGTCCAGCTGGAAGCGGATGCCCGGGCAGCGCGCCTGGAAGTCCGCCACCACCGCGGGCAGGAACTCGTAGGCGAAGCCCTCGGTCGCCACGATGCGCACCTCGCCCTGGCGCAGGCCGCGTAGGGCCAGGATGTCGTCGGTCACGCGCTCGATGTCCAGCCAGGCGCGACGCGCATGGGCGGCCAGCAGTTCGCCGGCGGAATTGAGCGTCATGCCGCGGGCGCGACGCTCGAACAGCAGGGTGTCCAGCTCGCGCTCCAGCCGGCCGATCTGCCGGCTGACGGCCGAGGGCGCCACGTCCAGTCGGGCCGCGGCCTCGGTGACCGAGCCGGCGCGCGCCACCTCCAGGAAATAGCGCAGGGCCACTTCCTGCAGCACGCGCTGGTTGGGATCGCGCCGCGCGGGCTTGGCGGCAGGCGTGGACGGAGGAGTGGATGAGGCCATCGGATGCGGTGCCGAAAGATTGCCGAACCGGCAACGAAGCTTTAAGAGCCTTGTGCTTGCTGCACAGGAGATGCATTTCTAGCATGCGGCCATCGTCTTCCGAAAGGCCTGTCGCCATGACCTTCGCGTCCATCTCCGCTTTCCGTCCTGCCCCGGTGTCGCGCCGCGCCGCCGTGTGCGGCCTGCTCGCGCTGGCCGCCAGCGCCGGCGCGCTTCCTGCCATGGCGCAGCCGGACTATCCCAGCCGTCCGATCACGCTGGTGATCCCCTTCCCGCCCGGCGGCAGCGCCGACGTCATCGGCCGGCTGATGGGCCAGCGGATCTCGACCGCCCTGGGCCAGCCGGTGGTGGTGGACAACCGCCCGGGCGCCGGCACGGCCATCGCCGCCGGCTACGTCGCGAAGGCGCCCGCGGACGGTTACACGCTGCTGCTGGGCTCGCCCTCCACCTTCACGGCCAACCCGGCCATCCGCAGCAACCTGCCCTACGACCCGGTCAAGAGCTACGACCCCATCGCCATCGTGGCGCGCATCCCGCTGGTGCTGCTGGCCAACAAGGACGTGCCGATCAACACGGTGAAGGAATTCGTCGCCGCCGCCAAGGCCTCGCCCGAGAAGTATTCGTACGCCTCCTTCGGCGCCGGCACCACCTCGCACTTCGCGGGCGAGATCATCCTGGGCGCCGTCGGCGCCAAGATGCTGCATGTGCCCTACAAGGGCAGCGCCCCGGCCATGACCGACCTGATCGGCGGCCAGGTGCCCTTCTCGGTGGACACCGTCACCGCCGCCATTCCGCAGCTCAAGGGCGGCAAGGTCAAGGCCATCGCCGTGACCACGGCCAAGCGCTCGTCGCAGCTGCCGAACGTGCCCACCTTCGCCGAGGCGGGCTACCCGGACATCGACGTCGACACCTGGATCATGCTGGTCGCGCCCAAGGGCACGCCCGCGCCGGTGCGCGAGCGGCTGGAGAAGGCCATCGCGCAGATCGTCGCCTCGCCCGATGCCAAGGCCGCGCTCGCGGCCCAGGGCGCGGAGCCCGCTTTCGCCGGCCAGGCCGCGTCCGCGAAGCAGATCGAGAACGAGCTGCCCCTCATGCGCGCGGTCGCGCAACGCGCCAACATCAAGGCAGATTGATGGCCGAACTCGTCGAACTCTCCGCCGTCGAGCAGCGCCGCCTGATCGGTGCGCGCCAGCTCTCGCCCGTCGAGCTGCTGGAGGCGTGCATCGCGCGCATCGAGCAGGTCAACCCCTTCGTCAATGCCGTCACCGCCACCTGCTTCGAGCGGGCGCAGGGCGAGGCTCGCGCCGCCGAGCAGGCCGTGATGCGCGGCGAGCCCCTGGGCCTGCTGCACGGCCTGCCGCTGGGTGTGAAGGACCTGGAGCCCACGGCCGGCCTGCTCTCCACCTCGGGTACGCCCAGCCTGCGCAACCATGTGCCGGCGCAGGACATCGAGCTGGTGCGGCGCCTGCGCGCGGCCGGCGCCATCGTGGCCGGCAAGACCAACGTGCCCGAGATGGGCGCAGGCGCCAACAGCCGCAACCCGGTGTGGGGCGCCACGGGCAACCCCTTCGATCCCAACCTCAATGCCGGCGGTTCCTCCGGCGGCTCGGCCGCGGCGCTGGCGCTGGACATGCTGCCGGTGTGCACCGGCTCGGACACCGGCGGCTCGCTGCGCATCCCGGCCGCCAAATGCGGCGTGGTGGGCCTGCGCCCCTCGCCCGGCGTGGTGCCCAGCGTGCGCAAGCCGATGGGCTGGTCGCCCATCTCGGTGGTCGGGCCCATGGGCCGCAGCGTGGCCGATGCCTGCCTGCAACTGGCGGCCACCGCGGGCCCGCATGCGGGCGATCCGCTCAGTCATCCGCTCGACGCCATGGCCTTCCTGGCGCCGCGCACGGCCGACCTGTCGCGACTGCGCGTGGCCTGGACTGAGGACTTCGGCTGCTGCGACGTCGACCCGGTGGTGCGCCGCGCCTTCCGCGAGAAGATGGCCGCCATGCGCCACCTGTTCGCCACCTGCGACGAGGTGCCGTTCGCGCTGGGCGAGGTGCACCGCTGCTTCGACGTGCTGCGCGCCGAGGCCTTCGTGGCCGGCATGCGCGAGACCTACGAGCGCAACCCCGAAAGCCTGGGGCCCAACCCGCGTGCCAACTACGAGATGGGCGTGCGCATGAGCCTGCTCGACAGCGCCTGGGCGCAGACCGAGCAGACGCGCATCATCGGCCGCTTCCAGAAGGTGTTCGAGGGCTACGACCTGGTCATGTCGCCCACCACGCCGGTCTCGCCCTTCCCGTGGACGCTGCCGTACGCCGCGGAGGTGGACGGCCGCCCGCAGGAGAACTACTACCGCTGGCTGGCGCTGACCTATGTGGTCACGCTCACCACGCATCCGTCCATCAGCCTGCCCTGCGGGACGGACGAGCGCGGCATGCCCTTCGGCCTGCAGGTGACGGGCACCTTCCGCGGCGACCTGCCGCTGCTGTCGGCCTCGCTGGCCATGGAGCAGGCGTTTGCCCTGTCGCCGACGCTGGCGCGGCCCCGGCCGGACATCGCGAAGCTGCGGCCGGCCGATCCGCCGCTGAAGAGCATCGTCACCGCCGCGCCGGACGATCCCCGGGCCAGCCGGCCCACCGAGGCGGGCGCCGCCTCGGTCGTGTGACCGCCTGGGCGCGCGGTGGGGCCTTCAGTCGAAGGCCCCCGCCGGCGCCTCGGCCGCCACCGCCTCCATGTGCCGCGCGATGGCCCCGGGCGTGGTGAACCACACACGGCCCTCGTCGCGTGCCCGGGCCAGGTGGCCCAGCACCTCGCGCAGGTGCCGCAGCCGGTACGGCTGGCCCACGATGTAGGGATGCAGCGCCAGCCCCATCACCAGCGGCTGGGCCTGCGACTGCATCAGCATCTCCTCGAAGTTGTCCACCACCATGTCGCAGAAGGCGCGCGAGTCCATCTGGCGCGCCACGATCATGGGGATGTCGTTGAGCTCCTGCGGATAGGGCACCGCCCACAGCCGCCCGCCGCCGCGGGTGCGCATGCGCATCGGTTGGTCGTCGTGGCACCAGTTGAGCGTGTAGCCGTAGCCGGTCTCGGCCAGCAGGTCGGGCGTGAGGTGGCTCTCGGAGATCCACGGCGACAGCCATCCGGCCGGCGCCTGGCCGCTCTCGCGCTCGATGCGGTCGCGGCAGCGCTGCAGCAGGGCGCGTTCCTCGTCCTCCGACAGCTGGCCCTGGCGCTCGGCGTTGCTGTGGCCGTGGCCGATCAGCTCGTCGCCGCGGGCCGCGAAGGCCTGCACGAGTTCGGGGCAGTGGTCGTACAGGGCGGTGTTGATCAGCGTGCCGGTGGGCAGCCCCAGCTGGTCGAAGAGTTCCAGACAGCGCCAGGCGCCCACGCGGTTGCCGTATTCGCGCCAACCGTGGTTGAGCACATCCGGGTGCGGCGAGGCCGGGCCGATGCAGGCACCCAGGCCATCGCCGAAGGCGAAGTGCTCGATGTTGAAGCCCAGGTACACCGCCAGCCGCGCGCCATTGGGCCAGGCGTAGTCGTGGCGGCGGGTGATGGGCCGGTAGTCGAAGCGGTCATGCCCCGGCAGGCGCTCGGGCCAGCGGGTGCGGCCGGGGTCGTGCGGCGTGCTCATCGGCTGCTGGTTCACAGCGTGGCCAGGCCGGCGCGCACCAGCAGCCATTCGGCGCTGTCGTTCCACACGTCCATCTGCACGATCAAGCCGCGGCGCACCACATACCGGTCCACGTAGCGGTTGCCCTCGAAGGGCGTGCCGTCGGGCCAGGCGCCGTAGAGCGTGCCCAGGCTGTAGACCACGGTCTCGTCCTCGCTGCCGCCGGCCACGGTCTCGGTGCGCTCGATTTTCTTCTTGACCCAGGCGTAGCGTTTGGCGTTGAAGGCCGAGGTGTCGCCCGGCGCCGTCATCGGCCGGTTGCCGGTGAAGCGGATGCGGATGTCGGGCGCGGTGTAGCGCGAGGCCGATGCCGGGTCGGGAATCATCACGAGGCGCAGGAACTCGTCCACGATCTCGGCGGGGGTGGTGGGTTGGGCGGTGGTCGTCATCGATGCTTTGGGGGCTTGGGCGAAAGGGGCGGGCGCGTGCAAGCCACGTGCCCGGGGGGTGCGGCTGGGTCAGTGTCCCCGCGTCGGCGCCCTCGGTCGAGCCCCCGGCGGCCGACATGCCCGCCCGGCACAATCGCCGGCTATGCGTTTCTTCCGGGATGTCAACCTGCCCGCCTTCACCGCCGGCTTCGTCGCCGTGCTGGTGGGCTTCACCAGTTCGGTGGCCATCGTGTTCCAGGCCGCGCAGGCATTCGGCGCCGATTCCGCCCAGATCGCCTCCTGGATGTGGGCGCTGGGCCTCGGCATGGGCCTGGCCACCGCCATCCCATCGCTGTGGCTGCGCAAGCCCGTGATGGTGGCCTGGAGCACGCCCGGCGCCGCCGTGCTGGCCACCGCCGGCGCGGGCTATTCGATGGGCGAGGCCGTGGGCGCCTTCATCGTCTGCGCGGCGCTCATCACGCTGGCCGGCGCCACCGGCTGGTTCGAGCGGGTGATGAACCGCATCCCCATGGCCATCGCCTCGGCCCTGCTGGCGGGCGTGCTGGCGCGCTTCGGCCTCTCGGCCTTCACGGCGGCGCAGACGGCGCTGCCGCTGGTGCTGCTGATGCTGGCGACCTACCTGGCGGGCAAGCGCTGGCTGCCGCGTTACGCCGTGCCGCTGACGCTGGCGGTGGCCATCGCCTATGCGGCCGTGCGCGGCCAGCTGGCCTGGAGCACGGTGCATTTCTCGCTAGCCATGCCGGTGTTCACGATGCCGCAGTTCACGTGGCAGGCGGCCGTCAGCCTGGCGCTGCCGCTCTTCGTCGTGACCATGGCCTCGCAGAACCTGCCGGGCGTGGCCGCCATCCGCGCCGCGGGCTACGACATGCCGATCAGCAAGCTCATCACGCTGACCGGTGTGGCCACGCTGCTGCTGGCGCCCTTCGGCGGCTATGCGCTCAATCTGAGCGCCATCACCGCCGCCATCTGCATGGGCCGCGAGGCGCACGAGGACTCGCACCAGCGCTACACCGCCGCCGTGTGCTGCGGCCTCATCTATGTGCTGATCGGCTGCTTCGGCGCGGCGGTGGCGGGGCTGCTCACGGCCTTTCCGAGGGAGCTGGTGGCGGCCATCGCCGGACTGGCGCTGCTGTCGACCATCGGCGGCGGCCTGGCCACGGCCCTGCGCGACGAGGCGCATCGCGAGGCGGCGCTCATCACCTTCCTGGTCACGCTCTCGGGCGTGACCCTCTTCGGCATCGGCTCGGCCTTCTGGGGCGTGGTGGCCGGCGCGGCCGCGCTGCTGGTGCAGCAGGCCGGCCGGCCAAAGACCGCCGCCGGCAAGGACATCGCACCTGCCTGCAAGATCAGGCTGGACGCCCGCCAGGGCAGCCACGACAACACGCACAAGCCATCATGAACTTCCTCTTCGTCGCCGATCCGCTCGACCTGTTCAAGACCTACAAGGACACCACCTTCTCGATGATGCGCGAGGCCCAGCGGCGCGGCCACCGCATCGCCGCCTGCCTGCCGCAGGACCTGGGCTGGCGCTCCGGCGGCGTGGTCGAGGCCGAGGTGCTGCGCATCACCCTGACCGGCGATGCCGACGACTGGTACACCGTGGACCTGCGCGAGCGCGTGGCCCTGAAGGACTTCGACGCCGTGCTCATGCGCAAGGACCCGCCCTTCGACGCCGAGTACATCTACGCCACCCACCTGCTGGAGCAGGCCGAGCGCGAGGGCGCGCGCGTGGTCAACAAGCCGCGGGCGCTGCGCGACCACCCGGAAAAGCTGGCGATCATGGAGTTTCCGGAATTCACCGCGCCCACGCTGGTCACGCGCAGCGACGCGGCGGTGCGCGCCTTCCATGCCGAGCATGGCGACATCATCCTCAAGCCGCTGGACGGCATGGGCGGCATGGGCATCTTCCGCGTCAAGCAGGACGCGCTGAACCTCGGCTCCATCATCGAGACGCTCAACAAGGGCGGCGCCGAGACGATCATGGTCCAGCGCTTCGTGCCCGAGATCAGCCAGGGCGACAAACGCGTGCTGGTGATCGCCGGCCAGCCGGTGCCCTACTGCCTGGCGCGCATCCCCCAAGGCACCGAGGTGCGTGGCAACCTGGCGGCTGGCGGCAAGGGCGTGGCCCAGCCGCTGTCGGCCGACGACCGCCGCATCGCCGAGGCCATCGGCCCCAAGCTCTTCGCGCGCGGCCTGCTGCTGATCGGCCTGGACGTGATCGGCGGCTCGCTCACCGAGATCAACGTCACCAGCCCCACCTGCTTCCAGGAAATCCACGACCAGACCGGCTGCGACGTGCCGGCGCTGTTCGTCGATGCGCTGGAGGCGCAGGTCAAGGCCGCCTGAGCGGCCCTGCGCCTGCGGCTCAGAGCACGCCGCGGGCGCGCAGGCCGGCGATGTCGTCGGCGCCCAGGCCCAGCCGTTCCGCCAGCACCGCGTCGGTGTGCTGGCCCAGCGCCGGTGGCGCATGGCGCAGGGTGGGCGGGGTCTCCGACAGGCGCAGCGGGCTGGCGGCCGTGACCACGCGGTCCACCACCTCGCCAGCCGGCCGCTCGCCGTCGGCATAGCGCCGCTGCGCCACGGCCAGGCCACGGGCCTGCACCTGCGGATCGTCGAAAGCCTGGCCGATGTCGTTGATCGCGCCGCAGGGCACGGCCTTGTCCTCCAGCAACACGATCCATTCGGCCGTCGGGCGCTGGCGCGTCACGGCGTCCATCATCGGGATCAGCGCCGCACGGTGCACCACGCGTGCCGCGTTGGTGGCGAAGCGCGGCTCCTGCGCCCAGGCGGTGCCGGCGGCGGCGCAGAAGCGGGCGAACTGCCCGTCGTTGCCGATGGCCAGCAGCATGCGGCCGTCGGCGGTCGGAAAGTCCTGGTAGGGCACCACGCTCGGATGGCTGTTGCCCAGGCGGCCCGGCACCTGGCCGCTGTTGAGGTAGCCCGCGCCCTGGTTGGCCAGCACGGCCATGGCCACGTCCATCAGCGCCATGTCGATGTGCTGGCCGCGGCCGGTGCGGTGGCGCGCCTCCAGCGCACCCAGGATGGCCGTGGTGGCGTACATGCCGGTGAACAGGTCGATCACCGCCACGCCCACCCGCAGCGGGCCGCCGCCGGGCTCGTCGTCGGAGCGGCCGGTCACGCTCATCAGGCCACTCATGGCCTGCACCAGCAGGTCGTAGCCCGCGCGCGGCGCATAGGGGCCGGTGTGGCCGAAGCCGGTGACCGAGCAGTAGATCAGCCGCGGGTTCAGCGCCGACAGGCTGGCGTAGTCGAGCCCGTAGCGCGCCAGGCCGCCGGTCTTGAAGTTCTCCACCACCACGTCGCTCTGCGCCGCCAGCGCGCGGATCAGTTGCTGGCCCTCGGCGGTGGCCATGTCCACCGTGACCGAGCGCTTGTTGCGGTTGCAGGCGGCGAAGTAGCAGGCCTGGTCGGTGGGCTGGCCGTTTTCGTCCGCGAAGAAGGGCGGGCCCCAGCGGCGGGTGTCGTCGCCTTCACCGGGCTTCTCGATCTTGATGACGTCGGCGCCCAGGTCGGCCAGGTTCTGCGTGCACCAGGGCCCGGCCAGCACGCGCGAGAGATCGAGCACCCGCAGGTGCGAAAGCGCGCCGGCAGGCGCTCCGGTGGCAGGCGTCGGGGCAACGGTCATCGCAGGCTTGTCTCCACGGCGCAGAGCAGGCCGCCGGCCCATGCTACGGGCGGCGGCGGGCGCTGCGCTTTTCATTTGTGGAAGGCGGGCTTCCACCGAGGCGGGCAGGGCCTTCGCGTCGAAAGCCCCTTCCTAGAATGCCCGCCCATGGCCATGCATTTCGACCTGGTGGACCTGCGCCTGATGGTGCACATCGCCGACGCCAACAGCATGACGCGTGGCGCGGAGCTGTCCTTCATCTCGCTGCCCGCGGCCAGCACCCGCATCAAGAACCTGGAGGAGGGCATCGGTACCAAGCTGCTCTTCCGCACCAACCAGGGCGTGACCCTCACGCCGCCCGGCCAGGCGCTGGTGACGCATGCGCGGGCGGTGCTCGGCCAGATCGAGCACCTGCGCGGGGACATGCAGGAATACGTGCGCGGCATCAAGGGCCATGTGCGGGTGTTCGCCAACACCACCTCGCTCAGCGAGTTCCTGCCGCCGGTGCTGCGGCACTTTCTGCGGTGCAACCCGGACGTCAACATCGACCTGCGCGAGCGCCTGTCGCACGACATCGTGCGCGCGGTCATGGACGGCCAGACCGACATCGGCATCGTGGCCGGCCTGGTGCGCACCGAGGACCTGGAGACGCTGCCCTACCGCCGCGACCGGCTGGTGCTGGTGGTGCCGCAAGGCCATGCGCTGCAGGCCGAGGCGCAGATCGACTTCGCCGACACGCTGGCCTTCGACCACGTGGGCCTGCACGAGTCCAGCGCCATCCATGCCTTCCTGCGCCAGGCCAGCGACCAACTGCACAAGCCCATCAAGCAACGCATCCAGGTGGGCAACTTCGAGACCGCCTGCCGCATGATCGCCTCTGGCGTGGGCGTGGGCGTGCTGCCCGAATCGGCGGCCAGCCGCCATGCGCAGGCCATGGCCATCGGCATCGTGCCGCTGTCGGACGCGTGGTCGGTGCGCGAGATGCAGATCTGCATGCGCCGGCGCGAGACGCTGCCGGCCTTCGCGCAGGAGCTGGTGGCGCTGCTGGTGGCCGACGCGCAGGGCCGGCTCGACCCGGACTGACCCCACCCGCCTGCAGACTCAGGCCACGCGCCCGTCGCGCGCCATGGCCCGCGCGATGATGATCTGCTGGATCTGCGTCGTGCCCTCGTACAGGCGAAGCAGCCGCACGTCGCGGTAGAAGCGTTCGATGCCGTACTCGGCCATGTAGCCCGCGCCGCCCAGGATCTGCACCGCGCGGTCCGCGATGCGGCCGCAGGCCTCGGTGGCGAACATCTTGGCGCTCGAGGCCTCGATGGCCACCGACAGGCCGTCGTCGCGACGGCGGGCGGCCTCCAGCGTCATCGATTCGGCGGCGAACAGCTCGGCCTGGCTGTCGGCCAGCATGGCCTGCACCAGCTGGAAGTCGGCCACCGGCTGGCCGAACTGGCGGCGGTCCATCGCATAGGCCAGCGCGTCGCGCAGGATGCGCCGCGCCAGGCCCACCGCGACGGCCGCGATGTGGATGCGGCCCTTCTCCAGCACCTTCATCGCGGTGCGGAAGCCCTGGCCCTCGCGGCCGCCGATGAGGTTGGCGGCCGGCACCCGCACGTCGTCGAAGATCACGTCGCAGGTATGGGCGCCGCGCTGGCCCATCTTGCGGTCGGGCTTGCCGAAGCGGATGCCCGGGGTGCGCGCGTCGACGATGAAGGCCGAGATGCCGCCCGCGCCCTTGTCCTGCGGATCGGTGCGCGCCATGAGCGTGAACATGCCCGCATGCGGCGCATTGGTGATGTAGCGCTTGCTGCCGTTGACCACGTAGTGGTCGCCGTCGCGGATGGCCGTGGTGCGCAGCGAGGCGGCGTCCGAGCCGGCCTCGGGTTCGGTCAGCGCGAAGGACGCGATCAGCTCGCCGCTGGCCAACCGGGGCAGCCAGTCGCGCTGCTGCTCGGGCGTGCCGTCGATCAGGATGCCCTGCGAGCCGATGCCCACGTTGGTGCCGATCACCGAGCGGAAGGCGGGCGAGGTCTGGCACAGCGCGAACAGCACACGTGCCTCTTCTTCCATGGTCAGGCCCAGGCCGCCATGCTGCTCGGGGATCGACAGGCCGAACAGGCCCAGCGCGCGCATGTCCTGCACGATGTCGGCGGGCACCTGGTCGGTGCGCTCCACGGCGTCTTCTGCGGGCACGAGGCGCTCGCGCACGAAGCGGTTCACGCTGTCGAGCAGCGCATCGAGGATCTGGGGATCGCGGATCATGGGTCTTCCTTAAAGGGCGTCGGCCGTGCCCAGCACGGCGGTGGATTGGCTGGACAGCGTGCCGCCGTTGCCGTGGACCACGGCGGTGCGGTGCGTCGCCAGCTGGCGCTGGCCGGCTTGGCCGCGCAACTGCCGCACGGCCTCGATCAGGGCGAAGATGCCGTACATGCCCGGGTGCACGCAGGACAGTCCGCCGCCGTTGGTGTTGACGGCCAGCCGCCCGCCCGGGGCGATGGCGCCGCCTTCCACGAAGGGGCCGCCCTCGCCCTTGGCGCAGAAGCCCAGGTCCTCCAGGAACAGCAGCGTGTTGATGGTGAAGGCGTCGTAGAGCTGGGCCATGTCCATGTCGGCCGGGCGCAGGCCCGCCATGGCGAAGGCCTGCGCACCGGACTGGGCGGCCGCGGTGGTGGTGAGCACCGGCATGCACGAGATCTGGCGGTGCCACATCGCTGTGGCCGTGCCCAGCACATGCACCGGTGGCTGCGGCAGGTCGCGCGCCCGGTCGGCACGCACCAGCACCAGGGCACCGGCCCCGTCGGTCACCAGGCAGCAGTCGAGCACGCCCAGCGGGCTGGCGATGGGCCGGGCCGCGAGCACATCGTCCACCGTGAGCGGATCGCGCCTGAAGGCCTCGGGATTGCGCTGGGCCCAGGCGCGTGCGGCCACGGCCACCTCGGCCAGCTGGGTCCGCGTGGTGCCGAACTCGTGCATATGGCGTGCCGCGGCCAGCGCATAGGCGGTCACGGGCAGCACCGGCTCGTAGGGAAACTCGAAGGGCTGCGGATCGAGGAAGCGCCGTGCGGCCTGCATCTCCCGCCGGCCGAAGCTGGCCGACCGTTGCGCGCTGCCGTAGCACACCAGCACCGCCTTGCACTGGCCCGCCTCCAGCGCACGGATGGCCGGCAGCAGGTGGGCGATGAAGCTGCTGCCGCCCAGCATGGTGCCGTCCACGTAGCTGGGGTTGAGGCCCAGGTGCTCGACCACCGGCATGGCCCACATGCTGGCCGACACGCTGCAGGTGGCGATGCCGTCGATGTCCTGCATCGTCAGGCCCGCATCGGCCACCGCCGCATGGGCGGCGCGCACCAGCAGCGTCATGTCGTCCATGCCCGGCGATTCGCCGCAGCCGTAGGTGGCGGCACCGGCGATGGCGACGCGGCCCCGCAGACCGCGGTTGACGGCGCCGGCATCCAGCGTCGAGCGGGGAATCTGTCCGGCCGTGGTCATGCCGCACCGCCTTCCTCGGGATGGAAGAGCACCAGCCCGCGGCCCTCGCGCTGGACGACGCGCGCCTTCACGCGCTGGCCGATGCGAACGGCCTCGGGCGCGACGCCTTCCACGCGGCTCATCATGCGCACGCCCTCGTCGAGGTCGATCAGCGACACGTTGTAGGGGCCGCCGTCCTCGGCCTTGCGGTGGACCGTGCTGGCCGAATGGACCTGGCCGGTGCCGCGCGCCCGCACCCAGCGCAGCGGGGCGGCGCCGCAGTGGGGGCAGAGTTCGCGCGGCGTGAAGACATGGCGGCCGCACTGCGGGCAATGCTGCAGGCAGAAGCGGCCGGCATCCAGCTCTGCCTGGTAGTGGGCGCCCGCGCCGACGTGCATGGTGGGAGAGGGTGTGCTGGACATGGGTCAGGACACCGTGATGCCGGCCGTCTTGATGACCTTGGCCCACTTGGCCATCTCGCTGTGCAGCCGCTGGCGCAGCGCCTCCTGCGTGCCGGGGTCGGCCTCGGCGCCGGCCTCCAGCAGCCGCTGGCGCACGGCCGGGTCGTTGAAGGCGGTGTTGAAGTCGGCGTTGATGCGCTCCAGCACCGGCTGCGGCGTGCGCGCCGGCGCGAACAGCGCCGCCCAGGAATAGGCCTCGTAGCCCGGCAGCCCGGACTCGGCCACCGTGGGCACCGACGGCAGCATGGCCGAGCGCTGCGGGCTGGCCACCCCCAGCACCTTGATGCGGCCGGAGCGGATGTGCGGCAGCGCCGTGGGTGCGTCGCTGAACATCAGCTGCACCTGCCCGCCCAGCAGGTCGTTCATGGCCGGCGCGCTGCCCTTGTAGGGCACATGCAGCAGCTTGGTGCCGGCCTCCATGTTGAACAGCTCGCCCGCCAGGTGCGTGCCGCCGCCGTTGCCGGAGGAGCCGAAGCTCAGCTGGCTGCCCGGCTTCTTCGCCAGCGCGATCAGCTCGGCGATGGTGTTGGCGGGCACCGCGGCATTCGCGACCACGAACACCGGGAACACCGCCGCGAAGCTCACCGGCGCGAAGTCCTTCTCGATGTCGTAGGGCAGCTTGCCCATGAGCGAAGGATTGACCGAATGGTGGATGGCGCCCACGAACAGGCTGTAGCCGTCGGGCGCCTCCTTGGCCGCCACCGCGGCGCCCACGGTGCCGCCGGCACCGGCGCGGTTGTCGATGAGGGTGGGCGTCTTCCAGATCTCCGACAGCCGCTGGCTGGCGATGCGCGCCGTGGTGTCCACCGGCCCGCCGGGCGGAAAGGGCACGATGAAGCGCACCGGGCGGCTGGGCCAGGGCTCGGCCGCCAGGGCACCGAGCGGCCAGGCGGCGGCGCTGAGCAGGCCACCGGCCAACAGGCGGCGGCGGGTGGAATCGACGGGGGCGATGGGCATGGCGGTGTCTCCTTCCTGTTCAGGGCGTCGGCGCTTCGGCCCATTCGCGCAGCACGCGCCGCAGGACCTTGCCGTTGGTGTTGGTGGGCAGCTCGTCCAGCGCCACGATGCGCGCCGGGCGCTTGTAGGGCGCCAGCAGCGGGCGCAGGTGGGCCTGCAGCGCCGCGGCGTCGAGCAGCGCGCCGCGGCGCAACTCGACATAGGCCACGATGGCCTCGTTGCCGTCGTCCTCGGGGCAGCCGACCACGGCCGAGCGCTGCACGGCGGGATGGGTGTTCAGCGCCAGCTCCACCTCCGCCGGGTACACGTTGAAGCCCGAGCGGATGATCATTTCCTTCAGCCGGCCGACCACGAAGAGCGCGCCGTCCGCCGCCAGCTCGCCCAGGTCGCCGCTGGCATACCAGCCGCCCGGGCGCATGGCGGCCGCGGTGGCCTCGACGTCGCGGAAGTAGCCGGGCATCAGGCCGCGGCCGCGGATCCACAGTTCGCCGCGCTCGCCCGCGGGCAGCGGCCGGCCCGTCGCGGGCTCCACCACCTGCAGCTCGGCCTCGGCCACGCGGTAGCCGGCGCTGGTGTCGTCGCGCGGCTCGCCCAGCCGGGTGATGTGCACCGAGCCCGCGTATTCGGACAGGCCGTAGCCGTGGTGCAGCACCTGGCCGAAGGCGGCTTCCACGCGCCGCTTGAGCGCCAGGTCCAGCGGGCCGGCGCCGGTGTAGAGGTAGCGAAGCTGCGGCGCCGCGGGCCGGGCGATGCCCTCGTGCTCCAAGTGGGCCAGCAGGCGCGAGAACAGCGCCGGCGGGCCCTGCAGCTGCGAGACGCCTTCATGGGCCAGCGCATGCAGCAGGTCCTGCGGCTCGAACTGCGGCCGCATCACCAGCTGCGCGCCGGCCAGCAACGAACTGATCAGCACCGTGCCCAGCCCGAAGATGTGCGTCATCGGCACGAAGGCGTAGCTGCGGTCCTCTGGCCCGAGCCGGCGCGAGGCACCCGACACGCGCGCGAAGTGCAGCAGGGCGTCGTGGGTGAGCATCACGGCCTTGGGCCGGCCGGTGGTGCCCGAGGTGAAGATCAGCGCGGCCACCGCGCCGCGCTCGCCCGGCGTCGGGTCGGGCTGCGGCCGGGCGGCGGGGCGCACGGCACTGCGATGCAGGCCGGGCAGCGCCGACGGCACGGCGCCCATCCGCGTGGCATGGGCGGCGGCGCTGTCGCTGGCCTGGCTCGTGAAGTACACCACCCGGGCATCCGCGGTGGCGTCGAAGCCTTCCACCTCGGCCGGTGCCATGCGGGCGTTGACGCCGCAGGACCAGGCACCGACCCGGCTGCAGGCCAGGATCAGCGCCGCATGCTCGGGGCAGTTCTCGGCCACGACCATCACGCGGTCGCCGGGCCGCACGTCCAGCGCGCGCAGCTCGGCCTCGGCCACGTCGGTCAGCGCGCCCAGCTCGGCAAAGCTCAGGCTGCGCCCATCGGGCAGGTGGATGAAGGGCCGCTGCGGCGCATCGGCCAGCCAGCGGTCCAGGGTATGGTGCAGGCGTGTGGGCATGTCAATCCACCACGATGCCCTGGGTCACGGTGGACCACATCGCCCGCTCCTGCGCGGCGCGTTCGGCCAGCTTCTGCGGCGAGCCGGTCCATTCGTCGTAGCCCAGCTCCTTCAGGCGCCGGGCCAGGGCCGGCTGCGCCAGCGTGGCGGTGATGGCGCGGTTGAGGCTGTCCACCTTGGCCGCGGGCAGGTCCTTCGGGCCGTAGATGCCGTACCAGCCGCCCACGTCGAAGCCCTCCAGCCCGGCGATGCCCGACTCGGCCAGCGTGGGCACGTCCGGCAGCGTGGCATTGCGCTGCGGCGAGGTCACGGCGATGGGCCGCACCTTGCCCGCCGCGATGTAGGTGCCGGCGGTGCTGATGATGTCCATCATCATGTCGATCTGGCCGCCGATCAGGTCGGTCATGGCCGGCGCATTGCCCTTGTAGGGAATGTGATTGAGCGCGATGCCGCTGCGCCTGGCGAACAGCAGCACGCCCAGGTGGTTGGAGCCGCCCACGCCGGCCGATCCGTAGCTCAGCTTGCCCGGGTGCGCCTTGGCATGGGTCACCAGGTCGCGCGTGGCCCTGAAGGGCTCGTCGTTGTTGGCCACCAGCACGTTGTAGTAGCTCAGCACCGGCGCCACCGGCGTCAGGTCGCGGGCCGGATCGAAGGGCATGCGCGCCATCACGTTGGGGCTGATGGTGATGGTGGGGCTGGCCGCGAAGAAGAGCGTCAGGCCGTCGGGCTTGGCACGCACCACCTCGCCGCCGGCCAGGGTGGCATTGGCGCCGGGCTTGTTCTCCACCACCACCGGCGCGCCCAGCTCGCGCGAGAGCGCGACGGCCACCAGGCGCGCGCCCTGGTCCACCGGGCCGCCGGCCGCGTAGCCGACGACGAGGCGCACCGTCTGGTTGTCCTGCGCCAGGGCAGGCGGCAGCGCGAGGGCGGCCGCAAGGGCCAGAGCGGCCTGCAGCAGCGGGCGCCGGGCAAGAGGGGGGCGGGGGCGGGCCATGGGGTTGTCTCCTTGTTGTCGAATGAACGGGTGGCCGGCGGCAGGCCGGTGCTCAGGCGCGCTCGAACACGGCCGCGATGCCCTGGCCGCCGCCGATGCACATCGTCTCCAGCGCATAGCGGCCCTGGCGGCGCTGCAGCTCGTGCATCAGCGTGGCCAGGATGCGCACGCCCGTCGCGCCGATGGGATGGCCCAGCGAGATGCCCGAGCCGTTGACGTTGAGCTTGTGGTCGATGGCGTCCCGGTCCTGCCAGTCCCAGCCCTGCAGCACGGCCAGCACCTGGCAGGCGAAGGCCTCGTTGAGTTCGACCAGGTCCATCTGGTCCAGCGTGAGGCCCAGGCGCTGGAGCAGCTTCTTGGTGGCGGGCACCGGGCCGATGCCCATGTGCGAGGGCTCGCAGCCGGCCGCGGCCCAGCCCACGAGCGTGCCCATGGGCGTGAGGCCCAGCGCGGCCAGCTTGTCCTCGGCCACCACCAGGCAGGCCGCGGCGGCATCGTTCTGCTGGCTGGCGTTGCCGGCGGTGACGCTGCCCTCGGCCATCAGCGGCCGCAGCCGCGCGAGGCTCTGGGCGGTGGTGTCGGGGCGGATGCCTTCGTCGCGCGCGAAGCGCAGGGCCTCGCCCTTGCGCTGCGGCACCGTCACCGGCACCACCTCGGCGTCGAAGCGGCCGGCTTCCCATGCGGCGGCGGCGCGGGCATGGCTGCGCGCGGCGAAGGCATCGGCGGCTTCGCGGGCGATGCCGTAGTCGCGCGCCAGGTTCTCGGCCGTCTCGATCATTCCGGAGATGCGGCCGAAGCGCTCGACCGGCTGCGAGCGCTCGCGCCCGCGTTCCAGCCGGTCGTAGAAGCGCACGTTGCCCGCGCGCGCACCCCAGCGCATGTCGGTGCTGTAGTACTCGATGTTGCTCATGCTCTCCACGCCACCCGCCAGCACCACGTCGGCCGCGCCGCTCTGCACCATCATGGCGGCCGTCACCACGGCCTGCAGGCCGCCGCCGCAGCGCCGGTCCAGCTGCATGCCGGGCACCTCCACCGGCAGGCCGGCCTGCAGCGCGGCCCAGCGGCCCACGCAGGGCACCTCGCTGTTGGCATAGGACTGGGCGAACACCACGTCGTCGATGCGGGCCGGGTCGACGCCGCTGCGGTCGACGACGGCACGCACCACGGTGGCGGCGAGTTCCTCGACGGGCACGGGCCGCAGGCTGCCGCCGAAGGCGCCGACGGGCGTACGCAGGGGGGTGACGATGGCGGCTCGGCGCATGGGGACTCCTGGGGCGATGAAGGGAAAGACGGTCAATGGAAGGCCGCGCCGCACTGGCGCAGCAGCGCATGCGCCTCGTCGGCCAGGGCGTCGCGATGCGCGGGCGCGGCGATGTCGATCAGGCGCTGCACGCGGCGCGACAGCGGCTGGCCGCGCAGGTCGGCCACGCCGTGCTCGGTGACGATGAGGCCGGCATCGCTGCGGGCCGTGCTCA
Source organism: Pseudacidovorax sp. DMC4 (assembly GCF_056314265.1). Taxonomy (NCBI): domain Bacteria; kingdom Pseudomonadati; phylum Pseudomonadota; class Betaproteobacteria; order Burkholderiales; family Comamonadaceae; genus Pseudacidovorax; species Pseudacidovorax sp. DMC4. The sequence continues at coordinate 47,436 of NZ_JBQUYR010000019.1, read as the reverse complement.
CGGGTCCGGACAGGCGGGCCACGATGCGGCTGCGGCCCTGGTGCGTGGCAGGCAGCGCCACGATGGGCAGCCCGCCGCGGCTGCGTGCGGCGCCGCGCAGGAAGTCGGCCGCGCCGCCCACCGCGCCCACGTACACGCCGCCGGCGACCTCGGCATTGACCTGGCCGGTGAGGTCGACCTCGATGGCGCTGTTGATGGCGGCCAGGCGATGGCTGTCCGCCAGCACCTGCGCATCGTGCGTGTAGCCGGTGTCGCGCAACTGCAGGGCCGGGTTGCGATGGGCCCAGCGCCGCAGCGCGGCCGTGCCCATGAGGACGCCGGCGATGCCCGTGCCGGCATCGCGTGTCTTGCGGGCATGCGTGAGCACGCCGGCCTCGGCCAGCGCGGCCACGCCGTCGCCGGCCACGCCGCTGTGCAGGCCCAGGTCGCGGTGGCCGTGCAGCGCGGCCAGCACCGCCTCGGGCAGGTTGCCCACGCCCAGCTGCAGCGTGGCACCGTCCTCCACCAGGCCGGCGATGTGCGTGGCGATGGCCTGCTCGGCCGGGCCGGGCGCGCTGCGCTGCAGGTCGGGCGGCGGCTCGGTGGCCCCCACGAGCAGGTCGAAATCCGCCCGCTGCAGCAGCGGGCCGCCGGCCGTCCAGGGCACGTCGGCGTTCACCTCGCCGATCAGCACGCGGGCGCGGGCGATGGCGGCCGGCAGGTATTCGCAGGCCAGGCCCAGGCTGAAGCGGCCCTGGGCGTCGGGCGGCGGCAACTGCAGCAGCACCACGTCCGCGGCCAGCCGGCCGTCCGCGAGCAGCGCCGGCAGCTGCGAGTAATGGCAGGGCAGGATGTCCAGCACGCCGGCCTGGGCCAGGGCGCGGTGGGCGCCGCCGGCCGCATAGCCGAAGAAGTCCAGCACGTCGGCCTGCGCAGGCTGCAGCGTGTCCGACGCGGCGATGCCCACGAACACCCGCAGCCGCCCGCCGGCCGCCATCGCATGGCGATGCGCCACCAGCGCGCGGGTCAGCGTCAGCGGCTCGGCGGTGGCCTGGCCCCACCAGAGCGTGTCGCCGGGGCGCACCAGCGACTGCAACCGCTGCGCGAGCGCTGCCTGCGTGGCCGTCATGCGTCGCGGTTCCAGTCGAAGCGCAGCGGCTGCTTGTCGCGGAAGCGCTGCACCGCGTCCTGGTGGTAGGCCGAGCTGCGGCACATCGTCTGTGCATAGGCCTCCATCTCGGCCAGGGCGGCGGCGTCCTGCTCGAAGGCGCGGTTCATGATGGTCTTGGCCATGCCGATGGCAGCGGTGGAGGCCTGGCCGAAGCGCCGGGCCAGGCCCAGGGCCGCCGCCTGCAGCGCCTCGGCGTCCTCCACCACCTGGTAGACGATGCCCAGCGACTGCGCTTCCTCGGCACCGAAGCTGCGGGCGGTGAAGACCAGCTCCTTCGCCTTCTGCCGGCCCACGATGCGCGGCAGCAGGTGCATGGCGCCCAGGTCGGGCACCAGGCCGATGCGGCCGAACACGGCGCAGAAGCTGGCACGGCGCGTGGCCAGCACGAAGTCGGCCGCCAGCGCCAGGCTCAGGCCGGCGCCGAAGGCCGGGCCGTCCACCGCGGCGATGACCGGCTTCTCCAGGTTCTCCAGCGCCGGGAACCACTGGTGCAGCTGGCGCATGCGCTCGCGCCAGGGCAGGCCGGCCTGGGCCGGGTCCAGCATCTGGCCGATGTCGCCACCGGAGCAGAAGGCGCCGCCAGCGCCCTGCAGGATCACGGTGTGCACCTGCGCGTCGTCGCGCATGCGGGCGATGGCTGCGGCCAGCGCCGGGCGCATGGCCTGGCTCAGGGCGTTGCGCGTCTCGGGACGGTTGAGCGTGAGCGTGCCCACGCCGTCCTGCACGTCGGCGAGGATGGGGCTGTCGTCGGACATGGCGGGCGCGTCAGACCGGGTCCCAGCTGAACACGTCGGCCGAGCGGTCCATCGGCACGAAGGCGGCCTTGAGCGCGGGCATGGCGTGCTCGGCGATGAACTGCGGCGACCAGCCCTCGCTGCGGTGCACGGAGCGCAGCGGCCGCGGCTGGCTCATGACGAAGATCTCGTTGTTGCGCACCGCGAAGACCTGCGCATTGACCCCGGCCGCCGCGTCCGACAGCAGGTAGACGGCCAGCGGCGCGATCTTTCCGGGCGTCATCTGGCGCAGCTTCTCGACGCGGGCCTGCTGCTCCGGCGTGTCGGTGGGAATGGAGCCGATCATGCGGCTCCAGGCGAAGGGCGAGATGCAGTTGGAGCGCACGTTGAACTTCTGCATGTCCAGCGCAATGCTCTTCGACAGCGCCACCAGCCCCAGCTTGGCCGCGCTGTAGTTGGCCTGGCCGAAGTTGCCGATGAGGCCGGAGGTGGAGGTCATGTGCACGAAGGCGCCGCTCTCCTGCTCCTTGAAGTGGTTGGCCGCGGCGCGGCTCATGTGGAAGCTGCCGTACAGGTGCACGCGGATCACCGCGTCCCATTCGTCCACGCTCATCTTGTGGAAGAAGCGGTCGCGCAGGATGCCCGCGTTGTTGACCACGCCGTCGATGCGCCCGAAGTGGTCCAGCGCGCACTGCACGATGCGGCCCGCACTGGCCGCCTCCGACACGCTGTCGGTGCTGGCCGCGGCCTGGCCGCCGGCGGCGCGGATCTCGTCCACCACGCGCTGGGCCGGGCCGGCGTCGGTGCCTTCGCCGGTGGTGGAGGTGCCGATGTCGTTGACCACCACGCGCGCCCCCTCGGCCGCCAGCGCCAGGGCCATGTCGCGGCCGATGCCGCCGCCTGCGCCCGTGACCACCACCACCTTGTCCTGCACCATCTTCTGTCCGGCCATGTCTCGTCCTTGTCGGTTCTGATGGCAGGAGCTTCGCCGCATCGGGGGCGCCGCACCATTCGCCATTGCGAAGGCCGGGCTTCGGCTGCATGGAAGGGCACGCCTTCGTGTGCGTGGAAGGGGCGTCTTCATCGATGCGAAAGCCCCGCTTCCACAAAGCCGGCTTGCCGCGGTGGCTGTGCCCGCCGACCATCGCGGCCATGAAGAAGAGCCTCTTCGCGGCCCCGGCCGCCGCCACGCCATGATCGACAAGACGCTGTCCGACAACCACCACGACATCCGCGATGCCGTGCGCGCGCTGTGCGCCGGATTCCCCGACGCCTACTTCCGCGAGGTGGACGCGCAGCGCGCCTACCCCGAGGCCTTCGTCGATGCGCTCACCCGCGCCGGCTGGCTGGCGGCGCTGATCCCGCAGGAATACGGTGGCTCGGGCCTCGGCCTCACCGAGGCCAGCGTGGTGATGGAGGAGATCAACCGCTGCGGCGGCAACGCCGGCGCCTGCCACGGCCAGATGTACAACATGGGCACGCTGCTGCGCCACGGCTCCGAGGCCCAGAAGCAGCGCTTCCTGCCGCGCATCGCCAGCGGCGAATGGCGCTTGCAGTCGATGGGCGTGACCGAGCCCACCACCGGCACCGACACCACGAAGATCAAGACCACCGCCGTCAAGAAGGACGGCCGCTACGTGGTCAACGGCCAGAAGGTGTGGATCAGCCGCGTCCAGCATTCCGACTGGATGATCCTGCTCGCGCGCACCACGCCGCTGGCCGAGGTGACGAAGAAGTCCGAGGGCATGTCGATCTTCATGGTCGACCTGAAGGAGGCGCAGCAGCGCGGCCTGACCGTGCGGCCCATCGCCAACATGGTCAACCACGAGACCAACGAGCTGTTCTTCGAGAACCTGGAGATCCCCGAGGAGAACCTCATCGGCCAGGAAGGCCTGGGCTTCAAGTACATCCTCGACGGGCTGAACGCCGAACGCACGCTGATCGCCGCCGAATGCATCGGCGACGGCTACTGGTTCATCGACCGCGTGACGCACTACGTGCGCGAGCGGCAGGTCTTCGGCCGGCCCATCGGCCAGAACCAGGGCGTGCAGTTCCCCATCGCCGATGCCTTCATCGAGGTCGAGGCCGCCAACCTGATGCGCTGGAAGGCCTGCGAGCTGTTCGACGCGCATCAGCCCATGGGCGCGCAGGCCAACATGGCCAAGTACCTGGCGGCCAAGGCCAGCTGGGAGGCCGCCAATGCCTGCCTGCAGTTCCACGGCGGCTTCGGCTTCGCCTGCGAATACGACGTGGAGCGCAAGTTCCGCGAGACGCGGCTCTACCAAGTGGCACCCATTTCCACCAACCTGATCTATTCGTATGTGGCCGAGCATGTGCTCGGCCTGCCTCGGTCGTTTTGAGACCACCCCCCGCCATGAAGAACGAAACCCCCGCCGCCGCCCACCCGCTGGCCGTCTTCGCCGCCACGCTCGACTGGCAGGACGTGCCCGTGCCGGTGCGCCGCCGCACCGAGGATCTGCTGGTGGACTGGTTCGGCTCGGTGCTGGCCGGCCAGGGGGCGCGGCCGGTGCGCAGCATCGCCGGCTTCGCACTGGCGCAGGGGCCGGAAGCCGGCCCCTGCGAGGTGCTGGGCCACGGCCGCGGCAGCGCACCCATGGCCGCCGCGATGGCCAACGCGGCGGCCTCGCATGTGGCCGAGCAGGACGATGTGCACAACGGCTCCGTGTTCCATCCGGCGGCGGTGGTCTTCGCGCCCGCACTGGCCGTGGCGCAGCAGCGCGGCGCGAGCGGCAGCGATTTCCTGGCCGCCTGCGTGGCCGGCTACGAGGTGGGCATCCGCGTGGGCGAGTTCCTGGGCCGCAGCCACTACCGCGTGTTCCACACCACGGCCACGGCCGGCACGCTGGCCGCCGCCGCGGCATTGGGGCGGCTGCTGCGGCTCACGCCGCTGCAGATGCAGCATGCCTTCGGCTCGGCCGGCACGCAGTCGGCGGGGCTCTGGGAGTTCCTGGCCACGGGCGCCGACAGCAAGCAGTTGCACACGGCCCATGCCGCCGCGGCGGGGTTGATGGCGGCCTGCCTGGCGCAGGACGGCTTCACCGGTGCCGCGGACATCTTCACCGGCGCGCGCGGCCTGGCGGCCGGCATGTCCACCGACGCCGATCCGGCGCGGCTGGTCGATGGCCTGAGCACGCGCTGGGCCACGGCCGAGACCTCGTTCAAGTGGCATGCCTCCTGCCGCCACACGCATCCCGCCGCCGATGCGCTGCTGCAGCTGATGCAGGCGCACAACCTGCAGGCGCAGGACATCGCTGAGGTGACCTGCCATGTGCACCAGGGCGCGCTGGACGTACTGGGGCCGGTGGTGTCGCCCGTCACGGTGCACCAGAGCAAGTTCTCCATGGGCACCGTGCTGGCCCTGGTGGCGCGCTTCGGCCATGCGGGCCTGGGCGAGTTCGACGCTGAGTTCCTGGCCCCCGCGACGGTGGCCCTGCGCGAGCGCGTGACGATGGTGCTGGACGCGGAGGTGGACGCCGCCTACCCGCGCCGCTGGATCGGCAAGGTGACGCTGCACACCACCGACGGCCGCGTGCTGCAGGGCCGCGTGGACGAGCCCAAGGGCGATCCGGGCAACACCCTGTCGCGCTCGGAGATCACGGCCAAGGCCCTGCGCCTGGCCGCCTATGGCAGCCCGGCCCTGCCGGCGGATGCGGCGGCCGCGGCGGTCGAGCGCCTGTGGGGCATCGAACAGCAGCCGCGCGTGGGCTGGCTGCTGGGCTGAGCCTGGCTTGCGCCTGTCGGGGGCGCTAGGCGCCGGCCCGCGGCGCGGGCGCGATCGCCCGCGCCTCGCGTCAGCCCAGGGTGGCGTGGGCGTCCATCGTCAGGTGGCCCTCGGCGTCGCGCGCCCACAGGTGCACCGTGCCGTCCGCCTGCGGCGCACCGCAGACCTCGAAGCTGGCGATGTCGAAGGTGGGCTTCATCGCACGGAAGCTGAACTGCCGCACCGTGGCCTCGGGCCGGTGGCGGCGCAGCAGGTCCAGCAGCAGCGTGGCGATCAACGGGCCATGTACCACCAGGCCGGGATAGCCCTCCACCTCGGTGACGTAGCGCCGGTCGTAGTGGATGCGGTGGCCGTTGAAGGTCAGGGCCGAGTAGCGGAACAGCAGCACGTCGTCCGGCGCGATGCGGCGCACCCAGGCGGCCTCGGCCGTGGCCGCCACGGGAGGCGGCGGGACTTCGCCCGGTGCCGGCATGTCGCGGTAGACGATGTCGTGGCGCTCCTCGATGGCAAGTTCGCCATCGACCTCGACGCGGTGGTCGACGTTGACGAACACCAGCGGTCCGGTGCGGCCCTCCTTCAGGCGCACGTCGGCGATGCGCGAGCTGCGCATGAGGGCCTGCCCCACGCGCAGCGGCCGGTGGAAGCTGAGCTGGCTGCCCGCCCACATGCGCCGCGGCAGCGGCACCGGCGGCAGGAAGCCCCCCCGCTGCGGATGGCCGTCGGGGCCCAGCTCGGACTGCGGCGCCGCGGGCAGGAAGTACAGCCAGTGCCACACCGGCGGGATCGGCGCGCCGGGCGCCTGGGGCGCGTCGTCGCGGTCCAGCGTGGCGGTGAGCGCGCGCAGCGGCGCGGCCGTGACCTGGTCGTGCAGCTGCTCGGTGCGGCCGATCCATTGGCGCAGGTGGTCGATGTCGAGGGGCTGGGGCATGCCGGTGTCTCCGTGGGGCCGGCGTCGAGGCGCTGGCGAAACGCCAGATTCTGGTCAGCCGCGGGCTAGCTGTGAAATACTGATTCCGGCTATCGGCTAGATGCCATCCGGCTAGCGATAGGCTGTGCCGTGCGGAGCATCTGCCCATGCAGGCCCCCAGGGCCTTCCCATCGTGCCGGCAGTGGCCATGCAGGCCGGCCTCTTCCTCCCTGAACCCCAGGACTTCCCCACATGGAGCTTCGCCAACTGCGCCTGTTCGTTGCCGTGAGCGAGGCAGGCAGCCTGCTCAAGGCCTCGGCCCAGGTGCATCTGGCGCAGCCTGCGCTGGGCCAGCAGATTGCGGCCCTGGAGGCCGAGCTGGCGGCGCCGCTCTTCGTGCGCTCCAGCCGCGGCATGGCGCTCACGCCCGCGGGCAGCGTGTTCCTCGAACACGCCAAGGTGGTGCTGGCCGATGCCGAGCGGGCGCGCCTGGCGGTGCGCGAGGCGCTGGACGCGCCGCAGGGCGAGGTGGCCATCGGGCTGCCCACCACCGTCGCGCTGGTGGCCACGCTGCCCCTCCTGCGCGCCTGCCGCGAGCGCCTGCCGCAGGTGCGGCTCAAGCTGGTGGAGGGCTACAGCGGCTTCGTGCGCGAATGGCTGCTGTCGGGCCGGCTGGACCTGGCGCTGCTCTACGGCGATGCCCCGGAGCCCGGCCTGGCCAAGCAGCCCCTGCTGGACGACCGCCTGGTGCTGGTGACCAGTGCCGTGCAGGGCCGGGTGCCCCGGCGCATCGGCCTGGCCTCTTTGGCGCGCTGGCCGCTGGTGCTGCCGGGCCGCGAGCATGGCCTGCGCCGGCTGATCGACGAGGCCTGCGCGCCCGCAGGCGTGCAGCTGGACGTGGTGGCCGAGATCGAGTCGCTGGGCAGCGTCAAGCGCGCGGTGGAGGAGGGCATCGGCAGCACCATCCTGGCGGCCGGCGCCGTGGCCGAAGAGGTGGCGGCGGGCCGCCTGCGCACCATCGCCATCGACAGCCCCGCCATGCGCCGCCGCGTGGTGCGCGTCCTGGGCACGGCGCGCCCGCAGACCGTGGCCTGCGCCGCGGTCGATGCGCTGGTGGTGGACGTGCTGCGGGACATGGCGCGCTCTTCAGCCTGGCCAGCGACTTGGATCGGGCCCTGAACCCGCGCGCTGCTCAGAAGTCCACCGTGGCGCTCACGTTGAAGGTGCGCGGTGCGCCCTGCACCAGGTAGCCGTAGCCTGGATAGCCGCCCACTGAGGCCCAGTAGTTGCGGTCCGTGGCGTTGTCGATGCGGGCGCGGAAGGTGACGGGCTTGCCCGCCACTTCGGTGAGGTAGCGTGCGCCGACGTCCAGGCGCGTCCAGCCGGGTACGCGCAGGGTGTTGGCGGCGTCGGCATAGCTGCTGCCGTTGCGCACGACGCGGCCGGTGAGGGCCAGGCCCGGCACGCCGGGCACGTCCCATTCCAGGCCGAGGCTGCCCTGGGCGCGCGCCACGCCGATCACGCGCTTGCCGTCGGTGGCGGCGCTGCCGGTGTTCTTCTGCTCGGCGTCCAGCCAGGTCACGCCGCCCAGCACGCGCAGGCCGCGGGTGATCTCGCCGAAGGTGTTGAGCTCCACGCCCTGGTGGCGGTCCTCGCCGCGGGCCGAGAAGATGCCGGTCGCCGTGTCCAGGTAGGCGCGCGGCTTCTCGGTGCTGAAGACGGCCACGGTGGCGCCGATGCGGCCACCGTCGTACTTGAGGCCCACTTCCTTCTGCTTGGAGACATACGGGGCCAGCGCCTGGCCGCCGTTGACCACCAGCACGCCGTTGGTGGCGGTCGGCGCCGTGTCGCCCTGCGCCAGGCCTTCGATGTAGTTGGCGTAGATCGACAGGTTGTCCTGCAGCCGGAAGACGACGCCCGCCACCGGGCTGGTGCGGCTCTGGTCGTAGCTGCTGATGCTGGTGCTGCCCGCCACGAAGCGGCCGGCATTGGCGACCACGTAAGGGATGCTGGTCGATTCGAGGGTCTGGTAGCGCGCGCCCAGCGTCACGCGCAGGCGGTCGTCCAGGAAGGACAGCGTGTCGCCCAGCGCCCAGCTCCTGAGCGTGGTGGTGCCGTTGAGCGCGGGGCTGGTGAGGTCGTTGCCCAGGTAGCTCAGGCCCGGCGCAAAGCGGGCGACCGGCGTGTAGATGCTGCTGGCGACCGAGGAGCCCGCCGCCAGGCCCATGGCATAGGCGTTCTTCTTCTGCAGGTCGTACCAGGAGTAGCCCAGCACCCATTCATGGCCCACGCTGCCCGTGCGCAGCTTGCCGCGCAGGCCCAGCTCGGCGGTCTTCACGTCGTCCTCGCGGGTGTTGTCGAAGCGCGTGGCCGTGCTGGCGCCGGTGAAGGCGTTGTTGACCGTCGGATTGGCCAGCGCGTTGCTTTCGGCGCTGCGGCGGGCGCCGGCGGCGGCCCAGGCGGTGATGTCGGGCGTGATGTCGTACTCGCCGCGCAGGGAGCCGAAGGTGTCGCGCTCCATCGAATAGGTCCAGGGCTGCGCGTAGTTGCTGCGGCCGTCGGGGGCGCGCGGCACCACGGTGACCGCGCTGCCCAGCGTCACGTTGGGCCGGGCCGCGTCGAGCCGGTGCTCCTGGTGGCCGATGTCGGCCGACACGCGGGCATCGCGGCCGCGCCAGTCCAGGCCCACCGACAGTGCACTCAGCTTGACCGACTCGCCGTCGACGCCGGTGCCGCCGTCGCGGTGGGCGGCGTTCACGCGCACGCCCAGGCTCTGGTCCGGCCCGAAGCGCCGCGCGATGTCGGCCGCGGCATAGCCCTGCGAGCCGCTGGCGCCGCCCACGGTCAGCTGCGTCAGCGGCTCGTTGCCGGCGCGCTTGGGCAGCAGGTTGATGTTGCCGCCGATGCCGCCGCCCGAGGGCGTGGCGCCGTTGAGGAAGGCGCTGGCGCCGCGCAGCACCTCCACGCGCTCGAACAGCTCCGAGGCGATGTACTGCCGCGGCAGCAGGCCGTACAGGCCGTTGTAGGCGATGTCGTCCGAGTTCACGATGAAGCCGCGCATGAAGTACGACTCCTGGAAGTTGCCGAAGCCGCGCGCCACCCGCACCGAGGGGTCGTTCTGCAGCACGTCCGCCACGCTGCGGGCCTGCTGGTTCTGGATCAGTTCCTGCGTGTAGGCGGTGGTGGCGAAAGGCGTGGCCATCAGGTCGACGTTGCCGAGCAGGCCCACGCGTCCGCCGCGGGCGACCTGGCCGCCGGCATAGGGCTTGGTCAATCCTTCGGCCGAGGCGTCGGCGCTGGCCTCGACGGTGACGGTGGACAGCGTGCCGGCTGTGGTCGGTGCGGTCGTCGCGGCGGGCGCGGTCTGGGCCGAGGCGGCCAGCGCCTGCAGGGTCAGGCCGGCGGCCAGGGCCAACGGCCCCGGCGTGAAGAGTCGGGTCATGGAGATGGGTCTTGAGAGAATGCGAATTGTTATTATTAGTTAACGCATCGTCAACGCAAGGCGGTGCGGGCGCAAGCCCGCCGTTGCAGCGTGGCCATCTCTCCGGGGGAGCCGCGAAGGGGCTCGGGGGTGTCAGCCCCTGCGTCTGCCGTTCTCGAAAACGCGCAGCTCCCCGGGGGCGAACGGGATCCAGGCTTCGTTGGTCGTCAGCGGCGCCGTCACCACCACGGCCACGCGGTCGTCCGGCGTGGTGTGCTGGGCGAAGTCCATCGACAAGTCCTCGTCGGCCAGCTGCGCGAGGGTGAAGGGATGCTGCCGCTCGATGGACCAGAGATTGGTGGACGCATGTGCCCACAGCGCCTGCCCGTTGGAGAGCAGGAAGTTGAAGGTGCCGTGCTTCGCGATGCGCGGCGCCAGTTCGCGCAGCGTGAGCGTCAGCTCGTCCACGCTCGGTACGTCTGCATGCGACTTGGCCAGCTCCTGCATCAGCCAGCAGAAGGCATGCTCGCTGTCGGTGCCGCCCACGGGATGGAAGTTGCCGTGCAGCCGCGGGCGGAAGTCCTTCAGGTCGCCGTTGTGGGCGAACACCCAGTAGCGGCCCCACAGCTCGCGCACGAAGGGATGGCAGTTCTGCAGGTTGACCGCGCCCTGCGTCGCCTTGCGGATGTGCGCGATGACGTTGCGGCTCTTGATGGGGTAGCGGCGGATCAGCTCCGCCACCGGCGAGTCGCAGGCCGGCAGGTGGTCCACGAAGTGGCGCAGCCCGCGGTCCTCGAAGAAGGCGATGCCCCAGCCGTCCGCATGGTGGTCGGTGCGGCCGCCGCGCTGGGCGAAGCCGGTGAAGCTGAACTGCACGTCGGTGGGCACGTTGCAGTTCATTCCGAGGAGCTGGCACATGGCGGCGGCGGGGCGGTCGTTGCAAAGGGAGATTCAGGCCTTGCGGCTGGCGCGGTACAGCCCGCAGAGCTTGTGGCCGTCCGGGTCGCGCACATAGGCGAGGTGCATGGTGCCGTCGCCGCGGGGGCCCGGGGCGTCCTCGATGGCGGTGCCGCCATGCGCCACGGCCACGTCGTGGAACTGCTGCAACTGCTCGGGCGACGTGCACTTGAAGCCGATGGTCGCGCCGTTGGAGACGGTGGGTGCCTCGCCGTTGATCGGCTCGGTGATGCCGAAGGTGTTGCCGTCGTGGCGCCAGAACACGCGCTGGTGGCCGCCCGGGCCGGTGTTGCGCATGCCTTCGGGCGCGCCCAGCACGCCGAGCACGGCGTCGTAGAAGCGCTTGGCGCGTTCGATGTCCTGGCTACCGACCATCACATGGTTGAGCATCTGCGGGATCTCCTTCGTTGTTGTCGGGCGGCTGGGGCCCGGGTTGAAAAAAGCGGCCCCGATTAGACCCGAGCCGTCGCGTCGCGGCTGTCGCGCACACTGCGGTCAGAGCGAGCCGCGGTGGTGCCGCTCCCGCAGCTGCAGCGCCGCCAGCAGCGCCAGGCCGCACAGCCCGGCCAGGATGAGGAACACCTCGTCGAAGGCCGCCAGCCGCGCCGGGCTGCTCTGCAACTGCGCCAGCGAATCGCCATGCACCGCCAGCCGCCATTCGAGCACCACGGCGCACAGGCTCACGCCCGCCGAGCCGCCCAGCTGCCGCAGGAAGCTGATGGCACTCGCACCCTGCGGGATCATGGCCTTGGGCAGCGGCCGCATCGAGCCGATGTTGAGCGAGGGCAGGATGAAGCCCAGCCCGATGCGCCCGATCACGGCATACAGCGTCAGCAGCCACAGCGGCCCGGCCAGCGACAGCGTGGGCATCAGCGCGAAGCTGACGGTCAGCAGCAAGAGGCCGGTGCTCACCAGCAGCCAGGTGGGGTGCCGATCGGCCAGCCGGCCCACGCCGGCGATGGTGAAGGCCAGCACGATGCCGGCCGGCAGCATGATGGTGCCCACGTGCGAGGCCGACAGGTGCAGCGCCACCTGCATGAACACCGGCAGCAGGTAGGTCGAGCCGAACAGCGCCGTGCCGTAGATGAAGGCGACCACCGTGCCCATGGCGAACTGGCGGTGGGTGAAGAGGCGCATGTCCATCAGCGGCTCGTCGCCGCGCGCGGCCAGGCGCCGCTCCCACCACACGAAGGTGGCCAGGGCGGCGGCGGCCAGCGCCAGCAGCAGCGCGGCCTGGCCGGGCGCATCGCCGCGCAGTTCGACCAGGCCGTTGAGCAGGCACAGCGTGCCCGCGGTGCCGATCAGCAGGCCGCGCCAGTCCAGCGCATGGCTGCGGCCGGCCTGGGCGCCGCCGGGCGCGGTGGGCGGCACGAACTTCCAGGCCAGCCAGAAGGCCGCCAGGCAGAAGGGCACCACCATGAAGAAGATCGAGCGCCAGCCCGCCAGATCCACCAGCACACCACCGATGCTGGGGCCCACGGCCGGCGCCAGCACCACGCCCATGCCGAAGAAGCCGCTGGCGCGGCCCTGCTCGTGCGGCTCGAAGGCGCGCAGGATGATGATGGCCGGGATGGGCTGCACCACGCCGGCCGCCAGGCCTTCCATGACGCGCGCGGCCAGCACCAGCGGGAACAGGTCCGCCAGCCCGCCCAGCAGCCCGCCGGCCAGCAGCAGCACCATGGTGCCGACATAGGTGCGCCGGTAGCCGAAGCGCGCCAGCAGCCACGGCGTGGTCAGCATGGAGGCGGTCATCGCCACCATGAAGCCGGAGCTGACCCATTGCGCCCGCTCCTGCCCCAGGCCGAAGTGCCGGCTCAGGTCCGGGATGGCCACGTTGACCACGGTGGAGGACATGATCGATGCCATCGTCCCCACCATCACCGACAGCAGCAGCAGCCAGCGGTAGCGCGGCCCGTAGCGCTGGCGCAGCGGCGAATGGGCGGGCGGGGCGGAGGCGGGAGAGGGCGTGGGGGCGGTCATGGAGCAGGGGCCGTCGGGAGCGGCGCCCCCGCCGGATCGGGTGGGCCGTCCGGTCCTACAAGCATACGGGGCTTCGCCCGCCGAGCGGGGCCAGGGGGCGTCTGAACAATCCCGCGATCCGGGGGCGGAGCGGAGCACACGCGCATCGTTGGCGCACGTGCCCAAAGCCGTGCGTCCCCGCGTCCCGTTATCGATGCACAACAGGGGAGTGCCCATGCTCATATCCGACAGTTCTTCCGCCCAGGTGCACAGCGGCGGCGCGCTGGCCGACGAACTGGCCGCACCGGCCGTCAGCCGCGCCTACGTCTGCCAGTGCGGCCGGCCGGTCTATCTGCGCAACAGCCAGTGCCTGGCCTGCGGCACGCCGCTGGGCTACGTGACCTCGCGGGTCGGCGTGCTGCCGCTCGCGCCCACCGACGATCCGGAGCTGTTCACCGTCTTCGGCGAACCGGACGGCCCCCGCTACCGCCGCTGCGCCAACTTCAGCACCGCCGCTGCCTGCAACTGGCTGGTGCCGGAGGATCCCGAGAGTGACCATGGCCTGGCCCACACCCACGGCCTCGCGCCGGGCCTGTGCCTGGCCTGCAGCGCCACGCGCACCATCCCCGACCTGTCGGTGCCGGAGAACCCCGAGCTGTGGCTGAAGATGGAGACGGCCAAGCGACGCCTGATGTCGCAGCTGCTGGCGCTGGGCCTGCCGATCAGCACCCGGCTGGCCGATCCGGCCCATGGCCTGGCCTTCGACTTCCTCTCCAACCTGCCGGGCGCACCGCGCGTGCTCACCGGGCATCAGGACGGCGTGATCACCCTCAACATCGAGGAAGGCGACGACGCCCAGCGCGAGAAGACGCGCGCCGAGATGCGTGAGCCCTACCGCACGCTGGTGGGCCACTTCCGCCACGAGATCGGCCACTACTACTGGGACGTGCTGGTCGCGCCCACGCCCTGGTTGGACGGCTTCCGCGCGCTGTTCGGCGACGAGACGCAAGACTACGGCCAGGCCCTGCAGCGCCACTACGAGAACGGCCCACCGGCCGACTGGGCGCTGCGCTACGTCACCAGCTACGCCAGCACCCATCCCTGGGAGGACTGGGCCGAGACCTGGGCGCACTACCTGCACATGGCCGACACGGTGGACACCGCCCTGAGCTTCGGCGTCAACGCCGTGAACGTCGAACTCACCAGCGACCTCTTCACCCGCGAGGACCTCTGGCAGCCCGAGCACGAGGACGCCGACCGCTTCCTGGACTTCCTCAACGGCTGGGTGCGGCTGACGAACGTGCTCAACGAGCTGTCGCGCAGCATGGGCCAGCCGGACTTCTATCCCTTCGTGCTGCCGCATGCGGGGGTGGGCAAGCTGCAGTTCATCCATCAGCTGGTGACCGCGCAGCGCGGCCAGCCGGCGCCGGTGCGCGCCGAGAGTGGCGAACCGGCGCCGGTGCAGGAGCCGCCGCCGGCCGGCGATCCGGTGCCGGTCCAGGATCCGTCGCCCGAGCCCGCCGTGTCGCAGCAGGACCAGGCGCCCGTCCCGGTCGAGGGCACCGCACCGCTGGTCACGGAAGCCCCTGCCGCGAACGCGGACGAGCCGTTGCCGCAGCAGCCGCTCGCTGCCTGATCGAACCGGCGGTGCGCTCAGCGCGCCGTCGTGAACATCACGATCAGCAGGGCGATGCCCGCCAGAAAGGCGAGCAGCCGCGCCACCCACGGAAACACCAGCCAGGCGCCCAGCACCGCGGCCAGGCGGCCGAGCAGGCCGGGCGTCACCAGGCGCTGATCGGCCGGACGACCCTTGGCGGTGATCGGCGCGCCGCAGTTGGGGCAGCTCGGCGCGCGTGGCGACACGCGGCGTCCGCAGTCGGGGCAGTCGATCAGCGCCATGGCATCTCCTTGCTCTGCGTCCATCCGCTCGACGCGCGCGGGCCGATCACGATCTCCACACGCCGGTTCTTCTGGCGGCCTTCGGGGTCGTCCCGGCCATCGGGCCGGGTGTTGGCGGCGATGGGCTCGCGCCGGCCCAGGCCTTCGGTCTCCAGCTTTCGCGTGCCCGTCGCGGCGGCCAGCCGCTCGGCCACGCGCTGCGCGCGACGCAGCGACAGCGCGTCGTTGTAGGCGTCGCTGCCGCGCGCATCGGTGTGGCCGCGCACGCGCACGGGTGCATCGGGATAGCCCTGCAGCAGCTCGGCCGCGCGGGCCAGCGCGGGCTCGGCATCCGGCCGCAAGTCGGCCTTGTCGAAGTCGAAGAGCACGTCCGCCGGCAGGTCGACCACGATGGCCTTTTGCGGTGTCGGCCGGGCGTTCAGCTCGGTCAGCAAGGTGCGGGTGCGGGCCAGGCGTGCGGGCGGCACCTCCGCCAGACGCAGCGTGGTGTCGGGCGCGGCGGCCTTGCCGAAGGTGGATTCGGCCGCGGCGCGCTGCCAGCTGCTGCCGGTGCCGGCCGGGCGCCATTCGCTGACGGGTGCGCCCACCGCCGGCTGCCAGCGCGTGGGCTCTCCGGCCAGCGACTGGGCGCTGCGCCGCACCTGATAGCCGCCACCCCCTGCGGCCGACGCCGGGGTCGCTTGTGCCATCGCGGCGCAGGCGACGAGCAGCCCGGCCGCGCCGACCACGGCTGCCGCGCGCTTCATCCGCCGGCCTTGAGCGGCAGCACCATCTCCAGGCCGGGGCTGTTGGTGTCGTCCGGCGGACTGCCTTCGTTGATGACGAGCTTGACCTGCCGCGCATCGGCCGGCACGGCGCCCAGGAAGACGAGTCGGCCCTCCATGGTGTCGCCGGTCTTGATCTTGAGGTAGCGGTTGTCCTCGGGCCGCTTGAGCATGAGCTTGTTGCCGGCCTCATCCTGCAGGTAGGTGTCGCCGGACGCCATCTGCGTCCAGTTGGTGAGCGGGCTGGCGAAGGAGGCGCTGACGTCCAGCACGGTCGCATCGGGCCCCAGCTCCACGCCCTTCACGCGAACGGTGAGGCCGGCGCTGGCCACGCCCTGCACGGACAGGGGCAACTGGCGTGCGCTGGTGGGGGTGGCGGCGGTCGGCGCCGGAGCGGGCGCGGAAGCGCTGCCCTCGGCGGGCGCCGCCGTCGGTGCCACTGCGGGCGCTGGGCTTGCCATCGGCGCCGCGGCCGGTGCCGGCGTGGGGGTGGATGCCGCCGGTGTGCTGTCGCGGTCGGAGCAGGCGGCCAGCAGCCCCGCTGCCAGCGCGAGGGTGGCGATTGGGAAGGCGTGCGTGGGCTTCATCGGATGTTGACGCTGTTGACGTTGGCTGCGGCCCCGGCACCCCCTTGGGCGCAGTCGACGCCAGCCTTCACGTCGCGCGTGTTGCGGCCGGTGACGACGACGGTGCGGCCCTGCAGGGCGCGGCTGTCGATGTCGACGCTGTTGACGTTGGCGCCGGCCGTGGTGGCGGTGCCGTCGGCGCAGCGCACCTGCACGTTGCTGGCGCTGTTGCCAGTGACTTCGATGCGGTTGGTGCCGGTGCCGGGACGTTCGATCATGGTGGTCGTGCTTCGGTCGGGAGAAAGGCCAGCGGCCCAGCCGGCGCCTGCCACCAGGCCGGCGGCGAGCGCGGCCGCGACACGGGGCGCTCGCAAGGGGCTGCGGGCTGGCGCTGCGGGAGGGGTGGAAGGTCTCTGGGTCATGGCGAAGGTCTCGTCACGGTGGATGCGGAGGGGCGGCCGGGGCCCGACGCTCAGCGCGATGGCGATGGCGATGGCGATGGCGATGGCGTCGCCTGCAGCGCCTCCTGTCCAGGAAAGCCGCCGAGCGGCGAACGTGCAGGGGCGGGCGCTGGCGCGGGCGACGGCGGCTGCGCGGTGGCCTCGGCGGCCCGCAGGGCGCCCAGGCCGGGCGGGCCGGAGAGCTTGGGCCCCGCCGGCCCCAGGGCCGCCGCCGTCGGCGGCGCTGCCATGCCCGGCACGGCAGGCGCGCCGGATGCAGCCGCGCCAGGCGCCTGCCGCATCTGCGCTTCCAGTTCACTGGCGAAGCGGTCGGCCAGCGCCGTCTCCTCCGCCGCCATCTCCTGGCCCAGGCTGTTGATGGTCTCGGCGGCGCCCTGGGCGTTCTGGCTGCCGGGCAGCGCCAGACGCTGCGCCAGGCGGGCATAACCCAGGGCCTTGATGTTGTCCTTGGGCACACCCTGGCCGTTGCGGTAGAGGTCGGACAGTCGCTGCATGGCCCGCGGGTCGCCGCGCACCGCGCCCAGCAGGTACCAGCGGTAGGCCTGGCCGATGTCGGAGATGCCGCTGCGGTTGCTCTGGTAGGCATCGCCCAGCAGGGTGAGCAGGGCAGGGTTCTGGGTGCGCAGCGCGTCTTCCTTGAGGCGCGAGATCTCGCTGCCGTAGAGCGGGCCCTGACAGCCAGGGTTGACCATGCCGCGCTCGATGGCCTGCTGGCACGATTCGACGAAACGCGCGCCTGCCTCGGCGGCGGCAGAGGGCGTCGTATTGGCGCCTGCGGGCGTGACTGGCGTGGCCGCCGCCGAGCCGCTGACGACCGCGCCTGCGGCACCGCTGCTCACGGCTGCGCCATTGCTCACGTTGGCGCCCGGGTTGCCGATCACGGTCTGCGCGCGCACGGCAGGCGCGCCGAGCGCGGCCGTCGTGGCCATGGCCGCCAGCAGCAGTGGGGCCGCCAGCGCACTCGCCCTGGCAGATGGCGCCGGCGCCGGGGTGGCACCGCGGCCAACGCCGCAAGAAGAAGCCCGGCGCAGCCTCATGCGCCCGTCCTCGCCGGCGCGGCCGCCGCGGGCGGCACCGTGCCGGCGGCCGGCACCGCCGTGGCGGGCGCGGCCAGCTGGCCGTCCCACGGCATGGGCACGCCGAAGAACAGCGGCTCGAAGCCCTGCCAGCTCAGCACGTCCACCGTGTCGCCCAGCTGTGGATAGCGGCTCGAATACACGCGCCGCAGCGCCTCCTGCGTGGGCGCGTCCAGCTGCTGGTTGATGGCCACGTTCTCGCCGTACTTGCGCAGCGTCACCTGAATCAGGCCGATCTTGACTTGCGGCGTGAGCGCCTCGAAAGACTTGCGCATGTTGTCCACCACCACCGGGTCGGGCGTGCCGCCGGGAATGCAGCGCCAGTAGGGCGTGTTGGTGGCCTTGCCCATCAGCTCCAGCACGCTCAGGTCGACCAGCGTGCGGATGGCCGAGTGCCGGCCCTGCAGGTACTTGCCCTCGAGCTTGAAGCCGAAGGCATCGCCGTAGAAGCCCAGGCTGGCGTTGTCCTCCGAGCTGAAGTTCAGCACCTTGATCACGTTGGACGCCTGCACGCGCGGCACCATCTGCTGGGTGCTGAAGCTCACCAGGTTCAGGTCCAGCGCCAGGGCCGAGAGGATGGCGGTGCGCTTGAAGTCGGCGCCGATGTTGGTCTCGCCCTTGCCCTTGCCGAAGTCCACGCTGGCCGAGTTGGAGCGGCCGGCGCCCGAGAGCGCGCGGTCGAATTCGGTCAGGGCGCCGGTGATCAGGAAGTCCGGCATGGTCACGCCGAAGCGCGCGCCCAGCTGGGCCTGCGAGATCAGGTAGTCGGGGTGGTAGGGCACGTAGACGATGCGCGCGCCGATGCGGTTGACGGCGGTGCGGACCATCTCGGTGATGTCGCCCGGGATCTCCGAGCCCACCAGCGGGTTGGAGAGGTTGGTCGCATCGAGGATGTTGCGCGTCTGCATGTAGACGACCGGGTCGCCGTCCTTGTAGACGTCGAGCATGGTGCCGAAGCGCGTGAGCGCGGCGGCGTACTGGCTCAGGTTGGCGGTAGGCAGGGACTTGGCGGCCTCGCGCTCGGCGAGCAGCTGGTCGGCGTCCTTGAGGGCGTTCTCCGTGGTGGCGCAGCCGGCTACCAGGGCAGCGGCGGCGGCGAGGGTGGCTAGGCGGGCGCTGATCCGGGCGCCGCGGGCGAGTGCGAAGGTCATGTGAGCAGAGGCGTTGTTGTTATCGGTACGCGGTGTACGGCCCGCGCGGGCCGGGGCGGTGGTGCTGCGTCAGCGGCCGTTGTTGAGCACGGTGATGTTCTCCACCCCCTTGCCGTCGACGAACAGCGTCACGTTGCCGCTCACGTTGCCCTGGATCGTCGGGCTCGCGATGCGCAGCTGGCCGTCGGCCCCTTGCTGGACGTTGCTGTAGTCGGTGCGGATCACCAGGTTGCTCTGGTTGGCCGGCAGCTTGAGCGTGCCGTCGGGCTGCACCAGCGCCTGCTGGTCCACCACCTTGTTCTGCTCCAGCGCCCGGGCCACCCGGGCGCGGGCCGTGACGCCGGGCGTGACGCCGTCGATCAGCTTCACGCCCGCGTCCTTGTTGTCCCTGTAGTTGCCCAGTTGCTCGCTGTAGTTGACGAGCTGGGCCTGTGCTGCGCCGGCCAGCAGAAGGGCGGTGGCGGCGGCGGCGACAAGGGACCACTGTGGTGTGCGTGTGTGCATGATGAAGAAGGTCTCCAGAGTGGGTTGAATCACATGTTGAGCACCGTCACCGCGGGGCCGACGGTCACGCTGCGGTTGACCACGCCGGTGGAGGGCAGGGTGATGGTCTTGCCGACGCTGGCGGCCCAGGGCGCGCCGCCGGTCACGCCGGCCGCGCCCGCCAGCGCGCCGTAGTTGCGCACGCTGGCGGTGGTGGTGCCCATGCCGGCGCGGGCGTTGTTGCCCACGATGGTCACGCTGCCGGTGATGCTGCCGCGGTTGATGACCGAGTTGGCCGTGCCGCCCATGCCCGCCGAGCCCTGGTTGCCCGCGATGGTCACCTTGCCGGACATGGTGCCCGTGTTGACCAGCGAGTTGACCGTGCCGCCGTTGGACGCCGTGCCGCGGTTGCCCACGATGGCCACTGCGCCACTCAGGTTGCCGCGGTTGACCACGCTGTTGACCACGCCGCCGCCACTGGCCGTGCCCTGGTTGCCGAGGATGGTGATGTTGGCGGCCAGGTTGCCGGTGTTGCGCACGCTGTTGGCCAGGCTGCCGTTGCCGCGCGCGCTGCCCGTGTTGCCGGCGATGTGCACATTGCCCGTGGCCCGGCCGCTGTTGACGAAGGAATTGACGGTGCCGCCGTCCTGCGCGCTGCCCTGGTTGCCCAGGATGGTGATCTGTCCGCCGGCCAGCGTGCCGCTGTTGTCCACGCTGTTGGCCGTGCCCTTGCGCGCCACCTGGCCCTGGTTGCCGCTGATCGTCACGCGGCTGCCGGCCATGCTGCCGCGGTTGCGCACCGTGTTGGCGATGGCGTCGCCCCCGTCGGCCTGCACCGTCGCGCGGTTGCCGTCGATGCCGATCTGCGCACCGCTGATGCGGCCTTCGTTGACCAGGCTGTTGGCGGCGGCCACATGGCCATCCTTGGCCTGCACGCCCTGCGCCTGGTTGCCCCGTAGGCTGACGCTGCTGCCTTGCAGTGTCGAGTTCCCGTCCAGCAGCACGCTGTTGGCCAGCGCCACGGCCTGGTCGCCGCGCACCTGGCCGGCCAGGTTGTCGGCCAACGCCAGGCTGCTGCCGCGCAACTGGCCCAGCACCTGCACCGCGTTGGCATAAGCCTGGCCCACGCCGCCGCTGACGGCCTTGCCGAACAGCGTGCCTTGCTCGCCGCTGCTGCGCACGTCGCTGGCCTGGTTGCCGGTCAGCGTGACCGGGCTGGCCTGCACGTCGCCCTGGCCGTTGACGGCCAGCGCGTTGGCATTCACCCGGCCGCCATCGGCCTGCAATTGGCGGGCCGTGTTGCCGCGCACCGTCAGCGGCGACGAGGCCAGCCGTGCGCCGCCCTCGCCTTCGAGGTACAGGCCGTTGGCGACCAGGATGCCGTTCTTCGCCGAGCCGGCGCCCATGGCCTGGCCCGAGCCGCCGCCCGCCGTCACGTCGCTGGCCTGGTTGTCGGCCAGCGTCACCGGGCTGCCCGAGAGCTGCGAGTCCCGGTACACGCCCAGGGCGTTGACCAGCGCCGTGCCGCCCGGCGCCCTCACGTTGGACGCGCGGTTGCCCGTCACCTGCAGGGTGGAGCCGCCGTCGGCGCGCGCGTTCTGGTGCAGCACCACAGCGTTGACGGCCGCGCGTGCGTTCTGGTCGGTCGAGGCCAGCCCGCCCGCAACGCCGCCCGAGGCGGCGCCGGTGGCGATCTGGCGGGCACTGTTGTCCTGCACCGTGGTGCGGGCCGACAGGCGCGATGCGCCGCCCTCGCCCTTTTCCACGCTCACGGCATTGGCCACCAGCTTGCCGCCGCGCGACGAGAGGCCCGAGGCCTGATTGCCGAGGATGTCCACCCGGCCCGCGTCCACCTCGGAGCCCAGCACGCCCAGGCTGTTGACCAGCGCCATGGCGTTCTGCTCGCCCGAGGCGATCAGGCCGCCGGCCGCGCTGCCCTGGAAGCCGGTGGTGGCCACGCTGTCGGCCTTGTTGTCCTGGATGACCACGCTGGTCGAGCGCGTGGTGGCTTTGCTCAGCCACACGCTGTTGGCCACGGCCGCACCGCCGTTGGCGCGCACGCCGTCGGCCACGTTGCCGCTCACCGTGTGCCGGGTGCTGCCCTCGACGCTGCCGCCCTGCACCGAGATGCTGTTGGCCAGCGCCACGGCCGCCATCTGCACATCGGCCAGCGCGCCGCCCAGCACCGAGCCGCTGCCCCCGTCGGCATCGACGCGGCTCGCTCGGTTGTTGGCGATCTGCGCGCTGTACTGACGCAGCGCGGCGCCCTGGTAGTCGGCCAGGTTCAGGCTGTTGGCCAGGGCGCTGCCGCCGGTGGCCGTGATCGATTCGGCCTGGTTGCCTTGCTGCAGCACGCGCGCGCCTTCGAGGCGGCTGTTGGCGGCCGTCAGCGCGTTGGCCGCGGCCACGCCGCTGAGTTGCGCCGAGGCGATCGCGCCCCAGCCCACGCTGGCGCTGCCGCCACCGGCGCGCACGTCGCGGGCGCGGTTGTCCGTCTGGGTGATCTGCAGGTCGTCCACCGGCGTGCGCGCCAGCGTGCTGCCGTTGGCAATGGCCGCGCCGCCGAGCGAGGCCACGCCTTCGGCGCGGTTGCCCGTCATGTCTGCGCGCAGGCGGTGCAGGTCGCTTTCGTCGGCCAGCAGGCCGTTGGCGGTGGCGCGCCCGGGCAATTGCAGCGAGCCCGCACCGAGCGCCACCGACGCCTTGGCGCCGTGGGCCTCGATGCGGCTCGCCTGGTTGTTCTGGATCTGGATGCGGCTGTCGGCCAGCGGTCGGCGGCCCTGGCCGCCCGAGAGCAGCACGCTGTTGGCCGAGGCCGCGCCGCCGATGGCACGCACAAAGCCGCTGACCTGGTTCTGCAGCACCGACACCTGCGTATTGCGTGTGTCGAGCGCCGACAGGCCGATCATGTTGGCCTGCGAGGTGGCGATGAGTTCGGCCGAGCCGGCGATGCCGGCGCCCGCGGTCGCCTTGCCGCCGCCGGCCATCACCTCGCCGCTGGCGCGGTTGCCCGTGTTGCGGGCGCTGCTGCCACTCTCCAGCGTGGAGCCGGGGCGCTCGGTGATCCAGCCGAGGCCATGCAGCACGCTTTCCTGCGCCTGCGCGGCAGTCGTCGCCAAGCCGGCCAGCCCCCCGCACACGAGGGCGAGGGCATGGACGAGGGCGGTGTTCTTCTGTCTGGCGGCCAGGGGCACGGGCACGGTCTCCATCCGGTGTCCGGGACGGCGGGGTGGTCAGCCCTCCTGCCCGGCGGCCGTCCCGGCACACCGAGCGGGGGCGTCCGCTCAGTTGATGTTGACGGAGTTGACGTTGGCGGTGCCGCCGATGGCCTTGATGGTGTCGGCCTCGTTGCCGCTCACGGTGATCTCGCTGTTGCGCACCTTGGAGCCGGTGATGTTGACGGAGTTGACGTTCGCCATGCCGGTCATGCTGACGTTGGCACCGACCTTCATCACGCCGGCCTCGCCGCCGCCGGCCAGCACGTCGCGGGCCTTGTTGCCGCTGACGGTGATGCGGCTGTTGGTGATCTCGGAACCGGTCGATCCGCTGGCCTTGCCCACGCCCGGGATGGTGACGGCGCCGCTCTGCGCAAAGGCGGGGGCGCACAGACCGGCCATGAGGGCGACGGCACCGGCTGCAACGAATTTCTTCATGGAAAGGACTCCTGTTGGATGCGATGAGAGATGGGTTGAAGCGCGGTCCGCTCGGGACCACGGACCGCAATCTATCGGCGTCCCGGATGTCGCTTTGACATAGATGTAAGTCGCTGTGTTGCTCACATTTTTTTGCGTTTGCTTCCAATTCCCGCGCCGGAGTGTGAAGAATTTCGCGGTCTGGACCCCGTAGGCCAAGACGCATGGGAGGCGTCGTCCTCAGCTCCCTCCGGGTCAGGTTGTGCACCAAAGTGGTCAGTTTTCGGGGCCGGCGAAGGGGTGGCGAGCCTTAACGGAAGCTGAAGGGTGTTGTCAAACCCGAAGTCGTGCCGCTGAAACGAATTCGAGGTCAGGCTGGACACAGTTTGGAAACAGGCGTTCACAAACCCGGCATGGCCGTAACCGTCCGTCGGCCTTCTCTGGCGTGTGTCAGTCCATCCGGCCCGCACACTGCGGCCGTGTTCCATTGACCTTCAGACCATGTTTTTGAGAAGAACGATGCCGCGGCGCATGCCTGTCGCGTTGGCCGCCGTGTTGGCCGGTGCGGCCCTGCTCCAGGGATGCGAGCGCAATGCGGCCGGCGGCGACATCCGCTACCCCGACGACGCCGCCATCGCCCAGGCTCTGCGCCAGAACTTCGGCGAGGACCCGGACAACGCCAAGGCCCGCGAACTGATCCAGACCCTGGGCGGTGCAGAAGGCCAGCTCGACTACAAGGTACGTCGCGTGATCTGGCGCCAGGGCAGCTTCGAGGTGCATTACGACGCCAGCCTGCGCATGGCCCAGGGTGGTGAGCAGAGCCTGCAGCGCCTGTACGCCACCATGATCCCCAAGGAGGAAGCCGCCAGGCTGCCCGACCAGAGCCTCAAGGCGCAGCAGGACTGGCTCAACGCCCAGGCCGACGCGCTGGCGCGCAGCGATGCCGCCCAAGGCCAGGCGCTCAAGGCCAGCCTGGAGAACCTGGGCCGCTGTTACCGCCAGGCCAAGGCGGGTGACACCGTGCCGCTGATGGAAGGCCTGCATGCGTTGCTGTCGCCCGCGCGCGAAGGCCTGTATGCGGAACGCCTGCAGGCGCCCGGCGTGCAGCTCAAGTGCCTGCCGCTTTGACCGTCGACGCTGGCGCGGGGCAGGCCTGAGCCACGCAGTTCCTGCAGATGCAGGCCAGCCCCTGCGCCTCGGCCGGCACCTGGGCCCGCAGCGCAGCCGGGATGGCCACCGTCATGCACCAGCAGTCGGTGCATGGCTCGCCGTTGCAACGGGCCGCCTCGGCACCGCAGGCATTGGGCTGGCCGCACAAGGGGCAGAGGTCGGGGGGCGTCGCGGCGTGCGGCACGTCAGCTCTCGACCACGCTGCGCGCCGCCCGCATCGGATGACATAGGCGCGACAGCAAAGATCGAAGGGCCGCGGAGCAGGCCACGCCAGGGCACCCGCGGAACTGGCTCGGCCAGGCCGCTGGGTGCGCCCCTCTCCAAGCCGAAGGCGCAAGTGAGGGGGGAGCCGCGAAGCGGCATGGGGGGTGCTTCTTCACTTCACGCATAGAGGGGCTCCTCGGCCATGGCCTCGCACTGGTCCTGCAGCATCTGGATCTGGCCCTTCCAGTAGTCGCTGCTGCCGAACCAGGGGAAGTTGATCGGAAAGATCGGGTCCTGCCAGCGGCGGGCCAGCCAGGCGCTGTAGTGCAGCAGGCGCAGCGTGCGCAGCGGCTCGATCAGCGCCAGCTCGCGGCGATCAAATTCGCGCATCTGCTCGTAGCCGTCGAGCAGGCCCGACAGCTGCGCCGTGCGCTGCGCGCGGTCGCCCGAGAGCAGCATCCACAGGTCCTGCACGGCCAGGCCGGTGCGGGCATCGTCCAGGTCGACGAAGTGCGGGCCGCCGCCGGGCCGGTCCGTGGGCGTCCAGAGGATGTTGCCGGGGTGGCAGTCGCCGTGAACCCGCAGCCAGCGCAGGTCGCCGGCGGGCTGGGTCGTGTCCAGGGCGGTGGCGCCGATCATCGCCAGCGCCTCGTTGCAGGCGGCTTCCCATTCCTTCTGCACGTCCAGCGGAACCATGTCGTGCGCCAGCAGCCAGTCGCGCGAGGCGGTGCCGAAGCTCGCCAGGTCGAGTGCCGGACGCTCGGCAAAGGGCTTCTTGCGGCCGACAGCGTGGATGCGCGCCAGGAAGCGGCCCACCCATTCCAGCACCTCGAAGTCGTCCAGCTCGGGCGCGCGTCCGCCGCGAGAGGGGCTGACCGCGAAGGCGAAGCCGCCGTGGTGGTGCAGCGTGTGGCCTTCCAGCGCCAGCGGCGCGACGACGGGGATGTCGTCCGCGGCCAGCTCGGTGGCGAAGTCGTGCTCCTCCTGGATCTGCGCATCGCTCCAGCGGCCGGGCCGGTAGAACTTGACGACCACGTTCGAGCGGTCTTCCAGGCCCACCTGGTAGACGCGGTTCTCGTAGGAGTTGAGCGTCAGCAGCCGGCCGTCGCCATACAGGCCGACGCTGGCCAGCGCATCGAGCACCGCGTCGGGCGTGAGGGATTCGTAGGGATGGGCCGCGGCCGGGGTGTCAGACATCCGGGCATTGTCGGCGTCGGGGGAGGCGGCTGCGTCGGACTTGTTCCGGCCGAACCTCGAAGCAGGCAGCGTCGACGCCTCGCCCAGGCCCTTGCGGCGCGAACTCCGCGTATTGCCGGCTGCGGCCCGCTTCGTTCGGTGATGCTCAGGATGCGAGCGACACCACATGCGCCGCGCGCGGATCACCCCGGCCGTGCATCACCGTGGGCCACAGCGCCTGGAGCGCCGCGCCGCCGCGGTGCTGCTCGACCTGGAGCCAGGGCGCATCGGCCCGCGTGGCGCGGGCGGTGAAGGCCTGCCAGCCCTGCGCCAGCTTCTGACCGAAGGCCTCGGCCCCCCACTCGCCGGTGCGCTTCTTGATCTGTGTCGGTGCGAAGAAGAAGGTGGCGCGGGGCCCGGGCAGCGTCTTGGCACTGCCCTCGGGCGCGCGCTGGTCCACATGCGTGTTGCCGATCACCATGCTGTAGCGCAGCCGGCCGAAGCGTTCGTGGATGGCACGACGCAGCTCGCCGTTGCCGGCAAAGTCCACGTAGACGCAGGGCACGTCGGCGGCGATGCGGTCCAGCTCGCCGTAGGCCAGCACCTCGTCGTAGCAGCCCAGGCCCTCGCAGAAGGCGCGGTTGCCCTCGGAGGTGAGGCCGACCACGCGCACGTCGGGCCGTTGCGCGAGCTGGAAGGCGGTGCCGTAGGCGGTCTTGCTTGATGCGCTCGAGAGCAGCACCGTGGCCCGCCCGCCCTCGGCGGCGCCGAAGAAGGCGTTGTCTCCCAGGAAGTCGTCGATCAGCCACGAGGTGATGAACAGCGGCCGCAGCAGGGCCTGGATGTCCTCCGTGTCGGCGGTGTAGAGCGGATCGCTGGCGCAGCGGAAGTACTGGTTGTAGACCGCCGGCAGCTCGGCCCGGTGCGCCGCCGTGTCGGTGAAGCGCTCCGGCGACAGCCGTCCGGGCGTCAGCACGACCTTGGATGAGGTGGGAAAGAAGCCGTACACCCGCTCGCCCACCGCCACGCCGGGATGCGTGGACTGCAGCACCCGCGCAAAGCCCCAGACCGGCACGAAGCGCCAGGCCTCGTCGCCGGTGGGAAAGAAGCGCCAGTAGCCCATCCCGTCGCCGAAGGCGGCATAGGTGACGTTGTTGGCCGTCAGCGCGAAGCGGTCGATGCCCAGGCGCACCTGGCCGGGTTCGAGCGGGGTGTCCTCGCGCTCGCGCAGGTGCGTCTGGCCGAGCTCGATGGGATGGACGAGGAAGTCGGTGGTGGGCATGGGGCAGGTCCGTGGCGATGAACTGCGCACCTTAGCGGCTGTGCGACCGGCCCGCGACCGGGCTAGCGCGAAGGCCGTCGCCTGGGTGACGGCGGTGAGCGGGTGCGCGCCGCCGGTGGCGGCGCGATGGGTTCAGTCCCGCGGTGCGAACCGGTCGCCCGGTGTCAGCGGCACATGCCGGTAGCTCGCCGGTGTGCGGTCCAGCTTGATGGGCGAGCCCAGCCCGCGCCAGCCGCCTTCCATCTCCACCACCATGCCGCGGTGCGCCGTGTGCGGATGCCGAAGTGCGGCTTCGACATCCAGCACCGGGGCGGCGGGCACGCCGGCGGCCATCAGGTCCTCGACCAACGCACGGCCGTCCAGGGCGGCCATCTGCGCCTCCAGCGCCGCCTTGAGCGCATCGCGGTTCGCCGAGCGGGCGCCGGCGGTGGCGTAGTCGGCGTGGGTGGCAAGGTCGGGCATCCCGATCACGCGGCAGAAGGCGGCGAACTGCCGGTCGTTGCCCACGGCCACGAACACCGGGTCGGTGCCCGTGCGCAGCGCGTCGTAGGGGTAGATGTTGGGATGCGCATTGCCGGTGCGTTTGGGCGCGCGCCCGTCCATGAACCAGTTGGCCGCATGCGGGTGCAGCAGTGCCAGGCCGCTGTCGTACAGCGCCGCCTCCACCAACTGGCCGCGGCCGCTGCGTTCGCGCTCCTGCAAGGCCATCAGCACGCCCAGCGCGGCATTCATGCCGGTCACCATGTCCACCACCGGCAGGCCCACGCGCAGCGGGCCGCCGTCGGCCTCGCCGTTGATGCTCATGATGCCGGTCATGGCCTGCACCGCGGCGTCGTAGCCGGGCAGCGCGCCCAGCGGGCCGTCGCTGCCGAAGCCGGTGACGCGGCACCACACCAGGCGTGGAAAGCGCTGAGACAGTTCGGCCTGGCCGATGCCCCAGCGCTCCATGGTGCCGGTCTTGAAGTTCTCGATCAGCACGTCGGCCTCGGCGACCAGGGCCAGCATCCGCTCCCGATCCTCGGCCGTGGTCAGGTCCAGGTGCTGGATGCGCTTGTTGCGGTTGAGGCCGTGGTAGTACGAGGCCACGCCGTCGCGAAAGGGCGGGCCCCAGGTGCGGGTGTCGTCGCCGCCGGGCGGCTCGACCTTGAGCACATCGGCGCCATGGTCGCCCAGGATCTGGCCGCAGTAGGGGCCGCCCAGGATGCGCGACAGGTCGAGCACGCGGATGCCGGCCAGCGCGCCGGCTTGGGAAGGCAGATGCATAGGAGCGCGCGATGCCTCAGTCGAGTTGCGCGCCGGACTGCGCGACCACGCCCTTCCACTTGGCCGTCTCCGTGGCGATGAAGCGGGCCAGTTGCTGCGGCGAGGTATCGGGCGCGGGCTCCAGGCCCTGCGTGTCGAAGGACTGCTTGACCTTGGGCGAGGCCAGCACCTCCGCGAACTGCCGGTTGAGCAGCGCGATGCGATCGGTCGGCGTGCCGGCCGGCGCCACGATGCCGAAGAACACGCTGACGTCGTAGCCCTTGTAGCCCTGCTCGGCGATGGTCGGCACCTCGGGCAGCGCCCGCGAGCGGCTGGCCGTGGCCACACCCAGCGCGCGCAGCTTGCCGGCCTTGATGTAGGGCAGGGCGGTGAGGATGTCGGTGAAGGTCATGCTCACCTGCCCGCCCAGCAGGTCGTTGAGGGCCGGACCGGTGCCCTTGTAGGGCACATGCAGGATCTCGGTGCCCGCCATGCTGTTGAACAGCACGCCCGCCAGGTGCGACGAGGCGCCGTTGCCCGACGAGGCATAGCTCAGCTTGTTGGGGTTGGCCTTGGCATAGGCGACCAGCTCCTTCACGTCCTTGGCGGGCAGTGCGGGGTTGACCACCAGGATGTTGGGCAGGTGCCCCACTTGGATGACGGGCGCGAAGCTCTTGGTGGGGTCGTAGCCGATTTTCCGGTACAGGCTCACGTTGATGGCCAGCGGGCCCGAGGTGCCGAACATCAGCGTGTGACCGTCGGCCTCGGCCCGCGCCACGTACTCGGCGCCGATGTTGCCGCCGGCGCCGGCGCGGTTCTCGACCACCATGGGCTGGCCCAGGCGGGTGCTCATCTCGGCAGCCAGCGTGCGGGCCATGGCGTCGGTCGGGCCGCCGGGCGGGAACGGCACCACCAACATCACGGGCTTGGACGGGAAGGGCGCCTGTGCGAAGGCCGCGGGCATGAGCGCGGCGGCGGTGGCGGCCAGGGCGAACTGGCGGCGGCGAAGAAGGGCTTGATGGGGCATGCGTGTCTCCGTTTTGTTGTCGGTCATCGGGGTCGGGAAAGAGGTTCGGTGCAGCCCGCGTCAGGCGGGCGTCTGCACGGCGGGCGCAGGCGCCGCGGCCGGCATCGCCTGCCAGCCCGCGGGCAGCGCATCGGGTGTCAGCGGGTCGCGCGGCAGCACGCGGTGCAGCAGCGCCAGCTGCGCCCAGCGCAGCCGGTCTGCCGAGCCGGTGCGCACCGACTCCCAGGCCATGGCGGTGGCACTGGTGCAGTGGTAGAGGGCCGAGGCCGCCTGCCGTGCCAGCACGTCGCCACCGTCCTGCGTGGCGGTCTCGGCGAGCGCGCAGGCCCGGTCCATGGCATGGCGCAGCGCCTGCACGAAGGCGGGCGCCAGCGCGTGCCCGGCCTCGGCCAGCAATCCGGCGACATGGGCGCGCAGCACCGGCAGCGAGCCTTCGCGGCGGATGGCGCGCAGCACGTCCAGCGCCACGATGTTGCTGGTGCCTTCCCAGATCGAGCCCAGGTGCGCGTCGCGCACCAGGCGCGGATCGCTCCATTCCTCGATGTAGCCGCAGCCGCCGCGCACCTCCATGGCGTCGCCGGTCACCTTCCGTGCATCGCGGCAGGCGCGGAACTTGATGAGCGGCGTGAGGATGCGCAGCAGCGCATAGGCCTGCGCATCGCCGCCGTCGGAGCGCTCCAGCGTGCGCGCCGTCTGGAAGACCATCGTGCGGGCCTGCTCGGCCGGCACGCGCAGCTTGTCGAGCTGGCGCTGCATCAGCGGCATCTGCGCCAGCGTGCGGCCGAAGGCGCGGCGCTCGCGGGCGATGAACTCGGCCTCGGCCACCGCGCGGCGCATCAGGCCGGCGGCGCGCACGCCGTTGGACAGGCGCGAGTTGTTGACCATGTCGGCCATCTGCACGAAGCCGCGGCCGGCCTCGCCCACCAGGTGCGCGACGGCGCCGTCGAGCCGGATCTCGCCGCTGGCCATGGAGCGCGTGCCCAGCTTGTTCTTGAGCCGCACGATGCGGTAGTGGTTGAGCGCGCCGTCCGGCAGCCGCCGCGGCAGCAGAAAGAGCGAGACGCCCTTCATGCCCGCGGGCGCGCCGTCGGCGCGGGCCAGCACCATGGCGAAGTCGGCGTCGGGGTTGGAGCAGAACCACTTGTCGCCCGACAAGCGCCATTGGCCGGCCTCGTCCTGCCAGGCGCGCGTTTCGGTGGCGGCGATGTCGGAGCCGGCGGCCTGTTCGGTCATGAACATGGCGCCCTGGGCCAGTTCGTCGAAGTCCAGCGAGGTGAGCCGCGGCAGGAAGCGCGCCACCAGCTCGGGGCTGCCGAACTTGCGCAGCGTGCGGGTGAGCGAGTCGGTCATCGAGACCGGGCAGCAAAGCCCGAACTCGGCCTGCACGAAGAGGAAGGTCAGCGCGTACTTGACCGCGGGCGGCATCTTGCCGCGCCAGCCCAGCGTCTCCTCACGGTGCGACATGGCGCCCAGGCCGAATTCGGCCAGCGCCAGGCGTTCCATCTCCACATAGGCCGGATGCTTGACGATGCGCTGCTCGTCCTGGCCGGTGCGGCTGCGCAGGCTCAGCGTGGGCGGGTTCTGGTCGGCGGTGGCGGCCAGGGTGTCCAGCGGGCCACCGGCCAGGGCGCCCAGCCGGTGAAGGTGCGGCTGCAGGTGCGCGAGCAAGGGCGCGGGCAGGTACAGCGCCAGCAGGCGCTGCAGCTCGACATCGGCGGTGTAGAGGTTCTGGCCGTGGCGGTCGGGAATGGCGGCGGCGGCCGCGGGTGGGCGGGTGTCGGGCATGGCGCGTGTCTCCTGAGGGGGCCGTCGCGGGGCGACCGCGACCAGCCTTTCCCCACATTGTTCGGAGCCGATCCATGCAGGTCTAATATCGTTTGACACATGTTCCATTCGAAGGAGCTATCGATGGACCTGCGGCAACTGCGCTACTTCGCCGTGCTGGCCGAGGAACTGCACTTCGGCCGCGCTGCGCAGCGGCTGGCCATCTCGCAGCCCCCGCTGTCCGTTGCCATCCGCCAGTTGGAGGCACGCCTGGGCGCGCGCCTCTTCGAGCGCACCAGCAAGGCCGTGCGCCTCACGCCGGCCGGCCTGGCGCTGCAGGCCTCGGCCGCCCGGCTGCTGGCCCAGGCCGCCGAGGCCGCGCAGGAGGTGCGCGACGTGGCCGAGGGCTCGGCGGGCCGGCTGCGGGTGGGCTTCGTCGGCGCCATGCTCTACCGCGGCCTGCCGCAGGCGCTGCGGCGCTTCCAGGCGGCGCATCCGCGCGTGAAGCTCAGCCTGACCGAACTCAACTCGGCCGAGCAGACGGCGCGCCTGCAGCACGACCAGCTGGACCTGGGCTTCATCCACACCAGTCGCATTCCCGACGAGCTGGCGCAGCGGCTCCTGGTGCGCGAGCCCTTCGTCTGCTGCCTGCCCAGCGGCCATGCGCTGGCACGCCGGCGCGAGGTGGCGCTGTCGGCGCTGCGCGAGCAGACGCTGGTGCTCTTCTCGCGCGAAGCCTCGCCCGACTACCACGGGCGCATCCTGGACCTGTGCGTGGCCGCCGGCTTTGTGCCCCAGGTGCGGCACGAGGTGCGCCACTGGCTGGCCGTGCTGGCGCTGGTGGCCGAAGGCCTGGGCGTGGGGCTGGTGCCGGCCGCCATGCAGCGCGCCGGGTTGCGCGGCGTGGTCTTCCGCCCGCTGACCGAGGCCTCAGGCCAGTCCGAGGCCCACGCCATCTGGCGCCGCGGCCCGCCGCATGTGCATGCGCAGCGCCTGCTGGCGCTGATGGAGGACGGAGCGCCGGGTTGAAGGGTTGCTGGACCGCCGAGACGATCAGCGCGACGCGGGTGTGGCCAGCTGCTGGCGGAAGAAGGCCACGACCGCCGCGTTGAAGCGCTGGTGGAAGGCCGCGCGGTCGAAGCCGGGGCCGTCCTTGCAGATCTCGGGCGCCATGCGCGTGAACGCGGCCGAGCATGGCGCCAGAAAGGCAAAGTGCGCCGCGCCCTCGGCCACCTGCCATTGCGGCGGCGTGGGCAGGCCGTCGCGCACGGCGGTCACGCTCTCGGGCGTCACACCGTCGCCGCCGAATTGCGAGGCCCACAGCTGCACCGGCACGCGCACGTTCTTCAGCCCCGCGGCAGCGAACACGCTCAGCGGATCGACCACCACGGCGGCCCGGATGCGGGCGTCCGGCAAGGGCGGCGGCGGCACGTCGCCGCGGGCCGCCTCCTGGCACAGCGGCACCGTCGATCCGGCCGGGCACAGGTCGCGCCGCAGCGTCCAGTCCGGCTGTGCGCCGATGAGCGCCAGGGCGGTGTAGCCGCCGCGCGAGAAGCCGAAGATGCCGATGCGCTGCGGGTCCAGCGCCGCATGCCCGGGCCAGCGCCCGACCATGTGGTCGACGAGCCGCCGCATGTCCACGGGACGCGTGGCAAAGATGGACAGCCGCGCCTGCCGGCTCAGGTCGCGGAAGTTGTCGCCCGGGTGCGCGATGGCGGCCACGACGAAGCCCGCATCGGCCAGTGCGGCAGCCGTGTCGTGGTGGCCCATGGCTGAGCCGCCCGTGCCGTGCGACACCACGACCAGCGGCAGCCGGTCGCCGGCCACCGGGCAGTCGCGCACGCCTTTCACCACGAGCGGGTCGAGCACGATGTCCGCCGCGGGTGTGGCGCACGGCGACCAGACCGTGCCCTGCAAGGCGGGTCCGTCGGCATCGGCAGGCACATTGATGAACGCGAGGCCGGCCGCTTGGCTGCCGGCGCCGGCCAGGGCAAAGAGGAGGGCGAATAGCGCGGGGCGAAGGGGCTTCATCGGTCGTCGGCGGGGCGGATTGGAATGAGCAGGTCGGTGCGCAGTTGGGCCGGAAGGGCGTTGCGCGGCGAATTCAGGTAATGCTCGAGCGCGGGCCGGTCGTCCGGCTCGTAGCCGCTGGCGGGCAGCCAGCGGGCATACAGGGCGTCGAAGGCGGCGCTGATGCGGGTGTAGGGCCCCGCCAGTCGGTGGCGCGCGTAGAGGCCGGCGGGAATGGTGAGTGCTTGCAGTTCGGCGTGGCAGGACGTGCCGTGCATTCCCGGTGCTGCGGCAGCGTGGTAGATCAGCCCCGCCTGCGGACCAGCCGGGTCGTCGCAAACCATGCCCAGCCAGACGGTGTCGGCGGCCTCGCCCAGCAGCAGGTGCAGCCGCCGCTGGGTGTGCGGAATCATGGCGATGGGCCCTTGGTGGCGCAACGCCAGGACCTGCTGGGCCGGCCACTCGACGATCTGGACGATGCCCGATGGCGCGGGGGCATCCTTCGCTTCTGCCGGACCGTCGGACGGTGCCGCCGCTGTGTTTGCGCCGCGCGCCAGGCGCTGCATCGCCTGCTGGAAGGCGCTGGGCGGCTGGCCGGTGAACTGGCTGAAGGCGCGGGAAAAAGCCTGCGGGCTGTCGTAGCCCGTGGCGAGCGCGATGTCGGTGACGCTCTGAGTGCCTTCCTGCAGCAGGCGGGCCGCCTGCGCCAGCCGCAGCCGCCGCACGGTCGCGGCCACGCTCTCGCCGGTGACGCTGGCATAGATGCGGTGGAAGTGCCAGGGCGAGAAGTGCGCCATGGCCGCCAGTTCGTCCAGGCGATGCTCTGCCATCGGATGCGCCACGATGTGGGCCACCACCCGTGCGACCCGCTCCCTGTATCGCGTCTCTGCGCGGCTGGTTGTCATGCCAGCCAGTGTGCCGGCCCGGCGACGGCGCTGCTTAGCCGGGTTTGCGCAAATGCGGGCTTTGGCGGCGCATGCCGGGCGAAAAAAAGACGCCACCCGAAGGTGGCGTCTTTCATCGCAAGGCGAGTGCGTCGATCAGGCGATCGACAGCTCGACCTCGACGTTGCCGCGGGTGGCGTTGGAGTACGGGCACACCTCGTGGGCGGCATCGACCAGCTTCTTCTTCTGCTCGGCGTCCAGGCCCGGCAGGGTGATGGCCAGCTTGGCCGCGATGCCGTAGGCGGCGCCGCCCTTGATCGGGCCCAGGGAGACGCTGGCGTCGATGCTCACGTCATCGGGCACCTTCACGCCGACCTTGGGGCCGACGGCCTTCAAGGCGCCGATGAAGCAGGCGGAATAGCCGGCGGCGAACAGCTGCTCGGGGTTGGTGCCCGGCTTGCCGGAGCCGGGGGAGCTCAGCGTCACGTCCAGGGCGCCGTCGCTGGTCTTGCTGGCACCGTCGCGGCCACCGGTGGTGTGGGCTTGGGCGGTGTAGAGCACTTTTTCGAGCTTGTGGGTCATGGTCTTTCTCCTGGGTTGGGTGGGAAAACGAAAGGGAGGCAAGGAACGATCAGGCGGCGGACACGCGGTCGCGCAGCGCCTGCAATTGCCGGGTGAGCTGCGAGAGCTCCTCCAGCGAACACTGACTGGCAGCCAGCAGGCACTGCGGCACCTGCACGGCCCGGGCCCGCAGCGCCCGGCCCTCGGCCGTCAGGCGGATCAGCACGCGCCGCTCGTCGGCCACGTCGCGCATGCGGCTGAGGTAGCCGGTCGCTTCGAGGCGCTTGAGCAAGGGGGTGAGCGTGCCGGAGTCCAGTGACAGCCGGGTGCCGAGGTCCGACACGGTGACGCCATCCGCCTCCCACAGTGCCAGCATCACGAGGTACTGCGGGTAGGTCAACGCCAACTCGTCGAGCAGCGGCTTGTACAGCCGCGTCATGGACAGCGACGCCGAATACAGCGCGAAGCACAGCTGGTTGTCCAGGCTGAGCAGTTCGGCGGTGGTGGGCGTCTTGGGCATGGATCGGATTGTGCGCGCAATTAAATTGCACGCAAAACAATTGCGCGCAAGACCATGCCGCGGACAGGGGAGTCGTCCCTGTCCCTGGCGCGCCCTCAGCGGCCGGTGAAGCGCGCCGGCCGCCTTTCGACGAAGGCGCGCACGCCCTCGGCGGCGTCCTCCGTCGTCTGCAGGCGTTGCTGCACCGGGCCGAAGTCGGCCACGGCCGCGGCCTGGCCCAGTTCGATGGCCTTGAGCACGTTCAGGCGCGTGGCGACCACCGCCTGCGGCGCCTGCGCGGCGATGCGGCGAGCGATGCCGACAGCGGCGTCCAGCACCTCGGCCGCCGGCACCACCTTCTGTACGAAATTGCAGCGGTAGGCCTCGGCCGCATCGAACTCGTCGGCGGTGAGCAGGTGCAGCAGCGCATTGCCCACGCCTGCGCGCTCGGGCATGCGCAGCGTGGCGCCGCCGGTGGGCAGGATGCAGCGCTGCACCTCCATCTGCGAGAAGCGGCAGTCGTCGGCCGCCACGGTGATGTCGGCGCCCAGCATCAGTTCGATGCCCACCGTGTAGCAGATGCCCTTGACGGCCGCGACCATGGGCTTGGTGCGGCGGCGGTAGCCGGGCAGGCCGAAGTCGTGCGGCTCGACCAGGCCCATGGGCGCGAGCTTCTCGCCGCGGCGCAGGTGCTCCACCACCTGCGGCAGGTCCAGCCCGGCGGTGAAGTGGTCGCCGAAGGCATGCAGCACGCCCACGCGCAGTTCGGGCTCGTCGTCGAGCCGGGTGTAGGCCTCGGCCAGCTCTCGGAACATGCGCGGCGTCCAGCCGTTGCGCTTGGCCGGACGGTTGATGCCGATGAGCAGGATGTGCGTGTCGACGACTTCGCAGCTGATGCAGCCTTCGGGCGGGGGGGCGGGGGTCTGGATGTCCATGGTGGGCGCGTTTCGGGGGGGTTGTCTGTCTCCAGCCGCGAAACATAGGGCATCGGCGCGCGCATCGGGGTCGCGCAGACGACGGCCGCTGCCACCACGCGCACCGCCCGTAGCCGCCGAGGTCCACGGCCGCCGCACGCCTGAATCGCTTCCCCTAGACTGGCCGCACGCCATGCCTCTCACCATCGACCCCCGCGACATCGAGTTCACCGCCGTCCGCGCCCAGGGGCCGGGCGGGCAGAACGTCAACAAGGTGTCCAGTGCGGTCCACCTGCGTTTCGACATCCGCCGCTCTTCTCTGCCCGAGGCGGTCAAGGAGCGGCTGCTCCAACGTCAGGACCAGCGCATCAGCAAGGATGGGGTGATCGTCATCAAGGCCCAGTCCTCGCGCAGCCGGGACCAGAACAAGGCCGAGGCCCTGGGCCGGCTGGAAGAGATCGTCGCCGCCGCTGCCATCGAGCGCAGGTCGCGCCGGGCGACCAAGCCGACCTTCGCGTCCACCCAGCGCCGGCTCGCCTCGAAGGCCCTGCGCGCCACGATCAAGTCGGGCCGCGGCAAAGGCGCTTCGCGCCTCGATGCCTCCTGAGCTCGGTTTCGTAGGCGCGCGCGAGAGGCTGGCAGACCGCGCCGCGCGCCGATCGCGCAGCCTCAGTAGCTATACACCCCGCGCCCCGTCTTGCGCCCCAGCTGGCCGGCCGCGACCATCTCCCGCAGCAGCGGGCAGGGCCGGTACTTGGAGTCGCCGAATTCCTCCAGGTAGACCTCCATCACCGCCAGGCACACGTCCAGGCCGATCATGTCGGCCAGGGCCAGCGGGCCGATGGGGTGGTTGCAGCCCAGCTTCATGCCGGCGTCGATGTCCTCGGGCGTGGCCAGACCCTCGGCGAGCACGAAGAAGGCCTCGTTGATCATCGGCACCAGGATGCGGTTGACCACGAAGCCGGGGGCGTTCTTCACGGTGATGGGCTGCTTGCCCAGCTTGAGGGCCAGCGCCTTGACGGCGTCATGGGTGGCGTCGCTGGTCAGGTAGCCGCGGATCAGTTCCACCAGCGCCATCATCGGCACCGGGTTGAAGAAGTGCATGCCGATGAAGCGGTCGGCGCGCGAGGTGTCGGCGGCCAGCTGCGTGATCGAGATGGACGAGGTGTTGGACGCGACGATCACCTCGGGCGCCAGCAGCGCATCGACCTGCTTGAGGATCTTGCGCTTGAGCTCGTGGTTCTCGGTGGCGGCCTCGATCACCAGTTGCGCGGCCTTCAGGTCGTCGTAATTGGTCGAGCCCTGGATCAGCTTGAGCGCGTCGGCCTTCTGCGCCTCGGTCAGCTTCTCCTTCTTGATCAGCCGGTCGAGGCTGCCCGCGACGGTGGCCAGGCCCTTGTCCACGGCGGCCTGGCTGATGTCCACCATCACCACCTTGACGCCCGACACGGCACAGGCCTGCGCGATGCCGTTGCCCATGGTGCCGGCGCCGATGATGCCCACGGTCTGGATGTCCATTGATTCGCTCCTCGAAGATTGGAAATGAAGGGAAGGAAAAGAGGCGGAAGGATCAACGGGCAATGCTAACGGCCCATGGGCGGCCGGGCTGTTGCACAGGCGCAGGCCCACGCGCGGTGCGGCCCGGCAGGGCCGCACCATGCGCGGTCATCGCGCCGGCCGGATGCGGTAGATGCCGTTGTCGCGGTCGGCCGCGTAGTAGATGCTGCCGTCCTCGCCCACGGCCACGCCGGTGGGCACGTAGGGCGGTGGCATGCCCGGCCCGCCCGCCATGCCGATGGGCAGGTTCTCTGCGACGGTGCGCCGGTTGCCGCTCGCCATGTCGATCTCGATGAGGCGCCGCGCGGCCGTCTCGGCCACCACCAGGCTGCCCCAGGGCGTGAAGGCCAGGCCCTCGGGCATGGCCAGGCCCGAGGCCACCGTGACCGGCGCGGCGCCCGGCACCAGCCGCAGTACGCGGCCGGCCGCCTCGCTCACGTACAGCTGGCCGGCGCCATCGCGCGCCAGCTGCAGCGGACCCTGCAGCCCGCTGGCCAGTACCGTGCGCTGCGCGAAGTCGGGGCCGCTGGCACGCGTCACCGTGCCGGCTCCCAGTTCGGTGTAGACCACGCTGCCGTCGTCCAGGGGCAGGGCGTCGTAGGGTGCCTTGAGGCCGTGCAGGGTGTGCAGCGTGCGGCGGTCGGTGCGGTCCACGACCTGCACCGTGCCGGTGAACCACGAGGCCAGCGCGAAGCGGCTGGCCGAGACGCCCACCGCGAAGGGGTACTCCAGCGCCGGGTCGCGCTGCATGCGGAAGACGTCGCGCACCTGGCCGCTGGCCGTGTCGACCTCGCGGAAGCCGAACACGTCGGCCACCCACAGCGTGCGGCCGTCGATGCGCAGGCCGGCCGGCACCGCCACCGGGCTGCCCGTGAGCCTGCGGCGTGTGCCGGTGGC
Source organism: Pseudacidovorax sp. DMC4 (assembly GCF_056314265.1). Classification (NCBI taxonomy): domain Bacteria; kingdom Pseudomonadati; phylum Pseudomonadota; class Betaproteobacteria; order Burkholderiales; family Comamonadaceae; genus Pseudacidovorax; species Pseudacidovorax sp. DMC4. The sequence continues at coordinate 9,347 of NZ_JBQUYR010000019.1, read as the reverse complement.
CGGGTCCACGGCGTCGATGGCGTTGTTGGCCATGTTGGAGACGTAGACCGTGCCGTCCGGCGCGATGGCCAGGTTGTCCAGAGAAGGCTCGAGCCGCGCCACGACGGTCTTGCGTCCGTCCGCCAGCGCCACCTTCACCAGCTCGCCGGTGCGCGTGTCCACCACCCACAGGTTGCCCTTGCCGTCCAGGTTGGCCGCGGCCGGGATCTTGAAGCCGTCGGCGATGACGGTGAGCGCGCCGCTGGCCGGATCGATCTTCACCACCTGGCCCTTGAACCACAGCGGGCCGTAGAGCAGGCCGTCCGGCCCCACCTCGAAGCCGTTGAAGCCGCCCAGGTCCTTGCGGATCAGGCGCGGCGGGTTGCGGCCGCTGCGGTCGATCTCCCACAGCGCATCGCCCAGGAAGACCTGCGAGGCATAGAGCTTGCCGCTGCGGCGGTCGAAGTCCAGCGAGTTCAGGCCCGGCAGGTCCTTGGCAAGCACCTGCAGCGGCGCGCCGTCCTGCTCGCGGTAGCGCAGCATGCCCATCAGGTAGTTGGTCCAGGCCAGTTCGCCGCGGGGGCCAACGGCGATGTCGTCGGCCTGGCCTTCGGGCGCATCGATGAAGACGCGCGCCTGGCCGGTGCGGCGGTCGACCTCCCACATCGTGTTGCCGACCACCGAGCCGGCCAGCAGCCGCCCCTTGCCATCCACGGCCAGCCCATGCACGCCGGCAAAGGGCGAGGGCGCCACCAGGGCCTGCGGTGCGGACCAGGCCGCGGGCCGCGTGGGCCCCGAAGCGCAGCCCGCCAGCCCCAGGCCGATGCCCGCGCCGAGAAGGGTGGCGAATGCGAGCGCGCGTGCGCCCCGCCGCATGCGGAAGAAGGTCATGGTGCGTGTCTCCGTCTTGCTGTGTGAATCGGCGCGCAGTCTGTGCATGGGCCCGGGCTGCCCGCAGTCACGCGAGGGACAAGCGTCCGCTCCCCGGGTCAGTCCCGATGTCCGGGTGAGGCCGGCAGCCAGTTGCCGCAAGCGCCACGCGCGGGCCGCTGCCTACCCTCGCATCCACGACCGGGCCTTCAGAGCCCCGGCTTCAAACCTGTTGGAGACATGTCCATGCGCCCTAGGGTAAGTCCCTCGAGCCGCCCGCTTCCAAGCGCCCAGGCACGCCACTACGATGGCGCGCGCTTCCCGTCGAACGGGCTCCCGGGTGAGGCCGCGGCGGGAGCCGCTTCGCACCCTGGCCGAGGCGCCACGGGGCCGCACCTTCTACCAGGAGGAAACACGGGAATGCACACCAGCAGGGCAGCGCGCGCCGCAGGCGAGCGCGTGATGTGGCTGACGGCGCAGCGCGTCTTCTACGCGGGGCTGCTGGGCGCGACGCGCTCGCGCAGCCTGGGTGGCCATGCGGTGTACGTGTCCCCCCGCGGCCTGCCGAATCGCGTGAGCATCGATGGCGGCGCCTGGCAGTCGGGCGAGCTGCTGGTGGTGCCGCCGCACATGCCCCATCGCGTCGAAAGCCCTGAGCCCCAGGTCTTCAACGTGGTGGTCGAGGCCGAGTCGGTCGATGCCGATGCCCTTCCACCGCTGCTGCAGCGCAGCGGGGCGGTGCATGACGAGGCCATGCTCCGCCGCGTGCGGGTGGCCCATGCCCAACTGCTGGCAGCCTGCCAGGGGGAAGCCGCCGCGCCTGCCGATTTCGACCAGCTCTTCTTCGGCCAGGCGCTCGTGCCGCGGCGGCTGGACGCGCGCATCGCCCAGGTGATCGCCCGAATCTGCGCCAATCCGGCCGAAGCCCTGGCCGCCGAGGCCTGCGCGGAGTCGGTCGGGCTGTCCTTCTCGCGCTTCCTGCACCTGTTCCGCGACCAGGTCGGCGTGCCCTTTCGCGTGTTCCGCGCCTGGAAGCGCGCGCGCAGCCTGCTGCGCTATGTGCACCAGGGCACGAGCCTCACCGACATTGCGCTGGAAGCGGGCTATCCCGATTCCACCCACTTCAGCCATTCGATCCGGCAGGTCTACGGCCTCACGCCCAGCGACATCGTCGCGGGCTCGCGCCGCCTGGCCGTGATGGACGCGCACGGGCCGGCCGCGGCCTGAGCGCGCGCCGCCCCCGCCCCATCCCGCGACGAAGGACGCCGCGCGCACATGCAGGTCCTGCAACTCCTGCTCTCGGGCATCGCCCAGGGCTGCATCTATGGGCTGATCGCCCTGGGCTTCGTGCTCATCTACAAGGCCACCGAGACCGTCAGCTTTGCCCAGGGCGACCTGATGATGCTCGGCGCCTTCGCGGCCTTTGCGGCCATGACGCTGCTGGGCCTGCCCTTCTGGCTGGCCGCGGTGCTGGCCGTGGCGGCGCTGGTGGCCTTCGGCGCACTGCTGGAGCTGGTGGTGATCCGGCCCATCCTGGGCCAGCCGCAGTTCTCCATCGTCATGCTGACCATCGGCATCGGCTATGTGGCGCGTGGGCTGATCACCATGGTGCCCGGCATCGGCACCGAGACGCACATGCTGCCCGTGCCCTACAAGGACCAGGTCTGGAACCTGGGCGGCCTGGTGGTCAACGTGGAGCAGGCGGTGGTGATCGCGGCCACGGCCGTGCTGTGCGGGCTGCTGTTTGCCATGTTCCGCTACAGCAAGCTGGGCATCGCGATGCAGGCCAGCTCGCAGAACCAGCTGGCGGCCTACTACATGGGCATCCCGGTCAAGCGGCTCAACGGCCTGGTGTGGGGCCTGGCGGCGGCGGTGGCGACGGTGGCGGGCATCCTGCTCGCACCCATCACCTTCGTGCATGCAAACATGGGCTTCATCGGGCTCAAGGCCTTTCCGGCCGCAGTGGTGGGCGGCTTCGGCAGCCTGCCCGGCGCCATCGTGGGCGGGCTGGTGATCGGCGTCGTGGAGTCGCTGGCCGGCTTCTACCTGCCCGACGGCTTCAAGGACACGGCGCCTTACATCGTGGTGCTGGCCATGCTGATGGTCAAGCCGAATGGTCTGTTCGGCGAGAAGCTGCGCAAGAAGGTCTGAGCCATGCGTTTCATCTTCAAGACCTCCTATGCGCAGGACATCGACCTGGCCAAGCACGGCGGGCACCGCTTCTGGTATTCGCTGCTGGGCGTGGTGCTGCTCGCGGCGCCCTGGCTGCTGGACGAGTACTGGCTGGCGCAACTCAACTTCGTGCTCATCTATTCGGTGGTCGGGCTGGGGCTGATGCTGCTGGCGGGCTTCACCGGGCAGTTCTCCATCGGCCATGCGGCCTTTCTGGGCACGGGCGCCTACACACAGGGCGTGCTGGTCAACCTGGGCGTGCCCTTTCCGCTGGCGATGGTGGCGGCGGCGCTTCTGTCCGCGGCGGTGGGCGTGGTGGTGGCCATGCCGGCGCTGCGGGTCAAGGGCATCTACCTGGGCATCGCCACGCTGGCCTTCGGTTTCATCGTGGAGGAAGTGTTCGCGCGCTGGGAGAGCCTGACCGGCGGCAATGCGGGACTGCACGTCAAGTCGCCCAGGCTCTTCGGGTTCGACTTCAGCAGTGCGGAGGCCTTCTACTTCGTCTGCCTGCTGACCACCGTGTTGTGCACGCTGGGCGTGCTCAACCTGCTGCGCGCGCCCACCGGCCGGGCCTTCGTGGCCATCCGCGATTCGGAGATCTCGGCGCAGAGCATGGGCATCCACCTGGCGCGCTACAAGACGCTGGCCTTCGCCCTGTCGGCGGCGCTCGCGGGGCTGGGCGGGGCGCTCTACGCGCACAAGATCAGCTTCCTCTCGCCCGACCAGTTCAGCATCCTGCAGTCCATCGACCTGCTGCTGCTGGTGGTGATCGGCGGGCTGGGCTCGGTGCACGGCGTGTTCCTGGGCGCCATCTTCCTGATCTCGATGCCGCAGCTCATCGCGCTGAGCAAGGACTGGCTGCCCGAGGCCATCGGCCAGGCGCCGGGCCTGCAGGGGCTGGTGTACGGCCTGGTGCTGATCGCCTTCGTGCTCTTCGAGCCCATGGGCCTGTACGGCCGCTGGCTCAAGGTGCGCGCCTGGCTGCAGCTTTTTCCCTTCTACCGCCGCGGCATGTTCAAGCGGCAGAAGTCCTTCACCAAGTCCGACAGGTTGAAATGAGCGACGTGCTGCTTTCCGCCCAGGACCTCAGCGTGCGCTTCGGCGGCGTGCTGGCGGTCAACCAGGTGAGCTTCGACGTGCGGCGCGGCGAGGTGTTTACGCTGATCGGCCCCAACGGCGCGGGCAAGACGACGGTGTTCAACCTCATCAGTCGCATCTACCAACCCACGACGGGCCGCATCACCTGGCATGGCGGCGCGGCGCCGCTGACGCTGACCGACCAGCCGCCCCATGCCATCGCGGCGTTGGGCATCGCGCGCACCTTCCAGAACATCGAGCTCTTCGAGCATGCGACGGTGCTGCACAACCTGCTGATCGGGCGGCATGTGCACCGGCGCACCGGCTTCTGGTCGGAGCTGTTCTTCACGCCCGCCACGCGCGCCGCCGAGGTGGCCGCGCGCGAGAAGGCCGAGCAGGTGATCGACCTGCTGGACCTGCAGCACCACCGCGACTCGCTGGTGGCCGGCCTGCCCTACGGCGTGCGCAAGGTGGTCGAGCTGGCCCGCGCCCTGTGCACCGAGCCGCAACTGCTGCTGCTGGACGAGCCCTCGTCCGGCCTGAACGTGGAGGAGACCGCGGACATGGCCTTCTGGATCCAGGACATCCAGCACGAGCTGGGCATCTCCGTACTGATGGTGGAGCACGACATGACGCTGGTCTCCAAGGTGTCGGACCGCGTGCTGGCCATGGCCCAGGGCGAGGTGCTGGCACTGGGCAGCGCGCGCGAGGTGCAGGCCGATGCGCGCGTCATCGAGGCCTATCTGGGAACCGCCGAGGACGTGAGCAGCCTGCGGCGGCCGAAGGTGGCGGCATGACGCGGCCTGTCGCATCGCAATCCCGACGCGCCACGCGTCACCCAGGAGTGCGCCCATGAGTACCGGCATCGCCATCGCATCGACCACGTTGCCCCTGCATGCCGGCCTGCCCATGGGTCCGGGCGCCGAGCCGGCCGAGGACGTGCTGCAACTGCTCAACGTCGAAAGCGCCTATGGCCCCATCAAGGCCATCCGCGGCGTCAGCCTCAAGGTACGGCGTGGCGAGATCGCCACCGTGCTGGGCAGCAATGGCGCCGGCAAGACGACCATCCTCAAGACCATCTCCGGCATCATCGATCCGCGCAAGGGCACGGTGCACTTCAAGGGCAACGACATCACGGCGCGCGACCCGGCCTTCATCGTGCAGCAGGGCCTGTCGCATGTGCCGGAGGGCCGCGAGGTGTTCCCGCTGCTGTCGGTGCGCGACAACCTGCTGATGGGCGCCTACACCCGCCGCGACCGTGACGGCGTGGCGCGCGACCTGGAGACGGTGTTCGGTTACTTCCCCATCCTGCGCGAGCGCGCAATGCAGGATGCCGGCCTGCTCTCCGGTGGCCAGCAGCAGATGCTGGCCATCTCGCGCGCGCTCATGGCCGCGCCCGAGCTGATCCTGCTGGACGAGCCCTCGCTGGGCCTGTCGCCCAAGCTCACCAAGGAGATCTTCGAGATCGTGGTGCGCATCAACCGCGAGCGCGGCACCACGCTGCTGGTGGTGGAGCAGAACGCCAACATGGCGCTCAACGCGGCCGACTACGGCTATGTGCTGGAGAACGGCCGTATCGTCATGGAGGACAGCTGCGAGCGCCTGCGCGAGAAGGAGGACATCAAGGAGTTCTACCTCGGCATGCAGGAGACCGGCGCCCGCGGCGAGCGGCGCTGGAAGAAAAAGAAGACCTGGCGCTGACGACGAAAGGCCCGCACCATGCGCACTCCGCCCTTCACACTCGCCCGTGCCGCAGCCGGCTTCCTGCGCGCCGGGCTGGATGCCTCGGCACCGGCTGCCGCGGCGGCTTCCACGCCCGGCCCGGCCCGCGTGCCTGCGGGCCTCTGGGACACGGCCCACATGGCCCCGTGCACCGACATCGTGGTGCCTGGCGAGACGCTGCCCGCCGTGTTCTGGAACGCCACGCGCCTGCGCGGAGACCGCGTGTGGATGCGGCAGAAGGAATTGGGCATCTGGCGCGCCTGGACCTGGCAACAGACCGCCGACGCTGTGCGCGAGATCGCGCACGGCCTCATGGCACTGGACTTCGCGCCCGGCGACTGCGCGTCGATCCTGTCCAACACGGTGATCGAATGGGTGCTGGCCGACCTGGCGGTGCTGAGCTGCGCGGGCGTCTCCAACGGCATCTATCCCACCGACGCGGCCAGCCAGGTGCACTACCTGTGCGAGGACTCGTCGACCACGGTGCTCTTCGTCGAGGACGACGAGCAGCTGGACAAGGCGCTGGGCGTGCGGGCACAGCTGCCCAGGCTGCGCAAGGTCGTGGTCTTCGACATGAAGGGGTTGCGCGACTTTCACGACCCCGACGTGATGTCGCTGCAGGACCTGCGGGCCCTGGGCCGCGAGCACCTGCGGCTGCATCCCCAGGCCATCGATGAGCGCGTGGGCCAGTTGACGCCCGCCGACCTGGCCATCCTGATCTACACCTCGGGCACCACCGGCAAGCCCAAGGGCGCCATGCACAGCCACGGTGGGCTGGTGTATGCCATGCGCGGCTACAACACGCTGATCGCGCAGGACGAGCGCGACGAGCGCATGTGCTTCCTGCCGCTGTGCCATGTGGCCGAGCGCATGGGCGGCGAGTACTTCGCCATGTACACGGGCTCGGTGCTCAATTTCGTCGAGAACCCCGAGACGGTGCCCGAGAACGTGCGCGAGATCGCGCCCACCGTCTTCCTCGCGGTGCCGCGCGTGTGGGAGAAGTTCTACTCCGGCGTGATGATTGCGCTCAAGGAGGCGACGCCGCTGCAGCGCGCCGCCTATGCCTGGGCCATCGGCGTGGGCGAGCGCATCGCCGACCGTGTGCTGGCCGGCCAGCCGGTCGATGGCGCGCTCAAGCTGCAGTTCCGCCTGGCGCGGGTGCTGGCGCTGGACAACGTGCGCAAGCTCATCGGCATCCACCGCGCACGCTTCCTGGTGACGGGCGCAGCGCCCATCTCGCCGGACCTGGTGCGCTGGTATCTGGCGCTGGGCGTGCCCATGCTGGAGGTCTGGGGCATGACCGAGACCGGTGGCGCCTCCACCGGCATGCCGGCCGACCGCATCAAGCCCGGCTCCATCGGTCCTGCCACGGCCTACAACGAAGTGCGCATCGACGAAGGCACGGGCGAGATCCGCGTGCGCGGCCCCAACGTCTTCATGGGCTACCTCAACCAGCCCGAGAAGACGGCCGAAACCATCGATGCCGAGGGCTGGCTGCACACGGGCGATGTGGGCACGGTGGACGCGGACGGGTTTTTCCGCATCACCGACCGCATGAAGGACATCATCATCACCGCGGGCGGCAAGAACATCACGCCCAGCGAGCTGGAGAACGAGCTCAAGTTCAGCCCGTACATCACCGACGCGGTGGTGATCGGCGATGCGAAGCCCTACCTCACGGTGATCATCATGATCGACCAGGAGAACGTCGAGAAATTCGCGCAGGACCACGACGTGCCCTTCAGCAACTACGCCAGCCTGACGCGTGCCCGCGAGGTGCAGGACCTGATTCAGGGCGAGATCGACCGCGTCAACGCGAAGTTCGCGCGCGTCGAGCAGATCAAGAAGTTCTTCCTGCTCGACACCCAGCTCAGCGCCGAGGACGAGGAGCTCACGCCCACCATGAAGCTCAAGCGCAAGCTGGTGCAGGCCAAGTACGCCGCGCAGATCGATGCGATGTATGCGGCGTGATACCGACCGCCCCGACCACCCAAGGAGACAGCCATGAAGACCTTCCGACCCGCCGCGACCTCGGTCGCCCTTCTCGCGCTCGGCCTCCCGCTGGCCCATGCCCAGCAGCAGGGCGTGAGCAAGGACGAGATCCGCATCGGCACGATCCAGGACCTGTCCGGCCCGCTGGCCGGCTTCGGCAAGCAGGCGCGCAACGGCATGCAGTTGCGCGTGGAGGAGATCAACGAGCAGGGCGGCATCAATGGCCGCAAGCTCAAGCTCTATGTCGAGGACTCGGGCTATGACCCCAAGAAGGCCGTGCTGGCGGCGCAGAAGCTGGTCAACCAGGACAAGATCTTCATCATGGCCGGCCACATCGGCACGGCCCAGAACATGGCGGCGATGCCGGTGCAGTTCGACAAGAACATCATCAACTTCTTCCCGATCACGGCGGCGCGCGAGATGTACGAGCCGCTCAACCGGCTCAAGTATTCCTTCGCCGCGACGTACTACGACCAGATCCGCATGGCGCTGCCGAAGATGGTGAAGGAGAAGAACGCCAAGAAGGTCTGCACCATCTACCAGGATGACGAGTTCGGCCTGGAGGTGAACCGCGGTGCCGAAGCCGGCCTGAAGGCCGTGGGCATGGAGCTGGCCGAGAAGACCAGCTTCAAGCGTGGCGCGACCGATTTCAGCAGCCAGGTGGCCAAGATGAAGGCGGCCGGCTGCGAGGTGGTGGTGCTGGGCACGATCATCCGCGAGACCATCGGCACCATCGGCGAGTCGCGCAAGACCGGCTTCAATCCGGTCTTCCTGGGCTCCAGCGCGGCCTACACCGACCTGATCCACAAGCTGGGCGGCAAGGCGATGGACGGCATGTACGCCACCATGACGGTGCAGAACCCGTACACCGACGAGCAGAACGACAAGATCCGTTTCTGGGCCAACAAGTACAAGACCAAGTTCAACGAAGATCCGACGGTGTTCTCGGTCTACGGCTACTCCATCGTGGACGACTTCGCGCAGGTGGCGCAGAAGGCCGGGGCCAATCTCACGACCGATTCGTTCATCAAGATCATGGACGCGAGCACCTTCGAGCCGGACATGTTCGGCTCGCCCAAGATGACGTTCACGGCGACCAAGCGGCTGGGCAACAACGCGTCGCGGCTGTCGCAGATCGTGGATGGCAAGTGGAAGGTCGTGTCGGATTACGTGGCGGAGTGAGGGTTGCGGTTCATGGACCTGGGCTTGAAGCTGACCTGACCTGACCTGACCTGACCTGACCTGCGCGTTGGGTTGGGTTGAGCTGGGTTTGGTCTGGGTGGGCGAGGTCCGGGGCGCGCGCCGGCGCCGGGCCCAGGGCGCGCGGACTCATACGGGGTCGGTCGGCCCTGCGGGCCGACTCCGCTGCGGTGCTCGGATGAACGGGCCGCGGCAGAACTCGCTACGCGCTTCGCGCTGCGTGGAGTGAACCCCTGCGGCTGGACCACCGATAGTTGTAGAGACTGATACGCTGGCTGGGCCTTCACCAGGAGAAGGTTCATGACCGCAAGATCGACATACCGCCAGCATTCGCT
>NZ_JBQUYR010000018.1:0-142505 GCF_056314265.1 Pseudacidovorax sp. DMC4 | reverse complement strand
GATCTTGCGGTCATGAACCTTCTCCTGGTGAAGGCCCAGCCAGCGTATCAGTCTCTGCAACTATCGGTGGTCCAGCCGCAGGGGTTCACTCCAGCTGCCGCAGGCAGCGCAGCGAGTTATGCGACGCGCCCCCTGACCGCGCATCGCAGCGGAGTCGATGCGCAGCATCGACCGCCACCGTCTGAGCCCCTGGCAGCCCGGCCCCGCCGCGCCGCCCCCACCGCCAGTGAAGCTGCGAGCACGCGCACCACTGCGAAAGTCATTCAGAACCGGACGCTCCCAACGTTCGCAACGACACCCACAACAAGGCCCCACCAGTGAGCACCCCGCCCGTCCTGCTCGAAGCCAAGTCCCTCTGCGCCTGGTACGGCGCTGCCCAGATCCTCTACGACGTGGACCTGGAAGTGCGCCGCGGCGAAGTCGTCGCCCTCATGGGCCGCAACGGCGCCGGCAAGTCGACCACCCTCAAGGCGCTGATGGGCATGCTCGCCAAGCGCCGCGGCAGCATCCGCTTCCTGGGCCACGACATCTCCAGGACCGAGCCGCACCACGCCGCCCGCCTGGGCCTGGGCTTCGTGCCCGAGGACCGGCGTGTCTTCACCGACCTCACGGTCATGGAGAACCTCGAAGTCGGCCGCCAGGCCGGCCGCCAATGGGCCGACGGCGGCGCCGCGCCGCTATGGACGCCCGAGAAGCTGTTCAAGCTCTTCCCCAACCTCGGCGAGATGCCCGACCGCCCCGGCGGCCGCATGAGCGGCGGCGAGCAGCAGATGCTCACCGTCGCGCGCACGCTCATGGGCAACCCCTACCTCGTGCTGCTCGACGAGCCCTCCGAAGGCGTCGCGCCGGTCATCGTGGAGCAGATGGCGCAGATGATCCTGGAGCTCAAGGCCCAGGGCGTGTCCATCCTGCTGTCGGAGCAGAACATGCACTTCGCCGAACTCGTCTCGGACCGTGCTTACGTGCTGGAAAAAGGCCAGATCCGCTACCAGGCCACCATGGACGAGCTGGCGGCCAATGATGAAGTGCGACGGGCCTACCTCAGCGTCTGATTTCCAAACCTGTCCTCGGAGGGACCGATGATGACCATGCTGCGCACCGCCAACCCACGCCGCCATTTCCTGCAGGCCGCCGCCGCCCTCGGCGCGGCCGCCATCGCGCCGCCGCTGCTGGCGGCCGACGCGAAGAAGATCAGCCCCAGCGCCCAGGCCGCGCTGATCGTGGTCGACGTGCAGAACTGCTTCGTCGACGGCGGCACGCTGCCCGTCAAGGGCGGCGCCGACGTGGTGCCGGTCATCAATGCGCTGGCGCCCAAGTTCCAGAACATCGTCGTCACGCAGGACTGGCACACGCCCGGCCACACCTCCTTCGCCAGCGCCCACAACGGCACCAAGCCTTTCGACAGCATCAAGCTGAACTACGGCAACCAGGTGCTGTGGCCCGACCACTGCGTGCAGGGCACCGACGACGCGGCCCTGCACAAGGACCTGAAGCTGCCCACCGCCCAGCTCATCATCCGCAAGGGCTACAACAAGGGCGTGGACAGCTACTCCGCCTTCCAGGAGGCCGACCGCAAGACCGTCACCGGCCTGGCGGGCTACCTCAAGGCGCGCGGCATCAAGACCGTGTACGTCACGGGCCTGGCCACGGACTTCTGCGTGGCCTGGACGGCGCTCGACGCGCGGGCCGCCGGCTTCAACGTCTACGTGATCGAGGACGCGACCCGCGCCATCGACCTCAACGGCTCGCTCGCCAAGGCCTGGCAGCAGATGCAGGCCAAGGGCGTCAAGCGCATCCAGTCGGCCGACGTCGCCTGAGAAGGTTCGAGCGACCTGCCTTGCCCGCGCTTCAGCTCACCGTCAACGGCCAGCCCTTCGCGGGCGAGGTGCCACGCCAGGCCTCGCTGCTGCACCTGCTGCGCAACGACCTCGGCCTGAACGGGCCCAAGTACGGTTGCGGCCTGGGCCAGTGCGGCGCCTGCACGGTGCATGTGGACGGCACCGCGGCGCGGGCCTGCGTCATTCCCGCGCATGGCGTGGCGGGGCGCGCCATCACCACCTTGGAAGGCCTGGGCCGGCGCGGGCACTTCCATCCCGTGCAGCAGGCCTTCGAGGAGGCGCAGGCCGCCCAGTGCGGCTACTGCCTCAACGGCATGGTGATGCAGGCCGCGGCACTGCTCGCGCGTGAGCCGCAGGCCGACGAGGCGCGCATTCGCAGTGAGCTGTCGGGCAACCTGTGCCGCTGCGGGACGCATGTGGAGATCCTGCGTGCCGTGAGCCTGGCCGCCGCGCGGTTCGGCGTAGCGCCCGCACCGGAGGCCGCGCGTTGACCGCCGACCCGCGCCGCGCCGCCCAGCCCCGCACGCGCGCCGACTTCCTCGGCGCCGAGGGCGTGCTGGTCGTCGTGCGCGACACGCCGCTCCCGCCGCCGCCCGCCAAGGGCCAGCCCGCCGCCGTGCCCGGCAATCCGGCGGAGGGCGACGAAGTCCTGCTCGCCGTCTGGGACGACGGCAGCGTCACCGCCCTCAACGGCCATGTGGACCTGGGCACGGGCATCCAGACGGCCCTGGCCCAGATCGTGGCCGAGGAACTGGACGTGCCCATGGCCTGCATCGCCATGGCGCTGGGCCACACGGCGCAGGTGCCCAACCAGGGCGCCACCATCGCCAGCGCCTCGATCCAGATCCATGCACAGCCGCTGCGGCTGGCGGCGGCGCAGGCGCGGCACTGGCTGCTGGCGCGCGCCGCCGAGCGGCTCGGCCGGCCGGCGGACGAACTCGCCATCGACGGCGGACGCATCGTGGCCGAGGGTGTGGCGCTGCCCTTCGCGGAGTTGCTGGCCGGCCAGCGCACCCTGCTGCGGCTGGACCCGGCCGCGCCGCTCAAGCGGCCCGAGGACTACCGCATCGTCGGCACGCCGCAGCCGCGCATCGACATCCCCGCCAAGCTGGCTGGCGAGCTGGCCTTCGTGCACGACATGCGCCTGCCCGGCATGCTGCACGGCCGCGTGATCCGCCCGCCCTATGCCGGCGCGGACCATGGCGACTTCATCGGCAACACGCTGGAGTCGGTGGACGAGTCGTCCATCGCCCACATCCCCGGCATCCGCGCCGTGGTGGTCATCCGCGACTTCGTCGGCGTGGTGGCCGAGCGCGAGGAACACGCCGAGCAGGCCATGCGCGAGCTGCGCGTCCGCTGGAAGGCCTGGCCCGGCATGCCCGATCTGGCCGGCGCGGGCAAGGTGGCGGATGCCATCCGCGCCAACCCCGCCACCACGCGCACGCTGGTGGACGAGGGCGATGTCGAGGCCGCCCTGGCGGGCGAGGGCACGCTGCGCCGCACCTACCTGTGGCCGTACCAGCTGCATGCGTCCATCGGGCCTTCATGCGCGGTGGCGCAGTGGGAGCCGGACGACGGCGACGGCAGCAGCCAGGGCGGCGCCGATGGGCGTGGCGCAGGTGACGGCCAGAAGGGCGCCGGCCGCGAAGGCGGGCCCAGCGCCGGACCCGGCCGCGTGCGCCTGCGCTGCTGGGCCGGCACGCAGAACCCCCATGTGCTGCGTGCGGACCTCGCCCGCCTGCTGGACCTGCAGGACGTCGAAGTCGACGTGGTCCGCCTGGAGGCCGCCGGCTGCTATGGCCGCAACGGCGCCGACGACGTGGCGGCCGATGCCGCGCTGCTGGCCCGCGCGGCCCGCGCGCCGGTGCGTGTGCAGCTCAGCCGCGAGCAGGAGCACCTGTGGGAGCCCAAGGGCACGGCCCAACTGATGGAAGTGGCCGGCGCCCTGTCGCCCGAAGGCGGCATCGCGGCCTACGACTTCCAGACCAGCTACCCGAGCAACGGTGCGCCCACACTGGCCCTGCTGCTCACCCGCACCGTGGAGCCGCTGGCCCAGGCCTACGAGATGGGCGACCGCACCGCGCGCCCGCCCTATGCCTACGACCACCTGCGGGTGCAGGTGCGCGACATGGCGCCCATCGTGCGCGCCTCGTGGCTGCGCGGCGTTTCGGCCCTGCCCAATTCCTTCGCGCACGAGAGCTTCATCGACGAGCTGGCCACGGCCGCGGGCGTGGACCCGGTGCAGTTCCGTCTGCGCCACCTGCCCGACGAGCGGGCGCGCGAGCTGATCCAGGCCACGGCGCAGAAAGCCGGCTGGCGCTGGCGCACCGGGCCGCAGGAGGATGCGCATGGGGACCATCCCTCGCGGCCGGTGCAGTCCCGGGTGGGCCCGGGGGGCGACATCCTTTTTGGACAGGGCTTCGCGTACGCCCGCTACATCCACAGCAAGTGGCCCGGCTTCGGCGCGGCCTGGGCGGCCTGGGTGGCCGACGTGGAGGTCAACCGCCGGACCGGCGAGGTGCATGTGCGCCGCGTGGTCGTCGGCCACGATGCGGGTCTGACGGTCAACCCGGCCGGCGTCGAGCACCAGGTGCACGGCAATGTCATCCAGACCACCAGCCGCGCGCTGAAGGAGGAGGTGCGCTTCGCGCCTGCCCCGCAGCCGGCCGGCGTCGGCAAGCCGCCGGTCCCGGTGAAGGCCCCGCTGCCCGGCATGCCGCCAGCCGGCGTGGTCGCCACGCGCGAATGGGGCAGTTATCCGATCCTGCACTTCCGCGAGGTGCCGGTCATCGAGGTGCTGCAGATGCCGCGCCCCGGCGAGTCGCCGCTGGGTGCGGGCGAGTCGGCGTCGGTGCCGGGCACGGCGGCCATCGCCAATGCCATCTTCGATGCGACGGGCGTGCGTCTGCGCGAGCCGCCGTTCACGCCGGAGAAGGTGCTGGCGGCGCTGTCTTCACTCCTTCCCCCGCTGGGGGAGGGCGGGGGTGGGGGCCAGTCCACCACGCCGTCGCCTGATCGAGCGCCGCAGCCCCCATCCCAGCCTTCCCCCAGCGGGGGAAGGAGCCAGACCCTCGCCCCGCGTCGCAAAGGTTGGCCGGCCCTCATTGCCGGCCTGCTCGTCGGCGCCATCGGCGCGGTGGCGGGCCTGCTCGGCTGGCGGCCGGCCATCGCGCCCGTCAATTTCAGCGCACCCGCCTACAGCGCCCAGACCATCGAACGCGGCCGCCAACTGGCCGCGGCCGGCGACTGCGCCGTCTGCCACACGGCCGACGGCGGCCTGCCGAATGCCGGTGGCCGGGCCATGCACACCCCCTTCGGCACGATCCACACGACCAACCTCACGCCCGATGCCGAGACGGGCCTGGGCCGCTGGTCCTTCACCGCCTTCCAGCGCGCGATGCGTGAGGGAATCTCGCGCGACGGCCGCCACCTGTACCCGGCCTTCCCGTACACCGCCTTCGCCAAGACCAGCGACGACGACCTGCAGGCGCTCTACGCCTACTTCATGTCCCTGCCGCCGGTGAAGGCCGGCGCGCGCGAGGATGGCGGTCCGGCCCTCATGCCGGCCAACGACCTGCGCTTCCCCTTCAACCTGCGCCCGCTCATGGCCGGCTGGAACGGCCTGTTCCACGACCCCACGCCCTACCAGCCCGTCGCCGGCCAGAGCGCCGAATGGAACCGCGGCGCCTACCTGGTCAACGGCCTGGGCCACTGCGCCGCCTGCCACAGCCCACGCAACACCTTGGGTGCGGAGAAAGCCGGCGCTGACTTCCTGTCCGGCGCGCTGATCGACGGCTGGGAGGCGCCGGCCCTCACGGCCCGCTCCACCAACGCCGTGCCCTGGGATGCGGACAGCCTCTACGCCTACCTGCGCCACGGCCATTCGCCGCGGCACGGCATCGCGGGCGGGCCCATGGCCGAGGTCGTCCACGGGCTGCAGGAGCTGCCCGACACCGACGTGCGTGCCATGGCCACCTACCTGGCCAGCTTCAACCCGGCGCCCGCGGCCGATCCGCAGGCCATCGCCACGCAGGCGGTGCAGCGTGCCGTGGCCGGGCAGGGTGCGTTGCTGGGCGCGCCCCAGCGCATGTTCGAGTCGGCCTGCGCCGCCTGCCACCACGACGGCGACGGCCCCACGCTGCTGGGCGCCAACGTGCCGCTGGCCCTCAACAGCCAGCTCACCAGCACCCGGCCCGACAACCTGATCCGCACCATCCTCGACGGCGTGCGCACGCCGCCCACGCGGGACATCGGCTTCATGCCCGCCTTCCGCGACGCGCTGGACGATGCGCAGGTCGCCGAGCTGGCGGGCTACATGCGCGCCCGCTTCGCCCCGCAGGCGCCGGCCTGGGCCGACCTGCCCGCGCAGGTGGCGCGGGTGCGGGCGGCGCCGGGGCATGGCGCGCCGGCCGGGCACTGACGCCGGCCGGATCAGGGCGCCGCGCTCAGCGTGCGCCGGTATTGCATCGCCTCGCCCACGTGCAGGGCGCCGATGGTCTCGGCACCTGCCAGGTCGGCGATGGTGCGGGCCACCCGCAAGGCGCGGTGCGTGGCCCGTGCGCTCCAGCCCAGGCGCGTGGCCGCCTTCTGCAGGAAGGCGAGGGCGGCGGCATCGGCGCCGGCATGGGCATCAAGCGCCTGGCCGGCCAGGGCCTGGTTGGCACTGCCCTGGCGCTGCAGCGCGATGGCGCGCGCCGCGGCCACGCGTTCGCGTACGGCGGCGCTCGACTCGCCGGCGGGGGCGCCCAGCAGCTCCCGCGGGTCGATGGCCTGCACGTCCACATGCAGGTCGATGCGGTCCAGCAGCGGGCCGCTGATGCGCGCCTGGTAGCGCGCCACCTGGTCGGGCGAGCAGCGACAGGCATGCAGGCGCGAGCCCAGATGGCCGCAGGGACAGGGGTTCATCGCCGCCACCAGCTGGAAGCGCGCCGGGAACTGCGCCCGCCGCGCGGCCCGAACGATGGAGATGGTGCCGGTCTCCAGCGGCTCGCGCAGCGCCTCCAGGGCGGCGCGGGGGAATTCGGGCAGCTCGTCCAGGAAGAGCACGCCGTGGTGCGCCAGCGAGATCTCGCCCGGCCGCGGTGGCGAGCCGCCGCCCACCAGCGCCACCGCACTCGCCGTGTGATGCGGGCTGGCCACCACCCGCTGCATGAAGCGCTGCGGGTCGAAGCGACCGGCCAGGCTGGCGATGGCGGCGCTCTCCAGCGCCTCCTGCACGTCCATCGGTGGCAGCAGGCCGGCCAGCCGCTGCGCCAGCATCGACTTGCCGGCGCCGGGTGGGCCGACCATCAGCAGGCTGTGGCCGCCGGCGGCCGCGATCTCCAGCGCGCGGCGGGCGGCGGCCTGGCCCTTCACGTCCGCCAGGTCCGGTCCGTCGGGCGCATGACCGGCCAGCTCTGGCGGAACCATGCGCACCCAGCCCGGGCCGTCTTCCACCTGCGCCAGCGTGTCGGGCGGCAGGAAGGGGCGCACCACATCGAGCAGGTGCGCCGCGCCATAGACCGCGGCGCCGGGGACCAGCGCGGCCTCCCGCGCGCTGGCCAGTGGCAGCACCAGGACGGGGCGTGGCGACGGGCCCTCGGCCGCCAGCGCGGTGGCCAGGGCGCCGCGCACGGGGCGCAGGTCACCCGAAAGCGACAGCTCACCCGCGAATTCGTGGCCCGCGAGTCGCGCCCCATCGATCTGCCCGCTCGCCGCGAGGATGCCCAGTGCGATGGGCAGGTCGAAGCGGCCGGAATCCTTCGGCAGGTCGGCCGGCGCCAGGTTCACCGTGATGCGGCGGTCGTGCGGAAAGGCCAGCCCCGAGTTCTGGATGGCGGAGCGGACCCGCTCGCGGGCCTCCTTGACCTCCACATCGGCCAATCCGACCAGCGTGAAGCTGGGCAGGCCATTGGCCAGATGCACCTCGACGGTGACTGGCGCCGATTCAAGCGCCACCAAAGCGCGCGTCTGCACCAAAGAAAGGCTCATCGCTCATCTTCTCCCTGATTTGGTGCGTTGCACCGATCCTGTTTCATGCATTGAACAGGAGCCCGGCCCCTGCATGAAGCGCTCGCGAATTTTTCTTGTGGGGGTGTGGAGCACTTCACATGCGTAGGACGCGGCTGTCTTTTGGCACGCTCCCTGCTTTGAGGGGAACTCCAACGAACACCACTTGCGAGGAGTTACCCGATGAAGATCCGTCCGGCCACGATCAAGACGGCAACGATTGCCTTCTGCCTGGCTGCTGCCGCCGGTGCGGCCAGCGCCCAGACGGCGCCCGCCGCTGCCCCCGAGGCCTCGCCCATCACTGCCAACATCTCGCTGACCACCAACTACAAGTTCCGGGGCCAGGACCAGGACGTCATCGGCAACAACGGCTACTACAAGACCAAGGCCCTCAAGCCCGCCATCCAGGGCGGCTTTGACTACGCCCACGAAAGCGGCTTCTACGTCGGCAACTGGAACTCCAGCGTCAACTGGCTCGCCGGCAATTCCATCGAGAGCGACATCTACGGCGGCTACAAGTTCAAGGCCGGCCCCTTCGACCTCGACTTCGGTGCCCTGACCTACATCTACCCGGGCAACCGCAACGGCAACACCACCGAGCTGTACGGCGCCGCCACCTGGAGCGACGACGCCATCGGCTCGTTCACCGTCAAGTACTCCAGCACCGTCTCCAAGGACTACTTCGGCTTCGCCAGCAACCGCACCACGGGCTGGAAGGGCCGCGGCACCGGCTATCTGAACGTGTCGTACAGCAAGGCCGTGCTGCCCAACCTGACGCTCAAGGCCGCCGTGGGCTACACGCACCTGTCCAGCGACATCCGCCGCAACACGCCCTACAAGAGCTACGTCGACTACAACGTGGGTGCCACCTACGACTTCGGTGGCGGCCTGAGCCTGACGGGCGCCATCGTGGGTGCCAACAAGAAGGATGCCTACCAGGCCACCACCGCCGTCTACGACTACAGCGCCATCGGCCTGGGCACCTTCACCTACAGCGAGTCGCCCAACAAGGCACGCTTCATCGCCACGCTGACCAAGACCTTCTGAGGTCGCGCCAGCCAGCCGACAGGTGGGCGCGGCGGCTGCCGCGCCCGGTTCATCCCAGAGGAGAGAAATCGTGAAGCTGATCACAGCCATCATCAAACCCTTCAAGCTCGACGAGGTGCGCGAGGCCCTTTCCGCCATCGGCGTGCAGGGCATCACCGTGACCGAGGTGAAGGGCTTCGGCCGCCAGAAGGGCCACACCGAGCTCTACCGCGGTGCCGAATACGTCGTCGACTTCCTGCCCAAGGTCAAGATCGAGGCGGCGGTTGCCGACGAGCTGGTCGACCGCGTCATCGAGGCCGTGGAAAGCGCTGCGCGCACCGGCAAGATCGGCGACGGCAAGATCTTCGTGTTCAACCTGGAGCAGGTCGTCCGCATCCGCACGGGTGAGACCGGCCGCGAGGCGCTCTAAACCGACGCAGCAGAAGAAGGCACAAGAAAGACCAAGATGAAGAAGTTCCTTGTATCCCTGGCGCTCGGCCTGAGCGTCCTTACGGCTGGCGTGTCCAGCTTCGCGCAGGCGCCCGCCGCCAGCACCGAGGCCCCGGCGGCGTCCGCGCCGGCCGCCGCTGCGCCTGCAGCCGCCGCTCCGGCCGCGCCCGCCGCCGCAGCACCCGCTGCAGCACCGGCCGATGCCGCCGCTGCTGCCGCACCTGCTCCCAAGATCGACAAGGGCGACGTGGCCTGGATGCTGGTGTCCACGCTGCTCGTGATCCTGATGACCGTCCCCGGCCTGGCCCTGTTCTACGGCGGCCTGGTGCGCAGCAAGAACATGCTCAGCGTGCTGATGCAGGTGTTCGTCACCTTCTCGCTGATCGTCGTGCTGTGGTGCATCTATGGCTACAGCCTGGCCTTCACCGAGGGCAACGCCTTCATCGGCGGCTTCGACCGGCTGTTCATGAAGGGCATCTTCGACCCGGCCACCGGCGCCTTCGCGCCCGGCGCGACCTTCAGCAAGGGCGTCTACATCCCCGAGCTGCTGTTCGCCGCCTTCCAGGCCACCTTCGCCGGCATCACCTGCTGCCTGATCGTGGGTGCCTTCGCCGAGCGTGCCAAGTTCTCCGGCGTGCTGGTGTTCATGGTGATCTGGTTCACCTTCAGCTACACCCCGCTGGCCCACATGGTCTGGTTCTGGATGGGTCCGGACGCCTACACCGCCGCCGACGTGGTGGACGCCACCAACGCCAAGGCCGGCCTGATCTGGCAATGGGGCGCGCTCGACTTCGCGGGCGGCACCGTGGTGCACATCAACGCCGCCGTCGCCGGTCTGGTGGGTGCCTACGTGATCGGCAAGCGCATCGGTTTCGGCAAGGAAGCCTTCACGCCGCACTCGCTGACGCTGACCATGGTCGGTGCCTCGCTGCTGTGGGTGGGCTGGTTCGGCTTCAACGCCGGCTCGGCCCTGGAAGCCGGCAACAGCGCCGTGCTCGCCTTCATCAACACCTTCTCCGCCACCGCCGCCGCCGTGCTGGCCTGGTCGCTGGGTGAAGCGCTGCACAAGGGCAAGGCCTCGATGCTGGGCGCCGCCTCCGGCGCCGTCGCCGGCCTGGTGGCCATCACCCCGGCCGCCGGCAACGTGGGCCTGATGGGTGCCATCGTCATGGGCTTCATCGCCGGCTTCGCCTGCCTGTGGGGCGTGTCGGGCCTCAAGCGCCTGCTCGGCGCCGACGACTCGCTGGACGTGTTCGGCGTGCACGGCGTGGGCGGCATCGTGGGTGCCCTGCTGACCGGCGTGTTCAACACCCAGGCGCTGGGCGGCCCCGGCCTGGTGACCGACTGGGTCACGGCCACCGTCGGCTCCAACGGCATTGGCGCCCAGGTCTGGATCCAGCTCAAGGGCGTGCTGCTGACCATCGTCTGGTCGGCCGTGGTCTCCTTCATCGCCTACAAGATCGCCGACCTGACCGTGGGTCTGCGTGTGAGCGAAGAGGAAGAGCGCGAAGGCCTCGACATCACCGCCCACGGCGAGACGGCCTACAACCGCTGATCGACCACCGCCGCCACTTCGCCGCACCGAGGGCGGCGTGGCGGACGAAAGAATGTTTTAGCGAGAGTCTCCTTTGGATGTTCGGCCCGCAAGTGCTTCGGCATGAGCGGGCCATTTTTTTTGGGACCGGGCCCCGCAGGCCCCTGTGCCCTGCCACCAATAATCCGGCATGCCTGACCTCATCCCCCCCAACGATCCCCTGGGCTGGACGGCTCTGCCGGGCAGCGATAGCGCCCTGGGTGAATCGCCCTTCTGGCATCCGGACGAACGCGCGCTGTACTGGCTGGACATCCCGGGGCGGCAGGCGCTGCGCACCCGCGGCGACATCGCCAGCGGCCAGGCTGTCGTCGAGCGCTGGGCCTTGCCGCAGGAGCCGGGCTGCATGGCGCCGGCCCGCCGCGGCGGCCTGGTGATCGCGCTGCGCGACGGCATCTACCGGGCCCGCGAATGGGGCGGCGCGCTGCAGTGCATCGCCGCCTTCGACCATGACACGGCCACCATGCGCTTCAACGATGGCAAATGCGACCCCCAGGGGCGCCTGTGGGCCGGCACGCTGCAGGAGCCCAAGGACCGGCCGATCGCCGCGCTCTACTGCATCGATGCCCGCGGCGGCGGCGCGCCCCGCGTGCAGCGCATGGCCGGCGAGGCCATCACCGCCAACGGCCTGGTGCTGGTGCCCGAGCTGTCGCGTGTGTACTGGGCCGACACCAATGCCCATGCCGTGCGGCAGTACGACTGGGAGGCCGAGCCGCACGGGCTGGCGGGCGAGCGCCTGTTCCGCCAGTTCGATCCCAAGCCGGCCGGCTGGACCCCCGGCTCGGACCAGCCCTACGACGGCCGTCCGGACGGCGCGACGATGGACGCCGATGGCCGCTACTGGGTGGCCATGTTCGAGGGCGGCCAGTTGCAGGCGCTGGACGCGCAGGGGCGCACCACCGACGTGCTGCCGGTGCCCGCGCGCTGCCCCACCATGCCCTGCTTCGGGGGCGACGACCTGCGCACGCTCTTCGTCACCACCGCCCGCAAGGGCCGCCCGGCCGACGAGCTGGCACGGCAGCCGATGGCCGGGCAGGTGCTCTGGCGGCGCATGGACGCACCCGGCCGGCCCGTCGCCTTCTTCGAGGACTGAGAGGCCGGAGCTGGTGCGAATCAAGACGTCCAAGAGAGACCCTGACGTACCATCCCGCGGATGACCCCCGCCCAGTCCCAGATCGCCGAGCGCGTGCGCGCCGCGGCGGCCCAGAAGCGTCCTTTGCGCCTGCGCGGCGCGGGCACCAAGGATTTCCACGGCGGGCCGCTCGATGGCGAAGTGCTGGCGCTCGACGCGCTGACCGGCATCACCAGCTACGAGCCCAGTGAACTCGTGGTGACCGTGCAGGCCGGCACGCCACTGGCCGAGCTGGAGGCACTGCTGCAGGCCCACGGCCAGTGCCTGCCCTTCGAGCCACCGCACTTCGGCGAGGGCGGCACCGTGGGCGGCATGGTGTCCGCCGGCCTGGCGGGCCCCGCCCGCGCCAGCGTGGGCTCCGTGCGCGACTACGTGCTCGGTGCCAGCCTGATCAACGGCCGTGGCGAACTGTTGACCTTCGGCGGCCAGGTGATGAAGAACGTGGCGGGCTACGACGTCTCGCGCGTGCTGGCCGGCGCCTGGGGCACGCTGGGCGTCATCACCGAACTGAGCCTCAAGGTGCTGCCCATGGCCCCGGCCGAGGCCACCCGCGTCTTCGACTGCAGCCAGGCCGAAGCCCTGCGCCTGCTCAATGCCTGGGGCGGGCAACCGCTGCCGCTCAATGCCAGCGTGTGGCAGGCCGGGCCAGGTGGCGGCGCCGTCGGCCGGCTGTACCTGCGGCTGCGCGGCGCGGTCGCCGCCGTGCAGGCCGCCGGACGCCAGCTCGGCGGTGAGGTGCTGCCGCCCGATGCGGCCGACGCTCTGTGGCGCAGCCTGCGCGACCAGCGCCATGCCCTCTTCACCGATGCCGCGGCGCAGGGCCTGGACCTCTGGCGCGCCAGCGTCCCGCAGACGGCGCCCGTGCTGGCGGCCGCCGGCCTGTCCGCGCCGCTGATCGAATGGCATGGTGCACAGCGCTGGTACGCCGTGCCCCCCGGCGGTGCCGTGGACCTGGCCGAGTCGGTGCGCGCCGCCGGTGGCTGGGCGGCGGCCTTCCGCGCCGCGGCGGGCCGGCGGGCCGAGCCCGCGCCGCTGTCGCCTGCACTGATGGACATCCACCGCGCGCTCAAGGCCGCCTTCGATCCCGCCGGCATCTTCAACCCGGGCCGGCTGGTGGCCGGGCTCTGAGCGTCCTCCCTTCTCCATGCGCCGCCTGCGCCACCTGACCGGCCGCCATCGCGCCCCGTCGACCAACCGGGCGCTGGGCCTGCTGCTGGCCTTCAACGCCGGCGCCATCAACGCGGGCGGCTTCCTGGTGCTGCATCGCTACACCTCGCACATGACCGGCTTCACCTCACAGGTGGCCGATTCGCTGGTGATGGGCGACATGACGCTGCTGCTGGGCGCGCTGGGCGCCATCCTGGCCTTCCTGGCCGGGGCGGCCACCGCGGCCATCCAGATCAACTGGGGCCGCCACTACCGGCTGGCCCATGTCTACGCGCTGCCGCTGCTGCTGGAGGCCGCGCTCATGCTGCCCTTCGGGCTCATGGGTGCGCTCACGCTGGGCTGGCACACGCCCTTCGCCGTGCCGCTGACGGTGCTGCTGCTGTCCTTCATCATGGGGCTGCAGAACGCGCTGGCGTCGAAGATCTCCGGCGGAAAGATCCGCACCACCCACATGACCGGCAATTTCACCGACCTGGGCATCGAGCTGGGCAAGGCGCTGTACTGGAACCGCCGGCGCACCGATGCCACGCGGGTGCGGCCCAACCTGGAGCGGGTGCGCATCTTCGGTGGCCTGATCCTGGCCTTCGTGACGGGTGGGCTGGCCGGAGCCACCGGCTTCAAGTACCTGGGCTTCATCTGCGTGCTGCCGCTGGCCGCACTGCTGCTGTGGCTGTCGCTGCCGCCCTACCTGGACGACCTGCGCCACAACCAGGCCCTGCGGGCGTGGACCTTCGGCTGGCTGGGCCGGCTGCGGCTGCGCAGGCACCGCGCCGCAGCCGCAGAGCCACCGCAGCAGCAGCGGCCGCCTTCCTGAGCGCAGCGCCGCGCGGCCCCACGACAGACACCCACGACGAGACACGATGCAGACCGAACTCTCCCCCCAGTACCAGGGCACGCCCGAAGGTCGCGAGGCCGAGGCCATCCTGCGCAAGTGCGTGCACTGCGGCTTCTGCACCGCCACCTGCCCCACCTACCAACTGCTGGGCGACGAGCTCGACGGACCGCGCGGGCGCATCTACCTCATCAAGCAGGTGCTCGAAGGCCGCACGCCCACGCGTGCCACACAGCAGCACCTGGATCGCTGCCTGACCTGCCGCAACTGCGAAAGCACCTGCCCCAGCGGCGTGCAGTACGGCCACCTGGTGGACATCGGCCGCAAGATCGTGGACGAGCAGGTGCCGCGGCCGGCCGGCGAACGCGCCACGCGCTGGCTGCTCAAGGAAGGCCTGAACTCGCCGCTGTTCGCGCCCGCCATGAAGCTCGGCCAGGCCGTGCGCGGCCTGCTGCCATCCAGCCTCAAGGCCAAGGTGCCCGCGCCGCGCGCCGCCGGCGCCTGGCCGCGCCACAGCCATGCGCGCAAGGTGCTGCTGCCCATGGGCTGCGTGCAGCCGGCCATGGCGCCGTCCATCGATGCGGCCACCGCCCGCGTGCTCGATGCGGCCGGCATCGAGGCCGTGGTGCCGCAGGCGGGCGGCTGCTGCGGTGCCATCCGCTTCCACCTGAACGACCAGGCCGGCGCGCTGGACCAGATGCGCGCCAACATCGACGCCTGGTGGCCGCTGCTGCAGGGCGGCGGCGTGGAGGCCATCGTCAGCAATGCCTCGGGCTGCGGCGCCGCGCTGAAGGACTACGGTCATGCGCTGGCGCATGACCCGGCCTATGCCGACAAGGCCCGCGAGGTCTCGCGCCTCACCCGCGACCTGGGCGAGTTGCTGCCGGCCCTGGTGCCACTGCTGCGCGAGCGCGTGAAGGCGCCCCAGGGCGTGATCGCCTATCACCCGCCCTGCACGTTGCAGCACGGACAGAAGCTGCGTGGGGGTGTCGAATCGGGCCTGCGCGCGCTGGGCTTCGACGTGCGCGTGACGCAGACCGAAAGCCACCTCTGCTGCGGCTCGGCCGGCACCTACTCGGTGCTGCAGCCCGAACTGTCGACGCAACTGCGCGAACGCAAGCTGGGCCACCTGGAGCGGCTGCAGCCCGAGGCCGTGGCCTCGGCCAATATCGGTTGCATCACCCATCTGCAGGCCGGCACCGAGCTGCCGGTGCGGCATTGGGTGGAGTGGCTGGACGAGGCGCTGCAGCCGCGGGCCTGAGCGTCCCGAGCGTCTTCCGGCGCGGCCGCACGCCGGCGGGCGCTGCGGTCCGACAGCCGGCCAGGGCCTTTCGAGGCCAGCATCTCTTTCGTTTTTTCGAGGAGACCTTCCATGCCTTCACGCCAATTCCTGATGTCCGCCGCGCTCGCCGCTGCCTGCACCGCGGGCCTGGCCCATGCCCAGATGCCGCCGTGGACCGAGGCCGGCCAGGGCCGCTACGTGTGCGGCGGCATCGGCTCGGACGAATCCACCGCCATGCGCTCGGCGATGAAGTCGCATCCGCTGTCGCTGCTGTTCGCGCGGGCCGATGGTGCCTATCTCGCTTCGGTGGCGGTGGAGATCCGGGGTGCCCAGGGCGGCGCCGGCCTCTCGCTGCGCGCCGATGGCCCGGTCTGCCTGGTGGACCTGCCCGCCGGTGCCTACGTGGTGGAAGCCACCTTCGAAGGCCGTACCCAGCGGCGCGAGCTGAGCCTGGGCGGTGGGCCGAAGACGGCCGACTTCCGCTTCTGAGTGGGCTCGGCGGACGGCTCCGCCGGGCGGGCCGCGGATGCCGCGACGCGCGTCCTCGGCATGCAGCGCGTCGATCCGCTGACGAGTGGGGTTTCGGCGCGATGCGCCTGCGCAACCCGCTGCACGGGGTCATGCGGCTCCACTACACTTCGCGCCTCGCTCGGGGGGGCGCGCACCGCGCGCCGGCCCCGGCGCAGATCGAAGCAACTCTAGGAACCCAATCTTGAACCGTCTCGAATTCATCGAAAAGATCGCCTCCGCCCATGACGTCTCCAAGGCCGAAGCCGGCCGCATCCTGGAGACCATCACCAGCAGCATCGTCACCGCCGTCAAGAAGGGCGACAGCGTGACCCTGGTGGGTTTCGGCACCTTCAAGCAGGTGGCCCGCGCCGCCCGCACCGGTTTCAACCCGCAAGCCGGCGAGAAGATCAAGATCGCCGCCCAGAAGGTGCCGAAGTTCGTGCCGGGCGCCGCCTTCAAGGCCGCCGTGGACCCGAAGGCCGCCAAGCGCAAGGCCGACAAGGCCGAGAAGGCCGCCGCCGCCAAGCCGGCTGCCAAGAAGCCCGCTGCCAAGAAGGCCAAGAAGGCCTGATGGTGCTTCGGCACCGGATGCGGTGCCGAAGCAGACAACGAGAGGCCCTTCGGGGCCTCTTTGCATTGGGGCTTGCGTCGACGTCGTCGAAGGACGGCGCACGACCGGCATTTGCTCCCTCTCCCCTTGCGGGAGAGGGGAGAAGAAACGAGCCTCAGTGCTGATGCCCGCCGCTGCCCGCCGCAGCCGGCGCGGCACGCACCGGCAGCTGCACCTCGCGCGTGGACTCGTTGCCCTGTGCGTCCTTGAAGCGCAGCGTCAGCGGCAGCGTGCTGCCGACGGGCAGCGGCTGCTTCAGGTCCATCAGCATCACATGCAGGCCGCCGGGGCGCAGCTCGACCGTCTGGCGCGCGGGCAGCGCCAGTTCGGCGACGGCGCGCATCTGCATGTGGTCGCCCTGCATCGACATCTCGTGCACCTCGGCGATGCCGGCGACCGGCGTGCTGGCGCCCACCAGGCGCGCGCCCGAGGGCGCCTGCAGCTTCATGAAGGCGCCGGTGCCGCTCTGGCCGGCCACGGCCATGCGGGCCCAGCCGTCACGCACGTCCACGGCGGCCACGCCGCGCGGCAGCACGTCCAGCTTCGCGGCGGGCAGGGGCAGCTTCTCGTCGGCGGCGCCCGTGGGCAGCTGGGCCCAGTCGCTGCTGCCCACGTCGCAGCCCTGCAGCACCTTGAAGTACAGCGGGCCCGGCTTGTCGGGCAGGCGGCCGCGCAGCACGAACTCGGTCTTCTGGTCGGCAGGCACGGCGGTGGCCGCGCTGGTGGCGGTCCAGCGCACCACGGCCTCGTTGCCGCTGCGCGTCTGCTCGATGGTCCAGCCGGGGCGCGCAGGCACGTCCTTCAGCGCGAAGCCCTGCGGCAGGCGCACGGTGAGCGCGTTGGTGAGCGTGGCGTCCTTGCAGGCATGGCCGACGCGGAAGGCGGCCTCGTAGTCGGTGCCGACGGTGGCGCCGCCGGGCGGCAGCGTCACGTGGGCGATGGCACTGCCGGTGCCGGCCAGCAGGGCGAGGGCGAGGGCGAGAAGGGGGCGGTTGAAGCGGCTCATGGTTCGGGTCTCCGGAGGATGGGGTGGATCACAGGTCCCACTGCAGCGACGCGGTGTAGGTGCGCTGCGGGTAGGGGTGGAAGTTCCAGTACTGGGCGTTGTTGAGGTTGTCGATGCCGAAGGCGGCCGAGAAATGGCGGTCGATCTGCCAGCGCACGCGCGTGTCGACGGTGAAGTACTTGCTGGCGCCGAAGTAGGCATCGGCGTTGACGTCGCTGTTGTCCAGGTTGGAGTACTGGCGCCCGCTGTAGCGCGCCGCCACGGTGAAGGACCATCGGTCGGTGGGACGGTAGGTGGCGTACACCGTGGAGCGCCAGCGCGGCACGCGCGGCTGCCACTTGCCCACGCTCGCCGGATTGGCCACATTGGCCACGGTGCGCGAGTCGGCGAAGGTCAGGCTACCGCCCAGGTCCAGGCCGCGCATGAAGACATCGGTGCCGGTGTAGGCCAGCTCCACGCCGGTGGTGCGCACCTTGTCGACGTTCTGCACGCGCGAGGTGGTGGTGCCGGGCACCAGCTGGCTGAAGAGTGCATCGCGCGTGGTCTCGTGGAAGAGCGTGGCGCGCAGCAGGCCGTTGCCCAGGTCCTTCTCGGCGCTGAGTTCGCCGGTCCAGGACTTCTCGGGCTTGAGCGTCGGGTCGTTGACGAAGGACAGCGTGCCACTGGTGGCGCCGTACAGCTCGCCCACGGTCGGAAAGCGCACCGCGCGGCCGACCGAGGCCTTGATCACCGTGTCGTCGGTGGCCTGGAAGGCGAGGGCGGCCTTGGGCGAGAGGTGCGACTCGCTGCGGCGGGCATAGCGCAGGGCGCTGGTGGCGCTGGCGCTCAGGCCGTCCTCGGCCTGCCAGTCCTCCCAGCGCAGGCCGAGCACGGCCTTCCAGCGCGGGGCGAAACGCCAGGCGTCCTGCGCCCAGGCGCTCACGGTCTGCGTGCGGCCGCCCACGTTGCTGACCAGCGAGAGCGGGTTGATGGGCCCGTCGATCCAGCTGCCGGCGACGTTGTTCTTGGCGATGGCCAGCTTGTAGGCATCGCGGCCGATGCCGAAGTCCACGATGTGCGCGCCCTGCAGGCCCTGGGGGCGCCAGGTGCCCTTGGCGGCCAGCGTGTTCCAGCCGGTGCCGTCCTGGTCCTGCAGCGTGCCCGCCCCGCCGTAGGCGGCGATCGGCAGCGCCACCGTGGGCGCACGCTGCTGGTCCTTGCGGTAGTCGTACAGGCTGGCCGCGAGCTCCCAGTCGAAAACGCCCTCGGTGCGGCTCTTGAGCGACAGGCCGTGCATCAGGTGCGTCTGGTCGTCGTTGGTCAGCGGAAAGGCGGTGGGCGCGAGCGTGTAGCTTCTGCCGAGGATGTTGACCGTGCCGCTGTACACCGGCAGGCCGTCGGGCCCCGTCAGGTAACTGGCCGGACGGCCTTCCGAGCTGTTCTGCCACCAGCCCAGCGTGTAGCTGGCGCGCAGCGTGGGCGTGATGTCGTAGGCCAGCTTCAGCTTGGCCTGGTCCTGCACCGTCTGGTAGGCCGTGCCCGTGCCCAGGATGTACCAGGGCGTGTTGGTGGTGTTGAGTCCGCCCACCCAGCCCGTGACCGGCGTGCCTGCACGACCGGGCGTGCCCGAGGCGACGGTGGCCGTGGTGAAGGTCAGCGGCTGGCCTTCGCTGCGGGTGCGGTTGAGGTGGATCCACCACGACCAGTCGCCCGCGCGGCTGCCGATGGAGGCGCTGGTCTGCCAGCTGTTGAAGGTCTGGTCGGTGTTGTAGAGCTGGTTGGGCTGCGACGAGTAGCCGGCGCTCACATGCGCTTCGAGCGTCGTCGGCATGCGCGTCACGTAGTCGACCACCGCGCCGGCCGAGTTGCCGGGATAGGCGGCCGAGAACGGGCCGTACATCACGTCCACCCGCTCGATCTCCTCCGGCGACACCAGGCCCCAGCGCGGCGCGAAGTTGGTGCCGTTGGCGATGCCGTTGCCCAGGTAGTTGGACAGCAGGATGCCGTCCGCATACACCGCCGAGCGCGCGCTGTTGCCGGTGCCCGAGGCGCGGGTCGAGAGGATCGCGTGGTTGTAGTCGCCGATGTAGCGCTTGCGCACCAGCAGGCTGGGCAGGTACTTGAGCGCGTCCTCGCTGTCGGTGGCATTGATGCGCGTGGCGATCTCTTCGCGCGTGACGCCTTCGATGGTGGTGGGGATCTGCGTCGGCAGCGAGGTGGGCTGGCCGCCGGTGACGGTGACCACGCCGAGCGACTTGACGCGCTCGGGCGTGTCGGCGGCGGTGGTGCCGGCCTGCTGCGCCAGCGTGCCCAAAGGCAGGGCCAGCGGCAGCGAAAGGCCGGCGCGCAGGGCGAGCCGGGACAAGCGGGCGCGCTCGGCAGCGCGCGGGTGCAATGAGGGATTCATGGAGAGGCCTGGCATCCGCGCAGCCGGTGGCCGGAGTCGGTCCGGCCCGGGCCTGCGCGGCGATCTGTGGTTCGGGTCCACGCCGGGTGTTCGGCGGTCGGACGCAGACGGCCGGCCCGCAGGGCCGGGGCCGTCGCGCCGCCGGTCAACACCGCGGGCGAACGGGAAGAGAACAGCTCAGCGCAGTGCCGGGGGCCCGCGCGCCGGCAGCGGCGCGGCGGTGGCCGCCGCCAGGCGGGCGGCCTCGATGGGCTGCAGGGCCACGCCCAGGGGCTGGGCCTGGGGCAGTTGCAGCAGGGGTGCCTGCGGCGGCGGTGCGCCGGTGGAGACGCACAGGGGGCAGTCCATGTGCGTGGCGCCCATCTCCTGGACGCCGTCGTCGGTCTTCACGACCACCTTCACGGCACCCATCGCCGAGCAGACCAGTTCCATGGCCTGCGGATGCACCAGCGGCGAGGCAATGGCCGCACCCATCGACAGCGCGAACCACAGCAGCACCGCGCGACCGAGCAGGCCGCGGGCAAGGCGATGGAGGGTGCGTGCGAAGGAGCGCATGGGCGAGCGCGCGATTCTAGGAGCGGGCTTCGCGCGATGCGGCGGACTTTTTGTCCGAGGGTGTTGCACGGCCCTCACCCTTCGCCCCGAGTTGGGTGCCATCCGTGCGTCCTGAACTGGGCATCACCCCGTTCGCTCTGAGCTTGTCGAAGGGCAGAACGGCGCGCAGGCCTGCCTGCCGGCTCAGCCTGCGCTCAGCGCCGCCTCAATGTCCGCCGCGATGGACTCCGGCTTGTCCAGCGGCGCATAGCGGCGGATCACCTGCCCGTCGCGGCCCACCAGAAACTTGGTGAAGTTCCACTTGATGGCCTGCGTGCCCAGCAGCCCGGGCTTCTCGCTCGTGAGCCACCGGTACAGCGGCGCGGCATTGGCGCCGTTGACGTCGATCTTCTCCATCATCGGGAAGCTCACGCCGTAGTTGCGCTGGCAGAAGCTGCCGATCTCCTCGGCCGAGCCGGGCTCCTGCCCGCCGAACTGGTTGCAGGGAAAGCCCAGCACCGCGAAGCCGCGGTCCTGGAAGCGGGCATGCAATGCTTCCAGCCCGCCCAGCTGCGGCGTGAAGCCGCACTGGCTGGCGGTGTTGACCACCAGCACCACCTGCCCGCGGAACTCGCCCAGCGAGACCGGCGAGCCGTCCAGCCGGCGAACCTCGAAGTCGTGAAGCGTCGTCATGTCGATCTCCTCATCAAGTGGGTGGTGCCCATCGCTGACGAGGGCCGTGTCGGCTGGCCGCGAAGCACGCCATGCAAGGGCACCCGCGGAACCGGCTCCGCCGGGCCGCCGGGTGCGCCCCCTTGAGGGGGGAGGCGGCTACACGAAGTGAGCAAGCAACGGGGGTGGTCAATGATGCTTATCGCTGCGGGCGATCTCGAGCAGGCGCTGCACTTCCTCGCCATGCACCTTCAGGTTGCGCTGGTGCCACCGGCGGATGAGCTCCATGAAGCCGGCGACCACGATGCCGAAGGCGGTGATCGCGCCGAAGGCCGACAGCCCGAGGCCCGTGCAGGCGCTGTAGAAGGCCCCCAGCAGCAGGATGCAGGCCTGCTCGTTGAAGTTCTGCACGGCGATCGAACGGCCCGCGCCCATCAGGTTGTGGCCACGGTGCTGCAGCAGTGCATTCATCGGCACCACCAGGAAGCCGCCCAGGCCGCCCAGCAGGATCAGGAAGGGCACGGCCACCCACACGTTCGAGATGAAGTTCATCGCGATCACCAGCAGGCCCATGCCGATGCCCAGCGGAATCACCTGCGTCGCCATGTCCAGCCGCATGCGCACCGAGGCCACCACGGCGCCCACGGCGGTGCCGATGGCCACCACGCCGGTCAGCGCCGAGGCCTGCGGCGTGCTGTAGCCCAGGGCCAGCGAGGCCCAGGCCAGCACGATGTACTTGAGGTTGCCGCCGGCGCCCCAGAAGAGCGTGGTCGTGGCCAGCGAGATCTGGCCGAGCTTGTCGCGCCACAGCCGTGCGTTGCACTGCCAGAAGTCGGGCAGCAGCGCCACGAGGTTGCCCACGAAGCTGCGGTGCGGATCGGCGCGCAGCGGACGCATGGCCACGCCGGTGTGCGGGATGCGGGTGTTGAACCAGGCGGCCAGCGCATACACCGCGATCAACACGCTGATGGCGGCTTCCGGCGGGGTGTTGATGCCGGTGTCGATCAGCGGCACGTCCAGCGCCAGCAGCCGGTTGGAGACAGGCTCGCCCACCAGCAGGCCGCCGAGCACGATGCCCAGGATGATCGAGGCGATGGTCAGCCCTTCGATCCAGCCGTTGGCCTTGACGAGCTGCGAGGCGGGCAACAGCTCGGTCAGGATGCCGTACTTGGCCGGCGAGTAGGCCGCCGCGCCCAGGCCCACCACCGCATAGGCGGCCAGGGGGTGGCTGCCGAACAGCATCATCAGGCAGCCCACCACCTTGATGGCATTGCTGATGAACATGACCTTGCCTTTGGGCAGCGCGTCGGCGAAGGCGCCGACCAGCGGCGCCAGGGCCACATAGAAGATGGCGAAGATCGGCACCAGTGCCGCCCGTTGCCACTCCGGTGCGCCCGCGGTCCGCAGCAGTTCGACGGCAGCCACGAAGAGCGCTTGGTCGGCCAGCGACGAGAAGAACTGGGCCGACATGATGGTGTAGAAGCCGCGCTTCATCGATGGGGCTGGCTGGCCATGTGCAGGCTCGAAGCTGTATACAAAAAATCCCCGGGGTCGGGGGCCCGTGGTTATAGCACGCAGGTGCAATGCCAAAATGACCCATAACCCTGCCGCAGGCGGCCCGTCCGCGTCCGACATGGGCGTCATCCCGCATCGAATTCCGGCCGCCCCATGCCCCGCCCGATCCTCTGCACCATCCACCCCGGCGCGCTGCGCCACAACCTCGAGCGCGCCCGCCGCGGGGCGGCCCCGGCCAGCGTCTGGGCGGTGGTCAAGGCCAATGCCTACGGCCACGGCATCGAGCGCGTGTTCGAGGCCTTCCGGGCCGCCGATGGCTTCGCGTTGCTGGACCTGGCCGAGGCCGAGCGCGTGCGCGCCCTGGGCTGGCGTGGCCCCATCCTGCTGCTCGAAGGCGTGTTCGATGCGCGCGACCTGGAGTTGTGCTCGCGCCTGAGCCTGTGGCACACGGTGCACTGCGACGAGCAGATCGACTGGCTGGCCGCGCACAAGACGCAGGCGCCGCACCGCGTCTTCCTCAAGATGAACTCGGGCATGAACCGCCTGGGCTTCGCGCCGGGCCGCATGCGCGCTGCATGGACGCGCCTCACGGCCCTGCCGCAGGTGGACGAGGTCTCGCTGATGATGCATTTCAGCGATGCCGACGGCCCGTGCGGCATCGACGCGGCCATGGCCGCCTTCGACGACGCCACGGCCGACCTGCCCGGCGAGCGCTGCATCGCCAACAGCGCCGCGGTACTGCGCCATGCAACCCGCACCCGGGCCGATTGGGTGCGGCCGGGCATCGTGCTCTATGGCAGCGCTCCCGACTTTCCCGAGCACGACGCGGCCCACTGGCAACTGCAGCCCGGCATGACGCTGGCCACGCGGCTCATCGGCGTGCAGTCGCTGCAGCCGGGCGACACCGTGGGCTATGGCTCCAGCTTCGTGGCCGAGCAGCCCATGCGCATCGGCATCGCGGCCGTGGGCTATGCCGACGGCTATCCGCGCCATGCGCCCACCGGCACGCCGGTGCTGGTCGACGGCGTGCGCACCCGGGTCGTCGGCCGCGTGAGCATGGACATGGTCACCGTCGACCTCACGCCCGTGCCCGAGGCCGGCTTCGGCAGCGAGGTGGTGCTGTGGGGCCGCAGCGCGCAGCACGGCACTCTGCTGCCCATCGACGAGGTGGCCCGCGCCAGCGGCACCGTGGGCTACGAGCTGATGTGCGCCGTGGCGCCGCGCGTGCCGGTCGTGGTCGAAGCGCTGGAATGAAGGTCCGCTCGACCTGGCGCTCCGTGCGCCTGGAGGAATCGGCGCTGGAGCAGGCGCTGCACCGGCGCCACAGCCTGCGCATGCACGGCTGGCTGATCGGCAGCCTCGTGCTGCTCACGATGTGGGCCTGTTCGGCCCTGCTGCGGCATGGGGCCGAGGTCGATTCGCTGGCCCTGCGCTACCTGCTCACCCTGGGCGTGGGCTACCTGGTCTACCTGGGCCTGCTGCGCCTCTGGGCGCGTCGGCTGCTGGGCGAGCGGCGCGAAGGCGAATGCGGGGATTGGGGCGATGCGTTCGACCTCCCGGGGTCCGACCTGCCGGCCGGCCGCGGTGGCGCAGGCCCATCGATGCCCCGCACGGGCGGCGGCGGTGACTTCGCGGGCGCGGGAGCGCAGGGCGATTTCTCGGCGCCGGCCGCGGCCGACGGCAACGCGCTGGGTGACCTGGCCTCGGGGGCGCTCGAGGCCGCCGGCGCTGCGGACGAGGGCGCCATCGTGGTGGTGCCCGTCGTGGCCGTCTTCCTGATCGGTGTCGCGCTGCTGCTGGGGGCCGGCTCGCTGCTGTGGCTGTACTTCGGCTCGGAGGCGCTGCTGGCCGTCGCGGTCGAACTGGCCTTCTCCTATGCGGCGGTTCGCACCACCCGGCGCCTGGCCCGTGAAGGCTGGTTGATGGCCGCCGTGCGCCTGACCTGGAAGCCGCTGCTGGGTGCCCTGCTGTGCGCCGTGCTGCTGGGTGCCGCGGTCGACCACTTCGTGCCCCAGGCCCACACGCTGCCGGAGGCGCTGCGGATCATCACGGGCCGGCGCTAGACGGCCCCGCAACCTCGCACTCAGTACAGCCCCAGCCCCCGCGCCTGCACCCGGGCCAGGCCCAGCAGCGCGTCGGTGAAGGGCGTGGCCAGCCCGACGCCCTCGGCCAGCTCGCGCACAGCGCTGACCAGCGCATCGAGTTCCACCGGCCGGCCGGCCTCCACGTCCTGCAGCATCGAGGTCTTGAAGGCGCCCAGCTTGCGCGTGACCGCGTGGCGGTCCTCCGGCATCTCGGCGATGGGCACGCCGATGCGCTCGCCCACGGTGCGGGCCTCCAGCATCACGGCCGAGATGAAGCCGCGCAGCAGGTCGTCGGCCAGGATGCGATCGGTGGTCGCACCCGTCAGCGCGCTGATGGGGTTGACCGTCATGTTGCCCCAGAGCTTGTACCAGACGTCCTTCTGGATCTGCGGCGACACGCGGGCGTCGATGCCGCCGCGCTGCAGCAGGTCGGCCAGGCGCTGCACCCGCTCGGTCGGCTCGCCCGAGGGCTCGCCGACGATCAGGCCGTTGCCGAAGTGGTGGCGCACCACGCCGGGCCCGTCGAGCGAGCAGCTCGCATGCACCACGCCGCCGATCACGTGATGGCCCGGAATGGCCGCGGCGATGCGCCCGTCGGGATCGATGGCGGACAGCCGCCGCCCCGCCAGCGGGCCGCCGAAGCCGCCGTCGAGGAACCACCAGGGCACGCCGTTCATGGCCGTGAGCACGACGGTGTCCGGCCCCAGCAGCGGGCCGATGCGCTCGGCCACGGCGGCGAGGGCGGGCGCCTTGACGGCGACGGTCACCACGTCCTGCGGACCGAGGGCCGCAGGGTCCTCCACCGCGTTCACCGGCACGCGCGTGACCACGCCGCCCTGGCGCACCAGCTGCAGGCCACTCGTTTGCAGCGCTTCGAGCGTGGCGCCGCGCGCCACCACGTTCAGCCGCTCGCCCGCCTGGGCCAGGGCCACGCCTAGCCAGCCGCCGATGGCGCCGGCACCGTAGATGCAGATCTTCATGGGATGGGTCCGAAAGTCGCAAAGCCGCGATGGGCGACGATGCTAGTCGCCCGGGCGGCTCCGTGCGCGCAACGCGGCGGTCGGCGGCCGCGGATGCTCAGGCGCGGTAGCCAGGGTCGAGCCGGTCCACCTGTCGTACGAGCGCGTCGAAGACGTCCTGACCGGCACCCTGCTTGGGGTGGAACTGCAGCGCGTCGCGCTTGCATTGCTCGGCGATGGCCTCGGCCACGGGGATCGGCGTGCCCATGCTCATCGTCGCCAACTGCACTTCGCAGGCGCGCTGCAGCGTCCACAGCGTGACGAAGGCCTGCGGCAGCGTCTGGCCCCAGACCAGCAGGCCGTGGTTGCGCAGGATGACGGCCGGCTTGTCGCCGATGCTGGCCAGCAGGCGCGGGCCCTCGTCGGCATGCACCGTCACGCCCTCGAAGTCGTGGTACGCCACCCGGCCATGCAACTGCGCGGCGTAGAAGTTGGACAGCGACAGCCCGCCCTGCACGCAGGCCACCGCCATGCCGGCGGTGGTGTGGGTGTGCATCACGCAGTGCGCCCCGGGCAGCCCGTCGTGGATGGCCGCATGCACCGTGAAGCCCGCGGGATTGACCGGATGCGCCGAGCCGTCGAGCACCCGGCCCGCCAGGTCGATCTTGACCAGGTTGCTGGCCGTGACCTCGCTGTGGTGCAGGCCGAAGGGGTTGATCAGGAACTGCTTCTCGCCGCCCGTGACGCTGTCGGGCAGCCGGACAGTGATGTGGTTGTAGATCATCTCCGTCCAGCCCAGCATGGCGAAGACGCGGTAGCAGGCCGCCAGCTCCACGCGGGCGGCCCGCTCGTCGGGATGCAGGTTGGGATGGATCAGCGACGAGGCCGGCAAGGTCATGGCGATCCGTCCCGCTGCGGCCTCGTCAGGCCTCGGCCGTGAAGCCGACTTCCTTGACGATGGGGCCCCACTTGGCCGTGTCCTTCTTGATCAGCTCGGCCAGTTCGGCGGGGGTGGAGGACATGGCTTCCAGGCCGAAGGTGCCCAGGCCGTCGATCACGTCCTTCTGCGCCAGGGCGTTCTTCATGCCGGCATTCAGGCGGGCGACCAGCTCCGGGTTGGCCTTGGGTGGCAGGAAGAAGGCGAACCACTCGCTGTGCGCCATGTTGATGCCCTGCTCCATCAGCGTGGGCACGTCGGGTGCGAAGCGGCTGCGCTTGGTGCCCGAGACCGACAGGATGCGGACCTTGCCCGTGGACAGGTGCTGCGTGATGTCGCCGATGGGGCCCGACACGGCCGAGATGTTGCCGCCCAGCAGGTCCAGCATGGCCGGCTGCGTGCCGCGGTAGGCTGCGTGCTTGAGCTCGACGCCGGCGCTCTTGCCGATCAGCACGCCCACGAAGTGCGGCGTGGAGCCGGCGGCGGGCGAGCCGAAGTTGGCGCCCGTCGGGTTGGCCTTGGCCCAGGCCAGGAAGTCGGCCACGGTCTTGACGCTGGCCGGCACGGCCGGGCCCACGGCGAAGCCGAAGTCGAACACGCAGCCCAGGCTCACGGGCGTGAGGTCGGTCTGCGGGTCGTACGACAGCTTCTTGTAGATGTGCGGATAGATCGTCAGCATCGACGTGGGCGTCTGCAGCATCGTCGTGCCGTCGGCCGGGCGGGCCTTGATGTAGTTGATGGCGATCTGGCCGCCCGCGCCGGTGCGGTTGTCCACCACCACGGCCTTGGCGTAGTCGGGCTGCAGCTTCTGCGCCACGCGGCGGCAGATGGTGTCGGAGGTGCCGCCGGCCGCGAAGCCGGTGACGATGGTGGCGTTCTCCAGCGCGGCCTGGGCGAAGGCCTGCTGGCCGATGCCGGCGAGCAGCGCCGAGGCGCCGGTGGTCTGCAGCAGGTGACGGCGGGTGATCTGCATGGGGATGTCTCCGGAACGAGAGGAAAAAAACGGGCGCGACGCGCCCGGTGGATGGCCGACATTGTTCCAGCGCGTCCCGCCATCGGACC
The DNA here is from genome assembly GCF_056314265.1 of Pseudacidovorax sp. DMC4. NCBI lineage: Bacteria > Pseudomonadati > Pseudomonadota > Betaproteobacteria > Burkholderiales > Comamonadaceae > Pseudacidovorax > Pseudacidovorax sp. DMC4. The sequence continues at coordinate 114,924 of NZ_JBQUYR010000018.1, read as the reverse complement.
TTCTGGTTTACGCGAGCCCCGGGGCCGCGCGATGGGGGTCCCTACACTCGACCGATGGCCAAGGACAAGACCCAGTACGTGTGCAGCGAATGTGGAGGCACCAGCCCCAAGTGGCTCGGCAAATGCCCCTCCTGCGGCGCGTGGAACTCGCTGGTCGAGCAGGCGCCGGCCGCGGCGCCCGGCGCGGCGCAGAACCGCTTCGGCAACACCTTCGCCGCGCTGGGCGGCGCCTCCGAGCTGGCGGTGCTGGCCGAGATCGAGGCCACCGACGTGGCGCGCACGGCCACCGGCCTGGAAGAGCTGGATCGCGTGCTCGGCGGCGGGATCGTGCCGGGCGGCGTGACGCTGATCGGCGGCGACCCGGGCATCGGCAAGTCGACCCTGCTGCTGCAGGCGGCCGACGCGCTGCAGAACGCCGGGCAGATCGCCCTGTACGTGACCGGCGAGGAAAGCGGCGCCCAGGTGGCGCTGCGCGCCCACCGGCTGGGGCTCGAGCGCTCGCAGGTGCAGCTGATGGCCGAGATCCAGCTCGAGAAGATCCTCGCCACGCTCGACGCGCACCGGCCTGCCATCGCCATCATCGATTCGATCCAGACCGTGTATTCCGACCAGCTCACTTCGGCGCCCGGCTCGGTGGCGCAGGTGCGCGAATGCGCCGCGCACCTGACGCGCTTCGCGAAGGCCAGCGGCACCGCGGTGGTGCTGGTGGGCCATGTGACCAAGGAAGGCGCGCTGGCCGGCCCGCGCGTGCTGGAGCACATGGTGGACACGGTGCTGTACTTCGAGGGCGACACGCATTCCAGCTTCCGCCTGGTGCGCGCCATCAAGAACCGCTTCGGCGCCGTCAACGAGATCGGCGTCTTCGCCATGACCGAGCGCGGCCTGCGCGGCGTGGCCAATCCCAGTGCCATCTTCCTGAGCCAGCATGCGCAGCCGGTGCCCGGCAGCGTGGTGCTGGTGACGCTGGAGGGCACACGGCCGATGCTGGTGGAGATCCAGGCGCTGGTGGACGACGGCGGCCCCAGCCCGCGCCGCCTGTCGGTGGGCCTGGAGCGCGACCGCCTGGCCATGCTGCTGGCAGTGCTGCACCGCCATGCGGGCGTGGCCAGCATGGACCAGGACGTGTTCGTCAACGCCGTGGGCGGCGTGCGCATCACCGAGCCGGCGGCCGACCTGGCGGTGATGCTGGCCATCAGCTCCAGCCTGCGCGGCAAGGCGCTGCCCAAGGGCTTCGTGGCCTTCGGCGAAGTCGGCCTGGCCGGCGAGGTGCGGCCGGCGCCGCGTGGGCAGGAGCGCCTGCGCGAGGCGGCCAAGCTGGGCTTCTCGGTGGCGCTGGTGCCCAAGGCCAATGCGCCGAAGAAGCCCATCGAGGGGCTGACCATCCATGCCGTCGACCGGGTGGACGAGGCGATGGCGGTGGTGCGGCAGCTGGACTGAGCTGCTGCGTTGATTCCAGCGCGGCGCCCGTCGACGGGTGCGGAGGAACCGCGCAACCGCGCAACCGCGTCCCGCCTGCCCGACGCCCGGCCTGCGCCTACAGACACGCCGGGTGCCCGCCGCCTACAATCCGCGCCTTCGTTCCGCCCTATCCGGCCTCTCGCGCCGGTAGTCTGGGCATCGGGGTGGCCCCGCTGCCGCCCGCCCCTCGTCCGTGGACTGGTTCGTGCATCGCCCGATGCCGCGCCGTCGTCCGCGGGTGTTTTCATCCATCAGCGCCCGTGCCGGCATGCAGCATGCGTGGCGGACGCCTGAACCGTTCCCCGGGGGGCACGGCGGGCCACGCAGGGCGCACCGATCGAGGAGGAGTGCGCCATGCAACTCATCGTTTCCGCGGCCATCATCGGGGCCGTGGTGCTCTGGGGCCTGATCTCGCCCCGCACACTGGACAGCGTCTTCGGCACGCTGCTCGCCGACATCACCCGCACCTTCGGCTGGTTCTACCTGTGGGTGGTGCTGGGCCTGGTGCTGCTGGCCTTCTTCCTGGCCGTGAGCCGTTACGGCGACCTCAAGCTCGGCGACGAGGACGACGAGCCCGAGTTCTCCCTGGGTGCCTGGTTCTCGATGCTGTTCGCGGCCGGCATGGGCATCGGCCTGGTGTTCTGGGGCGTGGCCGAGCCGGTGTCGCACTACGTCACGCCGCCGCCGGGCATCGCGCCCAACACGGCGGACGCTGCGGGCGCGGCCATGCGCTATTCCTTCTTCCACTGGGGCTTCCATCCCTGGGCCATCTACGGCATCGTGGGCTTGGCGATCAGCTTCTTCACCTTCCGGCGCAAGGCCTTGCCGCTGGTGAGTTCGGCCACCGAGGCGCTGCCCTGGGCCTGGACCCGGCGGCTGTCGCCGGTGGTCAACGTGCTGGCTGTGGTCGCCACGGCCTTCGGCGTCGCCGCGTCGCTGGGCATGGGCGCCACGCAGATCGGTGCCGGGCTGCAGCAGGCGTTCGGCCTGCCCGACAGCCGATGGACAGAGTCGGCCATCATCGTGGTGACCACGGTGCTGTTCCTCACCTCGGCCGTGAGCGGCGTGGAGCGCGGCGTCAAGTGGCTGTCGATGGGCAACCTGATCGTGGCCGGCCTGCTGGCCCTGGTGGTGCTGTGCCTGGGGCCGACCATCGCCATCATCGACACCTTTACCGCCACCCTGGGTTCCTACCTCAGCGACTTCGTGCGGATGAGCCTGCGCATGACGCCCTTCCGCCAGAGCTCGTGGATCGGCGACTGGACCATCTTCTACTGGGCCTGGTGGCTGGCCTGGTCGCCCTTCGTGGGCCTGTTCATCGCGCGGGTCTCGCGCGGGCGCACGGTGCGCCAATTCCTGGTGGGCACCGTGCTGGCGCCCAGCCTGGTGGGCTTCGCCTGGTTCGCGGTGTTTGGCGGCACGGCGCTCAACTACGAGATCTTCCGTGGCGTCCCGCTGGCCGAGGCCGTGGCTTCCAACGTGTCGAGCGCGATGTTCGTGATGTTCGACGCGATGCCCGGCGGCGCCATCCTGTCCGTGGTGGCCACCATCCTGGTGTTCGTCTTCTTCGTCACTTCGGGCGATTCGGCCACGCTGGTGCTGGGCACCATGAGCACGCAGGGCAATCCCAACCCGCCCGCCCGCGTCAAGATCATCTGGGGCGTGCTGGTGGCGGCCATCGCGCTGAGCCTGCTGCTGGCGGGCGGCTTGAACGCGGTGCAGACGGCCACCATCGTGTTCGCACTGCCCTTCGCGCTGGTGTTGGTGCTGATGGCGATCTCCGTCACCTGGGCGATCCGCCACGACTGGGATGAGGAGCAGAAACGTGAGCGCGCCCTGCGCCGCCGGATGCGCGAGATGGTCAAGTGATCCGGGTTGACCCGCAGCGCGGCCTGCGGATGTCCGCAATGCGGACCCGCGGCGCGAGCAGGGACAATCTGCCGCCATGACTCTCTCGAAAATCCTCGTCCCGGTCGCGGGACTGGCCCTGCTGGTGATCGGATGGCGCAGCTATGGCCTGGCGGGCGTCGTTGGCGTGGCTGGCGGCATCATGATGTTCCTGCTGCTGCACTTCACGCGCACGATGACGGTGCTTCGCCGCGCCGGCAACCGGCCGATGGGCTATGTGGACAGTGCGGTGATGCTCAATGCCAAGCTCAAGCCGCGCATGACGCTGCTGCATGTGATCGCCATGACCCGCGCGATCGGCGCCGCACAGACGCCCGAAGGCGTGCAGCCCGAAGTCTTCCGCTGGACCGACAACAGCGACTCCTACGTGGACGCGACCTTCCACGAAGGCAAGCTGCGGGAATGGAAGCTGACGCGGCCGGTTCAGGTGGAGGAGGCGGCGGCGGTCGTGCCCTCGGTTGCCGAGGCCGGCGGCATGGCGACCGGGGTGGCGCCGGACGGTCGCTGAGCGACCTTTCTCTTTCCACGAGGGCGCCCGTTTTCTGCTCCCTCTCCCCTTGTGGGGGGCGGGGGAGAGGAGCGGCGCTCGCAAGGCGCAGGGCTGTTGGCGCGCAGGCTCCCCCTCTCCCCAACCCCTCTCCCGCAAGGAGTGAGGGGCTTCATCTTCAGAAGGGCGGGCCGTCGTCGTCGGTCGCCGACGTCGATCCGGGCGTTGTCTCTGCCACCAATTGCGATTCAGCCCGCGGCGCGGCCACCGGCGCTGGCGCGGCTGCCGCCGCCATGCCCGGCGCCATCTCCCCGCCCAGTGCCTCCAGCAACGCGGGCAGCAACTGCCCCAGCTCGCCGGTCACGATGGCGGCATCGGTGTCGAAGCCCTCGTCCTTGGCCTGCGCATCGCTGCCGGCGCCGTCGAACACGCCTTCCAGGAACTGCAGCTTGCGCAGCTGCATGCCCTCGGTCAGCTCGAAGGAGACGCGGTCCTCCCAGGTCAGCGCCAGGCGGGTCGGCCGCTTGCCCTGGGCGATGTGCTCGCGCACCTCCTCGATGTCCAGGGGATGCTTGGCATAGCGCACCACGGCCTTGGAGTCGTCCGTGGCCTTGAGCTCGCAGTCGCGGTCGATGGAAAAGCCCGCCGGTGGCTCCTGCGTGGCCAGCCAGCCGGCCATGGCGCTGCCGGGCTCCACCTGCGTGTGGAAGGCCGACACGCCGAAGCCGTCCAGCGCCTTGACCAGGGCCGTCACCACGCCGTCGGCGCGGGCCTGGTTGGAGGTGTCCAGCGTCAGTCGCCTTGCGCCCGGGTCGATCCACACGGCGATGCGCGCATGGCGGGTGAAGGCCATGGGCAGCAGCTCCTGCGTGATGTCTTCCTTGAGCTGCTTCTTCTCCTTCTTGCCGGGCTGGCGGCCGGTCTGCTGCTCGATCTGCGCGCAGCGCTCGTCGAGCTTGCGGCGCACCACCGAGGCGGGCAGCGTCTTGCTCTCGACCATGTACTCCAACAGCCACTGGCCGCCGACGGACTCCAGCAGCGGGCCCTCGGCCTGGCCGCGGGGCTCGACCCAGCCGGCGGACGATTCCTGCGTCGCGCCGCAGGGCACGAAGCGCTCCTTTTCCAGCTGCTGCTGGGCGGCGTCGAAGTCGGGCGCCCATGCGGGCTCGATGCGGAAGCTGATGACGTTCTTGAAACGGGGCACGGCAGGTCGGCGGGAAAAACGCGAAGCGGGCGATTGTGCGTGCGCCGCGTGGCCGGGGTCGCCTGCGCGGCCTGTAAGCCCGAGTAAAAGCCCGGGCAGGCCGGCGCCTTAAAATCGCCGGCTCCCCGCATTTCTCCCTGCAAGGACAAGCAAGACATGAGCGCGATCCCCTCGCTGGCCGACCGTGACGGCAAGATCTGGATGGACGGTGAACTCGTCGACTGGCGCGACGCGAAGATCCATGTGCTGACCCACACGCTGCACTACGGCTGCGGCGCCTTCGAAGGAGTGCGGGCCTACAACACCGTGAATGGCACCGCCATCTTCCGCCTCGAAGAGCACACCGAGCGCCTCTACAACAGCGCCAAGATCCTGCGCATGAACATCCCGTTCAGCAAGGAGCAACTCAACGAGGCGCAGAAGGAAGTCGTGCGGGCCAACCAGCTCGAAAGCTGCTACCTGCGCCCGCTGGTCTGGATCGGCTCCGAGAAGCTGGGCGTGAGCCCCAAGGGCAACACCATCCATGCGATGGTCGCGGCCTGGGCCTGGGGCGCCTACCTGGGCGAAGAGGGCCTCAAGCGCGGCATCCGCGTCAAGACCAGCAGCTACACCCGCCACCACGTGAACATCACGATGACGCAGGCCAAGGCGGTCTCCAACTACAGCAACTCCATCCTGGCCAACATGGAGGCCACGGAAGACGGCTACGACGAGGCCCTGCTGCTGGACGCGGCCGGCTTCGTCTCCGAAGGCGCGGGCGAGAACATCTTTGTGGTCAAGGGCGGCACGATCTACACGCCCGACCTGTCGGCCGGCGCGCTCAACGGCATCACGCGCAACACCATCCTGCACATCGCCAAGGACCTCGGCATCGAGGTGGTGCAGAAGCGCATCACGCGCGACGAGGTCTACATCGCCGACGAGGCCTTCTTCACCGGCACCGCCGCCGAGGTCACGCCCATCCGCGAACTCGACCGGGTGCAGATCGGCATCGGCAGCCGCGGCCCCGTGACCGAGAAGGTGCAGAACGCCTTCTTCGACATCGTCAACGGCCGCAATCCCAAGTACGCCCACTGGCTCACCAAGGTCTGATCGCCATGTCCACTTCCGCCGTCGTCGAACTCGCCGCCAAGGACCTGAACCACCAGGGCGGCGTCTTCTGTCCCAGCCCCAAGGCCGACATGAAGCTGTGGAACACCCATCCCAAGGTGTACCTGGACGTCGCCCGCACGGGCGAGGCCAAGTGCCCGTATTGCGGCACGCTGTACCGCCTGAAGGCGGGCGAGGTGGTGGCCGGCGGCCACTGAGGCAGGCGCCACCCGGGCCCTCGATTCGCGGGCCCTACGCCAGAACGAAACAAGGCCGCCGGGTCATCCCCGGCGGCCTTGTCGTTTCTGGCGGCAGTGCTAGACCGAGGCGCCTCGCCAGCGCCGTGGCAGCACCGCCAGCCAGGCGCCCGCCGGCTCGCGCGAAAGCCGCAGGAACACCATCCCCACCCACAGCAGCGACAACCCGATCTGCGCGTCCCGCAGGGCCGAGTTGACGCAGCTGGCCAGCAGCATGATGAGCGTGGCGGCGAAGGCCACGCGGCCAGACAGGTCCGGTCGCTTCCAGGCCTGCCACACGGCGCACAGCATCACGGCCAGCAGCGCGGCCACGCCGGGCAGACCGGTCTGTGAGCCCATCCACAGGAAGTCGTTGTGCGGCATGTTGTAGTTGGCCAGCAGGGCCGGGCCGCGCTCGCGCCAGATCTGGTTCCAGGCGCCGATGCCCCAGCCCGCCAGCGGCCGGTCGGCGATCATGCGGCCGGTGACGGTGTACATGTGGTAGCGCACCACCCAGCTGCCCTCGGAGACCGCGCCAGCGCGTGCGGCCTCGATCTCCGACACACCCTGGGCCAGCTTCTGCTCGACCACGGGCGGCGCCTCGCGCAGCGCGAAGCCGAGCACCACCACCACGGCCGCCAGCGCCACGGCCATGCCGCGCCAGTGGCTGCGCCACTGGTGCACGCACAGCAGGGGCAGCACGATCAGCATGGCCAGCAGCGAGGTGCGCGAAGGCAGGTTCCAGTTGACGATGAAGACCGTCGCAGCCGTCAGCGCGAAGCCGGCCACCGCCCGGTAGGGCCGGTGCTCCACCAGCCGCTGCAGCGCCCAGGCGGCCGAGGCGCCGCCCAGCACGGTGTAGAGCAGCGCATCGTTGATCGACTTGTTGCCCACCAGCATGATCATCGGCTTGAGCACGCCCATGGGCGGCATCACGCCGAACTTCATCAGGATGAAATAGAACACCGCCGTGTAGGCGATGTTGAAGAAGGCGATGCCCAGGAAGCCGCGCATCGCCCACACCGCCTCCTCGCGGGTGAGCATCAGGGCCAGCAGGATGGTCAGCGGGATGCGGATGCCGTGCCACAGGTTGACGCCGGTCTCGGCGTAGTGCGGCCCGATGACCAGCACGACCAGCTGCCACAGCACCAGCGCCGCGAGGGGCCAGCGCAGCGGATGGTGGGCCAGGCGCTCCACGCGCTCGCGCCAGTCGCCTGCCACCAGCATCGTCGCCAGCAGCAGCAGGAAGGCCATGTAGTTCAGGCCCACCGGCATGAACACCACCGCGCCCCACAGGCAGGCGGCGGCGCGGGGAAGAAGGGGAAGGCGCATCGGATGGGTCGGTTGGTCGCGGCGTCGGCACGCGCGGGCTGGTGTGCAGCACAAGGCGGCGGGTGGCCGGAGAAAGGCTGCCGATTCTAGGAAGCGACCGTGGCAGGATCGTGCAGACCCTGCGGGCGGCCCGTCGGGCGCGTGTCAGGCGGGCCGTGGCAGCCGGATGGTGAAGCGGGCGCCGCCCGCCGGGCTGCGCGTGCAGCGCACCCCGCCGCCATGCCGTTCGGCGATGGACTTGACCAGCGCCAACCCCAGGCCCACGCCCCCGTCGCGCTCGCTGGCACCGGGCAGGCGGTAGAAGGGCTCGAAGATGCGCTCGCGCAGCGCCTCGGGCACGCCGGGGCCCTGGTCGTCCACATGCAGCATCGCCCAGCCCGGCTCGGCCGCCAGCTCGACGGCCACCGTGCCGCTGCCGCCATGCCGGCGCGCGTTCTCCAGCAGGTTGCGCAGGGCCCGGCGCAGCAGGCGCGACACCCCATGCACCGTCACCGCGTCCAGTGCCGTGCCCGCGGCCAGGCCCAGGTCGGCATCCACGCGGGCGCATTCCTCGGCGGCCAGGCCCATCAGGTCCACCGTCTCGATGGTGCCGACGTCGGCTTCGCGGGCGTCGAGGCGGCTGGCCAGCAGGATCTCGTCGATCAGCTGGTCCAGCTCGGCGATGTTGCGCGAGATCTCGGCGCGGGCCGCGCTGTTGGCCTGGGGGCCCATCAGCTCCAGCCCCATGCGGATGCGCGCCAGCGGCGAGCGCAGCTCGTGCGAGGCATTGGCCAGCAGCGACTTGTGCGAGCGCACCAGTTGCTCCACGCGGGTGGCGGCATCGTTGAAGCGGCGGGCCAGGTCGGCCACCTCGTCCTCGCCGCGGTCGTCGACGCGCACCGAGAGGTCGCCTTCGCCGAAGCGCTGCACGCTGCGCTGCAGGCCTTCGAGGCGCAGCGTCAGCCGGCGCACGATGGGGTACAGCCCCAGGCCGGTGGCCAGGCCCACCATGCCCAGCAGCCAGAAGATGCCGGTATGCGGATGGAGCCAGGGCGGCGGCGTGGGCCGGCGGTCGATGCGCGGGCCCAGTTCCATGGTGAACTGCTGGCCGTTGTCCAGCGAGATGGCGAATTCCAGCGGCTCGCCCGGCCGGCTGGTGCGCACCGACTTGCCGTTGGCAAAGGCGTTGTTCTGCGTGTCTCGCAGCGTCACGTCGCGCGGCAGCGGGGCGCTGCGCTGGTCGTCCGCCACCTTCCAGGCCCAGCCCGCCGCCATCACGACCACGGCCACGCCGGCCAGCACGGCCAGCCAGATGCGCACGTAGAGATGGCGGGTGAACAGGCCGACCATGGAATCCCGGCTAGTCCTGTTGTTTGGCAAAGACGTAGCCCACGCCGCGCACGGTCAGGATGCGCTTGGGGTTCTTTGCGTCGGCCTCGATGGCGGCGCGGATGCGGCCCATGTGCACATCGATGGAGCGGTCGAAGGCCTCCAGCTCGCGCCCGCGAACGGCTTCCATGATCTGGTCGCGCGTGAGCACGCGGCCCGCGCGTTCGGCCATCGCCACCAGCAGGTCGAACTGGTAGGAGGTGAGTTCGGCCGCCTGGCCGGCCACGGTGACGGTGCGCGCATCGCGGTCGATTTCCAGTGAGCCGAAGCGCATGCCCCGCGCCGGCTCGGGCCCTGCCGCCAGCCCGCCCTCACCGCGGCGGCGAAGCACGGCGCGGATGCGCGCCAGCAGCTCGCGCGGCTCGAAGGGCTTGGGCAGGTAATCGTCGGCGCCCAGCTCCAGGCCGATGATGCGGTCCATGGGGTCGCCCTTGGCCGTCAGCATCAGCACCGGCACCTTGCCGGCCGCGCCGGGCAGGGCGCGGATGCGGCGGCACAGGTCCAGACCATCGGCATCGGGCAGCATGAGGTCGAGGATGACGAGGTCGGGCAATTGCTGCTCCAGCGCCGCCATGCCGCGCGCGCCGTCGCCGGCGTGGCTGACGGCGAAGCCGGACTGGGCCAGGTATTCGACGACCATCTGCGCCAGGCGCTGGTCGTCTTCGATCATGAGCAGCTGTGGGGTCGTCATGGTGAAGGGAATGCTCGCCGCCCGCCGGCAAGGGCGGTTGAAGTCTTCGTAAAGTTGGGTAAACCGGGTTGCATCGCGACGATGCATGCGAAGCGCCTGCCGGCCGCCTCTGCCTCTGCCGCGGCCTGCTGCTTGCCTCGTCGCCTTCCGCCTCAGGCCACCGCGGGGGATCGGGCCAGGTGCTCGAACAGCATCGGTGCCGCGTCGCGGTCGATGGGCGTGCGCGGCATGGGCTGGGCCAGCAGCGCGGCCAGTGCGCCATCGTCCAGCCCGGGGTGCTGGTCCAGCGCCTGCCGGTGGATCTGGTGGGCCAGCGTGCGCAGCTGTGCCACGCACTGGCGCAGCCGGGCCTGGAAGGCCGCCGCGTCGGGCAGCGGCGACTCGCGCAGGCTGGCATTGAGCTCGGCAAACCACGGCAGCGCCGCCTGGTCGAGCATGCGTGCCGCGTTGCGGCGCTCGCTCACCGACGACCAGGCACGCAGGAAGCCCTGCATCGCGATGTTCAGCTGCTGGCAGTGCTGCAGTTCCTCGCGCAGGTTGCCCAGCGTGGCGACGTCGGTCAGCCGCTCGTGGAAGAACAGCTGCGACAGCACGCCCCAGTAGTAGGTGTAGTCCCACACCACCTTGACCGGCAGCACCTCGGGGTCGCCGAACAGCCCGTATTGCCCCTGGTAGAGCGCGAGCGTGCTGTCGTAGAAGGAGTGGTAGATGTGGTCGTACAGTTGCGCGCGCGCCTGCACCGAGCGGCCCGCGCGGTCGTGGGCGATGAGGTCGCAGATGAAGGTGTTGCTCATCGCGATGAAGTCGCTGCCGGGCGAGTAGAAGGGGTCGAGGAACAGCCCCGCCTCGCCCGTGAGTGCCCAGCGCTCGCCGCTGAAGACCTTCTTGCAGCCGTAGGAGAACTTGCGCATGAAGGCGAAGTCCTGGAGTTTGTCCCGCTGGCCGTCGAGCACGTCGAAGAGCACCGGCTGGTGCTCGGCCAGCCAGTCCATGGCCTTGTCGAAGCTGTCCATGCGCTCCAGCGGGTGGAATGCGGGGTCGGCCACGATGCCCACCGAGTGCGAGCCCGAGGCCAAGGGGATCAGCCACACCCAGTAGCCGGCGCCCACCAGGTGATTGGTCGACAGCCAGCGTGCGGCCGGCGTGCAGCGCGCGCGCCAGTCCGGATCCTGGGCCCAGTCGTCCAGCGTCAGCCGGTTGCCGATGCGGAACCACACGGCATGCGCCTGATGCTCGTTGGGCTGCACCAGGCCGAGCTGGCGCTTGAGCAGGCCAGCGCGGCCGCAGGCATCCACCACCCAGCGGCACTGCGCGGCACGGGGCTCGCCGGCCTCGGTCCATTCGATCCGGTGCAGGCCCTGCGGGGCGGGGTCCAGCGCCATGCGCCGCACCATCGCGTTGTCGACGAAGCGCACGCCCTGGGCGGCGGCCACCTCGGCCAGGTGGTTCTCGAAGATGCCGCGGTCGATCTGGTAGCTGGGGATCGACAGCGGCCGGCTCGCGCCGACCTCGGTCACGGCATCCAGGTCGCGCCGGCCTTCAGAGAAGAAGAAGCGGAAGCCGAACTTGCGCAGCTGCGCTTCGTCCAGGTGCTGCTTGAGTCCGAGCACGGTGTCGAAGTAATGGGCGCCGATCTCCACCGACGACTCGCCCACCTTGTGCGTGGCATGCGGCACCGGGTGGCTGCGGCGTTCGAGCACCAGCACGTCGATGTCGCCGAAGCGCCGCTTGAGCTGCAGCGCCAGCGTGAGTCCTGCCAGGCCGCCCCCCATGATGATGACGTCGTGGGTGGCGGGCGTGGGGTGCATGGACTCTCCTGAAAGGGGCGGTCAGCCTAGCGTGATGTGCAGTGCCAGCGTGTCGGACAGGGCGAGGACCAGCGGCTGGCCGCCCGGGTCAGGACCGCGCGCCAGGGCCTCGAAGAAGGGCAGCGAGTCGGCCATGGCGTTGGGCGGCAGGGCGCGGGCCGCCTCGGACTGCAATGCCGTGGGGATGGCTGCGCCACTGTGTAGTGCGATGGACAGCGTGGCAACGGTGCGCTCGCTGGCCTCGGGGGCCAGCACCATGGCGCCGGCCAGCAGGCCGTGCGTGTCGTGCACCTGCGCCAGCGGGCCGGCGGCCTCGGCGTCGAAGCCCACCAGCAGCACAGCCTGGTGGTCGGCGGCGCACTGGGTGGCGGCTTCGAGCAGGCCGGCGGCAAAGCTGTGCGACGAGGCGCTGATCGCATTGCTGGCCTGCTGGCAGCCGGTGCCGATGGTCCAGTAGCCCACGGCGGCGTTGTGCACCGAGTTGTGGAACTTGATGGGCGACAGCTGCGTGGGCGCCTGCGCGAGCGTGGCGCACATGTAGTCGCTGATGGCCAGGTCGCCCTGGGCCGAGGTGAAGACGCAGGGCAGGTCGACGGCCGCGCGGCCGGAGCCGGCCACGGCGGCGCTGGCCACTTCCAGCGCCAGCGCCACCGTGTCGGGTGCGCGGCGGCGCTCGGCCGGCGCCAGGATCTGCGGCGCCGGGCGGCGGGCCGGAGCTTCGGCCAGGCCCGCTTCGCCACGGAAGGCGGCGCGGGCCGCCTCCCAGCCAGGCAGCAGCGGATGCCAGAAGGCCGGGCCTTCGACGTAGAGCGTGGGCAGCCGGCTCATTGCACGGCCCTTCCGAAGATCAGCGCGCAGTTGTTGCCGCCGAAGCCGAAGGAGTTGGACAGCACGTGCCGCACTTCCCCCTGGGCCGGCTCGCGGCGCAGCTGCGGGCCACAGACGGCGTCGAACGTCCGCGCGTTGATGTTGCCGGGCATCAGTCCCGTCTCCAGTGCCAGCAGGCTGACGGCGGCTTCGACGATGCCGGCCGCCCCCAGCGTGTGGCCGGTGAAGCCTTTGGTGCTGCTGGCATGGGTGCGGGCCGGGAAGCGCCGCGCCACCAGGGCGGCCTCGACCTCGTCGTTCTTGCTGCTGGCCGTGCCGTGCAGGTTGATGTAGTCGATGTCGTCGGTGGCCAGGCCGGCGCGCGCCAGCGCGTCGTTCAGCGCCCGCTCGGCGCCGGCGCCTTCGGGATGCGGCGTGGACATGTGATGCGCGTCGCTCGCCTCGCCATGGCCCAGCAGGTGCGGGCCGGTGCCGCTGCGCTCCAGCAGCGCAAAGCCGGCCGCCTCGCCCAGGCTGATGCCGCGGCGCTCGGCGTCGAAGGGCCGACAGGGCTCGGGCGACACCAGCTCCAGCGAGTTGAAGCCGAACAGCACGCTGCCGCACAGCGAATCGGCGCCGCCCACCACGGCGGCGTCGGCCAGGCCCAGGCGGATCAGCCGCTCGGCCGAGGCGAAGACCTTGGCGCTGGAGGAGCAGGCGGTGGAGATCGTCTCGCACGGCCCCGTCAGCCCCAGCGCGCGCTGCACGAACAGGCCGGGTGCATGCGGCGTGTGGACCTGCGCGTTGCGCATGGCTTCGGGAAAGCGGCCCTCGGCGTCCAGCCGGGTGTAGGCCTGTTCGGTCTCGCCGATGCTGGAGGTGGAGGTGCCGATGATCACGGCGACGCGGTCCGCGCCGTGGCGCTCGCGCGCGGCCAGGGCGGCGCCGATGAAGCCGTCGGCATTCAGGCCCATCCAGGCCAGGCGGTTGTTGCGGCAATCCCAGGGCGCGAGCTCGGGCGGCAGCACCACGTCCTCGACGCCGGGCACGCGGCCGATCCAGGTGGGCAGGCGCTGTTCGGTCGGCTCGCCGAAATCGTTGGGACGCAGGCCGCTGCGCGAGGCGGCCAGCGCGCTGCGCAGCGCCTCCAGGCCGGTGCCCAGGGCGGTGGTGGCCGTGTAGGCCGTGATGACGAGGGGCGGGATCTTCTGCGGCACGGTGCGGCGGGCAGGTTTCAGGAACGAGGCGGGAGCGTAACAGCCGCCGGGCCCGCGGTGCTGAAGACCTCTCGCTACACGGGTCGGCGGGCGGCCCGCATGGCCAGCGCCACCAGCGCCAGCACCGGCAGGCCCAGCAGCGCCGTGCCGGTGAAGAAGGTGGCGTAGCCGTAGGCCTCGACGAAGGCCCCCGAGAAGCCGGCCACGAACTTGGGCAGCAGCAGCATCAGCGAGCTGAACAGCGCGTACTGCGTGGCCGAGTAGCTCACGTTGGTCAGGCTGGAGAGGTAGGCGATGAAGGCGGCCGAGGCGATGCCTCCGGCCAGGTTGTCGGCCGACACCACCGCCACCAGCGCCGTCACATCATGGCCGCGGGTAGTCATCCAGGCGAACAGCAGGTTGCTGGCAGCGCTGAGCACGGCGCCCAGCATCAGCACCCGCATCACGCCCAGGCGCATGGCCAGCACGCCGCCGACGAAGGCGCCGACCAGGGTCATGATGACGCCGTAGACCTTGCTCACCGTGGCCACCTCGTCCTTGGTGAAGCCCATGTCCACGTAGAAGGGGTTGGCCATGATGCCCATCACGACGTCGCTGATGCGGTAGATGGCGATCAGCGACAGGATCAGCACCGCCTGCCAGCGGTAGCGGCGCAGGAAGTCGGCAAAGGGCTCCACCAGCGTGTTGCGCAGCCATTCGCCGGCCGAGCGGGCGGGCGGCAGCGGCACGCGCACGGGCTCGGCCGATAGCAGCACCGTCAGCACGCCCACCACCATGGAGCCGGCCATCACCAGGTAGGCCGTGCGCCAGCCGCCGTTCTGGTAGGCGCCGGTGGCGCTGCCCTCGGCCCAGGCCGCCACCCACAGCACGCCGGCACCGGCCCAGATCATGGCCAGGCGGTAGCCTGTCTGGTAGGCCGCCGCCAGCGCGGCCTGCTTGCGGGCCTCGGCCGATTCGATGCGGAAGGCGTCCAGCGCGATGTCCTGCGTGGCCGAGCCGAAGGCCACCAGCACGGCGCACAGCACCAGCGGCTCCAGTCCGGCGCGCGGATCGTTCAGGGCCATGCCCACCAGGCCCGCGATGACCATGGCCTGCGACAGCAGCAGCCAGCCGCGGCGTCGACCCAGCACCGTGGTCAGCGGCGGCAGCGGCAGCCGGTCGACCAGCGGCGCCCACACCCACTTGAAGCCGTAGGCCAGGCCCACCCAGCTCAGGTAACCGATGGTGGCGCGGTCGACACCGGCCTCGCGCAGGCGAAAGCTCAGCGTGCCCAGCACCAGCAGCAGCGGCAGGCCGGCCGCGAAGCCGAGGGCGAACATGCGCAGCGAGGCCGGCTCCAGGTACACGCGCAGGGTTTCGCGCCAGGGTTGCCTGGGCAATTCGGGAGTGACGGCTGGGGGATTGGACATGGAGGAGGAAGGTTGCAACCTTATTATTCCGCCCACCATGTGCCTGCTCTGCGACCTGCGTTCTGCCGCCGCCACCCCTGTCGACGACGAGGGCCCGGCGCAGCCCCGCTGGCAACCCCGCCGGGCCTTCCTGCTGGCGGGCGCCGCTGCAGCCGCCGGCGCCGCGCTGCCGGTGGCGGCCCAGGTCGACGTGGGGCCGCTGTCGGCCGCGCGCAACCTGGTGCCGGCCGATCAGATCGAAGGCGCGGCCGTGCAGCAGTACGGCGATCTGATCGCCAAGGCCCGCAGCCAGCGCGCGCTGGCCGGCCCCGAGCATCCGCAGCTGGTGCGTCTGCGCGGCATCGCACAGCGCCTCATCCCCTACACGCGCCAATGGAACGACCGGGCCGCCGGCTGGAAGTGGGAGGTCAACCTGATCGGCAGCAAGCAGGTCAACGCCTTCTGCATGCCGGGCGGCAAGATCGCCTTCTTCACCGGCATCCTGGACCAGCTCAAGCTCAGCGACGACGAGACGGCGATGGTGATGGGCCACGAGATGGCTCATGCCCTGCGCGAGCATGCGCGCGAGCGCATGGCCAAGACGGCCGGCACCGGCATGGCGCTGCAGCTGGGCGCCCAGTTGCTGGGGCTGGGCCAGCTGGGCGACATGGGCGCACGCGCCGGCACGCAGTTGATCTCCCTCAAGTTCAGCCGCGACGACGAGACCGAGGCGGACCTCGTCGGCCTGGAACTCGCCGCCCGCGGCGGCTTCCAACCCCAGGCCGCCGTCAGCCTCTGGACCAAGATGGCCCAGGTCTCCAAGAGCCAGGGCGGCCTGAGCTTCCTGTCCACCCATCCGACCGGGCCCGACCGCATCCGCGTGCTGGAGCAGAACGTGCCGAAGGTCGAAGGCCTTTACCGCGCCGCGCGACGCAGCTGATGCGCCGGGCGCGGCCTGGCCCTTGCTTGAACCGACTCATGTCCCTTCTCAGTGAACTGCGTGACCAGACCCTCGGCGAGGAGATCGCCAACGCCCTGAGCCACGGCCTGGGCGCCCTGCTGGCCATGGCCTCGCTGCCGATCCTGGTGCACCACGCTGCTGCGCGCGGCCACGTTGCCGAGGTGGTGGGGGCCAGCCTGTTCGCCGGCACGGCCATCGTGCTGTACCTGGTCTCCACCCTGTACCACGCGCTGCCGGCGGGCCGGGCCAAGCTGTGGTTCAACCGGCTGGACCATGCCTCCATCTACCTCTTCATCGCCGGCAGCTACATGCCCTTCGTGCTGGGCGTGCTGCGCGGCACCTGGGGCTGGACGCTGTTCGCCATCGTCTGGGCCGCGGCCGCGGTGGGGGTGGCGGCCAAGCTCTTCGACCGGCTCAAGCACCCGCTGTGGTCCACCGGCCTGTACGTGGCGATGGGCTGGGTGGCCATCGTGGCGGCGGTGCCGCTGGTCGAGCGCATGTCGGGCGCCGGCCTGGCCTGGCTGGTGGCCGGCGGCGTCTCGTACACGGCGGGGGCCGTCGTGTTCCTCTTCGACTCGAAGCTGCGCTATGCGCACTTCGTGTGGCACCTGTTCGTGCTGGGTGGCAGCGTGTGCCACTTCTTTGCCGTGCTCTGGCATTCGGGCGCGCCGGCGGCGCTGCCGGCCTGAGGGGGCTGTTCCGGCCCGCTCCGCAACACGGCCGGGCCTCGCGGTTGCCGGCCTGCGCCGACGCGGCGACACGGTGCCCCCGGGTACGATGCCGCGGCCCCACTTCCCGCCGAAAGGACGCACCCTCCATGCCCGCCATCGCTCGCCGACACCGACTCCTTCTGGCCTTCGCACTGCCTGCCGTCCTGTCGCTCGCGGCCTGCGGCAGCGGCGTCAGCCTGGACGAGCCCATCGAGGGGCCGACGTGGCGCCTGGTCCAGCTGCAGGGCGAGATGGTGGACGGTGGTGGCGATCCGCAGGGCACGCCCTCGGTGCAGTTCGGCAGCGACGGCCGGGCCGTCGGCAGTGGCGGCTGCAACCGCTTTTCGGGCACCTACAGCCGCACGGCCAGCCAGCTGCGCATCGGCCAGCTGGCAGCCACCCGCATGGCCTGCGTCGCACCCGAGCGCGGGCAGCGCGAAATGCAGTTCTTCCAGGCCCTGCAGTCCACGGCGAGCTACCGCCTGCAGGCGCCGGCGCGCCTCGTGCTGCTCGACGGCAGCGGGCGTACGGTGGCGATGCTGCAGCGCTGAGGGCTGCGCCTGTCGCCCTGCCGCCGGCTGCTCAGCCGGTCAGGCGTTCCAGCGCCTCGCGGTACTTCGCCGCGGTGCGTTCGGTCACGTCGTTGGGCAGGCGCGGCGCGGGCGGCGTCTTGTCCCAGGGCTTGCCGTTGATGCGCACGGCCTCCAGCCAGTCGCGCACGAACTGCTTGTCGTAGCTCGGGGGGTTGGTGCCGGCAGCCAGCGCGGCCTCGTAGCCTTCCACCGGCCAGTAGCGCGAGCTGTCGGGTGTGAGCACCTCGTCCATCAGCACCAGCTGGCCGGTTTCGTCCAGGCCGAACTCGAACTTGGTGTCGGCGATGATCATGCCGCGCTGCAGCGCGATCTCGGCCGCCGTCTCGTACAGCGCGATGCTGGTCTCGCGGATCTGCTGGGCCAGCTGCGGGCCGATCATTTCGACCACGCGCTCGTAGCTGATGTTCTCGTCGTGCTCGCCCACGGCGGCCTTGGCGGCGGGCGTGAAGATGGCGCGCGGCAGCTTGGCCGAATTGACGAGTCCCTCGGGCAGCGGCACGCCGCAGACTTCGCGGTTCTCCTGGTATTCCTTCCAGCCGCTGCCGGCCAGGTAGCCGCGCACCACGGCTTCGACCGGAATGGGCTTGAGGCGCTTGACCAGCATCGAGCGGCCCGTGACCTGCGCCACCTCTTCCGGGCGCACCACGCTCTCGGGCGCCTCGCCGGTCAGGTGGTTGGGGCAGATGCCGCCCAGGCGGTCGAACCACCACAGCGCCATCTTGGTCAGGATCTCGCCCTTGCCCGGGATCGGCTCGCCCATGATGACGTCGAAGGCCGACAGCCGGTCGCTGGCGATCATGAGGATGCGGTCCTCGCCGACGGCGTAGTTGTCGCGCACCTTGCCGCGTGCAAGCAGGGGCAGGCTCTGGATGGAGGAGGTATGGACGGTCGTGGCCATGGAGGTGCCGGGCGGCAGGGTGAAGGAGGAAAGCAGCGCGCGATTATCCGCGGGTGGTGACAGGCCGGTGTCACCGCCTGTATGCGTGTCGCGCGCGAAAAAAAGCCACCGCGCGGGCGGTGGCCGGTCCGGAAGGCGCCGGCGCCTGTCCGATGGTTTATTGGACGACCTGCGCCAGCTCGCCCTGGGCGTACTTGGCGGCCATCACCTGCAGGCCCGCGCCCTTGATCTTGCCAGCCTGGCCTTCGCAGCCGAATTCCAGGTAGCGCTGCTTGCACACGGCCTTGGCGGCTTCGCGGGCCGGCTTCATCCACTCGCGCATGTCGAACTTCTCGGGGTTCTCGGCCATGAACTTGCGCACGGCACCGGTCATCGCCATGCGGATGTCGGTGTCGATGTTGATCTTGCGCACGCCGTACTTGATGGCTTCCTGAATCTCGGCCACGGGCACGCCGTAGGTTTCCTTCATCTGGCCGCCGTACTGGTTGATGATGGCGCGCAGCTCCTGCGGCACCGACGACGAACCGTGCATCACCAGGTGGGTGTTGGGGATGCGGGCGTGGATTTCCTTCACGCGGCTGATCGCCAGGATGTCGCCCGTGGGCGGACGGCTGAACTTGTAGGCGCCGTGGCTGGTGCCGATGGCGATGGCCAGGGCGTCCAACTGGGTGGCCTTGACGAACTGGGCGGCCTCCTCGGGGTCGGTCAACATCTGGCTGTGGTCCAGCTTGCCTTCGGCGCCGATGCCGTCTTCCTCGCCGGCATCGCCGGTTTCCAGGTTGCCCAGGCAGCCCAGCTCGCCCTCGACGGTCACGCCGACCTTGTGGGCCATCTCGACGACCTTGCGGGTCACTTCCACGTTGTAGGCGAAGTCGGCCGGGGTCTTGCCGTCCTCACGCAGCGAGCCGTCCATCATCACCGAGCCGAAACCCAGGTCGATGGCGCCAGCGCAGATCTTGGGGCTGGTGCCATGGTCCTGGTGCATCACCAGCGGGATGTGCGGATAGGCCTCGGTCGCCGCCTGGATCAGGTGCTTGATGAAGTGCTCGCCGGCATATTTGCGGGCGCCGGCGCTGGCCTGCAGGATCACCGGGGCGCCGACTTCGTCGGCAGCGGCCATCACGGCCTGCACTTGCTCCAGGTTGTTCACGTTGAAGGCCGGAATGCCGTAGCCGTTGGCGGCGGCGTGGTCCAGCAACTCGCGCATCGAGACAAGTGCCATGGTGATGTCCTCTTAAATTAATCGTGGAAAAGTGCGAAAAAATTCCAACGATTCTACTGAGGGGGCCTGTGGGATGGGTCCGACGGCGCCAGTCCGAGGAAGTGCAGAAGCGGCGGCATCACCGGTCCGCCGATCCACTGCACGCGGGTGGCGACGGCGCCCATCAGCGTGATGTGGCTGAGGTTGTCGAAGGTGTGGACCTCCACCGGCACGCCTGCCACCTCCAGCTTGCGCGCCATCTGGGCGGTGTTGCGATGCGGGTCGACCAGGTTGTCCCGGCTGGCCGCCATGAGCAGCGTGCGCGGCGCGGCGGCCGAGACATGGTTGATCGGCTGCGATTCGGGCATCGTGCGCGGCCAGTCGAAGGCGCGCTTCACGTCCGGGTCGCCGATGGGCAGGAAGTCGTAGGGCCCGGCCAGGCCGATCCATCCGGCCAGTTGCCGAGGACTCGCCCCGAGCGCCTGGAGCCAGCGCGGATCGAGCGCCACCATGGCCGCGTTGTAGGCGCCCGAGCTGTGTCCCATGACATAGACCTGGGCCGGGTCCGCGCCCAGGCGGGCGGCGTTGTCCAGCCCCCATTTCACGGCCCGTGCGCTGTCCTGCACAAAGGCCGGATAGCGCACTTCGTGCGAGAGCCGGTAGTCGGCCACGGCCACGATGGCGCCGCGCGAGGCCAGCGCCTCGCCGACGAAGCGGTACTGGGCCCGTTCGCCCGTGGTCCAGGTGCCGCCATAAAAGAAGACCACCAGAGGCCGCCGGCCGGCCGCAGGCGCCGTGCGCGCCAGCGGCTGGTACACGTCCAGCCGCTGGCGCGGCTCGCTGCCGTAGGCGATGTCGTTCTGGACGGTGTAGGTGTCGGTGGGCGTGAGCCGGTCGACCAGCTTGATGGGGGAGCAGGCGCCCAGCGAGAGCGCGCCGGCCACGACGGCGAGCGCGGCCGCGACGGTGCGCAGCAGGGGAGGGTGGGAAGGCATGCCTTCCCATACGCAGGCGCCGCCGCTTTGGTTTCCGGCGCGCGCCGCTGTCCTACGCGGCCGGCGGGGCGGCCCGGCTGGCCGGCGTTCAGGACGCCGTGCAGATCCTCAGCATGTTGGTGCCGCCGGGCGCCCCCATCGGCTCGCCGCAAGTGATGGCGTACACATCGCCGCTCTGGACGATGCCGCGCTTCTTGAGGTGTTCCTCCGCCTGGTGGAGGGCGGCATCGCGGTCGTTCTGTGTCTCCGTCAGCAGCGGGCGCACGTTGCGGTAGAGCGCCATGCGCCGCTGCGTCGTCAGCCGCGCGGTCAGGGCATAGACCGGGATGTGCGCCGCATGGCGGCTCATCCACAGCGCGGTGGAACCCGATTCGGTCAGCGCCACGATGGCCTTGGCGCCCAGGTGGTGCGCCGTGAACAGCGCGCCCATGGCGATGGACTGGTCGATGCGGGTGTAGTGCTGGCCGCTGAAGTCCAGGTCGCGCGAGGTGTCCTCGGCCTGCTCGGCTGCCTCGCAGATGCGGCTCATCTCCTTGACCGTCTCCAGCGGGTAGCGGCCGGAGGCCGTCTCGGCCGACAGCATGACGGCGTCGGTGCCGTCCAGCACGGCGTTGGCCACGTCGCTCACCTCGGCGCGGGTGGGCACGGGGTTGGCGATCATCGATTCCATCATCTGCGTGGCGGTGATGACCACGCGGTCCATCTCGCGGGCCATGCGGATCATCTTCTTCTGCAGCGCCGGCACGGCGGCATTGCCCACCTCCACCGCCAGATCGCCGCGGGCCACCATGATGCCGTCGCTGGCGCGCAGGATCTCCTCCAGCCGCGGGATGGCCTCGGCACGCTCGATCTTGGCGATCAGGCCCGGCTTGTGGCCCCACTCGGCGCCGGCCACGTTGCAGAGCTGGCGGGCCATCTCCATGTCGGTGGCGTTCTTGGGAAAGCTCACCGCCACGTAGTCGGCCTGGAAGCTCATGGCGGTCTTGATGTCCTCCATGTCCTTGGCCGTGAGCGCCGGGGCCGTGAGGCCGCCGCCTTCCTTGTTGATGCCCTTGTTGTTGGAGAGCTCGCCGCCCACCAGCACGGTGGTGTGCACCGCATCGCCGCGCACGCCGTCGACCCGCAGCACGATCAGGCCGTCGTTGAGCAGCAGCCGGTCGCCGGCCTTCACGTCGCGCGGCAGGTCCTTGTAGTCCAGGCCCACGGCCTGGACGTCGCCGGGCTCCAGGCGGGCGGCGTCCAGCACGAAGGGCGCGCCGGGCTCCAGCCAGACCTTGCCCTCGGCGAACTTGCCCACGCGGATCTTGGGGCCCTGCAGGTCGGCCATGATGGCCACCTCGCGGCCGGCACGGCGGGCGGCCTCGCGCACCATGGCGGCGCGGTCGATGTGGTCCTGGGCCTGGCCGTGGCTGAAGTTCAGGCGCACCACGCTGACCTTGTGGACGATCATCTGCTCGATCAGCGCGGGCGTGCTGGACGCGGGGCCGAGCGTGGCGACGATCTTGGTGGCGTGGCGGGGAATGCGGGGGGCCATGTGCGGGAGTCTCCAGGTCGCGCCGCCCGAAAAGCCCGGGCGGCGAAGAATTCTCACCCAAAGGCCCGGAGGTGCCTCGCGCTGCTCCCATGCCGTCAAGGAATAGGGCTTATCGGCATGACATGCGGGGCCGATTTGACGGCCGTCATCCTCGGGAAAGCCGCATCGGTTATCGTCGACGGTTGTCCAGATTCGAAAACCGCCTATTTTTCAATGGCTTACAGACCCGAACTCTCGCTGCCCGAGCCGCTTGAGCCCAGCGCGCCGCTGCCGCACCGCAAGATCATCCGCAGCTGGCTGACGCCCCTGGCGCAGCGCAGCACTTGGCGCGCCTTCGCGCTCCTCACGCTCGACTACCTCCTCTTCTTCGGCCTGATGGCCGCCGTGGTGCTGGTCGATTCCGTCTGGCTCAAGCTGCTGGCCGCCCTGGCTGCCGGCTTCGTCATCGGCCGCCTGTTCATCATTGGGCACGACGGCTGCCACCAGAGCCTGACCGAGAACCGCCGCCTCAACAAGTGGCTGGGCCGCATCGCCTTCCTGCCCTCGCTCACGGCCTACAGCCTCTGGGACATGGGTCACAACGTGGTGCACCACGGCTTCACCAACCTCAAGGGCGTGGACTTCGTCTGGGCCCCCATGACGCAGGATGAGTACCGCGCCATGTCGCCGATGCGCCGCGTGGCCGAGCGCATCTACCGCAGCGGCTGGGGCCCGGGCCTGTACTACGCCGTGGAGATCTGGTGGGCCAAGATGATGTTCCCCAGCAAGAAGATCATGGGCAATACCTACCGCCCGGTCTTCACCCGCGACTGCCTGCTGGTCAGCGGCTTCGCGCTGGTGTGGATCGCCGCCCTGGTCGGCGCCGCCTTCGCCAGCGGCCAGTCGGCCTGGCTGCTGGTGCTGCTGGGCTTCGTGGTGCCGATGGTGTTCTGGTTCAACATGATGGGCTTCGTCATCTATGGCCACCACACCCACGTCAAGGTGCAGTGGCACAACGAGAAGGCCGCCTGGCAGCGCGCCCAGCCCTTCGTCTCCACCACCGTCCACCTGACCTTTCCGTTCCGGATCGGCGCGCTGATGCACCACATCATGGAGCACACCGCCCACCACGTGGACATGAGCATCCCGCTGTACAAGCTCAAGGAAACGCAGAAGGTGCTCGAGCAGATGCTGCCCGGCCGCATCATCATCCAGCGCTTCTCGTGGAAGTGGTACTTCGACACCGCCCGCGCCTGCAAGCTTTATGACTTCACGCGCCAGTGCTGGACCGACTTCAAGGGCCGCGCCACGAGCGAGCTGCGCTCGTTGGTGCCGCCGCAGGCGGCCGAAGCCGTCGCCCGTCCGGCCTGACGTGACGACCTGATCCCCCGCAGCGGCCTGCCGCCGCGTGCGGCGACAAAACAAAAAACCCGGTGCCGCAGCAATGCGGACCGGGTTTTTTGTTGGGCGGACGGCTTGGCTGGCAGGTGAGGCGGTGGCGGTACCCAGGCGCCGCCGCGCCGCCTCCGGACGCTCAGCCCGCTGCGCGCTTTTCCAGGATCTCGAAAGCCGGCAGCTTCTTGCCTTCCAGCACTTCCAGGAAGGCGCCGCCGCCGGTGGAGATGTAGCCCACGTCCTTCTCGATGCCGTACTTGGCGATAGCCGCCAGCGTGTCGCCGCCGC
The DNA here is from genome assembly GCF_056314265.1 of Pseudacidovorax sp. DMC4. Lineage (NCBI taxonomy): Bacteria > Pseudomonadati > Pseudomonadota > Betaproteobacteria > Burkholderiales > Comamonadaceae > Pseudacidovorax > Pseudacidovorax sp. DMC4. Next base: position 91,377 of record NZ_JBQUYR010000018.1, on the reverse strand, counting down.
CGGCGATGGAGAAGGCGCTGCTCGCCGCGATGGCGCGGGCGATGGCCTCGGTGCCCTTGGCGAAGGCGTCGAACTCGAACACGCCGACCGGGCCGTTCCAGACGATGGTGCCGGCCTCGCGCAGCTGGGCGGCGAGCTGCTCGGCGGTCTGCGGGCCGATGTCGAGGATCAGGTCGTCCTCGGCCACCTCGGTGGCGGGCTTGACGGTAGCGGGCGCGTCGGCCGAGAAGCTCTTGGCCGTCACCACGTCCACCGGGATCGGCACGGCGGCGCCGCGGGCGCGCATGGCCTCGATCACGGCCTTGGCCTCGTCGACCAGATCGGCCTCGGCCAGCGACTTGCCGATGGGCAGGCCGGCGGCCAGCATGAAGGTGTTGGCGATGCCACCGCCCACGATCAGCTGGTCCACGTTGGCGGACAGGCTCTTGAGGATGGTCAGCTTGGTGCTCACCTTGGAGCCGGCCACGATGGCCACCAGCGGCCGCTTGGGCGCGGCCAGGGCCTTGGTGATGGCGTCGATCTCGGCCGCCAGCAACGGGCCGGCGCAGGCCACGGGTGCGAACTGGGCGATGCCGTAGGTGGTGGCCTCGGCGCGGTGGGCGGTGCCGAAGGCGTCGTTGACGTAGATGTCGGTCAGCGCGGCCATCTTGCGGGCCAGCGCCTCGTCGTTCTTCTTCTCGCCCTTGTTCAGGCGGCAGTTCTCCAGCAGCACGACCTCGCCCGGGGCGACCTGCACGCCGTCGGTCCAGTCGGCCACCAGGCGCACGTCGCGGCCCAGCAGCTCGCCCAGGCGCTGGGCGACAGGGGCCAGCGAATCCTCGGGCTTGAAGGCGCCCTCGGTCGGGCGGCCCAGGTGCGAGGTGACCATCACTGCCGCGCCGGCGTCCAGCGCCATCTGGATGCAGGGCACCGAGGCGCGGATGCGCGTGTCTTCGGTGATGCGGCCGTCGTCGTCCTGCGGAACGTTCAGGTCGGCGCGGATGAAGACCCGGCGGCCCTGGGCCTTGCCTTGTGCACACAGATCGGAGAAGCGGATGACGTTCATGGTTGCGGCTTGGGAGGAAGTTGTCTCGGCGCCGTCCGCGTGCGGGACGGGCAACAGGCCATTGTAGGGAGCGGCTTTGCCGCTACCAGCCCAATCCCAGGTGCAGGGGCAGGTACACCGCCATGCCGCCGGCCATCGTGATGAGGGTGCTGCGCCGCCAGAAGTACAGCGCCGCGCCCACGGCGGCGGCGAAAAGGCGCGCATCCTGCCAGGAGGGGACCAGGTGCCCGCCGCTCATCACCACCTCGGGCGCCACCACGGCGGCCAGCGCGGCCACCGGTGCGTAGCGCAGGGCCCGGTGCACCCAGGCCGGCAGCGGCAGGCTGCGCTCGCTGATGAAGAAGAAGCAGCGCGTAACCACGGTCACCACGGCCAGGCCCAGAATGATGGCGACGGTCCACGGATCGGTCTGCATCAGCCCGCCTCTCCGGTGCGGCCGCGGGCCAGGCGGCCCAACTGCTGTTCGAGCCAGAAGCAGGCCAGCACCGCCAGGCCGATGGACACCACGATGTTCAGCCGCAGGGGCAGGGCGTAGGCCGCCACCGCGGTGGCGCTGGCGATGAGCAGCGCCAGCACCTGCAGACGGGTGGTGACCATCGACGCCAGGATGCCCACCAGCGCCAGCACGCCGGCGAAGCCCAGGCCCCAGCGCTGGGGAATCAGTTCAGCAAGCGCGACGCCGGCGAGGCTCAGCAGGATCCAGCAGCTCCAGTTGACGGTGTAGCCGCCCACGAGGTACGCCTCCTGGTCGTCGCGCTCGGCCTGGGTGGTGGGTGGCTGCGGATAACGACGGGTGAAGACGGCATAGCTCAGGTCGCCCGTCAGGTAGCCGTGCACCAGGCGACGCCAGCGCGGCATGTGCATCAGGTAGTGGCGCAGGTGCAGGCTGAAGACGACGAAGCGCAGGTTGACGCAGAAGGCGGTGGCCAGGATCACCCAGGCCGGTGCGCCCGCCACCAGCAGCGGCACGGCGGCCAGCTGGGCGCTGCCTGCGTAGACCAGCAGCGTCATCAGCACGGCCTCCAGCGGCGACAGGCCGGCCTTCACCATGGCCACGCCGGTCATCAGGCCCCAGGCGCCAATGCCCAGCGCCACCGGCGTCATCAGCCGGGCGCCCTCGCGGAAAGCCAGCCGCCGGCGGAGGGCGGACGACCAGAACATCAGGCCAGCACCGTGCCGGCGGCCAGGGGCGCCCCGCGCAGGAAGTCGGCCGCCGCCAGGCGCTTGCCGCCGGCCCGCTGCAATTGCGTGGCCACCAGCAGGCTGCCGCCGCCGGCCGCGATGACGACACCGTCGGCATCGGCGCGCAGCACGGTGCCCGGCACCGGGCCGGTGGCGCCAGCCGCGGGTCGTGCATGTGCCGCCCAGATCTTCAGCGGCTGGCCGTCCAGCTCGGCCACGGCCCCCGGGAAGGGATCGAAGGCGCGCACCCGGCGGGCCAGGGTGGCGGCGTCCTGCGTCCAGTCGATGCGGGCCTCGGCCTTCTCGATCTTGTGGGCGTAGGTCACACCCTCGGCCGGCTGGGGCGTGCGCGGCAGCGGCCCGGTCTCCGCCTGGCGCAGCGCCTGCACGATCAGCCGACCGCCCATCGCGGCCAGCCGGTCGTGCAACTGGCCGGTGCTTTCCTGGGCGCCGATGGCGAGGGATTCGGCCAGCAGCATGTCGCCCGTGTCCAGGCCGGCGTCCATCTGCATGATGGTCACGCCCGTTTCGGCATCGCCGGCCTCGATGGCGCGGTGGATCGGGGCCGCGCCGCGCCAGCGGGGCAGCAGGCTGGCGTGGATATTGAGGCAGCCCAAGGCCTGGGTGCCGGCCGGCGCCCCTTCGCCCTGGCCGGCCATCAGGTCCAGCACCCACTGCGGCAGGATCAGGCCGTAGGCGGCCACGACCATGGCATCGGCCCGGGCGGCCGCCAGCTGCTCGCGCGCCTGGGCGGCGTCCTCGGGGTACTTGCCATCCAGGCGCAGGCTGCGTGGCTGGGCTACCGGCCATCCCCGGGTCAGGGCATGCGCCTTGACCGGCGAGGCCTGCAGCTTCATGCCGCGGCCGGCAGGGCGGTCGGGCTGAGTCAGGACCAGGGCGATCTCGATGCCGGCGGCATCCAGGGCTTCGAGCGCCACGCGGGCGAATTCGGGCGTGCCCGCGAAGACGATCCTCATCGGTGGGGAAATGCTTTCAAGGACGGTTGGGCGGCACGAAGCGCAGGTCGTCGCCCGTGTGGTAGCGGCGCACCACGCCCTGGGGGTCGATGTAGATGTAGAGCAGGCGCGGTGTGCTCAGCTGGCGGTAGCGCCACTGCCATACGTCGCCCTGGAACGACCATACGCGCGAGATCTCCTCCGGCCGGCCGAAGGCGCGCAGCACGTCGGCCACCCGCCACTGGTCGACGAGGATCTGGCCGAAACGGCCCTCGTCCAGTTCCTGTGTCACGGCGACGACGCGGCCACTGGCGTCCAGGTCGACGTTGTTGACCTCGAATCCGGCGGGTTGGCGGGAGTACTGCAGGCGTTCGCCCGCGGGCAGCGGATAGGTGGCCGTGGGCGCACCGAGCCGCTGCAGCACCTCGGCGCGCGGGGCGCCCGGCGGCACCCATTGCGGTTCGCTGGCGCAGCCCACCAGCCAGGCGGCGGCGGCCAGTGCGCACCCGAGGGCGAGGCGACGGCCGGTGCTCATGCGCTGCGCCGCCCGCCCTCGCGTTGCACGTCGCGCTGCGCCTTCAGCAGCTTGGTCTTGATGCGGTTTCGCTTGAGCGGCGACAGGTATTCGACGAACACCTTGCCCAGCAGATGGTCGAGCTCGTGCTGGATGCAGATCGCCAGCAGACCCTCCGCCTCGATGGTCTGCGGGTTGCCGTCGGCGTCGAGCGCTTGCACGCGCACGGCGGTGGAACGCTCCACGCCGTCGTAGATGCCCGGCACCGACAGACAGCCCTCTTCGTTCATGACCTTCTCGTCGCTGGCCCAGACGATCTCGGGATTGATCAGCACCAGCGGCTCGTTGCGCTCCTCGGACACGTCGATCACCACCAGGCGCTCGTGCACGTCGATCTGCGTGGCGGCCAGGCCGATGCCGCTTGCTTCGTACATGGTCTCGAGCATGTCGGCCACCAGGGTGCGGATGCGCGCGTCGACGGCCTGCACGGGCTTGGCCACGGTGTGCAGGCGCGGGTCGGGATAGCTCAGGATGGTTCGCAGGGCCATGTCTCTTACGGAAAGTTGTGGCTATTTTCGCCATTTCGACCCCCGCCCGACGCCGCTGCGCCCGGATGACGTTGCTGCCGGCAGGGCTTGCGCGCAAAATCGTTGCAAATTGTGAGTATTCGCTACTCCCGCCCGCGCCGTGGCAGGATGGCGCGCCGACCATGTACCACCTTCGACTGCCTGCCATCCCCCTTGCCGCCGCGGCCCTGCTCGGTCATTTCGCCGCCCACGCGCAGAACTACCCGGTGACGCCGGCTCAGCGGGCCGTCGCGCAGCAGACGGCCCAGCAGGGCGTGCCCCTGTCCGAACTGGCGCCCAACGCGCCCGACGAATACACCGTCAAGCGTGGCGACACGCTCTGGGCCATCTCTAAGATGTACCTGCTCAAGCCCTGGCGATGGCCCGAGCTGTGGGGCATGAACCTCGGCGAGATCGCCAACCCGCACCGCATCTATCCCGGCCAGGTGCTCTACCTCGACAAGACCGGGGGCCGCGCCCGCTTGAGTCTGCGTCGCGGCCTGGGCGGCAGCGGCGACACGGTCAAGCTGTCGCCGCGCACGCGCTACGACTCGGCGGCCAACCTCGCACTGCCCACCCTCGATCCCAGCCGCATCGACGCCTTCCTGACCGAGCCGCTGGTGGTCGAGGAGGGCACGCTGGCCGCCGCCCCGCGGATCGTGGCCGGCAACGACGAGCGGGTGCTGCTGTCGCGCGGCGACCGCGCCTATGTCCGCGGCCAACCCGGGGCGCCGCTGGTCGAGCCGGCAGGGCCGCTGCCGCAGTACCGCGTCTTCCGCAATGCCACGCCGCTCAAGGATCCGGGCACGGGCGAGATCCTCGGCTACGAGGCGCAATACGTGGGCCGCGTGCGCCTCGTGCGCGGCGAGTCGCAGACGCCGGCCACCGACTCGGCGCCGGGCGTCGCGGTGCCGGCCTCGGTCGACGTGATCGCCGCCCGCGAGGAGATGCGTGCCGGCGACCGCCTGTTGCCCGAGCCGCCCGAGCAGCTGATCAGCTACGTGCCCCGCGCGCCGGCCCAGCCGGTGGAAGGCGGCCGCATCATCTCGATCTACGGCAATGGCGTGCAGTACGCCGGCCAGAATCAGGTCGTGGCCATCAACAAGGGGCTGCGCGACGGCATCGAGAGCGGCAACGTGCTGGCCATCCTCAAGAACGGCCAGACCATCGTCGACCGCACCGGCGGCGACAAGGAGACGCTCAAGCTGCCCGACGAACGCATCGGCCTGCTGATGGTGTTCCGTCCCTTCGAGCGCGTCTCGTACGCCCTGGTGCTCGAGATCACCGACACGCCCCGCGCGGGCGACCGCCTCACCAATCCCTGAACAACAAGGGCGCGGGGTGGAGAGGGAGGATCTGCGGGGCTGGCTGCGGCTGGCCCTGGCCCCCGGTGTAGGGGCCGGTACCGCAAGAAGGCTGCTCACGGCCTTCGGATGGCCGGACGCGGTGTTCGCGCAACCGGCCGCCGCCCTGGAGGCGCTGTGCAGCCCGGCCCAGGCCCGGGCGCTGCTCGACGAGCAGGAGGGCTTCGCGGCCATGCTCCACCGCACGCGCGAATGGTTGGATGCGACCGGCCCCGAGGGCGCCGTGCACCGCATCGTCGCCCTGGGCGATGCCGCCTATCCGCCGGGGCTGCTGGAGATCGCCGATCCGCCGCTGATCCTCTACCTGCTCGGCCCGGCCGGGCTGGTGGATGCGCCCCTGCCCGGCGACGGCCTGGCCATCGTGGGCAGCCGCAATCCCACACCGCAGGGCGCCGTCGATGCACGCCTCTTCGCCCGCGCGCTGGCCGAGGCCGGCTTGCCCATCGTTTCGGGTCTCGCGCTGGGCGTGGACGGGTCGGCGCACGAGGGCGCGCTGGAAGCCGCCACGGCGGCGGATGGCCGGCTGAGCACCATCGCGGTGGTGGGCACGGGGTTGGACCGCGTCTACCCGGCGCGCCACCGGTCGCTCGCCCACCGCATCGCGGCCCGGGGCGTGATCCTGAGCGAACAGCCGCTGGGCACGCCACCGCTCACGGCCAACTTCCCTCGCCGCAACCGGCTGATCTCCGGGCTGTCGCAGGGCACGCTCGTGGTGGAGGCGGCATTGGCCTCCGGCTCGCTGATCACGGCGCGCTGCGCGGTCGAGCAGGGCAAGGAGGTGTTCGCCATTCCCGGCTCCATCCACTCGCCGCAGTCGCGGGGCTGCCATGCCTTGATCCGCCAGGGCGCCAAGCTGGTGGAAACCGCGGCAGACGTGCTGGAGGAACTGCGCCGGCCCGCCGCGGCATCCGTCCCAGGCACTGCCTCGCTCTTCGAGCGCGAAGGCGCGAGCGAGGTGGACGAAGCGGCCACGCCCGGGCCGGAGGACGGCGACGGACTGCTGAAGCACCTCGGCCATGCGCCGGCCACCCTGGACGCGCTCTGCGCCCGCACCGGCCTGGCCACGCCGGTCCTGCAGGCCCGGCTTCTGGAGCTGGAACTGGACGGCCGCGTCGGCCGACTGCCCGGCGGCCTGTTCCAGCGCATCGAAGTGGGCTGAGCACGCCCGGTTGGCAGCTGGCTGGGGGCGTTTCGTCGGCGCTTCTTCTGCGCCTGTCGGGCAAACACGGCGCATGCCGCGTTGGAAGGGCCGCGATTCTGGATTCTGGTTTCGCCTATCGCTCAAGCTGGGAGGGCTCGAGCGGCCGCGGAGCAGGCCATGCCAGAGCACCCGCGGAACTGGCTCCGCCAGGCCGCCGGGTGCGCCCCCCTCCAAGCCGAAGGCGCAAGAGAGGGGGGAGCCGCGAAGCGGCATGGGGGCCGCCCCTTTTCCTAGCTCAGCAGCCGTTCCGGATTGGCGTCGATCTTGGCCAGGGCCTCGCGGGTGGCGCGGACGGTCAGCGTCTCCTCTTCCGCCGGCACGAGCAGGCCGCCGTGCAGGTAGGCGGCGAGGCGCTGGGCCTGGATCAGGAACTGCCGGCCATCGGGCGAGCCGAACAGGTGCAGCTGGCGGTGCTTGCTGCGCCACACGAACTGCACCTGGCTGGGCCGTCCGTTGTGGTCGAGGAGGAACCAGGCGCCCACCTGCAGCGCGTTGGCCCATTCCAGCGCCTCCGGCGGCGCCTCGGCGCCGTTGTTGGCCAGCACTTCCATCGACGACACGTCGATGCCCAGCAACAGCTCCAGGTGGGTCGAGTCCAGGGCCAGCGGCTCGGCGCTCTGGTCCGCGATCACCGCCTCCAGATTGGCCAGCCGGCCTGCCAGGTTCTCGATCTGCGCGGCGGGAATGCTCTCGGTCTTGGCCGTGAAGGCGTCCGAGAGCGTGCGGCCCAGCGTGCGGATGTGGTCCTCCTGCGGCTGCCCGGTCAGGCCCATCAGGTCCATGCCCTGGCGCAGGCGCTGCAGCAGCGAGGGCAGGGCCTGGATCATGCGGGCGCGCTCGCTGCGGCTCGGCTTGGCGCTGGCCGCCCAGACCAGCTCCGAGGCCACCCGGCGCAACTGCGCCGTCTGCTCGTCCTGTGCGCCGTACTTGAGCGCGCCGATGGCCAGCACTTCCGCCCACACCTTGAACAGGAACTCGCGGATCTCCTCGCGCACCGGCATGTCGTTGAGCATCTTGCGAAGCTCGATGGTGTACTGGATGGCCAGCGTCTCCTTCTGCTCCACCTGCTGCGCGACGCTCATCACCTTCTGGGTGGCGTCGTTCTGGGTCAGGTACTTGGAGAGGAAGGCCACGAACTCGTCGTAGACCAGCTTGAACACGCGCTGGCCGGTTTCCGGGTACTGCTCGATCACCTGCACCACGCGGCGGATTTCGCTCTCCAGCGCGCTGCCGGAGATGGCGGCGGCGTCGAAGCCCATCACGACCGAGCCCATGCGGTCGATCAGCATGCGCGCCGGATGCTGCAGGGAGGCGAAGAACTCCGCATCGGCCACCGCCACCCGCAGCACGGGCATCTGCAGCCGGGCGAACCACACGCGCACGGAGAAGGGAATGCGCTCTTCGGCCAGGATGGACTGGAACATCAGCGCGACCACTTCCACCGTCGCCTTGTCGGCCGATGTGGGCGCACGCCGCTTGAGCTCGCCGCTCTGGCGCCGAAGGTCGCTGGCGGCACGCTGCATAAGGCCGGGCTCGGCCACGTCCACGTACACGCCCACGTTGAAGGGATAGGCGGCTTCCACGTCGGCGATGGCAGCGGTGAAGGCCTGGGCGCCGGTGTTGGTGGCCCAACTGCGCCGCTCGACGCCCATGGGCATCGGGCCGGCCGTGTGGCCCGTGGGGCCCGCGCCGTAGGCGTAGGCGTAGGCCGGGCCGGGAGCGCCCCCGCGGCCGCTGTGCCCGCCGGGGGCGGTGGTGATGCCGCTCGCGCCTCCACCCCCGAGGGAGGCCGGGCCGCCCTCGCCCCCGCCAGCCACCACGCCGCCGATGATGCGCCGCAGCCGCCCGAGCACGGCGCTGGCCTGCTGTCGCGCGGAAGCCATGGCGCCGGGGCTCGCGGCGAAGGGGGCAGCGTCGGGCATGGCCCGGGTGCGATCCCAGGGGCCCGCGGCCCCCTGGCGGCCGGCCGGTGCGCTCCCGCTCGCCGGGCCCAGGGGACTGGCGGCGCTGTCCGCGCCCCGTCGCACCAGGCTGCGCAGTTCGATCTCCGGCATCACCCCGCGCGCGATCAGGAAGGCATTCAGGGCCTCGTAGCCCTTGCTGGCGGCATCGCCGAGGTGGCCCGCGAGGACGTCCTGCACCTGCGACCACAGGGCGCGCGGCAGTCCGGTCGATGTCCATTCCTCGACCAGGATGGAGGCCAGTGTCTCCGGCCGCAGCACGTCGCCGCTCGCCCAGTCGGCCCCGCTGCTGCCCTCCAGATGCTGGATGCGCAGCTTCAGTTCATTCAGTTCGAAAGGTGAGCGGTCCTGGAGCGCCATCGCCAGTCGCGAGACCAGGATGCTGTTCTCCACGACCTCGTCGCCCACCAGCTCCAGCCGCAGCGATCCGCTGGTCGAGGTGCCCGCGGCCGGAGCCTGAGACAGGGCCTGCGACCAGCGCTGGCGCACCGCCTCCAGCCAGCGCGCGTGGTCGGCCTCCCAGGCGAGCAGGTGATCGCGGTTCTCCTGCATCTTGCGGGCCGTGCCCACCTCGCCGGCCAAGGCCAGCAGCCGGTCGCGCACGGCCTGGGTGGTGCGCAGCACCGCCGCCTCCATGGCGTGCACGAAGCGCTCGCGCGACTCGCGCGCGAGCAGCAGGGCAGATTCGCGGGGGAGCGAAGGGCTCATGGCGACAGGGAGGGCGCATCAGCGCCGGCAGCGGGCAGGGCGTTCACGCAGGGGGCAAGACAGGCGGAACGAAAGATAGTGAATTGTTGTTAATTCCAACTGGTTCGAATGTAACGGAGGCCGCCACTGCACCGTATGCGGGGTCCGCCCAAGTCCCGAAGCGCGGGTCAGAAAAGCGTCGACAAGGCGACAGGCTGCACAGATACGCGCGGCGCCGCATGCGGCATGCCCTGTCCAGAAAAGAAGAAACCCGGCCGGGGCCGGGTTGGACGTGGGGGCCGGTGCGCGCTTACACCGTGGCGCCGGCGTTGGGATCGTTCGGATCCTCGTCGCGCTTGGCCGGGCCGCCCTTGATCAGGTCCTCGCGCTTCACCCCCAGCCACATGGCGATGGACGCCGCCACGAAGCAGGAGGAATAGATGCCGAAGCAGATGCCAATGGTCAGCGCCAGCGCGAAGTAGTGCAGCGTCGGGCCGCCGAAGAAGAACATCGACAGCACCACCAGCTGAGTGGAGCCGTGGGTGATGATCGTGCGGCTGATGGTGCCCGTGATGGCGCTGTCGATGATCTCGACCGTGTCCATCTTGCGATAGCGCCGGAAGTTCTCGCGGATCCGGTCGAAGATCACCACCGACTCGTTCACCGAGTAGCCCAGCACCGCCAGCACCGCCGCCAGCACCGCCAGCGAGAACTCCCACTGGAAGAAGGCGAAGAAGCCCAGGATGATCACCACGTCGTGCAGGTTGGCCAGCACGGTGGACAGCGCGAACTTCCATTCGAAGCGGAAGGCCAGGTAGATCATGATGCCCACCACCACCATGCCCAGCGCCTTCAGGCCGTTGGTGGTGAGCTCGTCGCCCACCTGCGGGCCGACGAACTCGTTGCGGCGCAGCTGCACCGACGGGTCGACCGTCTTGAGGGCGGTCATCACGCGGTTGCTCTGCTCCTGCGAGCTCACGCCCTTCTGGGCCGGCAGGCGGATCATCACGTCGCGCGAGCTGCCGAAGTTCTGCACCTGCACGTCCTGATAGCCCAGGCCACTGACGGCGCTGCGCACCTTGTCGAGCTCGGCCGCCTGCGGGTAGTTCACTTCCATCACCGTGCCGCCGGTGAACTCCACCGACAGGTGCAGCCCGCGATGGAACAGGAAGAAGACGGCCGCGACGAAGGTGATGATCGAGATCGCGTTCAGCACCTTCGCATAGCGCATGAACGGGATGGTGCGGTGGATGCGGAAGAATTCCATGGTCGTTGTGCTCCGTGCCGCGGTTTACTTGGCCTTGGCCAGGGCCGTGTCGTCGGCCTGGCCCGGACGCCAGACGGTGCCGATGGACACGGTCTTGAGCTTCTTCTTGCGGCCGTACCAGAGGTTGACCAGCCCGCGCGAGAAGAACACGGCCGAGAACATCGAGGTGACGATGCCGATGCAGTGCACCACCGCGAAGCCGCGCACCGGGCCCGAGCCGAAGGCCAGCAGCGCCAGGCCCGCGATCAGGGTGGTCACGTTGGAGTCGAGGATGGTGCCCCAGGCACGGTCGTAGCCGGCGTGGATCGCGGCCTGCGGCGAGGCGCCGTTGCGCAGCTCTTCGCGCACTCGCTCGTTGATCAGCACGTTGGAGTCGATGGCCACACCGATGGCCAGCGCCATGGCCGCGATGCCCGGCAACGTGAGCGTGGCCTGCAGCATCGACAGGATGGCCACCAGCAGCAGCAGGTTCACGCCCAGCGCGATCGACGAGAAGACGCCGAACAGCGCGTAGTACACGCACATGAACACCATGATCGCCAGGAAGCCGTAGGCCACGCTCTTGAAGCCCATGGCGATGTTGTCGGCACCCAGGCTCGGGCCGATGGTGCGCTCTTCGATGATCTCCATCGGCGCGGCCAGCGAGCCGGCGCGCAGCAGCAGGGCCAGGTCGTTGGCCTCGACCACGTTCATCGAGCCGGAGATCTGGAAGCGCGTGCCCAGCTCGCCGTTGATCGACGGCGCCGTCAGCACCTCGCCCTTGCCCTTCTCGAACAGCAGGATGGCCAGGCGCTTGCGGTAGTTGTCGCGGCTGACGTCGCGCATGATGCGGCCGCCCTTGGCGTCCACGGTCAGGTCGACCTTGGGCTGCTGCGTCTGCGAATCGAAGCCGGGCTGCGCGTCGGTCAGGTTCTCGCCGCTGATGACGACCTGCTTCTTGACGATCACCGGACGGCCTTCGCGGTCCATGAAGCGCTCCGAGCCGAAGGGCACGGGGCCGGTGCCCAGTTCGGCGGCGCGGCCTTCGGCGCTTTCGTCCACCAGGCGGAGTTCCAGCGTGGCGGTGCGGCCCAGGATTTCCTTGGCCTTGGCCGTGTCCTGCACGCCGGGCAGTTGCACGATGATGCGGTCCAGGCCCTGCTGCTGGATCACCGGCTCGGCCACGCCCAGTTCGTTGATCCGGTTGTGCAGCGTGGTGATGTTCTGCTTGAGGGCGCTGTCTTCCAGGCGTCGGGCCGCCTCGGGCTTGATGGTCACGGCCAGCTTGTAGTCGCTGCCGTCCTGGCTGGCGGTGGCCGCCAGGTCGGTGAACTGGTCCTGGATGATGTTCTGCGTGGCCTGCTGGGCGGCGGCGTCGCGCAGGCGCACCTCGATGGCCTGGCCGTTGCGCGTGACGGCTGCGCCGCGGATGCTCTTGTCGCGCAGGGCGGTGCGCAGGTCGCTGGCGAAGGTCTCGGCGCGCTTGTCCAGGGCGCCCTGCATGTCCACCTGCAGCATGAAGTGCACGCCGCCGCGCAGGTCCAGGCCCAGGTACATCGGGAAGGCATGCAGTGCCGACAGCCAGGTCGGCGAGCGCGACACCAGGTTCAGCGCCACCACGTAGGGTGCGTCATTGGCATCGGGCACCAGGGCATGCTGCAGCACGTCGCGGGCCTTGAGCTGGTCGTCGGTGGTGCCGAAGCGGGCGCGGATGGAGTTGGCATCCAGCGTCAGCATGTCGGGCGTGAGGTTGGCGGCCTTGAGCGCCGCTTCCACGCGCTGCTGCGTCGAGGCATCCACCTTGACGGTGGACTTGGCGGGCGAGACCTGCACGGCCGGCGCTTCGCCGAAGAGATTGGGCAGGGTGTAGATCAGCCCCACCAGCAGCACGATCACCATGATCGCGTACTTCCAGACCGGATAGCGGTTCATCGCTGGATACCTAAGGAATCGAGACGCGGATGCGCTCAAAAAGAGAGGCTGCCCCGGGGGCAGCCTCTGCGCCTAATTACTTGTAGCTGCCCTTGGGGAGCACCTGGACCACGGCGCTGCGCTGCACCTTGATCTCGACGCCGTTGGAGATTTCCAGCGTCAGAAACTGGTCGCCCATGGCGCTGATGCGGCCGACCACGCCACCGGCGGTGGCCACGTCGTCGCCCTTGGCCAGCGCGTCGAGCATGGCGCGCGTTTCCTTCTGGCGTTTCATCTGCGGGCGGATCATGACGAAGTACAGCACCACGAACATCAGCACCAGCGGCAGCATGCTGGTGAGGGAAGACATCATGTCGCCGCCACCGGCGGCAGGGGCGGTCTGGGCGAAAGCGGAGGAAATGAACAAGGGAGGTCTCCAGGAGAGCGGATGGGGTCTGACCGCAGGCGGTGCCCGCGGTTCCGGGGCGGCCGGATCGCTGGAAGCGGGGCCGCCGGTGCGCGAAGAGACCCACGAGGGGAGGGCTTCGCACAACCGGCGGATTGTATGCGGGGGGTCTTGACGGGCCGGCGTCAAGCCGGCACGCGGCGCGGGATATTGCACGCCCTGCCAAGGCTGCTGTCACCGCGCGCCTCGGCCTGCACCCCGGACAGCGGCGCGCGGCATTCCGCGGGGCGGACGGCCGCGCGCGCTGATCAGGCCGCGGCGCGTGTGGCCGGCTCGCCCGTGCGCCAGCGCGCCATCAGCGACTGCCAGCGCGTGCGCACAGCAGCCAGGTTGCGTTCCTTCACATGGCCGTAGCCGCGGATGCCGTCGGGCAGCGCGGCGATCTCCAGCGCCAGCGCATGATGTTCGGCGTCCAGGCCCTGCAGCACTTCCTCGATGGCCGCGCGGTATTCGCCGATCAGCGCGCGTTCGGTGCGGCGCTCCTCGGTGCGGCCGAAGGGGTCTAAAGCGGTGCCGCGCAGGCCCTTGAGCCGTGCCAGCACGCCGAAGGCGCGATGCATCCATGGACCAAAGCGTTGCTTGACCAGCTCGCCCTTGGCGTTGCGCTTGGCGATCGCCGGCGGCGCCAGGTGGTAGTGCACGGTGTAGTCGCCTTCGAACATCTGGTCGATGCGCTCGCGGAAGCCCGTCTGCGTGTGCAGGCGCGCCACCTCGTACTCGTCCTTGTAGGCCATCAGCTTGAAGAGCTGGCGGGCCACCGTCTCGGCCAGCGCCGTCTTGCCCAGCGGCGCCTCGGCCGCGCGCACGCGTTCGACGAAGGCGCGGTAGTCCTCGGCATAGGCGCCATTCTGGTAGTCGGTCAGGAAGTCCACGCGCCGCGCCACCAGCGAGGCCAGCGTCTCGCGCTTCTTGAACTCGATCACCTGGCCCGGGTTCAGGCGCTGGGCCATCTCGGCCGGCCGGTGCGCGGCCTGGCGGCCCCATTCGAAGGCGGCCTTGTTGGCCTCGATGGCGACGTTGTTGAGCTCGATGGCGCGCATCAGCGATTCGTGTGCCAGCGGAATCCAGCCCTTCTGCCACGCATAGCCCAGCATCATCGGGTTGACGAAGAGCGTGTCGCCCATCAGCTGCGAGGCGGCCGCATCGGCGTCGAAGGCGCCCACGCCGGCCTCGCCCACGGCCTTGCCGATCTGCACGGCACAGGCGTCCTGCGGGTTCTGCCACTGCGCGTTCTTGACGAAGCTGGCGGTGGGCGTGCTGTGGGTGTTGAGGGCCACGTGCGTGCGGCCCTCGCGCATGCGGGCCAGGGTCTCGCCGTTGACCGTGACGATGGGGTCGCAGGCCAGCACCAGGTCGGCGGCGGCGGTGCCGACGCGGGTGGTGCGGATGTCGTCCTGCCGCGCCCCGATCAGCACATGGCTCCAGGTGGCGCCGCCCTTCTGGGCCAGGCCGGCGGCGTCCTGCGTGACGATGCCCTTGCCCTCGATGTGTGCTGCGACGCCCAGCAGCTGGCCGATGGTGATGACGCCCGTGCCGCCCACGCCCGCGACGACGATGCCCCAGACCTGGTTGGCCGCCAGCGCCGGCAGCGCAGGCTCGGGCAGGGCGCCCAGTTCGGCCGGCGTACCGGCATTGCCCTTGGCCTTCTTCTTGAGCTGGCCGCCTTCGACGGTGACGAAGCTGGGACAGAAGCCCTTCAGGCAGCTCATGTCCTTGTTGCAGGTGCTCTGGTTGATGGTGCGCTTGCGGCCGAACTCGGTTTCCAGCGGCTCCACCGACAGGCAGTTGCTCTGCACGCTGCAGTCGCCGCAGCCTTCGCACACCAGGTCGTTGATGACCACGCGCTTGGCCGGATCTGCCATCGTGCCGCGCTTGCGGCGGCGGCGCTTTTCGGTGGCGCAGGTCTGGTCGTAGATGATGGCCGTGGTGCCGGCGATCTCACGGAACTCGCGCTGCACCGCGTCCAGCTCGTCGCGGTGGCGCACCTTCACCGTCTCACCGGCGTAGCTGCCCGGAATGGCCACGCCCTGGTACTTGGCCGGCTCGTCCGTGACGATCACGACCTTCGTCGCGCCTTCGGCATGCAGGCTCTCGGCGATCTGCAGCACCGAATGGCCCTCGGGCCGTTCGCCCACCTGCTGGCCGCCGGTCATGGCCACGGCGTCGTTGTAGAGGATCTTGTAGGTGATGTTGACGCCCGCCGCGATGCTCTGACGGATGGCCAGCAGCCCGCTGTGGAAGTAGGTGCCGTCGCCCAGGTTGGCGAACAGGTGCTTCTCGTGCGTGAAGGGCGCCTGGCCCACCCAGGGGACGCCCTCGCCGCCCATCTGCGTGAAGCCGTAGGTGGACCGGTCCATCCAGTTGGCCATGTAATGGCAGCCGATGCCGGCCATGGCGCGCGAGCCTTCGGGCACCACGGTGCTGGTGTTGTGCGGGCAGCCCGAGCAGAACCATGGCACGCGGTCCGCGCCCTGTACACCGCCGGCGTTGAGCACCTGCATCGAGCGCTCCTTGGCCTCCAGCAGCGCCATCTGCGCCTCCACGCGGGCCACCAGGTCGGCACCGCCCGAGGCCAGGATGCCGGTCTTCTTCAGCCGCTTGACCAGCGCCCGCGCGATCAGCGCCGGGTTGAGGTCGGCATTGGCGCGCAGCAGCGTGTTGGCCGTGGGATTGGGCATGGCCCATTCGCCGCCGGAGAAGTCGCCCGCCAGCTCGTCGAACTTGCCCAGCACGTTGGGCCGCACGTCGGGGCGCCAGTTGTAGAGCTCTTCCTTGAGCTGGTATTCGATGACCTGGCGCTTCTCCTCGACGACCAGGATCTCCTGCAGGCCGGTGGCGAAGTCGCGGGTGAGCTGTGCCTCCAGCGGCCAGACCACGCCCACCTTGTGCAGCCGGATGCCCAGTTGGCGGCAGGCGGCGTCGTCCAGGCCGAGGTCGGCCAGGGCCTGGCGGGTGTCGTTGTAGGCCTTGCCGCTGGCCATGAGGCCATAGCGGTCGTTGGGCCCCTCGATGACGTTGTGGTTGAGCCGGTTGGCGCGGATGTAGGCCAGCGCGGCATACCACTTGTAGTGCATGAGGCGCGCCTCCTGCTCCAGCGGCGCGTCGGGCCAGCGGATGTGCAGGCCGCCGGGCGGCATGTCGAAGTCGGTGGGCAGCACGATCTCGACCCGGTCCGGGTCGATCATGGCGGTGGCGCTGGATTCGACGATCTCCTGGATCGTCTTCATGCCCGACCAGATGCCGGCGAAGCGGCTCATGGCGAAGGCATGCAGGCCCAGGTCCAGGATCTCCTGCACGTTGGCCGGGAAGAACACCGGCGTGCCGCAGGCCTTGAAGATGTGGTCGCTCTGGTGCGCGGCGGTGCTGCTCTTGGAGATGTGGTCGTCGCCCGCGATGGCGATCACACCGCCCAGCGGCGCGGTGCCGGCCATGTTGGCGTGCTTGAACACGTCGGAGCAACGGTCCACGCCCGGCCCCTTGCCGTACCAGATGCCGAAGACGCCGTCGAACTTCTGCTGCTCCTTCGGCGAGAAGCCCAGCATCTGCGTGCCCCACAGCGCGGTGGCCGCCAGCTCTTCGTTGACGCCGGGCTGGAAGACGATGTTCTGCGCCTTGAGGTACTTGCTGGCCTTCCACAGCGCCTGGTCGTAACCACCGAGCGGGGAGCCGCGGTAGCCGCTGATGAAGCCGGCGGTGTTGTGGCCCTGCTGCGCATCGCGCAGGCGCTGCAGCATGGGCAGCTTGACCAGCGCCTGCACGCCGCTCATGAAGGCGCGGCCGTAGTCCAGGCTGTATTTGTCATCGAGCGTGACCGTCTCGAGGGCCTTGCGGATGTGTTCGGGCAAGGGAGCGTTCATCGTTGTCTCTCTCCGTCGGCTGGGGCCTTGTGGGCCGTGGCAGGTGGGCAGGGCGCCGGGTGGAAGTCCCCCGATGCATCATGTGCGCAAAGTGTATGCCCGGCCCTTGGATAGGTGTTTGCTTTCCATGCGCTGAAAACGGATGATCGGGAAAGGATCTTGCGCAAAGGGTGCCGCTTTGGAAAGCATTGACAAATATGACCTCGCCATCCTGCGCGAGCTGCAGGACGACGCCCGGCTCACCAATGCCGAGCTGGCCCAGCGGGTCGGGCTGTCGGCCGCCCCCTGCTGGCGCCGGGTGCGCGCCCTGGAGGCGCAGGGCTACATCAAGGGGTACCACGCCGAGCTGGACCGCCGCAAGATCGGCTTGGGCGTCCTGGCCTTCGTGCGGGTGGACACCGACCGCGCCACCAGCGACGCCACCCGCGTGCTGGAAGAGGCCATCCGCCGCCTGCCCGAGGTGGTGGCCTGCCACTACATCAGCGGCAACGGCATGTTCGAGCTCCAGGTGGTGGCGCAGGACCTGGACGCCTTCTCCCGCTTCGCGCTCAACAGCCTGATGACGCTGCCCAACGTGAAGGACCTGCACACCAGCTTCTCGCTGGGCGAGGTGAAGGCGAATTCGGCGCTGCCGCTGGGCCACCTGGGCGGGTGAGTGCCCGCAGGGGCCCTGCTGCGGCGCGGGGCGTTAGGGGAGCGCATCGGCCTGCGGGCGGCTTTCAGCCCGGCCGCCGCACGCCGACGGTAGCGGCCGTTCAGGCAGCGCCGACCAGCGTGAAGTGCTCGACCACCGGTGGATGCGCGAAGAAAGGCCCGACGATGGCGCGCCATTCGGCGAAGGCCGGCGATTCGCGGAAGTCGACCGTGTGGTTCTCCAGCGTCTCCCATTCGATCTGCAGCAGGTAGCGCTCGGGCGATTCGATGCCCTTGACGACGCGCCAGCCGCGAAAGCCCTTCGCCTTGGCGATGACGGTCTGCAGGCCGCGCACGATGGCGGCGTCGAAGTCGGCCTGGCGGCCGGGCTGGATGCGGATGTCTGCGGTTTCGAGGATCACGGGAGAGTCTCCTGAGGGTTGAAAGAAGGGGGATGGTGCATCGCCGGCTCGTGTCACGTAGGGCACCCGGCGCGTCGTCATTCAGCCGCGCGCCAGTGCGACCAGCGCCAGCGTCATGGCGCCGTTCGGGTCAGCATAGGTGTCGAGTTCGTCGAAGTGCTGCAGGCCGGCCAGTGGCAGCCGGCGCGTGGGCAGGCCGGCGGCCTCGCGGGCGGCGGCGTAGTCCAGCGACTGCTGGCGCAGCTCCGGCTGCTCGGCCTCGCCCCAGGCGATGACCATCGGCGGCGAGTTGGCGGGCAGGTGGTGCAGCGGCGAGTGGCGCCGGGCAGTGGCGGCGTCCATGCCGAGCTTGTCGTTCAGCCGGCCCAGGCGGATCGGCTCCAGCTCGTACAGACCGCTGATCGCCAGGCTGCCGATCACGCCCGCCTCGTTCTGCAGGCAGGCCGTCAGGTGGCCCCCGGCCGACCAGCCCGACAGCACGATGGGCCGTCCCGTCTCGTGGCGCAGGAAGGCCAGCGCCTGCCGGCATTCCTCGACGATGCGGTCCATGCCGGCCTCCGGCCCCAGCGTGTAGCCCACGGCGGCAAAGCCCAGGCCATGCGCCAGCGGCCCTTCGGCCAGAAAGGAGAACTGCTCCCGTCCGCGCATCTGCCAGTAGCCACCGTGCAGGAAGACCACCAGCGGCGAGGCGTCGGCCGGTCCGAACAGGTCGATGCGGCAGCGCGGCGGCTCGGCATAGGGCACATCCAGCCGTGTGTCGGGCCGTGTGCGCCAGGGTGCGCTGCGCTCGGGCCAGCGGCCGGTGATGGCCTTGAAGTCGGGCACCGCGGCCGAGCTGTCGTAGGCGGCGTCGAGGGTGGGGCGGTCCATGCCGCGCCAGAGCGCCGGGCCGGAGGGGGTGGAAGCCGTCATGTTCATGGGTGCACCGGGGGGCGAACGAAGCGTTCGAGCTTAGGGCCAAGCCCGCTGCCCCACAATCAGGCACGCATGCCGCCCATCGACCCCGACGAGACCAGCCCCGCCCCGCCACCCCGCCGCGCGCCGCGCTTCGCGGCCCTGGAGCCGTTGCGGCTGCCGGTCTTCCGGTTGCTGTGGGGCACCTGGTTCATCGCCAACACCTGCATGTGGATGAACGACGTCGCGGCCGCCTGGCTGATGACCACGCTCACCACTTCGCCCATGTGGGTGGCGCTGGTGCAGACGGCCTCCACGCTGCCCGTCTTCCTGCTTGGGCTGCCCAGCGGGGCGCTGGCCGACATCCTGGACCGCCGGCGCTGGCTGGTGGCCACGCAGTTCTGGCTGGCGGGCTCGGCCACCGTGCTGTGCGTGGCCATCGGGCTCGACAAGATGAACGCGCCGCTGCTGCTGGCGCTCACCTTCGCCAACGGCATCGGCCTGGCGCTGCGCTGGCCGGTGTTCTCGGCCATCGTGCCCGAGCTGGTCACGCGCCCGCTGCTGCCGGCCGCCATGGGCCTGAACGGCATCGCGATGAATGCCTCGCGCATCGTCGGGCCGCTGGTGGCGGGCGTGCTGATCGCCAGCGCGGGCAGCGTGTGGGTCTTCGTGCTCAATGCGGTGCTGAGTATTGCCTCGGGTTTCGTCATCCTGCGCTGGCGGCGCGAGCACAAGGTCGATCCGCTGGGCCGCGAGCGGCTGGTGAGCGCCATGCGCGTGGGCGTCCAGTTCGTGCGGCAGTCGCAGCGCATGCGGGCCGTGCTGTCGCGGGTGGCCGTCTCCTTCTTCCATTCCAGCGCGGTGCTGGCGTTGCTGCCGCTGCTGGCGCGCGGCTTCCACGAGGGGCCGAAGGGCGGCGCCGGCACCTTCACGCTGCTGCTGGCTTCGATGGGGGCGGGCTCGATCATCGCGGTGCTGCTGCTGCCCCGGCTGCGGGAGATGTTCGACCGTGACCACCGCGTGCTCTACGGCTCGATGCTGCTGTCGGTGGGCACCGCCGTGCTGGCGCTGTCGCCTGCGCTGTGGCTGGCCGCCTTCGCCGTGTTCTTCTGTGGCGCGGCCTGGATCACGGTGGCCAACTCGCTGTCGGTGTCGGCCCAGCTGGCCCTGCCCGACTGGGTGCGGGCGCGCGGCATGTCCACCTATCAGATGGCCATCATGGGCGCCGGCGCGCTGGGCGCGGCGGTGTGGGGCCAGATCGCGGAACTGAGCACGCTGCGCGCCAGCCTGCTGGTGGCCGCCGTGACGGGCACGCTGGTGATGCTGGCCGTGCTGCGCTGGGTACCCGACGGCCCGGGCGAGGACGACATGAGCCCCGCCGGCACCGACTGGGCCTTCAACCCGCCGCCCGCTAGTGCCGGCGAGGACGGCCGCGTGGTCATCACCGTCGAATACCTGATCGACCCGGCCCGCGCCACCGCCTTCCATGCCGTGATGCAGGAGACGCGCCGCGCCCGACTCAGCCAGGGCGCCATCGCGTGGGAACTGCTGCACGACCTGTCGGCGCCCGAGCGCTATGTGGAGCAGGTGGTGGACGAGTCGTGGACGGAGCACCTGCGGCGCTTCCACCGCGCCACCGCGGCCGACCTGGCGCTGCGCGAGCGGCGGCTGGCCTTCCACCGCGGCGAAACGATGCCTGTGGTCAACCGCTACATCGTGCAACGCGGCTGACGCGGCGCCTCAGCCGCGCGGCAGGTACATCGTCGCCTCGACCTCGATCAGCACCTCGTCCCCGGGCAGGAAGCGGTTGACCTCCACCACGGTGGAGACCGGCGGCTCGCCCGGATAGAACAGGCCGCGCACCCGGTTGAAGAGTGCGTAGTCGGGCAGGCGTCGGAAGTACTGCACCAGCTTGACCACGTCGTCCATGGTGCCGCCCTGCTCGGCCGCCAGGTCGCGGATGCGGGCCAGCACGAACCAGCTCTGCGCCACCACGGGCGCCTCGAACACGTCCACCGACATCTGGCCGGTGGCGTAGCCCAGGCCACGCAGCTCGGCCTGCGCGGCCTCGGGCAGGTCCTCGTAGCGCGAGACGGCGCGGCGCGTGGCCGGATCGACGGCCACCACGCCGCTCATGAAGACGAAATCGCCGACCCGGCGGGCGGCGGCATAACGGGCCATGGGGGTGCCCATGCTCATGGGAAGACTCCTTTGCGACGGCAGGCTGCGTCGAACAGCGGGCCATTGTGGCCAAGCTGCGGCGAGGCACGCACGGGCTGTGCCGGGGAGTCCTGGGCCGCGGCTGTGCTCACCCGCAGCAAGCTGGCTCAGCGCCCCGTCAGCGGCTGCTGGCCACGCCCGTGCCGCCGTTCCAGTCGAACACCGCATGGGCCGTGGTGTAGCGGCCCACCTCGATGTCGCGTGAGACGGTCTGGCCATCGCGCGTGGCCGTCACCTGGTAGCGGCCCGGGTCCAGCCGAGCCACCATGTACGGACCGCCCGCCGTCACGTCACTGAGCACCACCGCGCCGCTGCCGGCGTCGCGTACCGTCACCTTGATGGGTGCGCCCGTTGGAAGGGGGCCCTGGCCCTTGGCATCGAACTCGAAGCTGGCAGGCCACCGCGGCTCCACCACCTTCATCAGCTTCGCTTCGTCGGGCGTGGTGCCGCCGCTCATGTACTCGATGCCGGCCTTGGTCATCTCGATGGGCGGGTTGTAGGTGGTCGAGGCATGGGCCGCGCCGGCGACCACGGCCAGCAGGCTGGCGGCCATCAGGTTGCCCACGGCGACCATCGGGTTGGAGATGGGGCGGGCGAGAGAGCGGTCGAGTGTGGGGGTGTTCATGATGGACGGAGGTGTGACAGGTTCGTTTTCTCGAAAGGACCGCCGCGCGGTGGTGGCGGGTGCGGCAGACCTCGTGTTTGATCAGGAGGCCGCGGAGCAGGCCACGCCAGCAACATCCGCGGAACCGGCTTCGCCGGGCCGCAGGATGTGCCCCCTACAGGGGGGAGGCGGAGCGCGAAGCGCGCAGCCTGGGGGTCTTGCTCAACCAGCCATGTCCGTGCCGGCCGGCCACATGAAGACCGCATGCGCCGGGCCCTTGGCGCCGACGTCGATCTGTCGCTGCAGCGCCTTGCCGTCCAGCGAGGCCGTCACGCGGTAGACGCCGGGGGCCAGCTTGGCGGCCATGAAGGGCCCGTCCGCCCTCACGTTGCGCAGCACCGTGGCGCCGGTGCGGGCGTCCTGCACCGTCACATGCACGTTGGCCGCGAAGTCGGCCTTGGCGCCGTCCTTGACGGCGAACTCGAAGCTGGCCGGCCACCGGGTCGCCGCCTGTTGCATGGCATGGGCCTCGTCACTGCCCACGCCGCCGCTGATGTACTCGACGCCGGTCGGCGCCGTGCGTACGGGGGGCAGGGTGTCGGCGTGCGCCACGCCCATGAGCGCGCCCATGCCGAGTAGCAGTGCAACGGCAAGGGGGCGGGCCGTACGGCGAGCGATGGAGGAGGTGAGGGTGGTCATGGCAATGTCCTTCCTTGGCTTTCCGTCCGCTGGATTCGCATCCCCGGCGGCGGAGCGGACGCCGTGGCGGCCGGGGAGTGCGCTCGACTTTCCGCCTGCCGCCTTAGGTGCGGCTTAAGGTCACCGCCCCGCCGCCGCACTGGCCGGCCCGGAGGGCGGGGGCGGGTCCGCCTGCGACGTTTGTTCTTCCGCCGATGAGACGGGCACTCCCGTGATGAACACGCCCGCGTACCGGTACAGCTGACCGAACCAGGGATGGGTCATGCGGAAATCCATCGCGAAGCGGTGCTCGTCGAGTGCCTCTTCCACGATGTCCGTGACGCCCGGGCCCAGCCATTGCGGAATCCCGATCCTGGCAGGGCCGAGTTTCAGCACGAAGCGAATCCCTCGGTAGCACAGGCGGCAGTCGTCGAGCCGGGGCGCCATCTCCAGACCGAGGAAGGGGTTCACGTACTCGATCAGCCGACCGGGGCCGGCGCATTCCCAGACGCTGTCGAAGCGGTAGACGCGGCCGTCGTCGAAGCGGATGGTGCGCCGCCAGTGCTGTCGCCCGCCGGCCATCTGCCGGACCACGTGCGTCGGCACCGCGACGGCCCGTCTTTCGAGCAGCGCGCCCAGCCAGGCCATGACGCGCAACACGGGTCGCATCGCGGCGGGAAACTCGATGTCCATGTGGCCGACGTCCGCCGCGGTGGTGCGGCTGTGGTGCGTCTGGAGGGCGGGCGGCAGCCGTGCCCAGTCCGCGCCCAACGCGCACTCCATCGGACCGGGAACGCTGGTGTCCGGGTCAAGGCCCGGACCGCGACCTGTCTGCGCGCAACGCGCCCCCGCGCAGCCCGAAACGTCTTTGCCGGCCGTGCGGTCCTGCGTCGGGGCGGATGCCTGGCCGCTCATGATGATGCCCCCGGCAGGTGCTTGAACGCCATGAGGACCACGATCATGACCATGGCCGTGAAGGCCGGCACGCCGAGCCAGAACCAGCAGCGTGCCAGCCGCCAGTAGATGGCCGGCAGCGGTGCATGGGCGCTGGCGGCGGCCTCGGCCAGCCGTCGCATCCGGATCTGCAGTCCGACCACCGGCAGCCAGCACAGGGCCGCCAGGCCATACAGCGCCAGGCTCGTGGCCAGCCACGGCGAATGCCATGACCAGCCCGCCATGGCGGCCATCCACAGGCCACTGAGGGGCTGAAAGATCACGGTCGGCGTGGTGAAGAGCCAGTCTGCCAGCACCACATGCCGGTTGGTGATGGCGATGTGTTGCACGTTGCCACTGCGGTCCGCCATCCACTTGTAGAAGGCGCTGCCCAGGCCGGTGCCGAACAGCAGCACCATGCTGAGGATGTGCAGCGACTTGAGGGCCGTGTAGCTCATGAGGCGGCTCCCTGGGCGCGTGTCGTGTCGGCGCGGGAGGCCGGCGCAAGGGTGGCGGGCAGCCGGCCCAGGAACTGCGCCAGCGGCTCGGCGTCGGCCACGTTGCCGGCCTCCAGCATGCGCAGGTTGTCGCGATGCAGCAAGGGGCTCAGCCCTCCGGCCAGGGCGGCGGCCACATAGGCCCACGCCTTCGGAATGTGCAGCAGCCTGGCCGGCGCACGTCCCTGGGCGGCCCGCAGCCGCTGCAGCCATTCGGCAAAAGTCAGCGGCTCGGGGCCCACCACGTCCAGCGTGCGTCGCGCCTGGCGCGTGCGCAGGCAGGCCAGGACCGTGGCGCACAGGTCGTCGACCAGCACGGGCTGGATGCGCTGCCGGCCGGTGCCCAGCACCGGGATCCAGGGCAGCCGCGCACAACGCATCAAGAGCCTTGCGCTGTCGCCGTCCGCTCCGTGCACGAGCGAGGGCCGCAGGACGAACCACTCGAGCGACGTGCGCCGCAATGCGTCGTCGGCCGCGCGCTTGCTGAGGTGGTAGGCCGAGAAGGCACTGTCGTCGGCGCCCAGTGCCGAGATCTGGATGACGCGCTGTACGCCTGCGCGCACGCAGGCATCGAACAGCGCCTGCGGGGCACGCACATGCACAGCTTCGAAGGTCTGGCCCTGCTGCTCGACCAGGATGCCGGCTGCGTTGATCACGGCATCGATGCCGACCAGCAGGGGCTGCCACGCCTCGGGGCGGTCGAGGTGGGCCAAGTCGAGGCCATGGCGGCGCGACACGGGGGCGACGGCGTGGCCTTGCGACGCCAACACGGCGGCGATGTGGCGCCCAAGAAAGCCGGAGGCGCCCACGAGCAGGACGCGCTGTGGCGAACCGCGCTGAGGCAGGCCTTGGCCGGCAGGGGCGGGAAGGGAGGCATCCATTGGGCAGGACTCCATGTGAATGAGCAGCCCTCAGTCTGGAAGCCGCCCGGCGGCGGCGCCTCCCGTTGGATCGAATCGGTGCAGCTTTGCGCTCCGGATCGATCATTTCGGAGCGGAAATCGCCGTCGTCCGCCCCTGCCGTGCCGATCAGCGTCTTGCGGCGGGGCCGTGCAGCTTGCGGTACTGGCCGGGCGTCATGCCCTCGATGTCGCGGAAGGCCTCGTAGAAGTTGGACTGGGCGGCGAAGCCCACGGCCAGCCCGACGGACAGCACCGAGGCGGACGGCTCGTCGCAGAGCATCGATTTGGCCGCCTCGATCCGCTGTTCGCGCACATAGCGGGCAAAGCTCTTGCCGAGCCGGGTGTTGAGCAGTTCCGACAGCTGGTGGGTCGTCAGGTCCAGCCGGGCCGCCAGCGCCGGCAGGCTGAGCGCGGGATCGACGAAGAGTTGCTGGGTCTGCATGAGCTGGAACAGCCGGGCCAGCGCGGCGTCGCAGTCGACACGGGCCAGCGTCGTGTGCTGGTAGGCGCTCTGCGCTGCTTCCTGGACTTCGGCCTCCAACTGCGGACGCTGGTGCAGCGTGGTCTGCACCAGCAGGAATGCCATACCGATGGCGATGGCATACAGCGCCGTGAAGCGCTTGTCCGGTAGGAGACCGGGCGCCATGCCGGCAAGCGCCACGGCGATGGCAAGCAGGAAGGCCGTGCCCAGCAGTCCGATCTCGGTCCGGAAGCGCGCGCGCTCCGGGCGCAAGGCCAGGAGGCGGTGGCCCAGCCAGAGGAGGTAGCCGGCACCGATCAGAAAGGCGGTCGGTCCCGCTGCTTCTTCAGGCAGCAGGAACGCAGCCAGCATGGGAAGGGCATGCCATGCGTCCCGCGGGCGCGGCTGGGCTCGAGCCGGCGTCAGCAGTTCGCGGCTGAACAGAAAGAAGCACGGCGCGACGGCGAAGAGCGCGAGGGTGTACAGGCGTTCGTGAGGCGCGGGCACATCGGCGTAGAGCCAGGCCGCATGCGCGCCTTGAAGGCCGGCCAGCAGCGCCAGCGTCAGCAGGCCCATGGTCTGCGCAAACGGCTGGCGAGTCCCGGAATCGTTGCGCAGTTGGAGAACAGCCAGCGCCGCAGCGCAGAAGATCGAATAACCGGCGAGAAGCAGAGCGAGGACGGTCACGGGGGGGCTCCGGAGGCTGCGCATTCTGCCGCCGCTCGCCGACCGCGCCTCGGCCTGCCGCTACCGCGCCGGGCGAAAGCAGGACGAAATGCCCAGTCGCCCGCTCACACGTCGATATTCGCCGCGCGCAGCGCATTCGTCTCGATGAACTCCCGCCGCGGCTCCACCTCGTCGCCCATCAGCATGGTGAACACGCGGTCGGCTTCGATGGCGTCGTCGATCTGCACGCGCAGCAGGCGGCGCACGGCCGGGTCCATGGTTGTTTCCCAGAGCTGCTCGGGGTTCATCTCGCCCAGGCCCTTGTAGCGCTGGCGGGCGGTGACGCGTTCGGCTTCGGACAGCAGCCACTGCATGGCGGTGCGGAAGTCGCTCACGCGCTCTTCCTTGGCCTTGTCGCCATCGCCGCGGCGGGCCGTGGCGCCTTCGCCCAGCAGGCCGCGGAAGGTGTCGGCGGCTTCGGCCAGCGCCGCATAGTCGGCGCCGTGCACGAACTCCTGCGTGAGCACGCTGCTCTTGATGTTGCCGTGGTGCCGCCGGCTGATGCGCAGCAGCGGCTTGTCGGTGCGCACGTCGAACTCGCTCGCCACTTCGGCCGGGATGCCGTTGCTGCTGATCTCGCGCAGGCGGGCCTGCAACGCGACGGCGCTGGCCTCGGCGGCCGCGGGCGTGTCCAGATCCAGGCGCACGCCGTCGGCGATGGCGCGCAGCGCCTCCGCGTCCATGAAGACGCCCAGGCGGTCGATGACCGATTCGGCCAGCTGGTGCTTGCGCGCCAGCGCGTCCAGCGTCTCGCCGCTGAGCACGGTGGGGTTGGCGCCACCGGTGTGCACGGCCGCGTCCTTCAGCGCCACGCGCAGCAGGAAGGCCTCCAGTGCCGGGCCGTCCTTGAGGTACTGCTCTTCCTTGCCGACCTTGACCTTGTACAGCGGCGGCTGCGCGATGTAGATGTGGCCGCGCTCCACCAGCTCGGGCATCTGGCGGTAGAAGAAGGTCAGCAGCAGCGTGCGGATGTGGGCGCCGTCCACGTCCGCGTCGGTCATGATGATGATGCGGTGGTAGCGCAGCTTGGCGACGTTGAAGTCGTCGGCCCCATTGCCACCGGTGGCGCCGGCATTGCCGATGCCCGTGCCCAGCGCGGTGATCATGGTCACGATCTCGTTGCTGGTCAGCAGCTTCTCGTAGCGCGCCTTCTCCACGTTCAGGATCTTGCCGCGCAGCGGCAGGATGGCCTGGAACTTCCGGTCGCGGCCCTGCTTGGCGCTGCCGCCGGCGGAGTCGCCCTCCACCAGGTAGATCTCGCACAGGGCGGGGTCCTTCTCCTGGCAGTCGGCCAGCTTGCCGGGCAGGCCCATGCCGTCGAGCACGCCCTTGCGGCGGGTCATCTCGCGGGCCTTGCGGGCGGCCTCGCGGGCCTTGGCGGCCTCCACGATCTTGCCGCAGATGATCTTGGCGTCCTGCGGGCGTTCTTCCAGGTACTCGGTCAGGGCGCGGGCCACGATGTCCTCGACCGGCGCGCGCACCTCGCTGGAGACCAGCTTGTCCTTGGTCTGGCTGCTGAACTTGGGCTCGGGCACCTTCACGCTCAGCACGCAGCACAGGCCTTCGCGCATGTCGTCGCCGCTGACCTCGACCTTGGCCTTCTTGGCCAGGTCGTTCTGGTCGATGTACTTGCCCACCACGCGCGTCATGGCGGCGCGCAGGCCGGTCAGGTGGGTGCCGCCGTCACGCTGCGGGATGTTGTTGGTGAAGCACAGCACCTGCTCGTTGTAGGCGTCGTTCCACTGCATCGCCACCTCGACGGTGATGCTCGTGCCGGGAATGCCGCCGTAACTGTCGGCCGGCCGCTCGCCGGTGGCGTAGAAGGCGTTGGGGTGCAGCACCTTCTTCGTGCCGTTGATGAATTCCACGAAGCCCTTGACGCCGCCGGCGCCGGAGAAGTCGTCCTCCTTGCCGCTGCGCTCGTCCTTCAGGCGGATGCGCACGCCGTTGTTCAGAAAGGAGAGCTCGCGCAGCCGCTTGGCCAGGATCTCGTAGTGGAAGTCGTGGTTTTCCTTGAAGATCTCGGTGTCGGGCAGGAAGTGGACCTCGGTGCCGCGCTTGTCGGTCTCGCCGGTCACGCGCATGGGCGAGACTTCGACCCCGTTCACCGTTTCCAGGATGCGGTTCTGCACGAAGCCCTGGCTGAATTCGAGCACATGCACCTTGCCGTCGCGGCGCACCGTCAGGCGCAGCATCTTGCTGAGCGCGTTCACGCACGAGACGCCCACGCCGTGCAGGCCGCCCGACACCTTGTACGAGTTCTGGTTGAACTTGCCGCCTGCGTGCAGCTCGGTCAGCGCGATCTCGGCGGCCGAGCGCTTGGGCTCGTGCTTGTCGTCCATCTTCACGCCGGTCGGGATGCCGCGGCCGTTGTCGGTGACGGAGATCGAGTTGTCGGTGTGGATGGTGACGACGATGTCGTCGCAGTGGCCGGCCAGGGCCTCGTCGATGGAGTTGTCGACCACCTCGAAGACGAGGTGGTGCAGGCCGGTGCCGTCGGAGGTGTCGCCGATGTACATGCCCGGCCGCTTGCGCACGGCCTCCAGGCCTTCCAGGATCTGGATCGCGCCTTCGCCATAGCCGGTGTCGGGCGTCACCTCGATCGGGATCGCCTTGTCGATCTCGGCTTCGTACACGGGCTCGGTCTTGGGCGTTTCAGGCGCGTCGGGCTGCTTGTTGTCGCTCATCTTTAACTTGAAGCCGCGAAGCGGCTGTGACTGTCATCTGGCTGGAACCCCCGCTTGGCGGGGGCAGGGGGTGCGCCACATGCACGCGAAGCGAATTTGAGGGCGCGTCGCGACCTCAGATTCGCATCGGCATGACCACGTACTTGAAGTTCGCGTCCTCGGGGATGGTCAGCAGCGCCGAGCTGTTGCCGTCCTGCAGGTCGACGCGCACCATGTCCTGGCCCATGTTGGCCAGCGCATCGATCAGGTAGGTGACGTTGAAGCCGATCTCGATGCTGTCGCCGCCGTAGTCGATGTCCAGCTCGTCCACCGCCTCTTCCTGCTCGGCATTGTTGGAGGCGATGCGCAGCAGGCCCGGCTCGATGTTCAGCCGCACGCCCTTGAACTTGTCGCTGGTCAGGATGGCCGTGCGCTGGAGGCTGGCCAAGAGCGGCGCGCGGCCCAGCGTCACGCTGTTCTTGTGGTTCTTGGGGATCACGCGGTTGTAGTCGGGGAACTTGCCCTCGACCAGCTTGGTGACGAACTCCATCGTGCCGAAGTTGAACTTGGCCTGGTTGTTGGCGAACTGCAGCTCGATCATGGGCGGCGTGTCGCCGTCGGCGTCGGACAGCAGGCGCTGCAGCTCCAGCACGGTCTTGCGCGGAAGGATCACCTCCTGGCGCGGCACCTCGACGTCCAGCGTGGCGCTGGAGAACGCCAGGCGGTGGCCGTCGGTGGCCACCAGCGACAGCTGCTTGCCCTCGGCCACGAACAGGATGCCGTTGAGGTAATAGCGGATGTCGTGCACCGCCATCGCGAAGGACACCTGCGACAGCAGTGCCTTCAGGGTGCGCTGCGGCACGCTGAAGGCCGGGCCGAAGCTGGCGGCTTCCTGCACCAGCGGAAAGTCCTCGGCCGGCAGGGTTTGCAGCGTGAAGCGGCTCTTGCCGCCCTTGAGCACCAGCTTGTTCTGGCTCGATTCCAGGCTCACCGTCTGGTCGGCCGGCATGGTGCGCAGGATGTCGATCAGCTTGCGCGCACCCACGGTGGTGGTGAAGGCGCCGTCGTCGCCGCCGAGCTCGGCGGTGGTGCGGATCTGGATTTCCAGGTCGCTGGTGGTCAGCTGGAGCTGGCCGCCGGCCTTGCGGATCAGCACGTTGGCCAGGATCGGCAGCGTGTGGCGACGCTCGACGATGCCTGCCACCGACTGCAGGGCTGCCAGAACCTGGTCTTGGGGTGCCTTCAGAACAATCATGTACGTCCTCTACTCTTCGTCCTCGATCTTCCCGGGCAGGGGCCCGGATGCCGGCGCATTGTCTGCGCCCCTTTTTGGGGTGGGGATGCTCATCCCTTGAGCGTCTGCTCCAGCACGTGCAGCTGCTGGTTCAGCTCGGTGAGCTGCTGGCGCTCGCCGGAAATCTTGCGCACCGCGTGCAGCACGGTGGTGTGGTCGCGGCCGCCGAACAGCTCGCCGATCTCGGGCAGGCTCTTCTGCGTCAGCTCCTTGGCCAGGTACATCGCGATCTGGCGCGGCCGCGCGATGCTGGCCGGGCGCTTCTTGCTGTACATGTCGGCGACCTTGATCTTGTAGTAGTCGGCGACGGTCTTCTGGATGTTCTCCACGCTGATCTGCCGGTTCTGGATCGACAGCAAGTCGCGCAGCGCCTCGCGCGCGAGCTGGATGGAGACTTCCTTCTGGTTGAAGCGCGAATAGGCCAGGATCTTGCGCAGTGCACCTTCGAGCTCGCGCACGTTGGAGCGCACGTTCTTGGCGACGAAGAAGGCCACCTCTTCGGGCATCTCGGCGCTCTCGGCCGCGGCCTTGTTGATCAGGATGGCCACGCGCATCTCGAGCTCCGGCGGCTCGATGGCGACCGTCAGGCCCGAGTCGAAGCGCGACACCAGGCGCTCGTGGATGTCGGTCAGGCCCTTGGGATAGGTGTCGCTCGTCATCACGATGTGCGACTTCTTCGCCAGCAGGGCCTCGAAGGCGTTGAAGAACTCTTCCTGCGTGCGGTCCTTGTTGGCGAAGAACTGCACGTCGTCGATCAGCAGCAGGTCGAGCGAGTGGTAGCGTTCCTTGAACTCGTCGAAGGTCTTGCGTTGGTAGGCCTTGACCACGTCCGACACGAACTGCTCGGCGTGCAGGTAGAGGATCTTGGCGTCGGGCTTGTCGGCCAGCAGCTTGTTGCCCACGGCATGCATCAGGTGGGTCTTGCCCAGGCCGACGCCGCCATAGATGAACAGCGGGTTGTACAGGTGGCCCGGCGTGCCGGCCACGTGCATCGCCGCGGCGCGCGCCATGCGGTTGGCCGAGCCTTCGACCAGGCTGTCGAAGGTGAGCTGCGGATTCAGCCGGTTCTTGAAGGCCCCGGCCGGTTCGTCGGGCGCTGCACCGCCCATGCCGGACATGCCCATCGGGCCGTCGCCGGGGCGCAGCGGTTCGGGCTCGGAGATGGACGAGGGCACGGCCTGCACCGTGACGGGCTGGCGCACCGGGATCTCGCGCGGCGCCAGGGCCAGTTCGACGGCCACCGGCTGACCCGACAGCCGCTCGGCCATGTCGGCGATGCGGGCGGCGTATTGCGCGCGGATCCAGTCCAGCTTGAAGCGGTTGGCGACAAAGATCGTCATCCGCGTCAGGTCGTCGGTCACCTGCGCGGTCAGCGGCTTGATCCAGGTATTGAATTGCTGCTCGGACAGCTCTTGCGCGAGCTGGTCGACACAGGCCTGCCAGAGGCTGGCACCGACCCCTTCACTCGACATGGCGGCTGCGCTGACCGAAGGGCCGCTGGGGGTTCATCGGCGCGTATGTCTGTTGTGGATAGTTGCGAACGGAAAGCACGCGCGATTCTAACTTGTCAAAAACTTATCCACACCCCTTGACGGGCGGCGGCATTGCTGGCTGATAAGCGCATGCATTGCTGCGCGTTCGGATGTCTGCGATAATTTCGGGTTCCCTTTTGCACCGGGCGGCCTCGGCGCGCGTGGTGCAAGGGCAGCCGGGGCCCGGCCGCGGACCTGATTGCAGCAAATTCGAAGGCGCGTGCCTTCGCGCTGCAATCCAGGGTCCGACTCCACATCACCAGACGGGCCTGTCGATCAGCACTCTTGCAGGAACCCTCGTCATGAAACGCACCTACCAACCGTCCAAGATCCGCCGCGCCCGTACCCACGGCTTCCTGGTCCGCATGAAGACCCGTGGCGGCCGCGCCGTCATCAACGCCCGCCGCGCCAAGGGCCGCAAGCGCCTGGCCGTCTGAACGGTGACGTGGTGGGCAGGCCCGCCTCTGGCGATGCCGCGGATTCCGCCGGCACGGGCCGGGGTGGGTTTTGGCCGACTGGCGTCGCGGGTCTTTGCCGCGGCCGCCGGCTGTTGCCAACTGCTTGTCCACAGCGCGTGAGCCTCGTTCCTCGCGCTTCGGGGCAGCCCCCTTCAGAGCCCTCGCCGGCTGCGCACGCGCAGGTGCCGGCGGCTTTGCTGCGCCTGCGCAACCGAGACCAGTTCCAGGCGGGTATGGCGGGGGCGACCATTGCACGCACGCCGCATTTCGCCTTGCATCGGCGTGCGTTGCCATTGCCGGTCGAGTCCGTCTCCGATGGGGAGGCGCCTGCCGCGGCGCTGTTTCGTCCGACGGGCGTGTGGCTGGGCGCCATGGTGCCCAAGCGCTGGGCCCGTCGCGCCGTCACGCGCAACGCCATCCGCCGCCAGATCTACACCGTCGGGCTCTGTCTCGAAGGCCAGCCGCCCGCCGCGTACGTGGTGCGCCTGCGCACGACCTTCGACCGTCGCCAGTTCGTCAGCGCCACCTCCGAAGCCCTGCGCCGCGCCGTGCGTGCGGAGCTGGAGCAGCTGTTCGCCCGCGCGCGCCGCACGGCTGCCTGAAATCCGACCGTCGCCGATGCAGCGTCTTCTGATTGCCATCGTCCGCGCCTACCGTCTGCTGCTCAGCCCGTGGCTGGGTGGCGCCTGCCGCTTTTCGCCCACCTGCTCCGTCTACGCCATCGAGGCGCTGCAGACGCACGGCGCGGCGCAGGGCAGCTACCTCACGCTGAGGCGCCTGGCCCGCTGCCATCCCTGGTGCGCGGGCGGGCACGACCCCGTGCCGCCTGCGGCCGGGGCCGGGCTGTTCACCTCTCTCGACAAGAAGTCCTCTTCATGAACGACATTCGCCGCACCATCCTCTGGGTGATCTTCGGTTTCTCGCTGGTGATGCTGTGGGACCAGTGGCAGGTCCACAACGGCCGCGCGCCGACCTTCCTACCCTCGACCAAGCCGGCCGTCACCGCCCAGGCGCCAACGCCCGCTCCCGGCGCCTCGGCGCCGTCGGCCTCCGCCGCCGGGGTGCCCGCAGCGGGCGGCGGCAGTGCGGCCGCCGCGCCGACGGCCTCGTCCACCTCCGTGCCGGCCGAGCGCGTGCAGATCGAGACTGATGTGTTCAAGGCGGCCATCGACCCGCAGGGCGGCACGCTCGCCCACCTCGAGCTCCTGCAGTACATGCAGGAAACCTCGCACGGCGGCCTGATGCCGATGGTGCGCCGCCTGCTGAACATGCCGGCCCTGCCGGTCGTTGAAGAGCCGGTCGTGCTCATGGACGACGGCCCGGCCAACCGCTACCTCGCCCAGACCGGCCTGCTGAATCCGGCCGGCGGTGGGGCCATGTTCCCCAACCACCTGAGCCTGATGGCGACCAAGCCCGGCCCGTACCGGCTGGCCGATGGCCAGGACACGCTGGAGGTGAGCTTCGAATCGCAGCCCGCCGGCGGCCTCAAGTACGTCAAGACCTACGTCTTCAAGCGCGGCGACTACGCCATCCATGTGCGCCACCAGGTGGTGAACGTGGGCGACCAGCCGCGCGATCCGCAGCTGTACCTGCAATTGCTGCGCCACGGCGTCGAGGCGCACGGCAGCATGCTGGGCACCAGCACCTTCACCGGCCCCGCCGCGTACACCGAAGAGAAGAAGTTCCACAAGATCGCCTTCGCCGACATCGCCAAGGGCAAGGCCGAGGTGCCGCCTGCGTCCGAAACCGGCTGGGTGGCGATGGTGCAGCACTACTTCGCCTCGGCCTGGCTGGTGGAGCCCACGCACAGCGCCGGCCTCAAGCGCGAGTTCCGCGTGCAGGGCCCGGATGCTCTGGGCCCCAACCTGTATGCCGTGGCCATGGTGGCCAACCTGCCGACGGTGGCGCCCGGCGCCACGCAGACGGTGGACACCGTGCTCTTCGCCGGCCCCGAGGAAGAGAAGAAGCTCGAAGCCCTGGCCCCCGGCCTGGACCTGGTGAAGGACTACGGCATCTTCGCCATCATCTCCAAGCCGCTGTACTGGCTGCTCGACCAGCTGCACAAGCTGCTGGGCAACTGGGGCTGGTCCATCGTGGCGCTGGTGGTATTGCTCAAGGCCGCCTTCTTCTGGCTCAACGCCAAGGCCTACGGCAGCATGGCCAAGATGAAGGCGATCAACCCGCGCATCATGGAAATGCGCGAGCGCCTCAAGGACAAGCCGCAGGAGATGCAGCAGGAGATGATGCGGATCTACCGCGAGGAGAAGGTCAACCCGCTGGGCGGCTGCTTCCCCATCGTGATCCAGATCCCGGTGTTCATCGCGCTGTACTGGGTGCTGCTGTCCTCGGTCGAAATGCGCCATGCACCGTGGATCCTGTGGATCCGCGACCTGTCGGCACCGGATCCCTGGTTCATCCTGCCGCTGGTCATGACGGGCACCACGCTGCTGCAGACCTGGCTCAATCCCACACCGCCGGACCCGATGCAGGCCAAGCTGATGTGGATCATGCCGCTGGCCTTCAGCGTGATGTTCTTCTTCTTCCCGGCCGGCCTGGTGCTGTACTGGATCACGAACAACATCCTGTCGATCACGCAGCAGTACGTGATCAACAAGCGTCTGGGCGTCACCAAGTAAACGGGGCGCTCACGCTTTGCGTCACAGGCCGCCTCCGGGCGGCCTGTTCGTTTGCGGCGGCCGCGCCATCGCCCCTGCCGACCCTGGCCAATGCTGAAAGAATCACCGCCATGCTCGCCCGTCTGAACGACCCCATCGCTGCCATCGCCACCGCCCCCGGCCGCGGCGCCGTGGGCATCGTGCGTGTGTCGGGCGCGGGCCTCGTGTCGCTGGTGCGTGGCCTGTGCGGGCGCGACCTCAAGCCGCGCGAGGCGACGTACCTGCCCTTCCTGGATGCCGATGGCAGCGCGCTGGACCATGGCCTTGCGCTGTACTTTCCCGGTCCCAATTCCTTCACCGGCGAGGACGTGCTCGAACTCCAGGCCCACGGCGGGCCGGTGCTGCTGCAACTGCTGCTGGCCCGCTGTCTTGCGGCCGGCGAAGAGGTCGATGCCGCCACCGGCCTGCCGCGCCTGCCGGGCCTGCGCGTGGCGCAGCCGGGCGAGTTCAGCCAGCGCGCCTTCCAGAACGGCAAGATCGACCTGGCCCAGGCCGAGGCCATCGCCGACCTGATCGACGCCAGCACCGAGGCGGCGGCGCGCAGCGCCGGCCGTTCGCTGGGCGGCGCCTTCTCGCGCGAGATCCATGCGCTGCGCGATGCGCTGATCCACCTGCGCATGCTGGTGGAGGCGACCCTCGACTTTCCCGAGGAGGACATCGACTTCCTGCAGCAGGCCGATGCCGCGGGCCAGCTTGCGCGCCTGCAGGCGCAGCTGGCGTCCGTGCAGCAGCGGGCCCGTCAGGGGGCTCTGCTGCGCGAGGGCATCAAGGTGGTGATCGCCGGCCAGCCCAATGCCGGCAAGAGCTCGCTGCTGAATGCGCTGGCCGGCGCCGAGCTTGCGATCGTGAGCCCGGTCGCCGGCACCACGCGCGACATCGTCTCGCAGACCATCCAGATCCAGGGCGTGCCGCTGCATGTGGTGGACACGGCCGGCCTGCGCGAATCGGGCGACGAGGTAGAGCGCATCGGCATCGCCCGCGCCTGGGGCCAGATCGAGGATGCGGATGCGGTGCTCTTCCTGCACGACTTGACGCGCGCCGCCCAGCATGACTACCAGGCCGCCGACGCCGAGATCCGCGCGGGCCTGGCCGGCCGCTTGCCGCCGCGCGTGCCGCTGCTGGAGGTCTGGAACAAGTCCGACGCGGTCGAGGCCGCCTCGATGCCGGCGCTGCCTGAAGAGGCCCTGCGCCTGTCGGCCAAGGCTGGCGAGGGGATCGAAGCCCTGCGCCAAAAGCTGCTGGCTCTGGCGGGCTGGCAGGCAGTGCCCGAGG
This sequence comes from Pseudacidovorax sp. DMC4, assembly GCF_056314265.1. Classification (NCBI taxonomy): domain Bacteria; kingdom Pseudomonadati; phylum Pseudomonadota; class Betaproteobacteria; order Burkholderiales; family Comamonadaceae; genus Pseudacidovorax; species Pseudacidovorax sp. DMC4. The sequence continues at coordinate 55,556 of NZ_JBQUYR010000018.1, read as the reverse complement.
GTGTCTACCTGGCCCGCGCCCGCCATGTGCAGGCGCTGCATCGGGTGGCCGGCCATCTCGACATGGCATCGGCCCATCTCGAGGCGCCGATGCCCGCGCTGGATCTGCTGGCCGAAGAACTGCGCCTGGCCCAGAACGCGCTCAACGAGATCACCGGAGAGTTCGGGTCGGACGATCTGCTGGGCGTGATCTTCTCGCGCTTCTGCATCGGCAAGTAACCGGGCCGCCAGCGCGCCGGCCGCCCTGGCGTTCCCGGCCGCGGGCTGCGACGAAGACTTCAGCCGCGTTGGAGCCGTTCGGTGGCCGTGGCGAGCGGCCCGGGCAGGCCCGAGAGCACCAGCGTGTCGCCGGGCTCCAGCACCGTGTCTTCCTCCGGCTCCATCGTGCGGCCGTGGCTGCGCCGCAGGCCCACCACGCGCACGCCCGCATCGGACAGGCCCAGGCGTGCCAGCGCCTGTCCGACCCAGCGGCTGCCGGTCTGCAGGGTGAAGCTGTCCAGCCGCTCCTGCTCCAGGTCTTCCAGCGAGGCATCGTCGTCCGCGCCGCGGAAGTAGCCGCGCAGCAGGTGGTAGCGGGCATCGCGCGCCTCCTGGGCCAAGCGGATCACCCGCCGCATCGGCACGCCGACCAGCGCCAGTGCATGGCTCGCCAGCATCAATGAGCCTTCCACCGTCTCCGGCACGACGGCGGTGGCGCCGGCGCGCCGCAGTTTCTCGAGCTCGTGGTCGTCCTGTGTGCGCACCACCACGGGCACCGTCGGCGCATGGGCACGCACCGCGGCCAGCACCTTGAGGGCGCCCGGCACGTCGAGGTAGGTGATGGCCACGGCGCTGGCCCGCGACAGGCCGGCCGCCATCAGCGCCTGCGGGCGCGCCGCGTCGCCAAAGACCACCGAGTCGCCCGCGGCGGCGGCCTGGCGCACGCGGTCGGGGTCCAGGTCCAGTGCCATGTAGGGAATGCCTTCACGCTCCAGCATGCGGGCCAGGTTCTGGCCGCAGCGGCCGTAGCCGCAGATGATCACGTGCTCCGCCGTGTCGATCATCTTGCGCGCCAGGCTGGTCACCTGCAGCGACTGCTGCATCCAGTCGCTGGCCACCAGCTTGCGCACGATGGCCTCGCTGTACATCACGATGAAGGGGGTGGCCAGCATCGAGACGATCATCGAGGCCAGGACCGGATCGCCCAGCCACGGCGGCATCAGCCCCCGGCCACTGGCCAGCGACAGCAGCACGAAGCCGAATTCACCGGCTTGGGCCAGGTACAGCCCGGTGCGCAGCGAGACGCCGGCCGTCGCGCCCAGCAGCCGCGCCAGCACCGTCACCAGCAGCAGCTTGAAGCCCAGCGGCACCATCAGCAGCACGACCACCAGCGACCAGCGCTCGACCACCACATGCCAGTCCAGCGACATTCCGATGGTGATGAAGAACAGGCCCAGCAGCACGTCGTGGAAGGCGCGGATGTCGCTTTCCACCTGGTGCTTGTATTCGGTCTCGGACACCAGCATGCCGGCGATGAAGGCGCCCAGCGCCAGCGACAGGCCAGCCATCTCGGTCAGCCAGGCCAGGCCCAGCGTCACCAGCAGCAGGTTGAGCATGAACAGCTCCTCGCTGCGGCGGCGCGCCACCAGCGTGAGCCACCAGCGCATCACGCGCGGACCGCCGTAGAGCAGCAGGCCGATCAGGGCGGTGGCCTTGATCAGGGCCAGGCCCAGGCCACGCAGCAGCGCCTCGGGCGGCGCACCCAGGGCGGGGATCAGCACCAGCAGCGGCACCACGGCCAGATCCTGGAACAGCAGCACGCCCATCACGCGGCGGCCATGCTCGCTCTCCAGCTCCAGCCGCTCGGCCATCAGCTTGACCACGATGGCGGTGCTGCTCATCGCGAGGGCGCCCGACAGGGCGAGCGCCGTCTGCCAGCTCATGCGCCAAGGGTCGGGCAGCAGGCGGGCCAGGGCCAGGGCACCCGCCGTGGCCAGCAGCATGGTCAGCGCCACCTGCAGAAGGCCCAGACCGAACACATGCTGGCGCATGGCGCGCAGCTTGGGCAGGCTGAACTCGAGCCCGATCACGAACATCAGGAACACCACGCCGAACTCGCCCAGGTGGCGCACGCCGTCCGAATCCTGCGCCAGCGCGAAGGCGTGCGGGCCGATCAGCACGCCGGCCACCAGATAGCCGAGCATGGGTGGCAGCTTGAGCGAGCGGCAACCCACCACGCCCAGCACGGCGGCCAGCAGGTAGAGCAGCGTCAGCTCGAAGGTGTTCATCCGCTGGATGCTAGCAAGGGCCATGCACTGCACCGGGGCGGGGGCAAGGCGCGCCGATAAAATCGCCCGATGAGCTTTCCGGCCCCGGACCCCGACGCGTTGCTGGCCCGCGCACGCGCCACTTTCGACATCGAGGCCGCCGCCGTGCTCGGCCTCAAGGCACGCGTCGGCCAGAGCTTCGTCGAGGCGGTCCGGCGCATCCTGGCCCTGCAGGGCCGGGTGGTGGTCATGGGCATGGGCAAGAGCGGCCATGTGGGCCGCAAGATCGCTGCGACTCTGGCCTCCACCGGCACGCCTGCCATGTTCGTGCACCCCGCCGAGGCCAGCCATGGCGATCTGGGTATGGTCACGGCCGCGGACGTGGTGCTGGCCATCTCCAACAGCGGCGAAAGCAATGAACTCGACGCGATCCTGCCCGTGCTCAAGCGCCAGGGCGTGCCTCTGATCGCCATGACCGGCGGCGCGACCTCGTCGCTGGCCCGGCATGCCGACCTGGTGCTGGACAGCGGCGTCGAGAAGGAAGCCTGCCCGCTGAACCTGGCACCGACCGCCAGCACCACCGCGCAGATGGCGCTGGGCGACGCGCTGGCCGTCGCGCTGCTCGATGCGCGCGGCTTCGGTGCCGAAGACTTCGCCCGCTCGCATCCGGGCGGCGCGCTGGGGCGAAAGCTGCTCACCCATGTGGCCGACGTCATGCGCCAGGGCAGTGCGGTGCCGCAGGTCTCGCCACAGGCCGGCATCACCGAGCTCATGCGCGCCATGAGCGTGCAGGGCTTCGGCGCCGCGGCGGTGATGAATGCCCAGGGCCGTGCCGAAGGCATCTTCACCGACGGCGACCTGCGCCGGCTGATCGAGGCGGGCGCCGACCTGCGCGGGATCCGTGCGGCTGACGTCATGCACCGCGGCCCGCGCACCATCCGCCAGGACGCCCTGGCCGTCGAGGCGGCCGAACTCATGGAGCAGCATGGCATCACCCGCCTGTTCGTCGTCGATGCCGAAGGCCGGCTGGCCGGGGCACTCAACACCACCGACCTGATGCGGGCGAAGGTCATCTGATGGCGCCGCAACCGCAGGGCGCCCGACCCGTGCTCAACTTCGACCCCGAACTGCTGCTGGCCGCGCAGGATGTCCGCGTCGCCTTTTTCGATGTCGACGGCGTGCTGACCGATGGTGGCATCTACTTCACCGACGCCGGCGAGACGCTCAAGCGCTTCAGCGTGCTCGACGGCTACGGGCTGCAGATGCTGCGCAAGGCCGGCATCGAGCCCGTGGTGGTCACCGGCCGCGACTCGGCGCCGCTGCGCGCCCGGCTGCAGGCATTGGGCGTACGGCATGCGCGCTACGGGGTGATGGACAAGATCGCTGCGTCCACCGAGATCCTGGCGGCCCTGGGCCTCGACTGGGCACAGGCGGCGGCCATCGGCGACGACTGGCCCGACCTGCCCGTGCTGCGCCGGGTGGCCTTCGCGGCCGCACCTGCCAATGCGCATCCGGAGGTGGCGGCCACCGTGCGCCATGTCACCCGCCTGCGGGGCGGCGAGGGCGCGGCCCGCGAGTTCTGCGACCTGCTGCTGTGCGCATGCGGGCGCTATGCCGGCCTGCTCGACGCCGCCATCGGGGTGCCCGACGCATGAAGCGCGTCGTCTCCGTCTTCGGGCTGGCCTTCGACCGGCTGAGCCTCTACCTGCCGATCATCCTGACAGGCCTGCTGGCGCTCGGCACCTACTGGCTGGTGCGCAACGCGCCGGAACTGATCAAGCCGCACGCCGCGGCCCCGGTCTCGCACGACCCGGACTTCTTCATGCGCAACTTCACCGTGCGCAGCTTCCTGCCCGACGGCTCGCTGCACAGCGAGATCAGCGGCCGGGAAGGCCGTCATTACCCCGACACCGACACGATGGAGGTCGATGACGTGCGCGTGCGCTCGGTGTCGCCCCAGGGGCTGGTCACGCGGGCCACGGCCAACCGCGGTCTTTCCAATGGCGATGCCAGCGAGATCCAGCTCTTCGGCAATGCCGTGGTGATCCGCGACGAAGGCAAGCTTCCCGATGGCAAGCCGGCGCCCCGGCTGGAATTCCGGGGCGACTTCCTGCATGTGTTCACCAACGAGGACCGGGTGCGCTCCCATCTGCCGGTCACGCTGATCCGGGGCAGCGACACGTTCAAGGCCGATGCGATGGACTACGACCACATGAGCGGCATCGCCAATCTGCGTGGGCGCGTCCGGGGCCAGATCATGCCGCCGGCCCCGGCGGGCAGGCGCTAGCCGTATCTGCGGGAGCCGTCCATGTCCGCCCCTGCCCTTGCCCCCCTGGTCTTCATCACCGGCGCGTCCAGCGGTATCGGGCAGGCGATGGCGGCCCGCTATGCCCAGGCGGGCTGGCGGCTGGCGCTCGTGGCGCGGCGCACGGCGCAGATGCAGGAGTGGGCGGCGTCCCAGGGCCTGGGGCCGGAGCGCTGCGGCATCTACGGCGCCGATGTGGCTGCGGTGGACAGCATCGTCGCGGCGGGCGAGGCCTGCCTGGCTGCGCAGGGTCTGCCCGAGGTGGTCATCGCCAATGCGGGCATCAGCGTCGGCATGGACACGGCCGAGCGTGCGGATCTGGACGTGATGGCCGAGACCTTCGCACTCAACAATGTGGGCTTGGCCGCCACCTTCCATCCCTTCATCGCCGCGATGGTGCGCCGGGGGAGCGGGCGGCTGGTGGGCATCGGCAGCGTTGCCGCGATTCGGGGGCTGCCGGGGCACGGCGCCTACTGCGCCAGCAAGGCGGCGGTCGTGGCGTATTGCGAGAGCGTGCGCACCGAGTTGCGCGACAGCGGCGTCCGGGTGGTGACAGTCTGTCCGGGCTATGTGGACACGCCGCTCACCCGGGGCAATCGGTATGGCATGCCCTTCCTCATCTCCGCGGAGGTCTTTGCCGACCGAGCATTCCGCGCCATCGAGGCCGGGGTCAGCTACCGCGTCATTCCCTGGCAGATGGGGGTCGTCGCCAAACTGATGAGGGTGCTGCCCAACGCCATCTACGACCGGGCGGTGCAAGGCCGCGGCCGAAAGCGCCGCCGGGACGAAGCCGATACGCCTCGCTGAGCGCTGCGGCGTCGCAGCCTGTCTGCTTGACCGACTGGCGTGCGGAGGGCTGTGGCAGGACCGTCACAAGCAGGCGCGCATGAAAAAGGCTCCCGAGGGAGCCTTTCATTGAGTCGTTCCGCAAAGCGGAACGGCAACGTGTGCGATCAGTAGTTGTTCCCGCCGCCACCGCCGCCGTAGCCGCCGCGACCACCGCCGCCACCGCCACCGCCACCGCCACGGGGGCCGGTGCCGTAGGGGCTGCGGAAGCTGCCGTCGTTGCCGCCGCCACCGCCGCCGCCGCGGCCGCCGTAGCCGCCGCCACCGCTGCGGCCACCGCCGCCGCCGCCGTAACCACCACCGCCGCCGCCGTAGCCGCCGCCACCGCCGCCGCCGCCGCCGCCGTAACCACCGCCACCACCACCGTAGCCGCCGCCACCGCTACGGGGCGGACGCGGCTCCATGGGGCGCGCTTCGTTGACCACGACACTGCGGCCGCCCAGCGGCTGGCCGTTCATGCCCTGAATGGCAGCCTGCGCCTCGGCGTCGCTGCCCATTTCCACGAAACCAAAGCCTTTGGAACGGCCGGTTTCGCGCTCCATCATGACCTTGGCGCTGGTCACTGCGCCGAACTGGCCGAAAGCCTGTTCGAGATCACCGTCGCGCACCGAATAGGGCAGGTTGCCGACGTAGAGTTTGTTGCCCATGAATGGGACTCCTGTAAAACACAAAGAAAAGCAGCGATGGAGTCCCGGGCGCAAGACCCGCAGCATGTTGGCCTGCGGGGCTGACGAAACTGACCGATCACCCAATGGCCTGCGGCTTTCCGGGCCGAAGGTCCACCCATTATGGGTGATTTATTTGGGAGGGGGGCAGGAATTTCCCTTGAATTGCAACAACCTCCGTGAGTCTGCGAAGCTTGCGCACACTGACATCGATGGCCCGGTGAAAACACAGGTTTCCTAAGTAGTCGGAAGAGATCATCGCGTTAATCGGGCGCGGTTGCGCCTCCTTTTTCTGACGCCAACTGCGGCAGGCGTTCCTGCGCCCGCACCCATAGTTCATGCTGCAGTGCGGCAAGAGCCGCTAGAATCTGCCCCGTCTTTGGGGAGTAGCCGCCTTCCGAGTTCGAGAAGGGCATGCGTCAACAGACTTGTACCGCGCCCCACGCGGAACATGGCGCATGCAGTGAAGACCTGGCGAGACCATTGACCACGCAGCTTCGGGAACAAGGCCGAAGGCGCTGCGTGGTCGATTGCGTCCTTCGGCCGAGGAACCCCACATCTCTATGGAAGCCTTTCTGGTAGCCACCGGCATCGTCGCGCTGGCTGAAATGGGTGACAAGACCCAACTCCTTTCCCTCGTCCTCGCGGCGCGTTTCCGCAAGCCCTGGCCCATCGTGCTGGGCATCTTTGCGGCCACGGTCGTCAACCATGCGCTGGCGGGCGCCGTCGGCGCCTGGGTGACCGGCTTTCTCGGGCCCACGGTCCTGCGCTGGATCCTGGGCCTGTCTTTCATCGCCATGGCCGTCTGGATGCTGATTCCCGACAAGCTCGACGAGGACGAGGCGCCCCGCGGTGTCTCCAAGTTCGGCGTCTTCGGCACCACGCTGGTGGCCTTCTTCCTGGCCGAGATGGGCGACAAGACGCAGATCGCCACCGTCATGCTGGCGGCCCGCTTCACGCACGACTACCTGTGGGTGGTGATCGGCACTACGCTGGGCATGATGCTGGCCAATGCACCCGTGGTATGGCTGGGCGAGCGCATCGTTCGCAAGGTGCCGATCAAGCTCGTGCACAGCATCTCGGCCGTGATCTTCCTGGTGCTGGGCGTGGCCGCGCTCATCGGCTGGGGCGCCTGAGGCATGACCCTCGCCGGGCGGCGACGGCGCCGCCCGGCCTATACTTTCCACAGCGCCGATTTGCTCCAGCTTGCGGGCGCTTGATAAATGCAGCTAAAGACGGATGCCCGCAACCCGGCTCGTTTTTGGCGAGGCCGGGTTTTCTTTTTTGCTCCCATGTCCTTCGACGTCACACCCCAGTCCATGTCCTTCGCGACGCCGCTGCCGCTGCGCAGCGGCAGCGCCATCGGCGACTACGCGTTGGCCTACGAGACCTACGGCACGCTCAATGCCGACCGCAGCAATGCCGTGCTGGTCTGCCATGCGCTCAATGCCTCGCACCATGTGGCCGGCCAGTACGCCGGCCAGCCGAAGTCGCAGGGCTGGTGGGACAACATGATCGGCCCCGGCAAGTCGGTGGACACCGACCGCTTCTTCGTCATCGGCATCAACAACCTGGGCTCCTGCTTCGGCTCGACCGGGCCGATGCACACCAATCCCGCGACGGGGCGGCCCTGGGGCGCGGACTTTCCGGTGGTGACGGTGGAAGACTGGGTGGATGCCCAGGCCCGCCTGCTCGACGCGCTTGGCATCGACACCCTCGCGGCCGTGATGGGCGGCAGCCTGGGCGGCATGCAGGCGTTGTCGTGGACGCTGCAGTACCCCGAGCGTGTGCGCCACGCCGCGGTGATCGCCAGCGCGCCCAACCTGAATGCCGAGAACATCGCTTTCAACGAGGTCGCGCGCCGGGCCATCGTGACCGATCCCGACTTCCACGGCGGCCACTTCTACGACCACGGCGTGGTGCCCAAGCGCGGGCTGACCATCGCCCGCATGATCGGCCACATCACCTACCTCAGCGACGACGTGATGAACGCCAAGTTCGGCCGCCAGCTGCGCGAGGGCATGCAGGTGCGCTACACCACGCACGACGTGGAGTTCCAGATCGAGAGCTATCTGCGCCACCAGGGCGACAAGTTCAGCGAGTACTTCGACGCCAACACCTACCTGCTGATCACCCGCGCACTCGACTACTTCGACCCGGCCGCGGCCTATGGCGGCAGCCTGCGTGCGGCCTTCGAGCGGGCCATGGCCAAGTTCCTGCTCGTGAGCTTCACCACCGACTGGCGCTTCTCGCCGGCGCGCAGCCGCGAGATCGTCAAGGCGCTGCTCGACAACCGCCGCAGCGTCAGCTATGCCGAGATCGACGCGCCGCATGGTCACGACGCATTTCTGCTGGACGACACCCGCTACCTGGGCGTCGTGCGCGCCTGGTTCGACGGCATCGCGAAGGAGCTGCAATGACCACCCGCCCGGCTGCTCCCAAGGGCCCTCGCACCGCAGGCGACGCCGAAGGCACGCCCTTGCGCACGACCCACGACATCAACGACCGCATCGTCCGCCTCGTGCCCGAGGGCGCGCGCGTGCTCGACCTCGGCTGCGGCGACGGCGCGCTGCTCGAGCGCCTGCAGCGCGAGCGCGGCTGCACCGGCTACGGCGTGGAGATTGCCGACGGCAACGTGCTGCAATGCGTGCGGCGCGGCGTCGACGTGATCCAGCTGAACCTCGACGAAGGCCTGTCGATGTTCGAGGACGCCAGCTTCGACGTGGTGCTGCAGATCGACACGCTGCAGCACCTGCGCAATGCCGAAATCATGCTGCGCGAGACGGCGCGCGTGGGTCGCATCGGCATCGTCGCCTTTCCCAACTTCGCACACTGGCCCAACCGGCTGAGCATCCTGCAGGGCCGCATGCCGGTGACGCGGCGGCTGCCCTACCAGTGGTACGACACGCCCAACATCCGCGTGGGCACCTTCCGCGACTTCGACGCCCTGGCGCGCAAGAACCGCCTGCGCGTGCTGGATGCGTTCGGCGTGCAGCACGGCCGCGAGGTGCGCTGGTTGCCCAACCTGCGCGCCGCGACGGCCGTCTTCAAGTTCGAGCGGGACTGAGTGCGACCCCGGCGCGCGGCAGCGCGGTGCCGCACCGCCGGCAGTAGTGCGCGTCGTCCGCATGGCCGCCCGCGCCGCAGGCGGTGCAATGCGCATCGGCGGCGGCGCGGTCGCGCAGCGTCTGCAGCCGCCGCTGCGCGCCCATCTCGGCCGTGACGATGCCGGTGGGCACCGCCAGCACACCCCAGCCGGTCAGCATCATGGCCGACGCGATGAGCCGGCCCATGTCGGTGCGGGGCACCAGATCGCCGAAGCCCACCGTCGTCATCGTCGAGACCGCCCAGTACATGGCGGTGGGAATGCTGGTGAAGCCGTGCGGCGGCCCTTCCACCACGTACATGAGCGTGCCCGATACCAGCACCAGCAGCATCACGAAGCCCAGGAAGACCGTGATCTTGCGCGCGCTGGCCGCCAGCGCGAGGGCGAGCGTGCGGTATTCGTGCGCATAGCGCGACAGCTTGAAGATGCGGAACACCCGCAGCAGCCGCAGCACGCGCACGTCGATCAGCGCGCCGAGCGATGGCTCCAGGGCCACCAGGTAGGTCGGCAGCAGGGCCAGCAGGTCGATCACGCCATAGAAGCTGAGGGCATAGCGCAGCGGGCGCTGGACGCACACCAGGCGGGCCAGGTACTCCAGGGTGAAGAGCGCGGTGAACACCCATTCGAGCCCGTGCAGCAAGGCGCCATGGCGGGCCCGCATCCCGGCCATGCTCTCGAGCATGACCACGCCGACGCTCGTCAGGATGGCCGCGATCAGCAGCAGGTCGAAGCTGCGGCCGGCCCGCGTCTCCGATTCGAAGATGACCGTGAAGAGCGTGCGGCGCCAGCCGGAAGCGGGTTTGCCGAAGCGGGCGTCGGCCGCCCGGTCATCGAACATGCCTGGGATGTCGTCGTCGGCGTGATGGGCGGGGTCGATGTGCGGGGCCATGAAGAGAGAGGTACAGCGGCGTGAGCCGGACGCGGCGAATTCTGACGGCAAGGCGGCGAGGCCGGCGACATCGGCCTTGCCGCGGGTTGTTACCGATCTTTCGCAAAGAAGTGTCAACATTCAGAATCACTTGCCTACCATTGGCGCTTTCGCAAGGAGATCACCCTTTGGCTTCGCAATCCCCCTTCTTCGGCAAACGTGACCGTGACCCCAACGACAGTCTGACCTCGCGTCCCGCCCCGCTGATGGGCGCCGGCACGCTGTCGGGCCATCCTGTGGGTGGGCCGGCGCTGGCCTCGGCACCTGCCGCCACGCCAGCCGCCGCACAGGCTCCGGTGCAGGAAACGGGCAGCAAGCTGACCGTCGGTCCCAACATCAAGCTCAAGGGCGTCGAGATCACCGACTGCGACACGCTGGTGGTCGAGGGCACGGTCGAGGCGACCATGGATTCGCGCGTCATCCAGATCGCCGAGCAGGGCGCCTTCAAGGGCTCGGCCGAGATCGACATCGCCGAGATCCGAGGCGTGTTCGACGGCAACCTGACCGTGCGCCAGAAGCTGGTGATCCATGCCACCGGCAAGGTGTCGGGCAAGATCCGCTACGGCAAGATCGTGATCGAGGAGGGCGGCCAGCTCTCCGGCGAGATCAGCGTGGGCACGAGCACCTCCAGCGACGCCAAGCCCGCCCTGGCGGCCTGAGCATCGCCATCGCCCGCGCCGCTCGGCGCGCCGTTCAAGGCGCGTCGGCCAGCCGCTTCAGAAGAGCCTCCGCCGCGGCGGGGGCTTTTTCTTTGTGGCCGTTGATGAAGAAGACATAGGTGGGCCGCTCGGCCACCCAGCCCCGCGCCTGGGTCGCCAGTGCATCGAGCGCACTGGGCGCGTAGCCGTTGGCGAAGCGCGGCTGCGCATCCATCAGCCGCGCATAGACGATGGGGCCCTGCGGCGCGTCGAAGGACGGGAATTTCGGGCTGTCGGTGAAGACAGTCGCCGCGCCATGGCGCTTGGCCAGGGCCTGGTAGGTCGGGTCGATGAAGCTGGGATGGCGCACCTCCATCACATGCTGCAGCGGCAGGCCATCGACCTGGGGCGGCAGCAGTTCCAGGAAGGCGCCGAAGTCCACGGCGTCGAAGGCGTGCGTGGGCATGAACTGCCAGACGATGGGCCCCAGCCGGTCGCCCAGTTCGGCCAGGCCGCTGCCGATGAAGCGCTGCACCGCATCGCCGGCCTTGGCCAGTTCGCGGCGGTGCGTGGTCACACGGTGCGCCTTGAGCGAGAAGACGAAGCCCTCGGGCGTGGCTTCGCGCCACTTGCGGAAGGTGTCGGGCTTGAAGGTGCTGTAGAAGGTGCCGTTGACCTCGATGGCCGTGAGCCGCCGGCTGGCGTGGACCAGCTCCTGCGCATGCGGCAGGCCGGGCGGGTAGAAGCTGCCGCGCCAGGGCGCGAAGGTCCAGCCGCCGATGCCCACCCGCACGGGCGTCTGCGGCGGGGCGGGCAGGTCGGCGGCGGTGGGCGCAGCTTTCTTGGGCATGGGCGTGCTGGGGTGATGCGGCTGGCGCACTCTACGCCGGGGGGCATCCCGGCGCAAAATGGATCGACTGCCCCGGCCACGCGCCCCCAAGGAGAAACGCCGATGAACGCCCCTTTGCACAAAGAAATTCCCGCTGGCCTGCTCGACACCGAGCGCGCTCTGGCCGACGTCACCGCCCGCTGGGATGGCGACATCGTCCGCCAGCTCAGCGACTACATCGCCATTCCGGCCAAGTCGCCGGGCTTCGATCCGGACTGGTCGGCCAACGGCTACCTGGAGACGGTGCTGCGCAATGCCGCCACCTGGGTCGAGGCGCAGAAGGTCAAGGGCCTCAGGCTGGAGATCGTGCGCCTGGAAGGCCGCACCCCGGTGCTGTTCTTCGAGCTGCCCGCCAGCGGCACGTCGATGAACGAGACCGTGCTGATGTACGGCCACCTGGACAAGCAGCCCGAGTTCACCGGCTGGCGCCGCGACCTCGGCCCCTGGACGCCCAAGTACGAGGACGGCCTGCTCTACGGCCGTGGCGGCGCGGACGACGGCTACGCCATCTACGCCAGCGTGGCGGCCATCCAGGCGCTGAAGGCGCAGGGCGTGGCCCATCCGCGCATCGTCGGCCTGATCGAGACCTGCGAGGAATCGGGCTCCTACGACCTGCTGCCCTACGTGGACACGCTGCGCAGCCGCCTGGGCGAGGTGGCGCTGGTGGTCTGCCTGGACTCGGGCGCCGGCAACTACGACCAGCTCTGGCTCACCACCTCGCTGCGCGGCCTGGCCGGCGGCACACTGAAGGTGGAGATCCTCACCGAGGGCATCCATTCGGGCGACGCCTCGGGCCTGGTGCCGTCGAGCTTCCGCATCATGCGGCAGGTGCTGGACCGGCTGGAGGACAGCAAGACCGGCCGCCTGCTGCCCGCCAGCTTCCACTGCGAGGTGCCCGCCGAACGTCTGGCCCAGGCCAAGGCCACGGCGGCCATCCTGGGCGACGAGGTCTACAAGCGCTTCCCCTGGGCGCACTACGACTGCGGCGGCGCCACCGCCTTCGCGCTGCCGACCACCACCGATCCGGTGGAGGCGCTGCTCAACCGCACCTGGCGGCCGACGCTGTCGGTGACGGGCGCCGAGGGCTTCCCTGCGCTGAAGGATGCCGGCAACGTGCTGCGGCCCTACACGGCCTTCAAGCTCTCGCTGCGCCTGCCGCCGCTGGTGGAGGCGGCGCAGGTGGTGCAGGAGCTGAAGGCGCTGCTGGAGGACAACGCGCCCTACCAGGCCAAGGTGACCTTCGAGTCCGGTGGCGGCGCCACCGGCTGGAACGCGCCGGCCATGGTGCCGTGGTTCCAGCAGGCGCTGGACGCTGCCAGCCAGGCCCATTTCGGCGCGCCCTGCGGCTACATCGGCCAGGGCGGCACGATTCCGCTGATGAACATGCTGAGCGCCGGCTTCCCGAAGGCGCAGATGATGGTGTGCGGCGTGCTCGGTCCGAAGAGCAACGCGCACGGGCCCAACGAGTTCCTGCACGTGCCCTATGCCAAGCGGCTGACGGCCGCCGTCGCGCAGGTGATGGCCGCGATGCCGGCCAAGCACGCGGCCGAACAGGCGGCCTGAAGCGAGGTTGTTGCCGATGTGGCCGGGCGTTCAGCCCGGGCGCTGGCGTGCGCCGGCCGACTGATCGGGCCGGACCGCCGTTTACCGTCGGCCGAGCAGCGGGCCCAGCGCTCCGAGCAGATCGCCCAGCCCGCCCGCGCCGGCCGACAGCGACGGCTCCTGATCCGGCAACCGGCCGTGCGGCGTCAGGCGGTCGATGAGCACCGGCAGCAGCGTCGCCAGCAGCGGCAGCAGCGTCTGCACGTTCAGGCCCAGCTTCTGCGCCACGGCGCCGATCACGTCCTGGCCCAGCGCGCCGTGCACCTGGTCGGGCGACACGGGCTGGTTCTGGCCGGTGCCGATCCACGAACCTACGGCGTCCCCCAGGCCGGCCTGCTGCAGCTTCTGCACCAAGCCACCCACACCGCCGCTTTCCTGCAGCAGGCTGCCGAAGATGGCGACCGGATCGCTGCCCGGCGAATGCGGTGCCGGTGCGCCGCTGTTGAGCACCTGGCCGAGGACGGAATCGAGCAAGCCCATGGCTTCTTCCCTGCGAAATGAAAACGAGGCCGCCATTGTTCAGGGCAGCCTCGTGTTCTTCGCGGAACGGCGCCGCTTTTTCAGCGAAGCCGTGCGTAATTCACCTTTTGGACACTGGATTTGACGCAATCACGGCGCGCGCGGCGGCCGCTTTTCCAGCAGCGGCGGCGTCACGCCCTGGACGCCCACCAGGCCCAGCACCGTGGCCAGGGAGTTCTGCGCGCCCTTCCAGCCGTCGGTCAGGTCGATCCATTCGCTCAGCGCGTGGAAGCCGCCCGTCTTGCCGCCGCCGCCCACGATGATGGCCGGAATGCCCAGCGCCATCGGCACGTTGGCGTCGGTGCTGGCGCCCGTCAGCAGCGTCTTGTGGCCGAAGGAGGCGTTGGCACGCGTGGCCGCTTCCACGATCACCGAGTCCGACGGCGTGCGGCCGCCCGGCCGGTCGCCGATCAGCTTGGTCTGCACGGTGAGGGTCTCGACGTTCCAGCGCTTGTTTTCCTCGGCCACGGCTTCGTCGATGGCAGCGAGGATCTTCTTCTCGGTGGACAGCAGCGAATCCATCTGGTCCGAGCGGATGTCCACGGCCATGCGCGCATCCGGCGCGATGGTGTTGACCGAGGTGCCGCCACCGACGGTGCCCACGGTGAAGGTGGTTTTGGGGAAGGTGGGCGTGCGCACCTCGGCGATCTTGGCGATGGCGCGGCCCATGCCGTGGATGGCGCTGGGCACCTGGCCGAAGGCGGCGTAGCTGTGACCGCCCGGGCCCTTGAAGTTGACCTCGTAGCGGTGGCTGGCGGTGCCCAGGATCAGCACGGTGCCGTCCGGCGCCGGCTCCAGGCCGACCATGCCGTCGATGTCGCGGTGCTCGGCAAAGATGTGCTTCATGCCGCGGAGGTTGCCGAGTTCTTCCTCGCCCACGTTGCCCACGAAGAGCAGGTCGCCAACGGTCTGGATCTTCTGGTCGTTCAGCACCTTGAGCCAGGACAGCAACACCGCCAGGCCGCGCGTGTCGTCGGAGATGCCCGGCGCATACAGGCGGCCGTCGCGCTCCTTGACCTTGACGTCGGTGCCGGCGGGGAAGACGGTGTCGAGGTGGGCCGAAATCAGCAGCTTGGGCCCCTGGCCGCTGCCCTTGCGCAGGCCGACGACGTTGCCTTCGCTGTCGATGCGGGCGTCCGCCAGGCCCAGGGCCTTCATGCGCGCGAGGAAGGCCTCGGCGCGCGGGCGCTCCTTGAAGGGCGGCGCCTCGATCTCGGTGAGCATCTTCAGGTCGTCGATGGAGCGCGCATGGTCGGCCTTGACCGCCTCCATCAGCGCCTGGATCTGCGGGGCCGACAGCAGTTGCGTGTAGGCCTGGTCCACCGCCGGCCGCACCTGGGCGGGCGTGGGGGCGATGGCGGCGAAGGACTGGGCCCAGGCCGCCGAGGCGCCGGCAAAGGCAAGGGACAGGGCGAGCAGCGAGGCGAGCGGCCGCAGGCGTGGCATGGGGGGCCGGTTCGAAGAGGGGCGAGTCATGGGCGTCGGTTGGAGGGCAATCGGGGCGGGGGGATGCGGCACCTGTCATCAGGCTGACCGGGTGCCGCGGGTCGGCGGAAATTCTGGCGGCTGCATGCAGGCCCCGCTCTGATTTAATCCGCCGCACCGTCAGTTTTTCTTACATGCCCCGGCACCTTCCCAGTACCCGCGCCCTGCTCGTGTTCGACGCCGTCGCCCGCTGTCACGGCGTGGGCAAGGCCGCCGAGGAGCTGTGCCTGACGCACAGTGCCGTCAGCCAGCAGTTGCGCCTGCTGGAGCTGCAACTGGGCGTACGCCTCGTGCAGCGCAGTGCCCGGGGCACGCTGCTCACCGAGGCGGGCCGGCGCTATCACGCGCAGGTGGCCGGCGACCTGCTGCGGCTGGAGAACCACACCCTCGAGGCCATGGCCCAGCGCCCCGACGGCGAGCGGCTGCTGGTGGGCGCCGTGCCCATGCTGGCCGAGCGCTGGCTGCTTCCACGGCTGCCGGGCTTCCTGGCCGAGCAGCCGGCCTGCAGCGTGCATCTGCAGGTCTTTCCCACGCAGGTCTACATGGACGAGCCCCATTTCGACGTCGCCTTGCAGTACGACGACGCCAGTTGGCCCGGTGCGGCCGTGTGGCCGCTGCGCGCCGAGCGGGTGGTCGTGGTGTGCGCACCGCGGTCGCGCTGGCGTGCCGCGGTGGCCCAGGGCGACTTCCGCGACGTGCCGCTGCTGCAGCTCAGCTCGCGCCTGGGCGCCTGGCAGGCCTGGTTCGCGCAAGCTGGCATCGCCCGGCCTCCGGCGAACGCGATGGTGGGCCACCGCTTCGATCTGTTCTCGATGGTGCTGGAGGCGGTGCGCGCCGACCTGGGCATCGGCCTGCTGCCGCGCTACGGCGTGGCGCGCGAGCTGGCCAGTGCCGAACTGTGCCTGGCCCATCCCTTCGAGGGAGACGGGCCGCGCGGCTACAGCCTGTTCGTGGCACCGCACCGGGCGGGAGACGCGACCGTGCAGGCCTTCGGCGCCTGGCTGGATGCGCAGGTGGCCGAGGAGTCGCAGGGCATCCCGCCGCCGGGCGGCCGGTGAAGCCGGCTCAGCCGGCCACGGCCAGCAGGTGCACCAGCGCCGCCAGCGGCGCCGTCTCGGCACGCAGGATGCGCGGGCCCAGGGTGGTCAGCACGAAGCCACTGGCGCGGGCCCGGGCCTCTTCCTGCGGGTTGAGTCCGCCCTCGGGGCCACTGAGGAACAGCGCGCTGCCCCCCGCTGGCGCCCCGCGGCCCAGCGGCTGCGCCTCGTCGCCGAAGCCGAGCACATGGCGGGCGGCGGGCGCATCCGCGCCCAGCCCGTCCAGCCAGGTGCCCAGGTCGCGCACCGGATGCACCGCAGGCACCTGGTTGCGGCCGCACTGCTCGCAGGCGGCCACGGCCACGGCCTGCCAGTGGTCCTGCTTCTTCTGTGCCCGCTCGCCCGCCAAGCGCAGCACGCCGTGGGCCGTCTGCAGCGGCTGGATGCTGGCCACGCCGAGTTCGGTGGCCTTTTCGACCAGCCAGTCCATGCGGTCGTTGGCGGGCATGCCCACGGCCAGGTGCACGGCCAGCGCGGCCTCGCGCTCGACCGTGTGGTGGGCGCCCACACGCACGTCGACATCGTTGCGGCCCATGCGCTCGACCGTGGCCTCGAACTCGCCGCCGCGGCCGTCGAACAGCGTGATGCCGTCGCCGGGCTGCAGCCGCAGCACCTGCACGTGGCGGGCGGCGCCGGGCGGCAGGCCCAGCGACTGGCCGCTGGCCAGGGGCGTGGCGCAATGGATGCGCGGCATCAGCGTGCGCCCTCTGCCGCGTCGATCACGCCGCCGCCCAGGCAGACCTCGCCGTCGTACAGCACGGCCGACTGGCCGGGCGTGACCGCCCATTGCGGCTGCGGAAACACCAGCTGGAAGCGGGCTTCGGGCAGGGCCTGCAGCAGCGCGGGCGAATCGGCCTGGCGATAGCGGGTCTTGCTGCCGTAGGTGCCTGCGGCGGGCGGCGCGCCGGCCACCCAGCTCGCGTCGGCCGCCAGCAGCGCGCGCGACTGCAGCCAGGGATGGTCATGGCCCTGCACCACCCACAGCGTGTTGGCCTCCACGTCCTTGCGGGCGACGAACCACGGTGCGTGCTCGCCGCCGCCGCGCTGTGCGCCTTTTTCCTTGATGCCGCCGATGCCCAGGCCCTGGCGCTGGCCCAGCGTGTAGAAGGACAGGCCGTGGTGCTCGCCCAGCTTGCGGCCGCGCTCGTCCTTGATCGGGCCCGGTGCCTTGCTGATGTAGCGGTTGAGGAACTCCCGGAAAGGCCGCTCGCCGATGAAGCAGATGCCGGTCGAATCCTTCTTGGTGGCCACGGGCAGGCCGATGTCGGTGGCGATCTGGCGCACCTGGGTCTTGTGCAGTTCGCCCACCGGGAACAGCGCCTTCGACAGCTGCGCCTGGTTGAGTCGGTGCAGGAAGTAGCTCTGGTCCTTGGCGGGGTCCAGGCCCTTGAGCAACTCGTAGCGCGCGGAGGCCGGCACCGGCTCTCCGGCGGCGAAGGCCAGCCCGGTGGCGGCGTCGACAGCGCGCACGCGGGCATAGTGGCCGGTCGCGATCTTCTCGGCGCCCAGGCGCATCGCGTGGTCGAGGAAGGCCTTGAACTTGATCTCGGCGTTGCACAGCACGTCGGGGTTGGGCGTGCGGCCGGCCTGGTATTCGCGCAGGAATTCGGCGAAGACGCGGTCCTTGTAGTCGGCGGCAAAGTTGACGTGCTCGATCTCGATGCCCAGCACGTCGGCCACGCTGGCGGCGTCGACGAAATCCACGTTCGACGAGCAGTATTCGCTGTCGTCGTCGTCTTCCCAGTTCTTCATGAAGATGCCGACGACCTCGTGCCCCTGCTGTTTGAGCAGGTGCGCCGTGACGGCCGAGTCCACGCCGCCCGACAGCCCGACGACGATCCGATGTTTGGTCATCCGGCGATTGTCCCTTGGCCACGGTGGGCGTTGCCTGGGCGGGGGCACGGGCGGATCGGTGGCCTCGGGGCGTGGACGCGCCCAGGCTGATCGACGTTCTGGCTTGGGTAGGGTCTGTCGGCTCGGCGTGCCGCGCCGCGCCCGGTTAGGCGGGCGGCTTTCCGGCCAGCCAGCGCGCGTAGGTTTCGGGATAGACCACGCGCAGGCGCTCCAGGTGGAACTGCGCCTCCTGCTCCAGCCCCAGCAGGCGCGCGCTGTCGATCAGCTTGACCACCACGCGCGGCTCCGGCGAGAAGGCCAGTGTGGCCTGGGCGAGTGCATGCACGCGCGCAGCCGTCTGCGGCGTCAGGGGCGTCAGCGCCAGTTCCGCAAAGCGCGCCTGGCGGGCGAAGAGCCAGTCCCGGCCGTCCGGATCCAGCTGCGCGAGCGGATCGTCACGCCAGCCGGCGAGCCGCTCTGCCGCCGGAAGGAAGGGCTGGCTGACGCGCACGTAGCTCCAGCCCGCGTAGGCGACGACGGCGAGCAGGGCCGCCGCCGTCAGGCGGGCCGCCCACCGCGCGCGGGCGGCCTGGCGCTGCAGGACGGCAATCGACGCGGCGCCGGCGCCGGCGTCGTGCGGCACGTCGCAGGCGCGCCTGCGGCCGGGCCAGAGCATGCCCAGGCACAGCCCGAACACGAGCTGGAAGGGCCCGTACCACAGCGGATATTCGACCAGGCTGTGCAGCACGATCATGGCCAGCACGCCCCAGGCCATCAGCCGGGCGGGATCGCGCTCCTGCCAGGGCCGGGCCGCCGCCACCATCCACAGGAAGCCGCCGCAGATCAGCACCGCGGCCGGAATGCCGAGCTCCACCGCCAGATGCAGCGGCAGGTTGTGGGCGTTGTCCAGGATCTCGACAAAGCGCGGGCCCGGGTATTCGGCCAGGTAGTGCGCGAGGCTGAGCTGGCCCCAGCCCCAGCCCGTCCAGGGCCGCTGGGCGATCAGCCACAGCACGTTGTGCCACAGCAGCCAGCGGCTGTGGCCGGGCGGCGCGCCTTCGCGCAGCCGGGTGAGCATGCCCTGGACGTCGGCCCCGGCGCTCCCGCCGCCTGCCAAGAACGACGCGACCATGACGGCCGACCAGGGGAGCGCCCAGGACAGCAGGGCGTAGAGCGCCAGGGCGCCCAGGAACCAGCCGGGGTGCGGCAGCAATGGCTGCCGGGCGGCTCCTTGCGCCACGGCGCCGGATTCGACCGGCCCGCGCTCGTGCCATGCCATCCACGCACCCACGGCGGCGATGACTCCCAACTGCAGCAACCCGGTGCGGGATGTTGAGGCGGCCAGGCCCGCGACGAGCAAGGCGCCGGCGGCCATCAGGACGCGCCGTCCGCGGGGGCCCGCCTGGCCATGCGCCCAGAGCAGGGCCACGAGCCCCATGCTCAGCAGCGTGGCGAACTGGTTGCGCTGGCGCAGGTTGCCGTAGGCCATGCCGATGGGCTCCATGGGGACGGCGACCCAGGGGCGCAAGGGGGCGGCGAGCCCGTGGTACTGGAGGAGGCCTGCGGCGGCATTCAATACGCCGACTCCAACAAGCGCGCCCAGTGCATGGCGGCGCCATACGTCCAGAGAGGAGCGAGGCACCCGCCGCGAGGCCCCAGAAATCAGCGAAATCGCGCCGATCAAAGGTGCATATTTCGCGCTAACAGCAAGAGCTACGAGACAGGCCGCAACGATTGAAAGCAGCCACATCCATCCACTGACCCAGGCGGGACTTCGCGCCATTAATAGAAATGAGCACAAGAACAAGAAACCCGTTGCCAAGCCCTGCCATGCAGCGAAAGAAAAACCTCCAAAAAATGGCAATAGGAACACAGGATAGAGAATCAACGCTGCTCCCGAATAGTCGAAACGGAAAAGATCTTTGAAAACCTTCCTTGGCCGTCGAATCGAAAACTATATTTGTCCGCGTCATCCTCGAAAGCAGTCGAATTCCCGAAGAAATTTCTTCGAAGATCAGCGAGCCATGGAAATGTTTCCTGCTTGCTCTATCGTAGCTCCGGCTTCTGAAGAAGGCACGTCATGCGCGGACGCCATGATTTTCTTGGGCACTTCCTTTTCCTCGTGGTATTCATCATCGATGTTGATGGACCAGATTTTTTCCTTGTTGATCTTTCCACTGATAATTTGCTGTGCCGCCTCCCGCGCTGTGAGCATCGAGTGATCTTGATTGTTGTAGCGATGCATGCCGTTGCGTCCAATCAGGAAAAGATTGGAGATCTTGTCAACTTCACTGCGTAATACATCGAATCTTTCGTACGATTCGCCAAAATACCCCGGGTAAGCCTTAGGCACCTTTAGTACGATGAAATCCAGTGCGCGTGACGATTTTACGATCTGCAGTCGTTTGATTTCTGATTGTGCAATCATATTTATTTGATCGTCAGTCATTGGCCAAAAGTCGTCGTCTTCTCGGCAGAAAAATTCCAGTCCAAGCCAGACGCAGGAAGCATCCGCGACCATATATGGACTCCAATTATTAAAGACCTGAATTCGCCCGACCTTGTATCCCGGTTCTTGGACGTATATCCAGTTGTCGGTCAATTCCGCACAAAGATCACTCTTCTTGTAGAGCAGTCCAACCGTTATAAAATCCCGATACTCCAGGTTTTCGGCGACTTTCTTTACTTCTGGGTTCCAGTAACTCGATGAGGCGCTTACAAGGTCTTTGACAGGCATCGTGGAAATCAAATGGGTGCAATTGATTTTTTTTGTCGAGCCATCGCTATCTTGCGCGACGACGGATCTAACTGCACCACTTTGGATATTGATGCGACTCGCCGTATGACGGAGTAGTAAGGTTCCGCCTCGCTCAACAAATCGCTTGGCTACTTCTTCCCACATTTGTCCTGGACCATACTTGGGATAAATGAATGATTCGATCAGCGAGGTTTGTTTTGCCTGCTGCGAACCAATTCTAAAAAGCGATTTGATTCCGTGGATCAACGCGCCTCCCACCGAGAGGCTCTTAACTCTTTGGGCTCCCCAATCAGCACTGATTTCGCTGCAGGAAACGCCCCATACTTTTTCTGTATATTCTTTGAAAAATTGCAGATAAAGAAGCTTTCCAAATCGGTTGATAAAAAAATCTTCGAGCGATGTTTCAGGCTTGATTGGCCGCAAATGGGCACGAATATAGCTAATGCCGAATGAAAATGTCTTCTTCAATCCTAGCTTTTTAATGGTGGAAAAATTGATCTTCAGAGGATAGTCGAAGAATTTTCCATTGAAGTAAATCCTGGACTGACGCTGACGGATGAGCATGGATGCTTGGATGAAGCAAGCTTTGCTGGCAGTCAATGCGCCGGGGAGCCCTTGGCGTTCCCGCCCCTGGTACGCGAATCGCATATTCTGGTCCTGGATTTTTTCAAGTGGAAGAATGCTGTTCCACCAATCCATTACCCAGTCAGATTTGGAGAAAAATCGATGTCCTCCAATATCTATACGATTTCCATGGTGCTCTACAGTACGCGAGATTCCTCCGACCTGATCATCGGTTTCAAGAACACAGATATTTTTTAACCCGGCTTTTTGAAGCTCGTAGGCTGCTGTCAGGCCTGCAGGTCCTGCGCCAATAATAACAACGTTGAATTCAAGATCATTCATGCTCGTCTTTCAAAATTGTGACCGTTTATGATTTGCGGCCGCGCTCATTGACTCATATTGCTGCAATATATGAGTACACTTGTATAAATAGTATGTTTTTGCTCGGCTTTTATCCCTGAGAGGAGGCGTCCAAGCACTCAGATAAAACGGTTCAATACGTGATGAAGTGACGACAAAATCGAGTGCTCTATCGGCCTCGCACGTAGGAACCAAGGACAATATATCCAGTGTGCAGCGACCATTCTGATTGTGTAGCGCATCCAGTAAACCGCACATTTCCTTTTGTAGATCGAAGGGTGCTGTAACTGATCTTCGACGCTCGAGTTCCATTGCTGTGCCGCGGTTGAACACAATCCCTGCTGCCTGTATCCCGCTTACATAGCTTTTTCGATGCATCAGCAACCAAGGTGCTAATGCCTCACCTTGCCAATAGACCTCTGCCGTGGATGGAACAAAGGCCTGAAATATGTGTGGCCCACTGATAGAAGTTTCTTCAATGATCTTTGATATTTCTGGACGGCGATCCCAATCCGCGATACTAAGCGGCGTAACGACGAGCATTGATATCATGAAAATGCGTTTACCTATTACACCAGCGCGCAAAGAAAAAAAGGAAAATAGTATAAATATACTCGCTGCCAGATAGGGTTGTTTTAGAAGAATCGCAAGCTTCGTGGTTAGTGTCAGTTCAGTTCCATCCAGCAAATAGTTTTGGACTTTTATAGCTTGAATAAAGTCGATCTTCCAGTTGTAAAAAGCGGCTAGCATGAGCAGTAGAGCGCAACTGAAGAACACGGTCCTCGAAATATCAGGTGATCTTTTTGTTTCGACCAACAATAGCAAAATAATACCCATGAGGATTGCCAAAGTTCCGGTGGTCAAGTCCTTAAAAATTAGTCCATAGACGAGAACGCTCGCAGCCAGTCTACCTAAATTTCCCTGTTTGACCGCACTTAGTAAATACGGCGAAATCAATATCAAAGCTATGATGTGGCATAGCCACTGAATTCGCCATAGCTGAAGACTGGCAAAAAAAGCGTTGGAGAGAAAATCTGCTCCAACGAATGATGCGGCGCAACAAGTGATTAGCGAACCTAGAGTTACAGCAGCTAGCTTGCGAGACTGGGCTGTACTGAAGTGGGTACAAAAACCAAGAATGGCAAAATCGCAACCCAACGCAAGCCAACTTTGCAGAGGCCAATCGCTCATGAAAATGTAGTTGTACGAGTGGACGAGTTCACGCCACTCGCTATCCAAATACACATGCAATCGATCAAACGGCTGCAAGGAAAATAGTCCGGCGAGCCATGCGAGTGGTACAACGACGATGAGCCAAAGCCACCGCTTATCTTCAAGAGATTGCCACAGAAAAAAAATAACTACTCCAGGTAAAGCCATTACGGGATGAATAATGGCGGCAGCGGCGATAGCAAAAACCGATAGGAATGTGTGGCGGCGTATCAAAAAAACAATGCCGAGAAGAACAAAAATTTCTGCATAGGTTCTCGCGGTGAGAAATGGTTCAGCGTAATGAAAAATGGTCGAGTGGCCATACGCGCTCGAAGAGCCAAAAATTAGCAATAGTGCAGGCGCACGCGAATGTTCTGGAACGACAGCCTGCACCAATTGATAGCAGAACAAAAAAAACAGAATTTGAGCAACGGAAACGCCAATGGCAGATGCCGTAGAAAATCCGAGATGAGCTACCGCGATTCCATATATTTTCCCAAATATAGAAAATGAATCTTGCGATCCATATTTGAAGAAAAGGTCGGAAGAAAATATTTCCGGATCGATATTCTTTAGCGCTTGTGCCGCGTAAAGAAGACCATCATGCCGAATTCCGGAATATGAATGATTCAGCAAAAATACGGGGACTGCCAAAAGCAAAAGCGAAAAATCAACCTTTTGTTTCATGATGAAATAAAAAAGCCCACTTTCGTGGGCCTTTAGTATTTTAACTGTTCTCAGGTGGGCGAAGCATTACGGCATTCGCTCGGAACATATTTGAACTTGTCCGAGGAAGTGGAGCAGGTCCAGGTAATTTGCTTGGTCGGCGGAGTATTTGCTGCGATCGCAGTTCCGTTAGATTGGGGCGTCAATTTGAGAGTGACGCTACCAGCTGCCGCGGTTGTGACGATGGTGATAAGACCACTGCTACCGTCGATGGTCATGGAACTGACATTCTTCGTTGAAGATACAGACGTAGAGTCGAAGCCAAGGCTCAGACTGGACGCAGCGTTGGCGGCGTTCTCGCCGACCAGCGTCTTAGCTGCCGAGCCAAGCACCATCGCTTCCGACACCCGTGCGCGCACGGTGTAGTCCTGGTAGGCGGGCAGCGCGACGGCGGCCAGGATGCCGATGATCGCCACGACGATCATCAGTTCGATAAGGGTGAAGCCCTTCTGGGCGGTGCGGGCGATGGTGCGACGGTTCATGGTCAGACTCCAGGTTGAAAGCGGTCCGGGTACTGCCCCGGTCGTGCCTTCTCTTTGCAGACCGCGTGCCATGCGGCCGCCTGCCTTGAATGCGCCTAAAAGTTCACACTCAGGCCACACAGTCTGACACTTCTTGTTTGTAAACAACTGTTTCCGAGTGACAAAAAAGTCAGAGTCGCTGGCGGTGACAGCTTTGGTCGCCCCTTGCGCCTCCGCGGAGGCCGGGCCTGCAGGCCTCAGCTGCGCGGATGCCCCGCGCCGTGCACCTCAATCGTCTGCCCCGCCTCCAGCCAGCGCAGTTCGATCCGGTCCCACAGCCGCAACTGGCCCACCAGGGCGTTGACCTCGGCCATGATCTCGGCGGCGGCGGCCGGCTTGGTGTGCGTCACGTAGACGGGGTAGCGGGCCATGGGGGACATCTGCGCCAGCTCTTCCACCAAGGTGGGGGGCGACAGGTGCAGGCTGCGTTCGGCCAGCTGGCGCTCGCGCGTGCTGAAGGCGGTCTCGATCACGAGGGCGCCCACGTCCATCTGGTTGATCCGGCGCCAGAAGGGCTTGTTGCGCTCGGTGTCACCGCTGTAGACCCAGTGCGAATGGCCGTCCGCGCGCCGCACGGCGAAGCCGCAGGCGGGCACGGTGTGCACGGCGGGCAGCACCTCCACCACCTTGGGCGCGCGGCGGCCGAGCATCAGGCTCTGGCCGACGTCGAACTCGACGAAGTGGACCAGCGGCGCATCGCTGCTGGGCAGGGCGGTGAAGTCCGGCCAGACCAGGTTGTTGAACACATGCGCCCGCAGCACCTGCAACGTGGCGCGCAGCCCGTGCACCCGCAGCGGCCGGCGGCGCAGGCTGGCGACCGCGTCCACCATCAGGGGAAGGGCCGCGATGTGGTCCAGGTGCGAGTGGGTCAGCACCACGTCGTCGATCTGCGCCATCTCTTCCAGGGACAGGTCGCCGACGCCGGTGCCGGCATCGACCAGGAGGTCGTCGTCGATCAGGAAGGAGGTGGTCCGTGCGCCCCGGGCGATGGCGCCGGAGCAGCCCAGAACACGCACCTGCAGGCTGTTCATGAAGAGCTCTGAATAAAGGAGGCGATGGAGCCGGGCGGGCACCGCGGCAGGCCGGCTCGCCCGCGGACAGTGCAGGCTAAGGCGTCGGTTGCTGCGGCGCAAAGGACTTCCGTCACGCCGCGCCGGGGCGCGAGTATGCCTGTTCGTCGGGGCCGCACAGGATTGGTTGTCACTAATTTGCAGTTCAGGCCGGCGCCGGTGGGCGAGAGCCCCCAGCGTGCCCCCGGTGCACCGGAGCGGCGGCAGGCGGCCTGGCCGGCGCGGGCCCCTCGGGCGTGTAGATGCGCACGCCCCGCTGGCGCCCGCGCACCTGCACCTCGCCCAGTTCGCGCCAGGGCGCATCCGGCATCAGCGCGCGGGTGTTCTCGCCGACGACGATGGGCACGCCATGGGGCGTGCACAGGCCTTCCAGCCGCGCGGCGAGGTTCACGGCGTCGCCGATCACGGTGTAGCTGCGGCGTAGCGCCGAGCCCATGTTGCCGACCACCACCGGGCCGGTGTTGAGGCCGATGCCGATGGCCACCGCGGGCAGGCCAGCCGCCTCGTGCTGCGCATTGAGCGCGGGCAGCGCGGCGACGATGTCCTGCGCGGCATGCACCGCCCGCGCGGCATGGTCGGCCTGCGCGACCGGTGCGCCCCAGAAGGCCATGAGGCAGTCGCCCATGTATTTGTCGACGGTGCCGCCATGCCGGTTGACGATCTCGGTGAAGCGGGTGAAGACCTCGTGCAGCAGGGCCTGCAAGGTCGTGGGCGCCATGTGCTCGGCCAGGTGGGTGAAGCCCCGCATGTCGCAGAACATGATGGTGAGCACCCGGCTTTCGGCCCGCATGCTGTAGCGGTGCGGCTCGCGGGCCATGTCGTCCACCAGCTGCGGCGGGACATAGGCGCCGAACAGGCGCATCAGTCCCCGGCGCTTGCGGCTTTCCACGAAGTAGCCCCAGCTCATGCTGAGCAGCAGGCCCACGGCGCCGGCCAGCAGCGCGGCGGCCTGGGGCAGCACCAGGCCGCCATGGCGGTAGAGCAGGTCATTGAGCAGCAGCAGCCCGCCGCAGGCCCCCAGCCCGATGGCGAAGCCGGCGGCGGCCGAGCGCCGGGTCACGCCCAGAACCAGCAGCAGGCCGATCACGACCAGACTGGCCCAGGCATAGCCCGGCGCGTAGTCGGGCACATGCGGCAGGCGCCGGTCGAGCAGGCCGGAGAGCACATGGGCATGCACTTCCACCCCCGGCAGGGCCGCGGCGATGGGTGTGGCGCGCAGGTCCTGCAGGCCGGCGGCGCTGGCGCCGACCAGGACGATGCGGTCCCGCAAGGCCGCAGGCGGCAGGCGGCCTTCCAGCACGTCGCGGGCCGAGACATAGCGAAACCGCGGCCCCGCGTCCTCGCCAGAGCGCCGGTAGGGGACGACGAGGCCGCCGTCGGTGCCCACCGGCACGTCCAGGCGGCCGCTGGCGGTCTGCAGCCCCAGGGCGACGAGCCGCGGGGACGCCCCCGGCGCCGTGGCGAGCCGCAGCACCGGTGGCGCGCTGCCGGTGGCGGCCCGGAAGGTCGCCAGGGCCAGCGACTCGTAATAGCCGCCGGGCGCGGTGTCCAGCCGGGCCAGCAGCGGTACGGTGCGCACCACCCCGTCCTGGCCGCGTTGGAAGACGACGTTGATGAAGCCCGGTCGGGCGCCCGTCGTCCGGCCGGGCAGGCTCGCGACCAGCGTGGGCCAGGCCGGAATCCGGGCGGCATCCGGCCCCAGTGCGTCGGCGGGCAGAAGCGGCGCTGGCGGTTGCACGTTGGGTGCGGCGGACGGGTGGTCCGGGGCGCCAGCCTCGCCGTCGAAATGGACGCCCAGCACCACGCGGCCGGGCGCCGCGGCCAGCGCCCGCGCGAATTCGCCATCAGGGTCGAGGGCCGATGCGCGGCGGGCGAGTTCGGCATCGAAGCCGGGCTCGGCCGGCCAGCGGCCGCCCAGCGCCTGCACCAGCGCCGGTCCGCTGGTGCGATCCGCTTCCGCGAACACCATGTCGAAGGCCAGAACGCGCACCTGCTGGCGCTGCGTCAGTTCCTGCGTCAGGCGGGCCAGCCGCTCGCGGCTCCAGGGCCACTGGCCGAAGGCCTTCAGGCTGGGCTCGTCGATGTCGACGATGACGATGCGGGGGTCGATGCCGCGCGGGGCGTGCCAGCGCAGCCGGGCGTCCTGCAGCTGGGCATCGAGCCGATCCACGCCAGGCAGATGCAGCAACCCTGCCGTGTGGGCCAGCCCGGCGAGGAGGGGCAGCAGGGTGATCGCGATGCGCCAGCCATGGCCCCGAAGGCCGCGCAACAGCCTTCCCGGTCCCATGCCGTGGCTCGGTGCCCTGACGTCCGGGCCCTCAGCCCAGCACGAACTGCATGCGGGTGCCGCCCAGCTCCAGGATGTCGCCGTCCTGCAGGGCCGCCGCGCGCGGCTGGAGTGTCTCGCCATTGAGCGTGGCGCTGCCGTCCACGGGTGCCACCACATAGCCCTGCAGGCGACGGGTGACGGCCGCCACCGCCACGCCGGGCTTGCCGATGGTGGTCACTACCTTGCGCAGCACGATCTCGTGGCCCGCCGCCGATCCGCTGAGGATGCGGATGCAGGCCTGCGCCCCGCTGCCGCCTTCCAGCGCCGCCGGCACCGTCTCGCCCTCGGTCAACGGCATGGGTCGCGAGTCGTGCAGCGGTGCGGTGGCGGTCATGCGCAGGTGTGCGCCTTCGTCGATCTCCGCCGTCTGCAGGTAGCGGATCTTGTACTTGCCGACCTCGATCAGGTCGTTGTGCTCCAGCACCTGCTTGCGGATGGCCCGCGAGTTGACGTAGGTGCCGTTGGTGCTGTCCAGGTCCTCGAGGTACACGCTGCTGCCGATCTTGTGCAGCACCGCGTGCTCGCCGCTGATGGCGAGGTTGTCGATGACGATGTCGTTGTAGGGGCGCCGACCGAGCGTGGTGCGTTCCTTGAGCAGGGGCACTTCCTTCAGCACGACGCCATCGATGGCAACTACCAATTTCGGCATGGCCGACACTCCTCAGACCGGACGGGCGCGCAGGCGCAGGACATCAATTTGTAACCGCGAGCGGGCAGGCCCGCAACCTTTCGGATGACATGGGCGGTCAATGGCCGCCGAAGCGTGCCAGGATGACCGACACGTTGTCCTTGCCGCCGTTGTCGTTGGCCACCGTGATCAGCAGGGCGACCTTGTCGGCCAGCGGGATGTCGGGGGTCAGCAGCGACACGAGCTGCTCGTCGGTGACCATGTCGGTCAGGCCGTCCGAGCACAGCAGGTACAGGTCGCCGCGCTGCGCGGGCTCGTGCAGCAGATCCACCTCCACCTCGGCGCCGATGCCCAGTGCGCGCGTCACCAGGTTGCGATGCGGCGAGGCGAGGGCCTCCTGGGCCGTCATGAGGCCGGCGTCGATCTGGGCCTGCAGGAAGGAATGGTCGCGCGTCAGCGCGGTCAGGCGGCCGCCCCGCAGCCGGTAGCAGCGCGAGTCGCCGATGTGGCCGACCACCGCGCCGCACGGCCCGAATACGGCGCTCACCAGCGTGGTGCCCATGCCGCGCAGGGCGGGGTTGACTGTGCTGGCGTTGAAGACGGCACGGTTGGCCTGAGCGATGCCTTGATGCAAGGCCTTCATGACCGCCCGGCTGCCGGGCGCGTGGCCGGCCTGGGCCAGCCACCGGCCCATGGAGGCCTGCAGCAAGGCCACGGCCATCTCGCTGGCCACCTCGCCGCCGGCATAGCCGCCCATGCCGTCGGCCAGCACCGCCAGACCCAGGCGTGGGTCGAAGGCGATGGAATCCTCGTTGTTGCGACGCAGCCGGCCGGTGTCGGTCTGCGCGGCGAACTCCCAGGGCGGCCCGGCGAGGTCCTGGAGGATGGCAGCCGGGCGCGCCATGGGGCTCAGTGCTGCGCGGCCTGCTGCCGGCCGCGGCTGGCCAGCAGCTTGCCGATCGCCACCACGAGCACGGCGCCGACAGCGGCCGCCACGTAGTGCAGCGCAGGATTGGCGGCCATGGCGTCGTGCAGCGACACGTCGCTCGCCATCGTCTCGCCGCCGACCCAGCCGATCAGGGCTGCACCCAGCAGGATGATGATCGGGAAGCGGTTCATGAGCTTGATCATGAGCGAACTGCCGAAGATCACCAAGGGGATGCTGATGGCCAGGCCCAGCACCAGCAGCACCATGCTGCCGTTGGCGGCCGCGGCCACGGCGATCACGTTGTCCAGGCTCATCACGAGATCGGCGATCAGGATGGTGCGCACGGCGCTGGCCAGGGTCGAATGCTGCTTGCCGCCGCCTTCCTCGCCCTCGTCCTCGCCGCCGAGCAGCTGCACGCCGATCCACAGCAGCAGCAGGCCGCCGATGATCTGCAGGTAGGGCAGGGACAGGAGCTTGACCGCCACGATGGTCAGCACGATGCGCAGCACGACGGCCGCGGCCGAGCCGAGCATGACGGCCTTCTTCTGCTGGTCGGGCGGCAGGGCACGCGCCGCCAGGGCGATCACCACGGCGTTGTCGCCCGAAAGAATGATGTTGATCCAGATGATCTTGAGCAGACCGATCCACAGATCAGGGTTGGAAAGAATCTCCACGGCTTGCTACCTCCACGGTGTAGTGAATTGATGAAGGGCGCCTGCGGTCTCCGACAACCACGGGCGCCCTCCGGCTTTTTTTATGGAGTGGCTGAAGGCACGGCGTTCGTTCGACGCCTCTGGCTTCGCCTGGGATGCGGGCGCCCGCCGGATCGATCGACCGGCTGGGCGCGCCGTCACCCGTTCAGATCAGCGACTTCAGGATGCGGCCCATCTCCGACGGGTTGCGCGTGACCTTGAAACCGCACTCTTCCATGATGGCGAGCTTGGCATCGGCCGTGTCGGCGCCGCCCGAGATCAGCGCGCCGGCATGGCCCATGCGCTTGCCGGGAGGGGCGGTGACGCCGGCGATGAAGCCGACCACCGGCTTCTTCATGTTGGCCTTGCACCATTGGGCTGCTTCGGCCTCGTCCGGGCCGCCGATCTCGCCGATCATGATGACCGCGTCGGTGTCCGGATCGTCGTTGAAGGCCTGCATCACGTCGATGTGCTTGAGGCCGTTGATCGGGTCGCCGCCGATGCCCACGGCCGACGACTGGCCGATGCCCAGCTCGGACAGCTGCGCCACGGCTTCATAGGTCAGCGTGCCGGAGCGCGAGACCACGCCGATGCGGCCCTTCTTGTGGATGTGGCCGGGCATGATGCCGATCTTGATCTCGTCGGGCGTGATCAGGCCGGGGCAGTTGGGGCCCAGCAGCAGCGTCTTCTTGCCGCCCTTGGCTTCCTTGGCCTTCATCTTGTTGCGCACTTCGAGCATGTCGCGGACGGGGATGCCTTCCGTGATGCAGATCGCCAGGTCCAGGTCGGCCTCGACGGCTTCCCAGATGGCGGCGGCAGCGCCCGCCGGCGGCACGTAGATCACCGACACGGTTGCGCCCGTCTGCTGGGCGGCTTCCTTGACCGAGGCGTAGATCGGGATGTTGAAGATCGACTCGCCGGCCTTCTTCGGGTTCACGCCGGCCACGAAGGCGTTCTTGCCATTCGCGTATTCCTGGCACTTCTCGGTGTGGAACTGACCGGTCTTGCCCGTGATGCCCTGGGTGATGACCTTGGTGTCCTTGTTGATGTAGATCGACATGGCTGGTGATTCCTTACTTGACGGCCGCCACGACCTTCTGGGCCGCTTCTGCCATGGTGTCTGCGCTGATGATCGGCAGGCCGGATTCGGCCAGCATCTTCTTGCCCAGCTCTTCGTTCGTGCCCTTCATGCGCACGACCAGCGGCACGGACAGGTTCACGGCCTTGCAGGCGGTGATCACGCCGGTGGCGATGGTGTCGCACTTCATGATGCCGCCGAAGATGTTGACCAGGATGGCCTTCACGTTCTTGTTCTTCAGCATGATCTTGAAGGCCTCGGTGACCTTCTCGGGGGTGGCGCCGCCGCCCACGTCCAGGAAGTTGGCCGGCTCGCCGCCGAACAGCTTGATGGTGTCCATGGTGGCCATGGCCAGGCCGGCACCGTTCACCAGACAGCCGATGTTGCCGTCCAGGCTGATGTAGGCCAGGTCGAACTTGGAGGCCTCGATTTCCGCGGGATCTTCCTCGTCGAGGTCGCGCAGGGCGACGATCTCGGGATGGCGGAACAGCGCGTTGGCGTCGAAGTTGAACTTGGCGTCCAGGGCGATGATGTTGCCCTTGCTGTCACGGTTGAGCGGGTTGATCTCGACCAGCGAGGCGTCCGTCTCCATGTAACAGGTGTAGAGCTTCTTGCAGACGTCGATGAACTGCGCTTCGGAGTCGGCGGGCAGCTGGATGCCCTTGGCCAGTTCCTTGGCCAGCTCGTCGGTCATGCCGGTGAGCGGGTCGACGAAGACCTTGACGATCTTCTCGGGCGTGCTGTGCGCCACTTCCTCGATGTCCATGCCGCCTTCGCTGGAGGCGATGAAGGCCACCTTCTGCGTGCCGCGGTCGGTCACGGCGGAGAGGTAGTACTCCTTCTGGATGTCGGCGCCGTCTTCGATGTACAGGCGGCGGACCTTCTGGCCTTCGGGGCCCGTCTGGTGCGTGACCAGCTGCATGCCGAGGATGTCGGTGGCGCGGGCCTTCACGTCCTCGATCGACTTGGCGACCTTCACGCCGCCGCCCTTGCCGCGGCCGCCGGCGTGGATCTGGGCCTTCACCACCCACACGGGGCCGCCCAGCTTCTGTGCGGCCTCGACCGCTTCTTGCACGGTGAACGCCGGAATGCCGCGCGGCACAGGCACGCCGAACTTGGCAAGGAGTTCCTTGCCTTGGTACTCGTGAATCTTCATGGAAAGAGTCTCTCGGAACGGAGGATGGGAGGTGCTGTTGTCCGCAGGCCACGCCAGCCGGCCGGCCGGGAGCGGCGGAGCAGCCCGCGAATGTATCATGGTGCGCCGCGTCATGGCGGCCTCGCGCCGTTGTGGCGATCACGTAGTCTTCCCACTGTCCATGGGGAGAACACCCCATCGAGGATCCCGCCATGACCCAGGTTTTCATCGACGGCGAGGCCGGCACCACCGGCCTCCAGATCCGCGAACGGCTCACCGGCATGCCCGGCATCGAGCTCGTTAGCATCGCCCCCGAACTGCGCAAGGACGCCGCCGCCAAGCGCGACCTGATGGCGGCTGTCGATCTGGTCATCCTCTGTCTGCACGACGATGCGGCCCGCGAATCCGTGGCGCTGATCGACGGCCTGGGCGGCCGCAAGCCCCGCATCATCGACGCCTCCACCGCGCACCGCGTGGCGCCGGGCTGGGTCTACGGCTTCCCTGAACTCACCGAGGGGCATGCCGCCAAGGTGAAGGCCGCCGAGCGCGTGGCCAACCCCGGCTGCTACGCCACCGGCGCCATCGCCATCGTGCGCCCGCTGGTCGATTCCGGCCTGCTGCCCAAGGACCATCCCATCGCGCTGCCCGCGGTCAGCGGCTATTCGGGCGGCGGCCGCACCATGATCGAGGCCTACGAGGCGGGCACCGCGCCGGCCTTCGAGACCTACGCGCTGGGCCTCAAGCACAAGCACATCCCTGAGATCATGGCCTGCACCGGCCTCACGGCGCGGCCGGTGTTCATCCCCTCGGTGGGCAACTTCCGCCAGGGCATGCTGGTCAATCTGCCGCTGCACCTGGACGCGCTGCCCGGCAAGCCCACGGCGGCCGACCTGCACGACGCGCTGGCCGCCCACTACGCGAAGAGCAACACGCCCGAGCAGTACGTGAAGGTGCTGCCGCCGACGGAAGACGGCAAGCTGGAGCCGCAGGCGCTGAACGACACCAACGACCTCGAGATCCGCGTCTTCCCCAACGAAGACCATCGGCATGCCGTCGTCATCGCCCGCCTGGACAACCTGGGCAAGGGCGCGAGCGGGGCGGCGGTGCAGAACATGCGGCTGATGCTGGGGGTCTGAGCCCCTCAGCGCAGCATCATCGCCATCGCCGAGCAGCAGTTGAGCATGCGCACCGCCGCCTCCATGGTGGGGGCGTCGAAGCGCAGCACGGTGCCGTCCACCCGTTCGAAGCTGGGCCACTGGCAGAACAGGTCGGCATGGGCCGGCGTCTGGGTGTGCAGTTCCACGTTCAGCGGCCCGGGCACGCGCAGCGGTGCGGGCCGGGCATCGGCGGCCGTCGCCACGGCGCGCGCCACGCCTTCGCGGATGGCCGCGCAGGCGGCCTCGGACGACAGCGAGACGCCGCTGTTCATGCCCGTCGCCTCCTTGGTCTGCACGAAGACCGTCCCGGGCAGCCGCGGTGTCGTCTCCGCGATGAAGGCATCGTCCCCGCTGGCCATGAGCACGGGCACGCCATACTCGCCCGCCAGCGCGCCGTAGAGCGTGGCCTCGCTCTGCCACTCGCCGTTGATCCGGATGCCGGCGAAGGCGCCGCTGTTGATGGTGTGGGCCAGGATGCCCGGCGCATGCGCGCGGGCGTGGTAACCCACCATGCACACGCCCGCGGTGCCGGGCCGTTCCGCGCCGGCGACCATGCTCAGATAGCGCGGCTTGCCCTGCACGATGCTGGCGCGCGGATCCAGCCTGGCCGCCGGCATGTTGCGAAAGCTGCCGTGCGAGTCGTTCACCACCACGGCTTCGGCTCCGCCGTCGAAGGCGCCGGCGATGGCGGCGTTGGCCTCGTCGGTCATCCAGAGCCGGGCGCGTTCGTACTCGCCGTTGCCGGGTCGTGTCTGCTCGGGATGGAAGACGCCCGCGACGCCTTCGATGTCGACGGAGATGAGGATGGTGTGGGTCATGGGTTCGGGCGCTTCGCGCAAGGAGTCGACCATCGTCCGATGCGGTGTCGGCAGGAGGAAAGGGCGGATGCGTGCCTCATGCCGAGACCGGCAGCAGCGAACGCGTGAACGCATCCGCCGGCCAGTCGGCCAGCAGTTCGCCCAGGCCGCGCCGCACATGGCCCGCGCGGCCGCGCAGCGTCGACGCATGCCACAGCGAGGACAGGATGGCCTGCTCCACGCTGTCGGCCGCGGCCTGGAAGAAAGAGTCGAGCCGCGCATCGTGCAGCAGCGCGACGGCCGGCATGGGTTGGGCGGCAAGCTGCGGCAGCGTGTAGGCGGTCGACAAGGCCAGCGCGATGTCCCCGCTGCCGTGGCCGAACACCGAGCCGGTACGCGCCAGGCCGGCTCCGGCGCGCAGGGCCAGGCGGCGCAACTGACGCGCGTCCAGTGGCGCGTCGGTGGCCAGCAGCATCAGGATGGAGCCGCGCTCCGGGCCTGTCGCCGGCGCCAGCGCGCCGGACTGCTGCAGCCAGGCGCCAAGCGGCCGGCCTGCCACCTGCAATTGCTCCGGCCGTCCCTGGTTGCTCAGCACCAGCGCGCCGACCGTCCAGCGCAGCGTGCCCGTCTCGTCGGCGATGCGCCGCGATGCGCTGCCGATGCCGCCCTTGAGCCCATGGCACGACATGCCGCGCCCCGCACCCACCGCGCCCTGCGCGAAGCCCGTAGTCGCGGCCTGCCAGGCGGCGAGGTAGTCGGCCTCACCCACGGCGAAGCGCTGCATGTCGCTCAGGAAGCCGTCGTTGCACTCCAGCACCAGCGGATTCAGCGAGGGCCAGCCCCTGCCGCATTCGGGATGGGCCGCGATGCACTGGCGCATCTGTGCCTCGGCCACGGCGGGGACGGCA
This sequence comes from Pseudacidovorax sp. DMC4, assembly GCF_056314265.1. Taxonomy (NCBI): domain Bacteria; kingdom Pseudomonadati; phylum Pseudomonadota; class Betaproteobacteria; order Burkholderiales; family Comamonadaceae; genus Pseudacidovorax; species Pseudacidovorax sp. DMC4. Next base: position 20,535 of record NZ_JBQUYR010000018.1, on the reverse strand, counting down.
AAGGTGTTGGTCAGGGCGATGGGCGACTCCAGCACGCCCAGTTCTTCCACCTGCATCAGCCCCAGGCTCTTGCCGAAGCCGTTGAGCACGGCCACGCCGGCCGGCACGCGCTGCAGGTAGGGGCTGCCGGCATGCGGACGCACGACCGTGACGCCGGTGTGCACCTCCTGCTCTGGATCGTCCAGTGTGGCATGGCCAACCATGACGCCGGCCACGTCGGTGATGGCATTGCGGGCACCCGCGGGCAGGGCGCCGATGTGCGGCAGCACCGGGCCGCGCGCCAGCTGGCCGGTGGCGCAGACGCGAGCGCCTTCGTTCGTGACCGGACGGAGGCTCACAGCCGGTCGATCTTCGGGTCCAGCGCGTCGCGCAGGCCGTCGCCCAGCATGTTGAAGGCCAGCACCGTGAAGAAGATGGCCAGCGACGGGAACAGCGCCACATGCGGCGCGTTGACCATGTCGGCCCGCGCCTCGTTGAGCATCGCGCCCCACTCGGGCGTGGGCGGCTGCGCACCCATGCCCAGGAAGGACAGGCTGGCCGCCGTGATGATCGACGTGCCCATGCGCATGGTGAAGTACACGACGATGGCCGACAGCGTCCCGGGCAGGATGTGGCGCAGCAGGATCGTCAGATCGCCCGCGCCGATGCTGCGCGTGGCCTCGATGTAGGTCAGGTTCTTCAGCGCCAGCGTGTTGCCGCGCACCAGCCGCGCGAAGGCCGGCACGCTGAACACCGACACCGCGACCACCACGTTGGTCATGCTGCTGCCCAGGATGGCCACCACCGCGATGGCCAGCAGGATGCCGGGGAAGGCGAACAGCACGTCGCACATGCGCATGATCAGCCGGTCCCACCAGCCGCCATAGAAGCCGGCCACCAGGCCGAGGGCGGTGCCCACCACCGCGCCCAGCGCGACGGAGACGAAGCCCGTGGCCAGCGAGATGCGCGCGCCCATCAGGATGCGGCTGAAGATGTCGCGACCCAGCGGATCGACGCCGAACCAGTGCGCGGCCGAGGGTGGCGTGTTGAGCCGGTCGTAGTCGAAGAAGTTCTCGGCATCGTAGGGCGAGATCCACGGCGCCAGCACGGCCACCACCACCAGCAGCACGATGAAGGCGAGGGCGGCCAGCGCCATCGGCTGGCGCTTGAACTTGCGCCAGAACTCGGACCAGGGCGAGCGCACCGCCAGCGGCGCGCCGCTGGCCGCGGCGGCCGCGGCCGAGGTGTCGGAGGCGGGAAGGGAGGACGAGGAGGACATGGTGCGATGCGAAGCCTGCGTGGGATCGGCAGTCCGGCTCACTTGCCGAAGCGGATGGCCGGGTTGATGAGGCCGTAGAGCACGTCCACCACCAGGTTGATGAGGATGAACTCCAGCGAGAACAGCAGCACCAGCGCCTGGATCACCGGGTAGTCGCGCATGTCCACGGCGTCCACCAGCAGGCGGCCCAGGCCGGGCCAGTTGAAGACGGCCTCCACCACGATGGAGCCGCCCAGCAGGAAGCCGAACTGCAGGCCCATCATGGTCACGACCGGGATCAGCGCATTGCGCAGACAGTGCTTGAACAGGATCCACGACTCGGGCACGCCCTTGGCGCGGGCGGTGCGCACGAAGTCCTCGCCGATCACCTCGATGAAGGAGGCGCGGGTGAATCGCGCCATCACGGCCGCCACGGCCGCGCCCAGCGTGAGCGAAGGCAGGATGTAGTGGCGCCACGAGTCGGCGCCCACGGTGGGCAGCCAGCCCAGCTGCACCGAGAACAGCTGCATCAGCAGCATGCCCAGCGCGAAGGCCGGAAAGGAGATGCCCGAGACGGCCAGGGCCATGCCCAGCCGGTCGGGCCATTGGTTGCGCCACACGGCCGAGGCGATGCCGATGGCCATGCCGAACAGCGTGGCCCACACCATGCTCGTGACCGTCAGCCAGAAGGTGGGCATGAAGCGTGCGCCGATCTCTTCCGACACCGGTCGCTTGGTGCGCAGCGAGGTGCCCAGGTCGCCATGCAGCAGGCGGTTGAAGAAGGCGACGAACTGCTGGGGCAGGGGCTTGTCCAGACCCAGGTCCTGGCGCACCAGTTCCACCGTTTCCGGGCTTGCGTCCACGCCCGCGGCCAGCCGCGCCGGATCGCCGGGCAACAGGTGCACGAACAGAAAGACCAGCACGGCCACGATCAGCAGCGTGGGAGCAAGGCCGAACAGGCGGCGGACGACGTAGTGGAGCATGGAGATACAGGTGGCTCAGGCAGGAAGCGCGGTACGGGCTCAGGCAGATGAAAGGCGCGGGTGGCGGCGGACCGCGCCGCGGCACTTGAAGCGCACTTTCAAAGATCAAGCGGCCGCGGAGCAGGCCCCGCCAGTGCACCCGCGGAACCGGCTTTGCCGGGCTGCCGGGTGCGCCCCTTGAGGGGTAGGCAGCTACACGAAGTGAGCAAGCAACGGGGAGGGCCTTGTGCTCAAGCAACGGGGGTGTTACTTGAGTTCCACTTCGTCGAAGTTGAAGCTGCCGTCCGGAATCACATAGAAGCCCGCCAGGTTGCGCGCACGCACCGACAGCAGCTGCTCGGTCACCAGGAAGGCCCAGGGTGCGTCCTTCCAGATGCGTTGCTGCGCATCGGCGTAGATCTTGGCCTTCTCGGTGTTGTCGGTGGTCACCAGCGCCTTCTGGATGTCCGCATCGACCTGCTCGTTCTTGTAGTAGGCCGTGTTGAACAGCTTGGGCGGGAAGGACTCCGAGGCCAGCAGCGGGCGCAGCGCCCAGTCGGCCTCGCCGGTCGAGGAGGACCAGCCCACGTAGTACATGCGCACCGGCGCGGTGGCCGGGTCCTGTGCGCTCTCCACGCGCTCCACGCGCTGGCCGGCCTCCAGCGCCTGCACCTGCACCTTGATGCCGACCTGCGCCAGCTGCTGCTGCACGAACTGGATCACCTTCTGCGCGGTGCTGTAGTTGTAGGCGCTCCACAGCGTGCTCTCGAAGCCGTTGGGGTAGCCCGCCTCCTTCAGCAGCTCGCGCGCCTTCTTCGGGTCATAGGGCCAGGGGCCGAGCTTGGTGTTGTACTGCACACCCTTGGGCAGCACGCCTTCGGCCGGGATCGCGTAGCCCGAGAACGCCACCTTGGCCAGGGCTTCCTTGTTGATCGCGTAGTTGATCGCCTCGCGCACCTTCGGGTTGTCGAAGGGCTTCTGCTGCACGTTCATCGAGATGTAGCGCTGGATGATCGACGGGGCGCTCGTCACCTCCAGGCTGGGCTTGGCCTGCAGCGTGGCAGCCGCTTCGGGCGGCATCGGGAAAGCGAAGTGCGCCTCGTTGGTCTGCATCATCGCGGCGCGGGTGTTGTTGTCCACCACCGGACGCCAGGTGATCGAGTCGATCTTGGGGTAACCCTTGCGCCAGTAGCCGTCGAACTTGGCGACCTTCAGGTAGTCGGTGGACTTCCACTCCACGAACTTGAACGGGCCCGTGCCCACCGGGTTCTGCGCGATGCCCTTGCTGCCGTACTTGGCCAGCGCGGCCGGCGAGATGATCACCGCCGAGGGATGGGCCAGCGAGTTGATGAAGGGCGAGAAGGCTTCCTTCAGGGTGAAGCGCACCGTGGTCGGGTCCACCGCCTCGGTCTTGGCGATGTTCTTGTACAGGTTGTAGCGCTTGAGCTTGTTGTCCGGGTTGGTCACGCGGTCGAAGGTGGCCTTCACCGCCTCGGCGTTGAAGTCGGTGCCGTCGTGGAACTTGATGCCGGTCTTGAGCTTGACCGTGTAGACCAGGCCGTCCTTGCTGACGGTGTAGCCGGTGGCCAGCACCGGCTGCATCTTCATGTCCTTGTCGAAGCCGAACAGGCCCTGGTAGAAGGACTTGGCCACCGCCTGCGACAGCGTGTCGTTGGCATCGTAGGGGTCGGTGGTGGTGAAGTTGGACTGCACGGCCACGACGATGTCCTTGGCGGCGTGGGCCGAGGCGGCGAAGCCCGCCAGCCCGGCCAGGGCCAGGGCGGCGGCGATGCGGTGGGGACGCTGTTGTTGCATGCGAAGCTCCTTCAGAAGACGAGGGGGACGGAAAAGGGAAAGGCGCACCGGGCGTCAGCCCTGCGGCGGCGCCACGAAATGATCGGGGCCGACCTGCACCAGCGGCGGCACGTCGGGCTCATGGCCGGCCGGGAAGATGGGGCTCGGGATCTCGCCCTGCAGCAGCGCCCGCGGCTGGTGGCGGCGCGACGGGTCGGCCACCGGCACCGCGCTCATCAGCTTGCGGGTGTAGGGATGCTGCGGGTTCTCGAACACCGCGCGGCGCGGGCCGATCTCCACGATGCGGCCCAGGTACATCACGGCCACACGGTGGGCGATGCGCTCCACCACCGCCATGTCGTGCGAGATGAAGAGGTAGGCCATGCCCATCTCGCGCTGCAGCTCGAGCATCAGGTTGACGATCTGCGCCTGGATCGACACGTCCAGCGCCGACACGGCCTCGTCCGCCACCACCACCTTGGGCTGCAGCGCCAGGGCCCGCGCGATGGCGATGCGCTGACGCTGGCCGCCGGAGAACTCGTGCGGATAGCGCTGCGCATGCTCGGGCGCCAGGCCCACGCGGGTGAGCAGCGCCTCCACGCGGGCGCGGGCCTCGTCGCGCGTGGCCAGGCCGTGCACCAGCAGCGGCTCCATGATCGAGAAGCCCACGGTCAGCCGCGGATCGAGCGAGGCATACGGGTCCTGGAAGATGAACTGGATGTCGCGCCGAAGCGCCTGCACCTCGGCCGGCTTGAGCGCCAGCACGTCGCGGCCGTCGAAGCGAATGCTGCCGCGCTGGCTCTCCACCAGGCGCAGCAGCGAGCGGCCGGTGGTGCTCTTGCCGCAACCCGATTCGCCCACCAGCGCCAGCGTCTCGCCGGCGCGCAGGTCGAAGCTCACCTTCTCCACCGCATGCACCTCGCGCGTCACGCGCTGCAGCCAGCCGCCGCGCAGCGCAAAGCGCGTGACCAGGTCGCGCACCTGCAGGAGGGGCTCGGCGTCGTGGCGCACGGTGTCGTGCTCGGGCCGGGGCGAAGCAGCCTCGTCCGCCGCATCCACGCGCAGCAGCTCGAAAGGCGCCGGCCGGTCGGTGCCCTGCATGGCGCCCAGCCGCGGCACGGCCGACAGCAGGGCGCGGGTGTAGGGATGGGCGGGCGCCGCGAAGAGCGGCGCCGCCGGGCCTTCCTCGACCTTGTCGCCGCGGTACATCACCAGCACGCGGTCGGCCACCTCGGCCACCACACCCATGTCGTGCGTGATGAAGACCACGCCCATCTGCATCTCGCGCTGCAGCTCGGCGATGAGGGCCAGGATCTGCGCCTGGATGGTCACGTCCAGCGCCGTCGTCGGCTCGTCGGCGATCAGCAGCTGCGGCTTGCACGACAGCGCCATGGCGATCATCACGCGCTGGCGCATGCCGCCCGACAGCTGGTGCGGATAGCGGCGCAGCACCTCGCGCGCCTCGGGGATGCGCACCAGCTCCAGCATGCGCAGCGCCTCGGCGCGGGCGGCCGTCTGGCTCTTGCCCTGGTGGATGGCGATGGCCTCGGCGATCTGGTCCCCGGCGGTGAAGACGGGGTTGAGCGAGGTCATCGGCTCCTGGAAGATCATGGCGATGTCCGCGCCGCGGATGCCGCGCATCGTCGCCTGCGAGGCCTGTGCCAGGTCCAGCACCTCGCCATTGCGCCGGCGCAGGGCCATGCGCCCGTTCAGGATGTGGCCGCCGCCGTAGTCGACCAGCCGCATCAGCGCCAGCGAGGTGACGGACTTGCCCGAGCCCGACTCGCCCACGATGGCCAGCGTCTCGCCGCGGTCCACGTGGAAGCCCAGGTGCTTGACCGCATCGACGGTGCGCTCGCGCGTGGCGAAGCGCACGCTCAGGTCGTCGACCTGCAGCACGCGGCCTTCGGGAAGGGCGACGCCCGCGCGGGTGGCGGCGGGCGCCTCGGCAATGGCAGTGCTCATGGGGATTCAGCGGTGGATGGCGGTGACGGGCGCGTCGGCGCCGCGCACGTAGGCACGGTACATGCCCTCGGTGTTGAAGGGCAGGGCGAGGTTTCCATGACGGTCCACGGCGATCAGCCCGCCGGTGCCGCCCAGGGCAGGCAGGCTCTGGTGGACCACCGCGTCAGCCGCGTCGGCCAGCGACTGGCCGGCATAGCGCATGCGCGCGCAGACGTCGTAGGCGGCGGCGGTGCGGATGAACATCTCGCCACTGCCGGTGCAGGAGATCGCTGCATAGCGGTCGTCGGCATAGGTGCCGGCGCCGATCAGCGGCGAGTCGCCGATTCGGCCGACGCGCTTGTTGGTCATGCCACCGGTGGAGGTGGCGGCGGCCAGGTGGCCGTGCCGGTCGACAGCGACGGCGCCGACCGTGCCCATCTTTCGGTCCTCGTCCAGCGGCGTGCGCGGCTTCCCGGAAGCCTCGGCCACGGCGGAGGCGCCGTCGTGGTCCAGCACCACGCGGCCGGCGTCGCGCACGCGCGCCAGCTGCTCGCGCCGCATGGGCGTGGAGAAGTAGCTGGGGTCGACGAAGGCCAGCCCGCGCTCCTGCGCGAAGGCCTCGGCACCGGCGCCGGCCAGCAGCACATGGGCGCCGTCCTCCATCACGGCGCGCGCCGTGTGCACCGGATTGCGCAGCCGGCTCACGCCGGCGATGGCGCCCGCGCGCAGGTCGCGGCCGTCCATCACGGCGGCGTCCAGCTCGTGCGTGGCGGCATGCGTGAACACGGCGCCGTGGCCGGCGTTGAACAGCGGGCAGTCCTCCAGCATCTGCACGGCCAGGCAGACGGCGTCGAGCGCGCTGCCGCCGTCCAGCAGCAGCGCCTGGGCGGCGGTGGCGATGTCGTGCAGTGCCTGGTGGTAGCCGAGGGCGTCCTGGGCACTCAGGCTGGCGGCCGTGATGGTGCCGGCGCCGCCGTGCAGCGCGAGGGCGGGAAGGGTCATGCGGAAAGGTCCTTGGGGTCGACGCCGCGGCGGCCGGTGCGGGTGTTCCAGATCCACGGCGCGATGGCCTCGGCCGTGCCGCGAACGGCCTGCAGCGCTTCGCGGCTCTGCAGCGACAGGGCAATGATCAGCGCCTCGATCAGCGCCAGGGCGCTGCTCTCGCAGTTGGCACGGAAGCGGCTACGGGCCTGGGCGAAGAGAGCCACGTCGGCCAGCGGCGCCAGGGGCGACGCCGCATGGTCGGTAATGGCGAGCACCGGCGTGCCGCGGGCGCGCGCCTGTTCGGCCAGCGCGACCGTGTCGGCCAGGTAACGGGGAAAACTGATGGCCACCACCAGGTCCTGCGGCGTGCTGCGGGCCAGTGCGCGCGCGGCGTGGGTGGCACCCGCGGCACTGGCCAGCAGGCGCACGTCGCCGCAATGGGTTTCCAGCCCGTGCTGGAGCAGCCCACCCAGCCACGCGCTGGCGCCGTAGCCGGCGATGTAGATGGTGCGTGCCTCGCGCAGCAGCGCCACGGCGGCCTCGCAGGCCTGGGGCGTGAGTGCCTGGCGGGTGCCCTCGATGTTCTGGCGGCATTCCTCCAGCGCGCTGGCGAACGCGTCCGCCGCGCTGGCCGGGCCGGACTCGACCTGGCTGCGCAACTGTTCGACCGGCGCCAGCAGCGCCTCGAAGCCGTGCACCAGCTCGGCCCGGAAGGCCGGGTAGCCGTCGAAACCCAGCGCCCGCGCGAAGCGGTTGGCCGTGGCCACCGACACGCCCGCGCGCGCCGCCAGCTCGTCGATGGAGAGCGTGGCCACCTGCAGCGGCTGGGCCAGCACCACATCCGCCACCTGCCGATGCAGGCGCGACAGCTGCGGCCGCGCCTGCGCGATGCGCTGGGCGACGGAATGGGTGCCATGGGGCGCTGACGAGGCGGGGACAGAACGGGTGAGCACGGAAATGGGGCGGATTTGAAAGCGAATTTACACGCTTGGTGCATCCGAAGAAAACTTTTGATCGTTTTCGTGTGCCTGCAGCAAGCTTCGGACCAGCGGTTGCAGAGCCGGAGCACGCCGCTTGGGCTGCCAGCGTGCGGGTGCACTTCAGCGATCGTTGCGCTTTCCCCTCGCTGTGTGTCGTTGTTTGCCGATGTGTGGACGCCGGCTCCCTCGTTCATGGGAGCGCCCGCCCGCGTCACCAATTCTGGCGATGCCCCCTGCGGACCGAATCCCTACAAAGGCCGAGCCCGCCGGCGCGCCGCCTCCGCGGCCGCGCGCCATCACCAATCGTTCATTCAATGAGGAGCCGATCCATGGGTGTGTCCCTGTCCGAATTCCCTTCCTTTTCCCGCCGGCCCGTGTGGCTGGCCTCGACCGTCCTGGTCTGCGCGCTGTCCGCCTGCGGGGGTGGCGGCGGAGGCGGGGGTGGCTTCGCGCTGCTGCCCACCAGCTCGGGCAATGGCGCTGCGCCGGCCCCGGCCCCTGCGCCCGTCCCGGCCGCCACCGTCCTCACGGGTGTGGCGGCCACCGGCGCCCCCTTCGCGGGTGCCGTCGTCCGGGTGACCGATGCGGGCGGCCAAGTGGTCTGTTCGACCGAGACCCAGGCCCAGGGCGGCTACAGCTGCGTCCTGCCGGCGGGCACGCAGGCGCCGCTGCTGGTGCGCGTCTCGCGCGACGACGAGGTGCTCTACAGCGCGGCGGTGAAGGTCGAAGGCACGGCCAACGTCACGCCGCTGACCACGGTCGTGGTCTCGCGCCTGGCGCCCGACGGCAACCCGGACAGCCTGACGGCCAGTCCCGCGCCGATCACCGCCGAGGCCCTGGCCCTCCAGGTCGCCCAGCTCAACGCGGCGCTGCAGCCCGTGCTGGCCGCACTGGGCGTGAGCGCCGCCAATCCGCTGACCGACACGCTGGTGGCCGATGGCACCGGTCAGGACAAGCTGCTGGACGCGCTCAGCGTCAGCAGCCGTGCCGACGGCACGGCGGCGAACATCGAGATCACGGTCAAGACGGCCGATGGCGTGCCGGTGGCGATCAGCTTCCGCAGCAGCGACACGGCGATTCCTGCGCTGCCCGCCAACGTGCAGGTGGCGCAGCTGCCGTCGCCCGATGTGGTGGCCGCGCTGATGCAGCGCATCACGGCCTGCTATGCCCTGCCGCTGACCCAGCGCGTGGGCACTGCCTCCAGCGACAGCGGGGCGGCCGTGGGCGGGGCGGCCGACGTGGTGGCGCCGGCCTGCCGGCAGCTGTTCCTGAGCGACGACCCGGCCACCTATTACCAGAGCGGCCAGCGCGTGGGCCGCAACGCGAACAACAACGGCGCCTGGGCCAGCCTGTTCCGCAGCGGCGCCACCGGCATGACCTTCGGTCGGGGCAACGTGGCCTTCGTGCGGGGCAATGGCGATCTGGTGCTGAGCTACCGCTGGGAAGACGCCCAGGGCAACAGCGATTTCGACACGCTGGCGGTCCGCCAGGTGGATGGCGCGCTCAAGCTGGTGGGCAACGGCTACGACTACGCGGCCAGCGTCACGCCCTACGCGCAGCACCGCGACCTGCTCAATTCGCCGGCCTACAGCTCCTACGGCACGGGCTACGACATCAACATCAACAACCGCACCGACGGCAGCGGCAATCCCGTCTTCAGCCGGGTCGAGGTGCTCACGCCCAGCGGCAAGACGCTCACCTATGTGCCGCAGGCGGGGCTGTCCTTCCTGGTGATCCAGCGCGGCGACGGCACGCCGACCGGCACCTCGGTGCTGCGCGTGCGCGGCGAGTACGGCTCCAGCACGACGGCCGGCAATCCTGCCGACCGCGAGGCGAGCCTTTATTTCGTCGATCCGCAGGCCAGCGAGGACGACATCCGCGCCTATGGCAACCAGGGTCGCTGGACGATGACCTTCTTCCATGCCGACACCAGCAAGCCCTCGGTGGAGCAGAGCTACCGCACCCTGTCGCGTGCCCTGACCATCGGCGAGTTGCGCCAGCTGCCGATGCCTTCGCTGCCCGACAGCAGCCGCGCGGAGCTGGTCGCCGAGACGGCCGCGACCGGCTACGTCCTGTTCGGCGCGCCCTCGCAGAACGAGCGCAACGTGGTGGACATCAGTGCCACCGGCGGCACCGATGGCTGGATCGTGCCTGCCGGCGCGCTGGCGCCGACCTCGATCACCGTCTACGGCTATGCGCCCTTCGGCAGCACCGTCGCCGGCCAGCAGGGCAACCGCTTCAACGACAGTGCCACGGTGCGAAGCACTCAGCGCACGGTGGTGATCGGCTGCTCGTCCCAGTCGGTCGGCGACAAGCACTGCGATGCGGGCGATCCCACGCAATATGCGCAGGGCACCACCATCAACAGCCTGCAGTTCTACGCGCGCAACGCGCGGCAGGTGGGTGTGAGCAAGCTGATTGGGCTTTACAAGCTGCAGTGAGGCGGGTTGCCCGCCGAGCGGGCGGCGGGGCGCGCCGGTCTGGCGGCGCGTCCGCGTCCCGATGCGCGGCGCCGAGGCAGCCGCCGTGCCGGGGCTTCAGCGCCCGTCGGCCTCGTCCTCGTCGGGCGGTGCGCGCATGGCGCGCGCCGCCACCTCCGCCGAGAAGCCCCGCGCCATCAGGAAGCGCATCTGCCGGCCCCGCTCGCGGGCGTCGGCCGGGGGCGCGCCGAAGCGCCGCAGCCACAGGGCGCGGGCGCGTTCGGGCTCGGATTCCTTCAGCCCGGCCAGCGCGTGGGCGGCGGCCTCGGCGTCCACTCCCTTGGCGGCGAGTTCCTGGCGCAGGCGGCTGGCGCCCAGCCGCCCGGCGCGCTGGTGCAGCAGCGAATCGATCACCCGCTGCTCGTCGATGAAGCCGCGCGCCTGCAGTTCGTCAAGCACCCGGGCCAGCTCGCCCGGCTCGGCCTCGTGCGCGGCCAGCTTGCGCTCCAGTTCCAGCCGTGAATGCTCGCGGCGACTGAGCAGCTGCAGGGCGCGGCCCTTGAGTGACAGCACGGGCCGCCGGCGCGCAGGCGCAGCCTCCGCGTCGGCCGCGCCGTCCGTGGCCGGTGCCCGCGGGCCGCGGGCCTGGCGCAGGCCGGCGGTGCGGTCGGGCGGCGTGTCGTCCTGCGGGGCGCGCCTGTCCGGGGCGCGGGGGCGCCCGGACGCCCTCCACATGCCGGCTTACTCCGCGTCGGGCGCGTCCACCACGCCGTCGGTGGGCAGCAGGCTGATGCCCAGGCTCTCGCGCACCTTGTTCTCGATCTCCACGGCCAGGGCCGGGTTCTCGCGCAGGAACTCGCGGGCGTTGTCGCGGCCCTGGCCGATCTTCTCGCCGTTGTAGGCATACCAGGCGCCCGACTTCTCGACGATGCGCGCCGTGACGCCCATGTCGATGATCTCGCCCTCGCGGCTGATGCCTTCGCCGAACAGGATGTCGAACTCGGCCGTCTTGAAGGGCGGGCTCACCTTGTTCTTGACCACCTTGACCTTGGTCTCGTTGCCGATGGCCTCGTCGCCCTTCTTGATGGTGCCGGTGCGGCGGATGTCCAGGCGCACCGAGGCGTAGAACTTCAGCGCATTGCCGCCGGTGGTGGTCTCGGGGCTGCCGAACATCACGCCGATCTTCATGCGGATCTGGTTGATGAAGATGACCATGCAGTTGGTCTTCTTGATCGTGGCGGTCAGCTTGCGCAGCGCCTGGCTCATCAGGCGGGCCTGCAGGCCGGGGAGGCTGTCGCCCATCTCGCCCTCGATTTCGGCCTTGGGCGTGAGTGCGGCCACCGAGTCGACCACGATCAGGTCCACGGCGCCCGAGCGCACCAGGCTGTCGACGATTTCGAGCGCCTGCTCGCCCGTGTCGGGCTGGCTGATCAGCAGGTCCGACACGGTCACGCCCAGCTTCTGGGCATATTGGATGTCCAGCGCATGCTCCGCATCCACGAAGGCGCACTGGCCGCCCTGCTTCTGCATCTCGGCGATGACCTGCAGCGTGAGCGTGGTCTTGCCGGACGATTCCGGGCCGTAGATCTCGATCACGCGGCCGCGGGGCAGGCCACCGACGCCCAGCGCGATGTCCAGGCCCAGCGAGCCGGTGGAGACGACCTGGATGTCCTCGATCTTCTCGCCCTCGCCCAGGCGCATGATGGTGCCCTTGCCGAACTGCTTCTCGATCTGGGCCAGTGCGGCCTGCAGGGCCTTGGCCTTTTCGCTGTTGGCGGCCTTGACGGGTGCGTCCATGGGTGACTCCTTGAGGTGTGTGGATGGGTGCCTGTCTCGAACTACAGGCTGGATGCTTGAACAGTAGTGTAGGGGCGAGTATCTTTCTGCCAAGCCATTTTTTCGTCAGTTTGGCTTACTATCTGGCATGGACGTTCAAGAGCCCAAGGATGACGACTGGCGCCAGACCCACCTCGGCCGCCTGCTCGGTCATGCCGTGCGACGCTTCGACGCCCGCGTCTACGAACTGATGGCCCATGACGTGGAGGTCCCGCTGGCGCTGTCGAACCTGGCGGCACGCCAGCAGGTGACGGCGGCGCACATCCACATCACCCGCCACCTGGCGCGGGGCGGCTCGCGCCTGGGCGAACTGGCCGAATCGGCCGGCATGACCAAGCAGGCCATGGGCGCGCTGGTGGACCAGTGCGAGGCCTGGGGCCTGGTGCGGCGCGAGGCCGATCCGCTGGACGCGCGGGCCCGGCGGATCGTCTTCACCGCCGACGGCCTGGCCTGGCTGGAAGCCTTCCGCCGCTGCGTCGCGCGGGCCGAGGCCGAGTTCCGCGCCAGCGTGGGCGAGGAGGTCGCGACCGTGGTTGCCCTGGGGCTCGAAGCGTATTGCGGCTCCTAGAATCCGCCACCCTCCAGAGAGCCCCCATGCGCATCCTCATCGCCGAAGACGACCAGGTGCTTGCCGATGCCCTGCTGCGCAGCCTGCGCACCTCGGGCGCGGCCGTCGACCATGTGGCCACCGGCCCGCAGGCCGATGCGGCGCTCATGACCAACAACGAGTTCGACCTGCTGATCCTCGACCTCGGCCTGCCCAAGCTGCACGGGCTGGAGGTGCTCAAGCGCCTGCGCGCACGCGGCTCGCAGGTGCCGGTGCTGGTGCTTACCGCCGCCGATTCGGTGGAGGAACGCGTCAAGGGCCTGGACCATGGCGCCGACGACTACATGGCCAAGCCCTTCTCGCTGCAGGAGCTGGAGGCGCGGGTGCGCGCCCTCACGCGCCGCGGCATGGGCGCCACCAGCAACGCCATCAGGCACGGGCCGCTGGTCTACGACCAGGCCGGCCGGGTGGCCACCATCGACGGCAAGATGGTCGAGCTGTCGGCACGCGAACTCGGCCTGCTGGAGGTGCTGCTGCAGCGCGCCGGCCGCCTGGTCAGCAAGGACCAGCTGGTGGAGCACCTGTGCGAATGGGGCGAGGAGGTGAGCTTCAACGCCATCGAGGTCTACGTGCACCGGCTGCGCAAGAAGATCGAGAAGGGCCCGATCCGCATCGCCACCGTGCGCGGCCTGGGCTATTGCCTGGAAAAGATCGACGGCTGATGCGGGCTGCACCGACAGGCGTCCGCCGCCTGCGTCGCATGCCGTCGACCACCGCGCCGCCCGCGGCCCGACCGGCGGGAACGCCATCCTTCGACACCCCGGCATGAAGCTCTTCCAGCGCGCCCAGAACTCCCTCTTCGGCGAGATCCTCGATTCGCTGCTGGCGCCGGCCATCGTGCTCATCCTGCTGAGCATCGGCCTGACCTGGCTGGTGGCGCAGGGCATCGCCAACGCGCCCTACGACCGGGCCCTGGCCCACGGCGTGCGGCTGATCGCCGCCGAAGCCGCGCGCGCCGCCGCCCAGGGCCGCGCGCCCGACGTGCCGCCCCTGGTCACCGAGGTGCTGCGCGGCAGCGAGGACGATCGCGTCTGGTTCCAGGTGCTGGATGCCCAGGGCCGGCGGCTGGCCGGCACCGGGGGGCTGCCCGGGCCGCACCTGGCCCAGACGCCCGTGCCCGGCGTGGTCTACATCGACGACGGCCAGATGCAGGGGCGCGAGGTGCGCATCGCCCACCTGTGGGTGCGTCCGGGCAATGCGGGCCTGGCCCCCTCCGGCCGCATCGCGCTGGCCACCGAAGGGGCGTCGGACTTGCCGGAGACCATCACCGAACCCGAGGACGCGGACGGCGCCGGCCTGCTGCTGGTGCAACTGGCCGAGACCCGCGCGCGCCAGGCCGCGCATGCGCGCGAGATCATCACCGGCGTGCTGCTGCCGCAGTTCGCGCTGGTGCCGCTGGGCGTGATGCTGCTGTGGATCGCGCTCGCCCGCGGCATCAAGCCGCTGTCGGTGGTGGAAGACCGCATCCGTGAGCGCGAGCCCGACGACCTGCGGCCCATCGACGCCACTTCCATCCCGCTGGAGGTGGCCCCGTTGGTGTCCTCGCTCAACGAGCTGCTGACCAAGCTGCACGACTCCATCGGCACGCAGAAGCGCTTCCTGGCCGACGCGGCCCATCAGCTCAAGACGCCGCTGGCCGGCCTGCGCATGCAGGCCGACCTGGCCCAGCGCGAAGGCGCCAACGCCGACGAGCTCAAGCAGTCGCTCAAGCAGATCGGCCGCGCCAGCATGCGCGCGACACACACCGTCAACCAGCTGCTGGCGCTGGCGCGGGCCGAGGGCGGTGCCGGCGTGCTGGCGCGCCAGCCCTGCGATCTGGCGCGGCTGACCATCGACGCCGTGCGCGAGTTGCTGCCGCGCGCCATGGACAAGTCCCTGGACCTGGGCTACGACGGCGCCCAGCCCGGCGCGGCCGGCGTGACGCTGCCGGGCAACCCCACCCTGCTGCGCGAGCTGATCCGCAACCTGCTGGACAACGCCATCAACTACACGAGTTCCACGCCGGGGCGCCCCGGCGTGATCACGGCGCGCGTGCTGGCCGACCCGTTCGGCCATGTGCTGCTGCTGCAGGTGGAAGACAACGGCCCCGGCATCCCCGAGGCCGAGCGCGAGCTGGTGTTCGAGCCCTTCTACCGCGTGCTGGGCAACGAGGCCGACGGCTCGGGCCTGGGCCTGCCGATCGTGCGCGAGATCGCCGGCCAGCACCGGGCGCAGGTGTTGCTGCAGGAGGCGCATCCGGGCCAGCATCCGCCGGGCACGCGCTTCACCGTGCGCTTTGACACAGAGCTGGAGAGTTGACACCCCAGTTCCTCGGGTGCCCTGGCATGGCCTGCTCCGCGGCCTTCTGAAGCTGGAAGCCTGCGTTCAGCGCGCTGGCGAGGAGCTGGCGGGTTCGGGTGCCGGCGCCGCGGGGGCGTCGGCCGGCGCGGGTCGCACCTCCAGCAGCTCGGGCCGGATCTGCGTGTTGAGGCGCTGCGGTTCGCGCTCGTGAAGGCTGGCGGGCACCAGGCCAAAGCCTGCCAGGTCGCCGCGGGCCCACAGGAAGTAGCCGGCGTTGGCCAGCAGCAGGACAAGGACGATCAGGCGCAGGGCCATGGGCCGCTCAGAAGGCCTGGCCCAAGGGCCGCACGCTGACCTCGGCGCTATCGACCAGCCGCAGGCCGGCAGTGGTGGCGATGCGCAGCTCGCCGCCCGGCGCCACGCCTTCGCAATGGCCGGCGGTGCCGTCGCTCAGGTGCACGTCGCGGCCCAGCAGGGCGTCGCGCGCCGCAAAGCGCGGCGCGACGGGCGCAAACCCCTCGTCGGCGAAGCGCAGCACCTCGGCGAGCAGCGCCGGAGCCAGAGCCAGCAGCACGCTGGCCGGTTCGGCCTGCGGCGCCCACTGGCGCACCCAGGCCGGCGGCGTGCGCATGGCGTCGGCGGGCCGCGGGCCGATGTTGATGCCGATGCCGATCACCACCTGCCGCGGTCCCGCCGCGGCATGGCCGGTGGAGGCGGTCTCGATCAGGATGCCGGCCAGCTTGCGGTCCTGCACCCACAGGTCGTTGGGCCACTTGATCTGTACGCCGGCCGTGCCGAGCGGATCGAGCGACTCGGCGGCACTCACGCCCACGGCCAGCGACAGGCCCGACCAGCTGCGCGGCGTCAGCGGCAGGGACAGCGAGAAGGTGAGCGAGGCGGCAGGCGCCTGCGGCTCACCGCTTTCCCATTGCCGGCCCAGGCGCCCGCGGCCAGCCGTCTGGCGCTCGGCCACCAGCAGCACGGCGCGGGTGTCGCCGGCACGGGCGCGGCGCATGAGCTCGGTGTTGGTGGAGGCTATCTCGTCCACCACCTCGACGCTCAGGCTGGGTAGCTGCGCGGCCAGGGCCTGCTGCAGCGCGTCGACGGGCCAGACCGATGCCATGGCGGCCATCAGGCCTTGTCCTTCGCCTTCTTCTTGCGGGCCTTGCCGTCGGCATCCGCCTTCTTGGTGGCCTTCTTGCCCGACTTCGCCGTCTTTGCGGACTTTTCGGCCTTGACGGCCTTGACGGCCTTTTTGCCGGACTTGGCCTTCTTCGCCTTCTTGTCCTTCTTCCTGGCGCCCTTGCCGGGCACGGCCTCGGCGTCCTCCGGCGGTGCAAGCAGCGTGCCGCGGCAGTCGGGCGAGCCGCACCAGCAGGGGAAGTCGGCCAGCAACTCGGGCGTGTACGGCGAGTCGATCACCAGGCCGTAGTCGTAGTTGAGCTCTTCGCCCGCGGCGATGTCGCGCAGCGCCCGGATGAACACCCGGCCGTCCTCGACCTCGGTCTCGCAATTGGGCCCGCAGGAGTGGTTGATCCACTTGGCCGAATTGCCGTGCACCTTGCCATCGATCACATGCTTGTCATCGATGTGGAAGTAGAAGGTGTGGTTGGGCTGGGCCGGGTCGTGCGGATGGCGCCGCAGCGCCTCCTTCCAGCTGATGACCTCGCCGGTGTACTCGATCACCAGCTCGCCGGCGGCGATGTCCTGCGTCGCGAACACCCCCTTGCCATGCACGCCGGAGCGCCGTGTCTGGATGCGGCGGCCGGCAGTGGGTGCGGGCGAAGAAGGGGATTTGGAGGGCATCGCCGAGTTCTGATAGCTTGAGATGTGCACATGTGCGCGCATGCGCACGTGCGCGAGAGGCGCAGAGTATAGAGAGCCGTCCGGCGCGTCGCCGGCCGCCGCCGCCCATCGTGGGCGCCGGTGTTTTGTCCCCGAAGGTGCCGGTCCGTCCGGGCCCCTGGCGGCTCTTGCCCATGAGAGATTTCCAGATGACGAAGACCTTGGTGATAGCGGAAAAGCCGTCGGTGGCGCAGGACATCGTGCGCGCGCTCACGCCCGTGTCCGGCAAGTTCGACAAGCACGACGAGCATTTCGAGAACGACAACTACGTCGTGACCAGCGCCGTGGGCCACCTGGTGGAAATCCAGGCCCCCGAGCAGTACGACGTCAAGCGCGGCAAGTGGAGCTTCGCCCACCTGCCGGTGATCCCGCCGCACTTCGACCTCAAGCCCGTGGACAAGACCAAGGGCCGTCTCAACGCCGTGGTGCGCCTCGCGCGCCGCAAGGACGTGACGCAGCTGGTCAACGCCTGCGACGCGGGCCGCGAGGGCGAGCTGATCTTCCGGCTGATCGAGCAGTACGCCGGCGGCGCCAAGCCGCTGGGCAAGCCGATCCGCCGGCTCTGGCTGCAGTCGATGACGCCGCAGGCCATCCGCGACGGCTTCGACCGCCTGCGCTCCGAGCGCGAGATGCAGGGTCTGGCCGACGCCGCCCGCTCGCGCTCCGAGGCCGACTGGCTGGTGGGCATCAACGGCACGCGGGCCATGACGGCCTTCAACTCGCGCGACGGCGGCTTCTTCCTGACCACCGTGGGCCGGGTGCAGACGCCCACGCTGTCCATCGTGGTCGAGCGCGAGGAACAGATCCGCAAGTTCGTCAGCCGCGACTACTGGGAGATCCATGCCGTCTTCCAGGCGCAGGCCGGCCAGTACCCGGGCAAGTACTTCGACCCGGCCTGGAAGAAGGCCAACGCGCCGCTGCTTCCCAATGGTGAGCCCGACCCCGAGCAGCGCGCCGACCGCCTGTGGACCGCGGCCGAGGCCCGCGCCATCGCCGAGGCCGTGCGCGGCCGGCCTGCCACCGTCACCGAAGAGAGCAAGCCCACCACCCAGGCCAGCCCGCTGCTGTTCGACCTGACCTCGCTGCAGCGGGAGGCCAACAGCCGCTTCGGCTTCTCGGCCAAGACCACGCTGGCGCTGGCCCAGTCGCTGTACGAGCGGCACAAGGCGCTGACCTATCCGCGGACCGACTCGCGCGCCCTGCCCGAGGACTACCTGCCCGTGGTGAAGGACACCATGAGCATGCTCGCCAACAGCGGCATGCGTCACCTGGCGCCCTTCGCGCAGCAGGCCATCGACCAGAACTACGTCAAGCCCACCAAGCGCGTGTTCGACAACGCCAAGGTGTCGGACCACTTCGCCATCATCCCCACGCTGCAGGCGCCCAGCGGGCTGTCGGAGGCTGAGCAGAAGCTCTACGACTTCGTGGTGCGGCGCTTTCTGTCGGTGTTCTTCCCCAGCGCCGAATTCCAGGTCACGACCCGCATCAGCACGGTGGAGGCCGCGGGCAGGAAGCACAGCTTCCGCTCCGACGGCAAGGTGCTGGTCAAGCCGGGCTGGCTGGCCATCTACGGCAAGGAAGCCGCCACGGACGACGACGACAAGGACGGCAAGACGCTGGTGCCGGTCAAGCCCGGCGAGCAGGTCGACACCGAGAGCGCCGACGTCAAGGCCCTCAAGACCCGTCCGCCCGCGCGCTACAGCGAAGCCACGCTGCTGGGCGCCATGGAAGGCGCCGGCAAGCTGGTGGACGACGACGAGCTGCGCGAGGCCATGCAGGAGAAGGGCCTGGGCACGCCGGCCACCCGCGCCGCCATCATCGAAGGCCTGCTCAACGAAAAGTACATGCTGCGCGAGGGCCGCGAGCTGATCCCCACCGCCAAGGCCTTCCAGCTGACGACGCTGCTGCGCGGCCTGGGCGTCGAAGAGCTTTCCAAGCCGGAGCTCACCGGCGAGTGGGAATACAAGCTCGCGCAGATGGAGCAGGGCCACCTGAGCCGCGACGAGTTCATGCGCGAGATCGCCCGCATGACCGAGCACATCGTGCGCAAGGCCAAGGAATACGACCGCGACACTGTGCCCGGCGACTACGCCACGCTGTCGGCACCCTGCCCCAACTGCGGTGGCATCGTGCGCGAGAACTACCGGCGCTTCGCCTGCACCGGCAAGTCGGGCAGCGGGCAGGACGCCTGCGGCTTCTCCTTCACCAAGTCGCCCGCCGGCCGCACCTTCGAGCTGACCGAGGCCGAGCAGTTGGTGGCCAACAAGCACATCGGCCCGCTGGAAGGCTTCCGCTCCAAGGCCGGCTGGCCTTTCGTGGCCGAGATCGTGCTCAAGCACAGCGACGAGGACAACAACTGGAAGCTGGAGTTCGACTTCGGCGACGACGGCAAGGACCCGGCCGAGACCGGCGAGATCATCGACTTCGGCGCCGCGCCTTCGCTGGGCCCTTGCCCCAAGTGCGGTGCGGGTGTGCACGAGCTGGGCGCCAACTATGTGTGCGAGCGCTCGGTGCCCACGGCCGACCATCCCACGCCCAGCTGCGACTTCAAGACCGGCAAGGTGATCCTGCAGCAGCCGGTGGAAGAGGAGCAGATGCGCAAGCTGCTGGCCACCGGCAAGACGGACCTGCTCGACAAGTTCGTGAGCATGCGCACGCGCCGGTCGTTCAAGGCCTTCCTGGCCTGGAATGCGGAAGAGGGCAAGGTCACGTTCGAGTTCGAGCCGCGCACCTCCAAGTTCCCGCCGCGCAAGACGGCTTCGGCCGCGCCGGCCCGCGCGCCGGCTACCAAAAAGGCGGCTGCAAAGAGTGCGACAAAGACCGCGGCCAAGGCGCCGGCCGCCAAGAAGGCGGCTGCCCCCAAGGCCCCGCGCAAGACCAGCGCCGCCGCGGGCCGTCAGCCCAGTGCGGCGCTCGCGGCGGTGATCGGTCCGGAGCCGGTGGCCCGGCCCGAGGTCATCAAGAAGCTGTGGGACTACATCAAGGCCAACGGCCTGCAGGACGCCAAGGACAAGCGCGCCATCAACGCCGACGACAAGCTGCGTCCGCTGTTCGGTCGCGACCAGGTGTCGATGTTCGATCTGGCCGGGATCGTGGGGAAGAACCTGGAAGGCTGAGGTTGGAGAGTTCCGGGCCCTTGTCCCGGTCTGTCCGGGGCGGGTTCTCGACGGCGTACGTCATGAGCTTTGGACCGCGGTTCGTGGTTCGTGCATCGTGGCGTGGCGCGATGTGGCGTGGCGTGCGTGGCAGGGCGGGGTGCGCGGGTGGGATGGGCGCTAACCCGGCGGAGGACGCCGGCATGCGCGCTCCCGGTGCACGCTCGCGCTGACCGACTTGCGGCACGGGAGGGGTGCTCGCTCTCCACCAACGTGCTTGGGGCACTGCACGGCGCCGCGAATGGCACCTCCGCACGCACACCGTCATCCTCCGCCTGGACGCTGTGCCTGAACGGCCGGGATTGCGCCCCCGCCGCAAATCCGTTCGCCCTGAGCCTGTCGAAGGGCAGAGCGGCGCGCGGCGCAAAGGCCCAGTCGTTCTGGCCCGCGTCATCACAACCCTGACACGCGAGGCTTCGACAGGCTTGTATGGTTTGGTTTCCATCAACCAAACCGTAAGAAAGGGCGAGGAGCCGGGATGTAGGGACATC